>CALQZS010000001.1 GCA_943349945.1 Candidatus Nomurabacteria bacterium
CCACACCCCCCGCCGAGGAAAAGAAGAAAGGTAAGGAAAATTTTTGGTTTTGCTCCCGCGACCGCAGGGAGCGGACGAGGCGCGCAGGTTAGTCCTCGCTCGGATTGTTTTGGAAAAAAGTTCGGATTTTGTTCAGGAGACACAGCCAAAAAATAGAATCACCGTTTTCGCCAAAATTCGGAGCGTCGCAAAGCGACGCGACTGGAGTTTCCGCCAGAATTCGCCAAGGGTTTTTGAAATCCAAAAGAAGCGAGCGGGACGCGAGGCGGGGGTTCTCTGTTCTCCGAACAGTCAAAATAGTAATTTTGTGAGCCAATCTTTAAGCGATAATTATCAATATTTAACATAAACCTTTTTCTATGAACAAATTCTTTCTATATGCGAGAAAATCTACCGACGAGCCAGATCGTCAGATTTTGAGTATTGAATCGCAAATTGACGAGTTGAAAGAATTTGCCGAGCGAGAGCAGTTGGAAATTGTTGAAACTTTTGTTGAGTCACAGACCGCTAAAGAGCCGGGCAGACCTATTTTCAACAATATGCTCTCGCTCATAGAAAAAGGAAAAGCGTCGGGAATTTTAGCTTGGCATCCCGATAGATTGGCGAGAAATAGTATTGACGGCGGAAAGATAATCTATCTGTGCGACCTTGGCAAAATTAAGGAGCTAAAATTCCCGACCTTTTGGTTCGATGCTACGCCACAAGGTAAGTTTATGTTAAATATTGCTTTTGGGCAGAGCAAATACTATGTGGATAATCTTTCAGAGAATGTGAAGCGTGGACTTCGACAGAAAGTAAGACGAGGCGAACAGTCCGGTCAAGCTCTCACTGGATATTTGAATGACAAACTAAACAAGAAAATTATTCCCGACCCAGAAAAATTTCGCCTCGTCAGAAAAATGTTCGAAGTCTACGCTACTGGAAATTATTCTCTGAAAGCTACAAGGAATTTGCTCGCCCAAAAAGGCTTGCTGTCTAAAAATGGTAAAGTTCTCACTATTTCAAACACGCAGATGATATTGAAAAATCCTTTTTACTACGGAATGTTTTTGTTCAACAAAGAACTTTACCAAGGAAAGCACGAGCCAGCGATTTCAAAGAAACTTTTTGATAAGTGCGCGGAAGTTTCGGCGAGGAATGCTCACCCGATGAAGCGAGGAATTATCAAACATGTCTTTCGTGGAATATTTTTGTGCGGAGAATGTGGCTGTGGTATCACAAGTGAAGTGCAGAAAGGTCATACCTATTATCGTTGTACTAAAAAGAAAGGTGTTTGTGCGCAAAAATATATCCGCGAAGAATTCCTCGCCGAACAAGTGAATGACACTATCAAAAAAGTTTCTTTGCCGTCCGAGTGGAAAGAATTCATGCTCGCTGAATTAGAAAAGGAACAAGCGAGCAGTTTCCACTCTGACGAGCTTTTCGTTCAAAATCTGAAAAATCAAATCAAAAGTGTTGAGGAGACGCTAGATAGGCTTCTTGACGCTCATTTGGACAGCACAATTACGAGCGAGGAGTATATCGCCAAGAAGCAAAAGCTCCTCAACCAAAAAATTGATTTTTTAGAGAAATTGAAAGATTTTGAACGAAAAGGCAATCGCTGGCTCGAACTTTCTAAACAATTCATTTTAGACAGTAACCAAGCCGTAATTATCGCTTCCGAAGAAAATCTCGAAGCCAAAAGAGATTTTCTTAAAAAGATTGGCTCGAACCCCCGCCTCGCGTCCCGCTCGCTTCTTTTGGATTTCAAAAACCCTTGGCGAATTCTGGCGGAAACTCCAGTCGCGTCGCTTTGCGACGCTCCGAATTTTGGCGAAAACGGTGATTCTATTTTTTGGCTGGGATACAGGGATTCGAACCCCGATTAAAGGCTTCAAAGGCCTCTGTCCTACCATTAGACGATATCCCAATTATTTTACAGATACACTCTCAATTATAGAGAGTTTCTCACTCGCCCCTTTGTAACTTTTAAGATATTTCTCACGCTCTCGGGCTTCCGCCCTTGTAGCATAAGCTTCTTTATATAAAAGTTCAAAGGGTTTTCGAAACTTTGTTGAACGAACTTTTCCGGCATTATGGTAGGCAAGTCGGTTTGTTGGATTTGAAGTCAACCCAACATAATATCCGCCATCTTTCAAACTCCGCAAGATATATACATACCAATGCATAGTCCTACCATTAGCCTGCCCGCGGACGGGCTTTGCCGGCCAGGGACGATATCCCAATATTTGCCGAACCGCACAATAACTCCTTGAGAATAGCAAAAAATACGGATTTTGCGAACAGGGCGTACTATTAGCCCCATGTACACGGTCTATATTATTGAGTGCGCCGACAAGTCGCTCTACACCGGCATCACCACAGATCTGAGCCGACGGTTTGCCCAACACCAAGCAGGCAAAGGCGGGCACTACACACGCGCGCACAAGCCGGTGCGCATTGTCTACAGCGAAGCGCATACAAACCGCAGCCAGGCCTCTGTGCGCGAAGCCGCAATTAAAAAACTCTCGCGCGAGCAAAAGCACACACTTATTGCCAGCGCGCGCGTTTGAGGTAGCTGCTTCAGGCAAACTACAGATACTGGTTGTTAGTCTGTACCCACAGTGCTTTAATGAAGAGAGGTTCTCCCCCGATTCGATTACACTATTCGCCTAACTATATCTCTCTATGACTAAAATCATTCTCGCAGTAGTTGCCGTGCTTGTGCTTTTGGGAGTTGGTGCATACTTCTGGCTTCCTGCTGGGTTTATAGCCACAACCAACCCGCCACCCACAACCACGCCCGACCCAACCACCCCACCTGCCGCCACCTCAACTCCGCATGGAGGCAAAGTGGTTATAGGCAAGTCGGTCGAAGGTCGCGATATCGAACTCTACCAATACGGCCAAGGCACTACCGAGCTTTTGTTTGTGGGCGGCATACACGGTGGCTACGAGTGGAACACGACTCTTGTGGCACACAACTTGATGGACTACCTTGCTGCAAACCCCGAGGCAATTCCAAGTAACATCAAAGTAACCGTCATTCCTACTTTAAACCCAGACGGTCTCTACAGCGTCGTGGGTACTGCTGAGCGCTTCTCTCCTACTGACGTTCCTTCATCACAAACAACGGTTATCGCCGGACGGTTTAACGCCAACAAAGTCGACCTTAACCGCAACTTCGACTGCGACTGGCAAGCATCCGCAACCTGGCAAAGCAAGACCGTAAGCGGCGGCACACAAGCCTTTTCCGAGCCCGAAAGCCAGGCAATTAAAGCGTACATAGAGTCCAACACCCCAGAGGCCGTGGTGGTGTGGTACAGCGCTGGCGGCGGCGTCTTTGCCTCCAGCTGCCACAACGGCGTCTTGGACGAAACCAAAACCATCACCAACCTCTATGCCAAGGCAGCAGGCTACAAAGCATCAAACGACTTTGACTTTTATTCCATCACAGGAGACATGGTCAACTGGCTCGCCAAAAAAGAAATCCCCGCTATTAGTGTTTTGCTCACCACACACAGCAGCATCGAGTGGGACAAAAACCTAAGCGGCATTACCGCATTGTTTAAACACTACGCACAGTAGCGCTACTATATGCGGCGTCTACTTGTTATTGTCTTAATTCTTATGGCGCTTGTAGGCGTGGGTGTGTGGTGGGCAACAAAAGATGCTCCAGCCCCCGCCCCTGTTGCACCCACCGCGCAAGGCCCCGAGGTTACCACTATAGGCAAGTCTGTCGAAGGGCGTTCGATAGAAGCCTACACCTTTGGCCAAAGCGGCAAGCACTTGCTGTTTGTGGGCGGCATACACGGCGGCTACGAATGGAATAGTGTCTTGTTGGCATACGAACTTATCGACTATCTAAAAGCAAACCCCGCTGTTGCAGAGGGCGTTACTGTTACCATTATCCCGTCCGCAAACCCAGATGGAGTGTTTAAAGTAGTAGGCAAAGAAGGTCGCTTTAGCGCTGCCGACGCTTCGACAGATGCCGACACTCTGGCGGCTGGACGCTTTAACGCAAACGAGGTAGATATCAACCGGAACTTCGCCTGCAAGTGGCAACCAACCAGCACTTGGCGTAGCAAACAAGTTAGCCCCGGCACTCAAGCCTTTTCCGAACCAGAGGCCCGCGCCATACGAGACTTTGTCTCTAAGTCCTCGCCAAATGCTGTGGTCTTTTGGCACAGCCAAGCAAACGCCGTCTATGCGTCCGAGTGCGAGGCCGGTGTATTACCCCAGACACGCGCTGTTATGGAAACCTACGCAAGCGCAGCTGGCTACCCCGCAATACTTTCCTTCGATGCGTACCCAATTACCGGTGACGCCGAAGGCTGGCTAGCGTCTATAGGCATACCAGCCATCACCGTAGAGCTTGCCGACCACACCAGTGTGGAGTGGGAGAAAAACCTCGCCGGCACTAAGGCACTATTTGCGCTCTATAGTAAGTAAAAAGTATCCCTAGTAGAGACTCTGATGCACCTTGGTATATACTGGTGTGCATGGACCAACAGGCAGAAAAGACAGGACTCAAGATTCTCGAAAATATTGAAGAGGAGTTAGAGCAGATTAAAGAGCGCACCCCTACCAGCCGTCATGCTTTTTTGCACGGCATCTGGCAAGGTGCTGGCGTAATTGTCGGCAGTATTGTTGCCCTGGTGGCTATTGGCTGGGGCTTGTCGCTGCTGGGCATCATACCCGGACTTAATGTGCTGACGCAGTACTTCCAAGACGCTATTCAACACTTACCTAACCGCACACCCTAGCTATGCAGCACAAACACACAGCATGGCTTGTGGGCGGGTTTGTCTTTGCATGTGCGGCAATATACGCACTTAGTTCGTCGAGCCTCTTTGCCGTCAGCTACAACGCAAACGCGCCCATAGAAGAGGCGGCCCCTACCCCTGCGGCAAAAATCCCCGTCCTAGACAAAGTGGCATACGATGCAAAGATGCTGCACTTGGCTAACAACCCAGCGCCGTCCACTACCACAGCCTCTACCACCAAGCCCACACTCTGGCCACCTAAAACAGTGTACCCAAACCCGGGCGCCATACTCCCCTTCAGTCGCATCTTGGCGTACTACGGCAATTTTTATTCCAAACAAATGGGCGCGCTTGGCGAGTACGAAACAGACGACATGCTTGCACGCCTTGAGGCCGAGGTCGCACGCTGGGAGGCGGCCGACCCGGACACCCCTGTCATACCGGCCATAGAGTACATTGCCGTTACTGCGCAAGAAAGCCCCGGCAAAGACGGTAAGCACCGCCTGCGCATGCCCGAGAGCCAACTCGACCACGCGCTTGCTTTGGCAAAGCGAGTCGACGGTATTGTTATTTTAGATATTCAAATCGGTTTAAGCAGTCTCGAGGCCGAGATAACCGACCTAGACAACTATCTGTCCAAACCAGAAGTGCACCTTGCACTCGACCCCGAGTTTGCTATGAAGGGCGGTGCCAAACCAGGCACGGTCATTGGCAGCCTGGACGCTGCAGACATCAACTACGCAGCCGAGCACTTGGCCAAGCTGGTACGCGAGCATAACTTGCCGCCCAAGGTGCTCATCGTGCACCGCTTTACCCACAACATGGTCAAGCGCACAGACCAGATACGCCCGCTGCCCGAGGTGCAAATTGTCATGGTGATGGACGGCTGGGGCTCGCCCGCAAAAAAGATAGGCACCTACAACCAGGTTATCTACCCCGAGCCGGTGCAATTTGCTGGTTTTAAATTATTTTACAAAAACGACATACGTCCACCAAGCACACGCCTGCTAACCCCCAAAGAGATACTCGAGCTGCAGCCAAGGCCAGTGTTCATACAGTACCAGTAGCGCACCAAAAGTGCGTGCTACAATATGTGCATGAGGGCTGAGATACTTCGACCGTATTTTTTGCTTATTTTGTTGGCACTACTGTTTGTTACTACTGCCTACATTATCCAACCGTTTTTTGGCCCGCTCGTGTTGGCCACAATAGCCGCAGTAGTATTGCAGCCGCTCTATGCATGGGTGTTGCGCTACATCCCCGGCCGCGCCATGGCCGCACTCGCCACCGTAGTCTTAACCAGTGTGTGTATTGTGCTTCCGCTTTTCTTCCTTGGCTCACAAATATTCAACGAGGCTCGATCGCTTTCTACATCCTTTACCGGTACAAACGGCCACACCTACGTGTCGACAACCATAGACAACATCGGCTTGTTGGTAGACCGCGTCATCCCCGGCGCCGGTGGAGTGTTCGACACGCTGGGCGGCGACCTCGACCAATACGCACGCATGGCCGTGTCGTACTTGGCGACACACCTGGGCAGCGTCGCCACAAGTATCGCAGCATTTTTCCTTAGTTTGTTGATTTTCTTTATTTCGTTTTACTACATGCTCAAGGACGGTCCGCAATTTAAAAAAGCAATAATCGCGCTTAGTCCGCTAAGCGACACCGACGACGAGTTTGTCTTTACTCGGCTAGGGTCAGCCATCAATTCGATAATCAAAGGCAGCTTTACCATTGGCCTTATACAAGGCACGCTCACCGGGTTTGGGTTTTTCTTGTTTGGTATCCCCAACTTTGTATTGTGGGGTATGGTAGCGACCTTCGCCTCATTCATCCCCGGAGTGGGCACTTCTTTGGTGCTCGTGCCTGGTATCGCCTTTCTTTTGTTTACAGGCGACACCACGGTGGCACTAGGGCTCGCGCTGTGGAGTATTTTGGCTGTAGGTCTTGTCGACAACTTCCTGGGCCCACGCCTTATGAGCCGAGGTACCGAGGTACACCCCCTACTCGTGCTTGTAGGCGTGCTCGGCGGGTTAGCGCTGTTTGGGCCGCTAGGGATATTTTTGGGACCACTAACGCTAAGCTTTTTGTTTGTGCTGCTTGGAATACTCGAGCGACCACCAAAGACACAAAAAGCAAAATAATATGTTAAAAATACTAGGCACACTTGTGGGCGTTGTGTTGGTTGTAGGCGGGTTAGTATTGGCGTATCGATTTTTGTCGAGCGACGTACCACCGCCTGCGGCTGTGCCAAGTAGCGCACAGACCAACACCACCCCCGCAGCGCAGGTGCAAAACACCCCTATTACTACTCAGGTTAATACAAAACAAATTATGACCGCTACCCTACACACCAACAAAGGAGCCATAACTTTGGAGCTCTTGCAACAAGACGCGCCAAACACGGTTGCTAACTTTATCAAACTTGCCCAAAGCGGTTTTTATGATGGCACCAAATTCCATCGGGTAATAAAAGACTTTATGAACCAAGGCGGAGACCCACTGACCCGCGACGACTCACAAATGGCCCGCTGGGGTACCGGCGGCCCAGGCTACACCTTTGCCGACGAAATCCATGCCAACAACCGCAACGTGCCCGGCACCATCTCTATGGCAAACGCCGGACCCAACACCAACGGTAGCCAGTTCTTCCTTAATGTCGCAGACAATGGCTTTTTGGATACCAAGCACACTGTCTTTGGTAAAGTTACCGCAGGCATGGAGGTGATGCTCGCTATAAACAACACACAGACCGACGCAGCCGACCGCCCCACAGAGCCTGTAGTGTTGGAGCGCATTACCCTCGAGTAGTTGCCTGACATTCACAAAAAGTATGCTACTATGGAGGCTCGGTCGTCTTTACCATGGTAACTAAGTACACACATATATGGATCCAGAAGAAGTAAAGCCTGAGGAGACCCCAGTTGAGGAGCCTGCAATGCCAGCTCCTACAGAGGAGGGAGAGGTTGCTGCGTAAGCACTACTCGACCGCAAATAAAACCCCCTCATTATTTTGGAGGGGTTTTATTTTGTAGAAAAAAGAACTTGTATACCTATTTATGGCTAAAGAAGAAGTAATAGTACGATTTGAGGATGTCTCGTTTGACTACGGGCACAACAAACCTATTTTAAAAGAGGTGAGCTTTTCTGTGCGCCGTGGTACCAAAAACACCATCATGGGCCAAAACGGCGCGGGCAAAAGTACCCTGCTCGACATAATCACCGGCGCCAAAACTCCAGAGTCGGGCGTGGTGCACCTAGCCCACGGGCTCAAAGTGGCGCAAGCTCGCCAGGTTATACCCAAAGAGCAGCTCGACATGACGGTGCGTGAGTTTTTTGAATCTTGCTTCCCTACCAAGGTGTACGACATAGACCCGCGTATAGACAAAGTGCTTGATGCGGTGCACCTTGTAGCCGACCACAGCAAAAAAGTACGCGCATTTTCTGGCGGACAGCAGGCGCGCTTGCTTCTGGCCTCGGCACTTATACAAGATGCAGATCTGCTACTGCTCGACGAGCCGACCAACAACCTCGACCACGCAGGTATCGAACACCTGACACAGTTTTTGGTTAACTCCAAAAAGACCTGCATTGTTATTTCCCACGACGCCGAATTTTTAAATGCATTTACCAACGTGGTGCTCTACCTAGATGTCTTTACACACAAAATCGAACAGTATGCCGGTAACTACTTCGACACCGTGGCACAGATTTCTGCCCGCATAGAAAAAGAAAACCGCAAAAACGCACTGCTTGCCAAAGAAATTCAGGCCAACAAAGACAAGGCAAACTTTTTTGCCAACAAGGGTGGCCAGATGCGCCTCGTGGCGCGTCGCATGCGCGACAAAGCAGAAGAAATGGAGGAAGAAATGGTAGATGTGCGCAAAGAAGACCGAACCATTCGGTCGTTTGTGATACCCGCACAAGAAGGGCTCGTAGGCGAAGTGTTGGGTATTTCATCCTACAAGGTCATCAAAGACCACAAACCTACGGTGCGCAAAGCAAAAATATCGCTCAAGCGCGGCAACCACCTGCAGCTTGCTGGCCCAAACGGCATAGGCAAAAGCACCCTGTTGGAGTCGCTCGCAAGCGGCACCGCCGAGGGCACGACCGTGGCGCCTGGGGTCAAAATAGGCTACTACCGCCAAGACTTCTCTACGCTTAACTTCGACGACACCGTGTACGACTCGCTTATGGCTGTGATGGATAAAAAAGATGAAGAACGGATGCGCTCGGTGGCAGCCGGTTTTCTCCTTAGCGGCGAAGTGGTACGCACCAAAATAGGCAGCTTGTCGGAAGGTCAAAAAGGCCTCGTGGCTTTTGCTCGGCTAGTCTTGGAGCGTCCGGGCCTACTTATACTCGACGAGCCCACCAACCACATAAACTTCCGCCACTTGCCGGTTATTGCCGAAGCACTAAACACCTACCAGGGCGCCATGATACTCGTGAGCCACGTACCCGACTTTGTAGCCAAAATTCGTATCGACGAGGTACTAGACTTGAACAAATAACCTACACACTACGCTTGTGGGCTTGCAACGCGATAGAGCGCCAGCTCTAGCGGGATTGCCGGAATAGGTGCGTGCGCGACTTCAAGCAGCGCGGTAATGAGCTCTGCAAGAAGGTTGGCATTTATCGCCGCCCCTGCTGGGCCTGCCAGCTCGGCAAGTATCGCTTGGTCGCTCTCGCTAAATTGCTCGGCAAATTGTTTGCGAAGCCCAGGCACAAACCGGAGCAACAAGACGCTGCGCACTTTTGTTACCACGAGCAACAAAAATACTTTTGGCTCTACCCCGCCCTGGAGTGCGGTATGAAAAACTTCCACCGCTGCCCCGGCGTCCTTGCGCGCAAGCGCCTGCAAAAAATCATTAACCGCAACAGATGACGGCGCACCCACAACAGCGGCAACCTCTTCCTCAGAGAGGGTTTTGTCTTTTGATACCGTGAGCACTTTTTGCAAAATCCCAAGCGTATCGCGGAAAGACCCGTCGCCCATAAGCGCTATCAACTCGGCCCCCGCAGGAGACAGCGTCGCACCCTCTTTTTTAGCAACATCGAGCGATAACTTTTTGAGTGTTTCGTGGGATGGTTTTTTAAACTTAAAGGTTTGGCACCGCGAGATGATAGTGTCGGGCACTCGGTCGAGCTCGGTGGTGGCCAACACAAACACAGCGTGGCTAGGCGGCTCCTCAAGCGTCTTAAGCAGCGCCTGCCAGGCCTGGGGGGTCAGCGCATGCGCCTCGTCTATTATGTAAAACTTGTACGTCGACTCAAACGGCAAGGTCGACACTCCGTCGCGCAACTCGCGTATCTCGTCTATGCCGCGATTGCTCGCCGCATCCATCTCGTAGATATCTTGGTCGCTGGTGCCCACTGCGTGTGCCAACGCACGCGCCATAGATGTTTTGCCTGTGCCGCGCCCACCTGCAAAAAGGTACGCATGCGCTATTTTTTGCTGCGCAACTGCAGCCTCCAACACTTTGACTATTTGGTCTTGGTCGCGAAAATCGTCAAACACGCCTGGGCGGTATTTACGATACAGCGCCAACGACACCCTTTCTTCCACTGCAGCTTTTGCCATAACACCAGTATACCCGCTTATAGAGCAGTATACATAGGGCAACCCTATGTATGTTTAAGAGACTTTTTTAACTGCCTTTTTAACAGTCTTTTTTACCTTCTTTGCGGTCTTGGAAGACTGCATGTGCTGCCACGCGGCCTTCAAGTCTTTTGCCATCTGCATAAGCTCTGCCGAGGTTGCACCGCTCACGCTTGAGTAGCGCTTGACCACCTTGTCGACTATGTCGAGGTAGGTTTGTTTGTCTATGTCGCCCAATTTTTCGACCGCCTCCAAAACTTCTGCGCGCGCTTTAAACATCCAACTACGTGCAAGCTTGCGATGTTTTGCTGCATTTTTTGCACCATAGAGCCAGTACGCTGCTGCTGCAGTTGCAGCCGCTGCTGCCACACCCACACTTACCGCACCCACACTACTGTTGTTACTTTTTTTTGCCATAATATTTTAATTACGTGGTAATGATTATTCTGTTTCTGCCACCTTATCTGCTGCTTTTTTCTTTCTGCTTCGAGTGCCAAACCGGTAGGTAACGAACCCCATAAGCAAGTCGACAATGCCGCGCAACTTTACCCCTTCTGTTTTAACTTGCGCACGCAGGGTCTCGAAGTCTTGCTCCAGGTCGTCGCTCGCTTTGCGTACCTTGGCCATTACTGCACGCACATCCTTTGCGATGGCGATGCAATAATATAATAACACACCCACAAAACCGCTCAGTACCAACACCGCTATGGCTGTAATAAAAAAGAAAATATTTGCCTGCAATATGTCACTCATATACACGCAGTATACAACATTAAAAAAATAACCCCGCCGGATGTCCGGCAGGGTTTAACTAGGAAGCGCGACCGTTAGCGGTATGCAAGTTCAGGATAATTGCGCTCCATTTCCTCGGTCCAGTCCCACGGATTGGCGTGCCACTCTGCAAGAGTGTCGGCGAACCTGGGTCTGTGCTGCTCGAGACAACGCTTCACATCCGTGAAGCAGCTCAGTGTCGCATGCGGCACACCTAAAATGTCGAACGCCTCCGTCGCCTTGGGAAATTGGTAGTCAAAGAACGAAATGCACGCTTTGACTTGCCCACCCACGGCTTTTAGTGCCGCGACCGCAGGTGCCGAAGATGTAGCCATGGTCACCACATCTTCAAACAAAATCACTTGCCTGTCGGCGACGTTGGCGCCCACCACCTGCACCGGGAGCCCATGCTCTTTTTCATCCTTGCGGACATAGCAAAACGGCACACCAAGACGGTCGGCAAGCATCGCCGGTATCGCAGTAGCCCCCATAGCCACCCCAGCAAACACCACGCCTCGCAAGGAGGCTGTTCCGCAGATGGCATTAATAAATCCAGGGGACGCATTTTGCAAAAACACCAGCAGCGTATTACGAAACGCCACCTGTCCCAAAAGCCGACGCAGGTCGACATACATAGGCGACAGTATGCCACTCTTAAAGCGCACTGGCACGGCCGGAAAGCCGATCATCCCCTCTTCGACCAAGCGCACCCCAAGCCCAGGCGGGCGGCGAAGTTCAGGAGCAGTCTGTACAATGTGCATTGAATCCTCCTCGTTTCTAGTCTGGAAAAGAGTGTACGACTTACCAAGCTAGCGCGCAACCACTAGTGCTGGGTGGTTTGTAAAAACGCTTCCACATGCTCCTCTATTTCTTTGCTGTTTTGCGTCTCCATCAGACGCATACGTAGCTCTTTGGCGCCGGGAAATCCTTCGCAATACGCTTTAAAATGCTTTTTCATTATCGCAAAGTTTTTCGTACCGCCCAGCAGTTCTTCAAAAAGTTTTGCATGTTCGACGGCGATACGTAGACGAGTCTCTACCGAATGAGAGTTTTCCGAAGTTCCAAACAACCACGGTCTACCAAAAATAGCGCGCCCAAGCATAGCCCCGTCGGCGCCACTCATGGCAACGCGCTCACGGGCATCTGCCATGTCAGCGCAGTCGCCGTTGCCAATGATTAGTGTTTTGCTTTGCATCTCGTTTCTAATTTCGACCGCGCGAGCAACGCGCTCCCACCGCGCAGGTACTTTTGACATCTCTTTTCGGGTACGTGCATGTATGGTGACGGCCGCAGGTTCCTCGGCCAAAATAACGGGCAACCAAGTATCGAGCGTGTCTTTGTTGTAGCCAAGCCGTGTTTTAACCGACACGGGCAAGTTTGGCGCGCCCCGCTTGGCTGCGCGGATAACCTCGCGTGCCACGTCTGGATGTGTAATCATCTTTGCCCCTGCACCCTGCTTTTCTATGCTCTTGTCGGGGCAGCCCATGTTGATGTCTATGCCGTCAAAACCCAACTCCTCTGCCAGGGCAGCCGCCTTCTCCATCGTCTCGGGATTGCTCGTAAAAAACTGCGCCACAATAGGCCGCTCTGCCTCGCTGTACAACAAGTCGAGCAATAACTTTTGCTTCCCCGCTTCGTCTGCAAAACACAGGCCGTCGGCCGAGACAAACTCGGTCCACATCACGTCGGGCCCGCCCGGTTTGCTGTACTTGGCTATCATGTGCCGAAATGCCGCGTCGGTGACGTTGGCAAGCGGGGCTAATACAAAAAATGGCTTAGGAAGCGTGTCCCAAAATGTCTGCATACTGCAACCTTACTGTCCTTTGAGCTTGTAGTAAACCTTGTCTCCAAAGCGCACATCGAGGTACTCAAAATCAGACAATGCACGGTCTGCAAATGGGACGGAAGCAAGCGCCAGCAAAAAACGCTCCAGCACAGCACTGCCCGAGTCTGCTACTCCAAAGAGCACCGCAAAGCCGCCTGCAAACACGGCGCGCACGTCTCCTTCGTGGTTCACCGTCACAGACTGCAAGGCGCCGGTGTCGGCACTTTTTTGCAACGACTCAAGCAAAGGCGGCAGCGCGTGAAATTGCGCCGCAGTTAAAAATTGCCCTTGCCCTGCTTCCGAATTTTGCAACGGCCCATAGTATGTTTGATACACACCACCCGAATACATCGCGGCAGGCGCGTACACCAAACCGTCTTCGTCTAAAAAGTGACACGCCGTAGACGAGGCTTGGGACTCGCCGCACCAAAGCGCCGCAGGCTGGCGCTCGGCAATAGTAACCGCCACGCTTTTAAAATCTTCTGCCTGCACGGTAATCGTTTTAATAGTTGGGAAGCGGCGTGTCAGCTCGCGCGTAATCTCCTTTTGTGGATAGAGAAAAATATTCGACCGAGCAAAGAGGTAGCCCCAACCACCTGCAAGCTCTTGCCGCACCACCCCCTCGAGCTCTTTTGCATCGAGCGCACGCACCCCAAGCACAGACACCTGCCCCACCCGCATAAACGGTGCCCATGAAATCGCCACAAGGGCGCCAAGCAACAACAGCGTCGCCAAAGCACACACGCCCACAAACAATAGCCGCCGCCTCGAGCGTCGAGCTTTGAGTCTTGATTCTCCCAAATGTACCCGAGCCATATATAGAGAAATTATTTAGGTACTGGCAAACCTAATTTTTGCAGAGGCAAGTATTTAAAATAATACTGACAACCAACAGAAATGATGTAATCCCGCACATCTTTGTACTCATTCTTATTAAACCAATCACTCAAAATATAGATGTATTCCACTTCAATATTGAGTGGGGCCATCAGTTTTGCGTATTGTTTACGCTTAAAATCACAAGTCTGTAATTTTTCATCAACAGAACCAGCAACTCTTTGAAATTTTAGTTCAATAATAAATAATGTGTTGTTTGTGATTACGTATAAAGCCTCATCAGGAAGAAGCTTTTTAGAAAGAATTTTTTTATAATCTATCTTTTGAGACTCAAGAAATTTATATAGACCATTTTTTTTAAAACTTCTAGCAACCTCTTTGTCTTGATATAGAATTACTGTTCCATTTACTTTATACCCTTTTGTTTTACGTAAAAGCTCAAGAATATCTCTTTCTTTTTCAAAATTTAGACCAGTGAGCGTATTTCCACCTCCTTTTCCACCTTGTATCATTTTATTTCTTTAAATCAAAAAAACGCTTTTTTGAAAGCTCTAAATAATCTTTCTCTAAGTCGATGCCTATAAACTTCCTACCGTTTGCAGCACTTACTATACCTGTTGTAGAACTACCTGTGAATGGGTCGAGAACAATGTCGCCTTTATTAGTAGACGCGAGCACTATACGCTTTAGCAAATCAAGTGGTTTTTGTGTTGGGTGTTTTCCGTATTTTTTTTCTTCTGGTTTTGGTGTTCCCAAAGACCAAACTGAGCGCATTTGAAGCCCAGGTTTTTTCAGTTTATCCTCTGACCACTCGCCGTCCTTCATTAGACTGTAATTGAAAACATGTTTTGCTTTCTTTTCTTTTCGAGCCCAAATGAGCGTCTCGTGGCTTGCCGTAAAAAACCGACAACTTAAGTTCGGAGAGGCGTTCGGTTTAAACCAAGAGATATCATTAAGAATATGGTAATTCAATGATTGTAGCGCATGGCCGCACTGATAAATAGAATGGTAGGTTCCACTTACCCATAGCGTACCGCTAGGTTTGAGCACCCTGCGACAAGCTTCCATCCAGCGATAATGAAACTCATAATCATCTTGGAAACCTTTACTCACATCCCAAAGTCCTTTGTTCACGCTCACCATACGACCAGCATGTACAGTGAAACCACCGTTTGAGAGATTGTACGGCGGATCAGCAAAAATCATATCAACCGAATTCTCAGGAAGTTGAGATAGGATTTTTAACGCATCGCCATGGTACAAAACAAAATCATCCTTCAAAAAATAGGGTTTCTCAACAACTATAGAAAGTATTTTCCTTTCGGCAGTCGTCATAACTCTATTGTACCATCTATCTGTTTACGCAACGCCATCCTTTGAAGCTAGCTGTTTTTCTCTATTTTCTCTTTGCCGCCCATGTATGGGCGCAATACTTCAGGAATAGTTACAGTGCCGTCTTCGTTTTGGTAGTTCTCGAGTATGGCAATGAGCGTGCGTCCTACAGCAAAAGCCGTAGCGTCGTTCATATGCACAGGTTCGCTCGTGCCATCACTGCGCTTTACTTTAGTGTTTAAACGGCGCGCTTGGAAGCCACCAACATAATCAGCGCTGTGGGTTTCGCGATAGGTATCTTGGCCAGGCATCCAAGTTTCAATGTCGATTTGTCGCTGGTCTGGGAAGCCCATGTCTCCCGTACACACCGACACCACTTGATGCGGAAGTTTCAGCTGCTGCATTAAGTATTCCTGTATCGCGACCAAGAAATCCTGCTCTGCAAATCCATCTTCCGGTTTAGAAAAAACTTCCATCTCAATTTTATCAAACTGATGTTGGCGCAAGATACCACGAGTATCTTTGCCTGCTGCACCTGCCTCACGACGAAACGCTGGAGTATACGCAAAATAACGAATAGGGAGAACTTCTTCCGTAAGAGTTTCGTCCATATATATGGGGCCGAGTGTATGTTCAGCAGACCCAACAAGCACCAAGTCATCTTTTTCAAAATAAAATCTATCCTCTATCGGATCCAGACGTGCCATACGGTTCATTACTTGAGAGCGCATCATCACCGGAGGAACAATCAAGGTAAAGGGATTGTCGCTCACTGAAATATTTGCGGTTTGTATAATCGCGCGCAACACATCTCGCGATGTAAGCGTTTTTATAGTGAAGTTGAGTAGTGCAAATTGCAGAAGAGCTAAATCGCCCGCAAGATAGGTAAAACGTGCTCCCGAGACTTTTGCTCCCGTCTCGCTATACAACACCCCTAAATCTTTACCAATATCCCAGTGCGCTTTGGGGGTAAAGGTAAATTGCGGCTTTTCTCCCCACTGACGCACCACTTGGTTAGCGCTTTCATCTGGCCCAATAGGCGTGTCGGCTGAAGGGATGTTTGGGATTTTCACCAACAGTGACACGAGCTCTTTTTCAAGCGTTTGATATTTCTCTTCTGCAATGCGCAAGTCTTCTTTTAACTGCTTCCCTGCCTCTGCATCGCGCGCCTCTTGTGCCACGCCTCGTTTGCGGTTTATCTCGCTCACCTCGCCTGCAAGTTTTTTGCGCTCGTCGGCAAGTACCAACACACGGTCAAGGTCTACACCTTCGCGGTTTTTGTTTTTAAGTGCTGCGCGCACAATGTCCGGGTTTTCTCGGATAAAAGTGATATCAAGCATATATTTTGATTGTACAATATATACTACAATGCCTTTCCCTATGCGACAATTGGCTCGCAAGGACTTCCCCCCACTGCTGCGGGAGATACCCGACTGCCCCACGCGCCTCTACCTGCGGGGCACCATGCCACCGCCTGAGTACAAATTACTTTGCGTTGTGGGCTCACGGGCATGCACCCCCTATGGCCGCCGCATGACACAGACTCTTATTGCAGGGCTGGCAAAGTACCCTGTGGGCATTGTGTCGGGCATGGCGCTGGGGATAGATGCCGAGGCGCACAAAGCCGCGCTTGATGTGGGGCTCCCCACGGTTGCGGTGCTGCCATCGGGGCTTGACGACAAAATTATATATCCACGGATGAATCAGCCGCTTGCGCAGCGCATACTCAAACAAGGAGGCGCCTTACTTTCCGAAAATGAGCACAATTTTGTGGCAATGCTCCACTCGTTCCCAGAGCGCAACCGCATAGAAGCAGGAATCTCCAAGGCAGCACTCATTATTGAAGCGAGTGAAAAATCGGGTACGCTCATCACGGCACGTCTTGCAATGGAGTACAACCGCGAGGTTCTGGCGATACCCCACGAGCTTGGCCGCGAGAGCGGTGCAGGCGTCAATGCACTTATCCGCGAAGGGGCGACATTGGTGCGGAGCAGCGGCGACATTTTGGAAGCTTTGGGGTTGCGGCCAATTGAAAATCCAACACAAGCCACATTCCCCACTGATTTAACTCCTGCCGAAGTAAAAATACTCACTGCTTTAACACAGCCCATGGTGCGCGATGAACTTATCGAACAAACCGATCTCTCTGCCCAAGAGGCAAATATTGCCCTCTCATCACTCCTTATCCGCGGACTTATTGTGGAGCGGCTGGGCAAGATAGAGCGCGCTTAATGCCACTTTCGTTTGCGTGTAGGCAACAAACCCACGCGAGCAAGAAGTGTTGTAAAAGAAAAGAGACTCTGGCGCACCAACATTTCCCGCACCAAGCGTCTCGGCCGAGTGTAGTTCACGAATGCATGGTTTGTTATCGCAGCAAATACGCCAGCCTGTGTTTTTTCTTGCACCTCAAGCAGTGCGTAGTTTTCGTGCATGTAATCAAAAAAGTGTGTGTCTGAGGTCGCAATAAAGGGTTTGCGGTGATGCGCCGCCACTTGGGCGGCGCGCGTGTTCCTATTTATCTTTGTCGAGTAGAACCAAGAATGCTCTATCGCATCAAACAAGTCTATATATTTTTCAAGATACGCATGCAAACTAAAGTTTCCATAAAAATAGGGGTGCGGCGCTATCACCAGCACTCCTTTGTGCGTAGCACGATATGCGGCTAAGTCGGCAAACGTACGTATACGCTCTGCATCTTTGTCGGCGCCAAGCAACAGCACATGACGCCCTCGCTCGCCCGCACGCTCTGCCACATCTAGCTCAACACCTGGTATAAGCAACACACCTTTTGTGGCTGCATACGTTGCATATTCTTCGGTCCATGCGCACACTTCGTGACAAGTCAGCGCCAACACCTCGAACCCATGCCGGGCCGCATGGTCTACCGCATCAAACAAAGAGTACCCCACCACGTCGCGCGGGTCGTCGCTGGTGTGCATGTGCAGGTTAACTTTTAGTTGCATAAGTGTTCGTGTGGATAACAATACACTATAAAAAGAAACACCTCGGACGCAGCCGAGGTGTGTTGTCTCACGATATCTACCCCGCATATCGCACAGGGTGTGCTGCTTCCCGCAAGTAAAACAATCCAGCAAGCACACTTGCCGCAAACATCAGCCCAAGCAGTATAAGCGGCGACACTAGTGGGTAACCAAGCCAGTATAGTTGGCACTGCATCACGAGGATGCACAGCCAGTGCAGTGTTGCACGCCCTTTGCCGACACCGTGCACCTCGAGCGGTTGTCCTCGCCGCCAGCGCACGCAAGCTATGCCAGCGACAAAACATTCAGCCACACATACCGCCGCTATACCCGCCCATACTTCGGGTGTCGCGCTATACAAAAATATGTTGGCAAACATCGCCACGGCGTGCACACGGTCACGTACAGGGTCGAGCACCTTACCCAGGAAGCTATGTTGGTCGAGCACGTCGGCAGCAATACCATCCAAGACATCGGACAGTATGATACCAATATTCACCAAGGGGATAAGCCACAGAAATGTCTTAGAGACAAAGAGCCAACAGTAGAGAGCAACGCCCAACAAACCAAGTACCGTGATGCCGTTTGGCACGGTAACCCATTTGTCGTGCACTACAAACTGGTGCGCAGTCCCCCGCAAACGAGCAAGGATGACGCGTGCCAGTTGCACAGAAAGTTTTTGTACCAAAACACACTCCTCCCGTTTGAGTTTGCGTCTATGGGCAAGCATACGCACATTAATTCTCTTGTGCAAATTTAATATCCGTTGTATTACTGTATGTACCAATGAAGCTCGTCATCGTCGAGTCGCCCGCAAAGGCCAAGACTATAGAAAAGTACATGTCCAGCATGGGAGATGGTGATTTTGTGGTGCGTGCCTCTGTAGGCCACGTGCGCGACCTACCCAAGAGCAATAAAAAAGCTATCGATATAGAGGCGGGTTTTGTACCCCACTACGAAGTCGTGCCTGGCAAAATGCAGGTCATAGCCGACCTTCAGGCGCTGGCCAAAAAAGCAGACCAGGTGATACTCGCCACCGACCCCGACCGCGAGGGCGAGGCTATTGCGTGGCACATAAAAGAGGAGTTGAAGCTCAAAAAACCAAACCGCATCGCCTTCCACGAAATCACCAAAGAGGCTATAGCCGAGGCGCTCGAACATCCGCGCCAAATCGACGACCATTTGCGCTTGGCGCAAGAGGCGCGCCGCGTCTTGGACCGCCTGGTAGGCTACGATTTGTCGGGACTTATCTGGAAGAAGGTGCGCTATGGACTCTCTGCCGGCCGCGTGCAGTCTCCCGCGCTGCGTATCATTATGGAGCGCGAGCGCGAGATACGCGCATTTGTGCCCGAGACGTACTACGTCATTACTGCACAAACCAAGACTCCCAAAAAGGAGGCACTGACCCTTACCTGCGTTGATGAGCCAAAAGATGCGCCAGGCAAAAAGGATGGCAAAAAAACTGCCGACGAAATAATCGCCGCAATTACCAAAGACGGCCTTAGTGTCACCGACGTCACCGAAAGTGAGATGAAGCGCACCACCCGCGCACCCTTTACCACCTCGACCTTGCAGCAGACTGCAAGCTCGCGGCTTGGCTTCTCTCCTGCAAACACCATGCGCATCGCACAAAAATTGTACGAGGCGGGGCATATCACGTATATGCGTACTGACTCGACCAATTTGGGTAAACCCGCGCAAGCAGCAATTTTGGCCTATGCCGAGAAAAAGTTTGGCAAAGACTATGTAGAGCCACATACCTTTACAACCAAATCTAAAAACGCTCAAGAAGCCCATGAAGCGGTGCGCCCTACCCACCCCGAAAAAGAGTCTTTGGGCAGCACACCCGAACAAAAGAAACTCTACGAGCTTATTTGGCGCCGTACCGTCGCATCACAAATGACCGATGCCAAACTACTCAAGACAAAAATAATTGCCAATACCAAAGACAAAGATGTACCAGCATTTACCGCCAACGGCTCGCGTGTGGTGTTTGACGGATGGCTCAAGGCCGACCCAGCAGCGCGCGGCGAGGATGTCGAGTTGCCAAAAGTAACCCCAGGCGAAGATTTGAAAGTTGAAGATATCTCCGCAGAAGAAAAGCAGACAACCCCACCACCCCGCTACACCGAAGCTGGTTTGATTAAAGAGCTCGAGAAGCGCGGCATCGGCCGACCATCTACCTACGCATCTATCATGCGCACGCTCGACGACCGCGGCTATGTGGCCAAAGAAGGTCGCTCTCTTAAACCCACCGACACCGGCGACGTGGTGTCGAGCTTTTTGGAAGAGAACTTCCCTACCTATATCAGTGACACGTTTACCGCCGAGATGGAGGACGAACTGGATGAAATTGCAAACGGCACGCGCGAGTACGTCAAAACACTCAAAGATTTTTATACACCGTTTTTGAAGGAGGTAAAAATAAAAGACAAAGAGGCAGGCAAAATTACAGATTTGGGGCCCGCACCCAAAGAATTCCCTTGTCCCCTCTGTGACAGTGCGATGGTCTTTAAACTCTCGCGCCAGGGCAAGTTTATGAGCTGCTCGCGCTTCCCCGACTGCATGGGCGCACGTACCGAAGCGGGTGAAGTTATCTCCAACGACCCAGCAAAACCAATTGGTACCCACCCCGACACTGGCGAAAATATTTACGTACTCGACGGGCGCTTTGGCCCGTACGTGCAGCTGGGCGAGATGCCCGAGGGTAAGGGCAAAACAAAAAAGCCCAAACCAAAACGCTCTTCTGTTCCGAAAGAAAAAGACCCGCTCACAGTTACTCTCGCCGATGCTGTACACTACCTTTCGCTCCCACGCACCTTGGGCACACACCCCGAAACTGGTGCCGAGATTACTGCAAACGTCGGGCGCTTTGGCCCCTACATCGCCCACAACATCAAACCCAAACCCGACTTCCGTTCGCTCAAAACTGACGACGTATACAAAATCGACCTCCCCCGCGCGCTAGAGATTTTGAAAGAAGAAAAAAAGCGCCGTGGCTTTGCCAAAAAGAAAGTAGCGTAGGTATTGACATATCATTCTATTCCTGTTAGTCTATGTTTTGGTAGAAACAGGAGGCACGTAGTGTCATTGTTAGACAAACGGATAGAAGACTACCGTGGGAGTCTTCCCAGAGTGGGCTACAATGCCCTCAGGAATGACGGCATTGTCACACTGAGAGATCTGGTGGAACATTCAGAACAAGGCCTTCTTCGGGTACCATCCTTCGGGCGAGTCAGCTTGGTCGCAGTCATTGAACTGCTCTATGCCCAAGAGCCTCGACTACGCCTTGGAATGACCGCGGAAGAGATCGAGGCGCTCGAAGCGTCTCCGCCGGAGACAACCGCAGATGAAGGTGTTGCTATTTCCGAAGCGCGCCTTCGGGAGATCCTCGCCGCTGTTGCAAACACTCTCGTGGGCTGTACGAGCCCGGGTGGAATGTCTCGCCTGATGTCTTTTGACGCAAGTCCAATGTCAAGTGACGAGCCTGGCGTACTGGTTGCGCTGATGCTGGCCCAAAAGGCCAAACTGACGTTGGTGGAATACCAGACGATATTTGGCCCTGCCGTCAGTCAAGCTCTCGCAAACCTCATCGGTGGCAAGGAAGTCACCATCAAATTCTGACGCGCCTTCGACCGCTCCCACACAGGGGGCGGTTTTTTTATATGCATCTTTTTGTGTAAGTGTTTAGTATACTAAGACCATGTCGACCGTACAGGATATTTTAAGCCTCATGAACGGACCGTCGAAGGAGGACGCGGCTTTTGTAGAAAAAGCATACGCGTTTGCCGCAGAGGCACACAAAGACCACAAGCGCTTTTCGGGCGAGCCGTATTTAAACCATCTTGTAGAGACCGCCAAAGGCTTGGCTGAGCTTGGCATGAGCGCCAAAACAATAGCCGCCGGACTTTTGCACGACTCGGTCGAAGACGTGGGCGTAAAGCCCGAAACAATTGAACAAGAGTTCGGCAAAGAGGTACGCTTTTTGGTCGAAGGGGTTACCAAGCTCGGGCACTTTAAATACCGTGGTGCCGAGCGGCATCGAGAAAGTTTGCGCAAACTGCTGGTCGCCACAGGCAAAGATGCGCGGGTGCTCATCATCAAACTGATGGACCGCTTGCACAACATCCGCACGCTCGAGCACGTCCCGCCCGAAAAGCGCACCCGCATCGCACTAGAGACACTCGAGATATATGCGGCCATTGCCCATCGACTAGGTATGGGGTTGGTGCGTCGCGAGCTCGAGGACAAGGCGTTTGAATATGCCTACCCACAGGAATTTGCCGAGGCAACTCGCCTCTTGAGCGAAGCCGCTAACGACACGGAGGAGCGCTTGGAAAAAATGCTCCGCACACTCAAAAAAGAGCTCGCCGAAAGCGGCATTACCGATTTCCAAACCGACTATCGTGTTAAAGGTTTGTGGAGTCTGTGGCAAAAACTGCAACGCAAGGGCGGCGATATAAACAGCGTATACGACATAGCCGCGGTGCGTATTATCGTACCCACAGTGGCCGACTGTTACCGCGTGCTTGGTTTGGTACACAAACTCTGGCAGCCGCTCCCCAACAAAATCAAAGACTACATCGCCTTCCCCAAGCCAAACGGCTACCAAGGGCTGCACACCACCGTTTTTTCTGGCGACGGCGGGCTACCCACGCAGGCGGGCATTGTGGAAGTACAGATCCGCACCAAAGCGATGCACCAAGAGGCGCAGTACGGCATCGCTGCACACGTACTCTATAAAGACGCGCCCACTAGCGGGAGTCAGCCACAGCGCACCTGGCGAGATGGATCGAGCTTCGACTGGATACGCAGTTTGATACCCAACTTTAGGCGCAACACCAAGGATACTACAGCGCCCACACCAGAGCGCAAACGAGTGCGCTATGGCGCACCCGAGATGCCCGAGTGGCTCGCCGAGCTGGAAGAAAAAAGCACCGACCCAGACTTTGAGATGACGCTTAAGACCGACATTTTTACCCACCGGGTCTTTGTCTTTACCCCACGTGGTGATGCAGTGGACCTGCCTATAAACTCTAGCCCTATAGACTTTGCGTACGCCATACACTCCGACGTGGGCGACCATATATCGGGCGCCAAGGTAAATGGCAAGTTGGTGCCGCTCGACACCACGCTCCAAAATGGTGACATTGTGGAGATACAGACCAAAAAATCTGCAACACCAACACAAAAGTGGCTTGGGTTTGCAAAAACCACTCTTGCGCGCAGACACATCCGCAACGCGATTGATCGTCTAAAAAATAGCTAGAGAGAAAAACTGCGCGGATCGAACGTATTTTCGTCTACCGTCTTCTCTTCTTCTGTCCTGTCGTCAAGCTGCTCTACCGGAAGTTCGGCCTCTGTGGCTGCACCCACAGCGTCAGCCACCGCCTCATTTTTCTTTTGTGCAATGCGCGACGCAAGCGCTGCAAAGAGCGTCTGCAGATCGTCTTCGGAGAAGAAGTCTATAGACAATTTGCCCCCCACTTCTTTTGGCTCTATAGCCACACGCGTACCAAGGGCCTCGGTCAGCTCGCGCTCCATCTCTAAAATCTCGGGCGAGTAGAGATATTCTTTTTTGCGTACTTTATCAAACGCGATGCGGCGGGCAATAGACTCGGAGTCTCGCACAGTCAGGCGCTTGAGTATAATCTCGCGAAAGAGCGTCTTTTGCTCCTCTGGTCGGTCGATAAGCATAAGTAGTGGCCGAGTATGCCCTTCGGCGATTTTGCCGTCAGAGAGCGCTTGCTGGATGTCGTCTGGTAGCATCAAAAGGCGGATAGTGTTGGACACATACTCGCGACTCTTGCCCACCTTCTCGGCCACCTGCACATGCTTAAACCCAAACTCCGACACCAGCCGTGCAAAAGCTTTTGCACGGTCTATGGGGTTTAAGTCTTCGCGCTGCAGGTTTTCGATAATCGCAACTTCGAGTTTTGTTTTGTCGTCATCAAAGTCGGCGCGGATAATAACCGGCACTTGCGCCACACCTGCAAGTTTGGACGCACGCAAACGGCGTTCGCCGGCAATAAGCTCGTAGTCGGTGCCTATGCCGCCGTCGGGCTTTTCGAACTCGCGCCTCGTAACGGTGAGCGGTTGGATGACTCCGTATTGGCGGATGGATTTGGCCAGGTCTTGGAGCTTTGCTTCGTCAAACTCTTTGCGCGGCTGGAAGGGGTTTGGTTTAATTTTGTCTACCTCGACCCAAAAAATGGCGTTATTGTAAAACTCTGACATAGAGATATACTAGCATACGTAAGGTCGGGTGGTGGTTACAGGAGGCGTGCTAGTTCAAAATAATGCCGGAGTGGCGGAATGGTATACGCGCGCGACTCAAAATCGCGTCTCGCAAGGGATGGGAGTTCGAGTCTCCCCTCCGGCACCAAAACAATTGAGCCCAGAGCATGCCTCTGGGTGATTATTGTTTTTGCCGGAGGGGAGACTCGAAGGCGAGCGCGGGCACCCAGCGAGCACGCTGGGTCGCGCGAGCAGGGCCGAGAAACTTTTTGGAGCGACGACAAAAAGTGTTCTTGGCCGAGTCTCCCCTACGCATAAGCCCCTCCGGCACCAACTAAAAATGTTCTTGGCCGAGTCTCTATACAACAATAATTTTTGTAGTACAATCTTTCTGGAACCTTGTATGGAGTAGCTACGATGCCTGCGCCACTTTTGACCTTGGCACTGGACTTGCCCGTATCAGGCTTTGTTCTTGGACAACTCCTGGAATCTGGAGGGGTTGATATTCTCAAGCTCGGACTATGGAGCATGAGGAGTAGCCCAAATGATAGCGTGCGCACCTACGCAACGTTTGCTGAGACACTCTGCCCCAAACTAAAAATCCCTCTGTTTTATGACTTAAAACTGGCTGACACGCCAGACACCAATGCGGGAGTTATCAAAACACTCCTTAAAGGAGGATATGTAACCATAAGCACAACCCTCTACTCACCAGAGCACCTAAAGAAAATGGTGGCACTTTGCAACCAGCAAGAAGTGCAACCCGTCGCCGTGTCGCTAACCACCGCGACACAAAAACATCCCCTGGTTACACTCGGCACCAGAGAAGGATTTATCCTCTCGGAGATTGCTCGCGCAGTAGAGTGCGGATTTACGCATTTTGTCTGCGACGGTTCAATGCTTCCATGTCTGAAGGATGTGCCGATAAAAATTCACGTACCTGGCATCCGGCCCGCATGGTACCCAGAGCCAGGCAACCACCAACACACCATCGAACCTGCCCAGGCTGCGCGCTTTGGTGCCTATAGCGCCATTGTTGGCAGACCAGTACTCGACAACGAGGAGAGACTCATGATGGGGGTCTTGAACCAAATACGTCAAGATCTACATTCCGTTTAGCCCACCACCTAGCACCCCAAAAGGGTGCTTTCTTTTTTTCATATAGCGAGGTACAAGTGTAGGGTGCAAAAGCCAAAAATAATAGCCGTGGTGGGGCCCACCGCCTCGGGCAAAACGTCGCTTGGTATCTTCTTAGCCCAAAAGCTCGGGGGCGAGGTTATATCCGCCGACTCACGCCAGGTCTATAGCGGACTCGACCTGGGCACAGGCAAGGCAACAGAAAAAGAAATGGCAGGTATACCCCACCACCTGCTCGACGTCGTGTCTCCAAAAAAGCAATTTGCCGTAAGCGACTTTGTGCGTCTTGCAACGCGCGCACATTCTAGCATTCTGCAGAAAGCTAGAATCACCATACTAGTTGGAGGCACGGGGTTGTATGCTGATACGTTTTTGGGCCGCATGACTTATGCAGAAGTGCCACCCAACCCGGCGCTACGTGCCAAACTAGAAAAGAAAACTGCTCAAGAGCTTTTTACAGAGCTACAAACACTCGACCCACGCCGCGCCGCCAATATAGAAAAAGAAAATCCTCGTAGACTTATACGCGCTATAGAAATAGCCAAAGCTATTGGCGCAAGCCCAGCGGGCGGCCCCAGCACGGAGCAAAAGTATGACGTCTTGTGGCTGGGCCTAGCCCCCACGCAAGAAAAATTGCACACAAACATCCACACTCGCCTACTAGAGCGTATACAGCAAGGTATGGTCGCCGAAGCAAAGCGGCTGCACACGAGCGGACTTTCCTACAAGCGCATGGACGAGCTAGGACTCGAGTATCGCTTTCTTGCACGACTGCTCCAAGGCAAACTATCAAAAGAAGAGTTTGTAGTCGAACTCGAGCGTGCCATACAGCACTACGCCAAGCGTCAAATACGCTGGCTTAAACGAAACAAAGACATTCGCTGGGTAGGCAGCCCGCCAACAAGTCGGGCAGGCAAAACAGAAGCGCTGCGGCTGGCAAAAGAGTTTTTGAAATAAATGCAAAAAAGAGCAGCCTAAGCTGCTCTTTTTTGGTTTGGCGGGCGATGAAGGAATCGAACCTTCGCTAACGGTTTTGGAGACCGTTGTGATACCATTTCACCAATCGCCCGTGGGCAAAATATACCACGAGGATTACTTTCGCGCCTCTTTGTGAGTTTGCTGCACCCGGCACCACTTACAATACTTCTTGAGCTCGATTTTGCGCTCAACAAGCTTTTTGTTTTTGGATGACCAATAGTTAATGCGTTTGCATTTCCCGCAGGCCAGCTTTATAAGACGGTCTTGTGACATAACAAAAAGACTATACCTGACAAGCACCAAAAGTGCAACCCATGGCCCAAAATAGGCCTAGCAGCCTACCTTGGCACACAACTTGTTGACGTAATTGCGGGTTTCTTGGTACCCCGTATTGGACACACAAACGGCTGGCCGGGGCGAGGCGGTGCAGTCTACCGCATGGGCCGTACGTGTGCCGCAGTCCCAGTCACACTGGTAGGCATACCCGCTCGGGCAGCAGGCGCTTTGCTGTACCGCAGATTGCCCGCCATTGTATGCCGCATATGCCAGGGCTAGATTATTTTGATTTGCAGCATACACCTGCCCAAAATATGCCACCCCTTTTTGTATCTGGTCGGTAGCACACGCAGTGTCGCCGCTACCGCATGTCTTGCCCCCGTTTGCGGGCAAAAGCTGCATCAAACCCAAAGCCCCCTTAGCGCTAACAGCACCTGCATTACCGCTGGACTCTGCGGCAATGAGTGCCGCAACGGCGCCAGTACAGTTTGGCACAGACACACTCTGGCATGCGTTAGAAATTTGCGCACCGTACACACGAGTAACCCCTTCGACGTCGAGCGCTGCTCCGTTTGTGGGCAGCGGCGTCTGCCCGCCTACATTTACTGGCCCCCCACTAATCCCCCCACGCAAAAAGCTAAACATATCGGTGATGCTGGACTCGCGCGGTCTTTCGCCGTCGGGTGCACAGGTAAGAGAATTCCAGGTGCCGGTAAGGAAGAAGTTTTTCTTGACCAAAGAATGCAGGATGGTCTGTACCACTAGCCACGCAGAGAGCGCAATAACAAAGCCGATTATGACGGAGCGGAATATGCCGTGTGCGCGGGTGATGTTTGTAGGATTACCACCCGAGGTAAAGTACAACACCCCAGCCCAGGCAAAGAGCCCTACCGACAATGGTACCGTCAGCATGAGTAGGAAGTTGATGATGTTTTGGGACAGGGTTACCAAGTCGCATAGGCCGCACTCTGTGGCACCCAAAGCGTTGCCTGCAGTGACTCCACCGCACGGTACGAGGCCAGAGGGGGTGTGGGGGGAGGTTTGGGCGAAGGCTACAGACGCAGAGAGAAGCAGCGATACGCCCACAATTGCTATAAAAGAAAATAGTTTCATGTTTTATATTGAAGCCCCTGGCAGCTGCAGGTGCCAATGGCTGCCTTCGTTGATAAACAGTGTACCATCCGGTGCCTTGTGGGCCGGTGCCCGTGCCCCACCACCAATAGACACTGTCCCTGCAGATGGGTATTTCATAATAACGCTGTCTAAGCTGCCGCCTTTGCTTATATCAAACGCACTGCCGTTGGTGTGCACATTGCCTGCACCCGAAGTGCCGTGCCCTGTCTCGGTGCCGCCACTTATGTTAATGGTGCAGTTACACTCGCGTTGCAGCGCCACCAGCCGGTCCACTGTCGTCTTTTGCACACCGTCCAAAGAGGTACACGAACTTTGGTTTGCGTTACTGCAGCCCCCGGTCGAGGTGTAGGTAAAGCAGGTAGTGCCGCTGCAGGCACCCGCCAATGCAGCACGCGCCGCTTGGTCGGAATATACATCGCCCGTTTGGGCTCGGGGCGTTTCGGTCGTACCAATTCCACCCGCTCCCCCACTCACTCCCCCGCGCAAAAAGCTAAACATGTCGGTGATGCTGGACTCGCGCGGTCTTTCGCCGTCGGGTGCACAGGTGAGCGAGTTCCAGGTGCCGGTAAGGAAGAAGTTTTTCTTGACCAAAGAGTGGAGGATGGTCTGCACTACCAGCCACGCAGAGAGCGCAATGACAAAGCCGATGATGACGGAGCGGAATATGCCGTGTGCGCGGGTGATGTTTGTAGGATTACCACCCGAGGTAAAGTACAACACCCCGGCCCAGGCAAAGAGCCCTACCGACAATGGTACCGTCAGCATGAGTAGGAAGTTGATGATATTTTGGGATAGGGTTACCAAATCGCATAGGCCGCACTCTGTGGCACCCAAAGCGTTGCCTGCAGTGACTCCACCGCACGGTACGAGGCCAGAGGGGGTGTGGGGGGAGGTTTGGGCGACAGCGGCTGGCACAAAAAAGAAAAAGAGGGCAACCAGTACCCATGCACCAACTGTAAAACGGGCCAACATAGTATGTGCCCCTATCATACCATCCATTTTTTCATATATAAGTAAGCAAAAAGTCACAGCTTCCAGCTAGGACTTTTTGACATTTGTGCGCCGGGTTGGATTCGAACCAACGAAGGCCGAAGCCGACAGGTTTACAGCCTGTTGTAATTGACCACTCTACCACCGACGCAGATGGAGAACAGTCATACGGTACACTTTTTTTAGAGCTCTGTCGACTCAGCCACTACACCCCTGAAGCCTTACCGCGCAATGTAGTCACTAGCCACAGGAGCTTTGACGCGGCTGCGGGCACTTTTGCGCACCTCAAAGGTAAATTCACTTCCCTTCATATCCACCGTTACTGCCCCACCCGAGAGCACTCCACGGCTCACCATAAGGTGCGCCACTTTGGTTAAGATTTTATCTTGTATAAGCCGGCGCAGTGGGCGCGCACCATAGTGCGGGTTGTAACCCTCTTTCGCCAAAAACTCATACACAGCAGGCGTGATGCTGAGTGTAATATCTTTTTGTTTCAATCGTGCAACCACCTCCTTAACCTGCAGCCCCACAATTTCTTGTATTGCTTCGGGCGAGAGGATGTTAAAGATGATTATCTCGTCGATGCGGTTTAGGAATTCTGGACGGAAGTAGTCTTTGAGCGAAGCATTCACCCGCTCTTTGGCCACTTGGTAGTTGCGGTTGTCGCTTGCGCCGCCGGTAGCAAAGCCCAACTGTTCCATCTTGTCGATGTACTGCGCGCCCACGTTCGAGGTCATGATGATTATCGTGTTGCGGAAGTTAACCTTGCGACCCTTTGCGTCGGTCAAGTGGCCGTTGTCGAGCACCTGCAGGAGGATGTTAAACACCTCTGGATGCGCTTTTTCTATCTCGTCAAAAAGCAGCACCGAGTACGGTCGATGGCGCACCAGCTCGGTCAACGCACCACCCTCTTCGTGACCCACATAGCCCGGCGGCGCGCCGATGATTTTCGAAACCGAGTGTTTTTCCATATACTCCGACATGTCCACGCGGATGAGCGCCTTGTCGTCGTCGAACATAAACTCCGCGAGCGCTTTGGTGAGTTCTGTCTTACCCACGCCGGTTGGCCCCAAAAACATAAAGGATGCTATAGGCCGGTTTGGGTCGGCGATGCCCGCGCGCGAGCGCTTAACCGCATCCGCCACCTTTTGCACGGCCTCGGTTTGACCCACCACACGCCCCTCGAGCATGCGTTCAATGCGCGACAGCTTTTCTGCCTCTTCCTCGAGCATGCGCGACACGGGGATGCCGGTCCACTTAGACACCACCGACGCAATGTCGGGCTCGGTTATTTCTTCTTTCAAAATCCGACGAGTGCTTTGTAGTTTTTTGAGTCGTTTTGTCTTTTGCTCCAACTCGCGCTCCAACGCCGGTATCTCGCCGTAGCGGATTTCTGCCGCACGCGAAAGATCTACCGCATTCTCTGCAGAGTCGGCCTCCATGCGCAAGGTCTCGAGCTCTTTTTTAATATTCTTAATATCCAACAGCACCTGCTTTTCGTTTTTCCAACGCAACTCAAGCTCGCCGGTCTTTTCTTTAAGCTCGGCTATTTCGCGCTCGATAACTTTGGTGCGTGTTTTTGCCGCACGCTCGCCACCGCCCTCGGGCGGCTCTGCGGCCTCTTTACGGAGCGCCTCTTTTTCTACCTCTAGGCGCATTATCTTGCGGTGCGCTTCTTCAAGCAGCGGCGGCTTGTTTTCGAGCGAGATGCGCAGCGACGACGACGCCTCGTCTATAAGGTCGATTGCTTTGTCGGGCAAAAAACGGTCCGGGATGTAGCGTGCCGACAGTTGTACCGCGGACACCAAGGCATCGTCGGTAATATGCACGCCGTGGAAGAGCTCGTATTTTTCTTTAAGCCCACGCAAAATGGCAATAGCGTCGTCTATCGACGGCTCAAGTGCATACACCGGCTGGAAGCGACGCTGGAAGGCCGGGTCACGTTCGATATGTTTTTGATATTCGCGTAGCGTCGTAGCACCCACCACATGCAAATCACCACGCGCCAAGGCGGGCTTGAGCATGTTTGACGCATCCATAGCGCCTTCCGCAGCGCCCGCGCCTATCATGGTGTGTATCTCGTCGATAAAGAGCAAAATCTTGCCCTCGGAACGCTCGATCTCTTTAATAATCGCTTTGAGCCGCTCTTCAAACTCGCCGCGGTACTTGGTGCCTGCAATAAGCGACCCCAGGTCGAGCGATACCAACTCTTTGTCGCGCAGCGACTCTGGCACATCACCGCTGGCAATGCGCGCAGCCAAGCCTTCTGCTATGGCGGTTTTACCCACGCCTGGCTCACCTATCAAAATAGGATTGTTTTTAGTGCGACGCGACAAAATTTGTATAACGCGGCGGATTTCTTCGTCCCGACCAATCACCGGGTCGAGCTTGTTTTCTTGCGCCATCTTGGTGAGCGAGCGCGTGTACTTGGCCAATGCGCGAAACTTCTTTTGTTCGCCGCCGGCTGGAGTCTTTGCGGTGCGCAGTTCGCTAAGCGCACGCAACACCGACTCGCGCGTGATGCGAAAACGGTTCAGCGTATCGCGTGCCACACCCGGCACATCAAGCAAGGATATAAAAAGATGCTCTGTAGACACAAACTCGTCGTGGAGCTCGGTTGCTACTTTGGCCGAACGCTCCAGCGCCTGCACCAACTCTGGCGTGAGGTACAGCTGATACGACGGCGACAACACCGAGCCGCTTGCACCCCCCTCCAGCGCCTCGAGCACCGTGTCGGTCAACAGCACCAAGTCTATTTCGAGCTTGTCTAGCACGCTGGTCACCAAAGACTCTTCTTGCAAGAGCAAAGCCCCAAGCAAGTGTATAGGGCTAACTTGGTTTTGACCGCGCTCTACCGCAAGCTCATGTGCGCGGCGTACGGCTTCTTTTGCTTTTGTGGTGAAATGGTTGAATGGTGGCATATATAGTTACAAGTGCAGGGGTGCACGGTTAGTTACTAGTTTGTACGAACCAGGGTGTATGCGCCCGGACTCTCAAGTATAGACGTACTAGTGGTGATACCTATTACCTCGCCAAAAAGCGTAAGCAAAAGCGACCCAGGGGTGGATGACTGCACACTTGCTTCTACTCGACCCTCTGCTCCCCCGTTTGGCAACATAGCAATGACTCCTGTACCCACGGCGTCGACTCCTTTGCCGCCGATGCGGATAACACTTTGGCCCAGACGCAGTGTAGATGGGTCGGCCACCGCAGCGGGCGCCCAAGCGGTCGAGGTTCCCACAGCCACGGCAACCACCGCCATGCTTGAGGTAGCAACAGTAGATTGCAACACCGCCGCGACCCGCGTACCGTCTGCCAAAATGACGTCAAATTTTTCTGCACCGGTTGCGGCAAGTGCGGCCTTGTCGGTTAGCGCCTTGCCCGAGGAATCTACAATTACCCCGCGCGCAAGCAATTGGTCGCTACCTTGCAGGGTGATGCGGATAACACTCTTTTGTGCTGCAGCTATAGACTGTGCGGCCAAGTCGTCATCTTTGACCACAAGGGTTTTTTGTACCACTGCCGCATTCTGACTCTGGGGCACCACGGTTTCGACCGTGCGCTCTACTATTTGGTTTATGGTGCGCGTGACAGAAAGTGGCGCCTGGCTCATCAAAGACACGGTTACAATACCCGTCGCAATAGACGTTACAAAGCTCACCAACAAGGTAAGCAAGACTATTTGGTGTTTAGTGAGATGCTCAAGATCCATTACTACTATTATACAACAATTCGGTACCTCTGCGCAATTTTTGCCAATGCCCCCGCAATGCGCCTTGCCTCTGTCTGTGTCGCAGTGGGCAAGAGCGTCAAACGCAGCGCAGTTTTTGCAACCTCAACAGACACCCCAAGCGCCAACAACACTGGCGACGGTTCATCATCCCCTGTGCTGCATGCCGAGCGGGTTGATGCTGCGATACCCATAGCGTCCAGCGCTACTACTGCCATTTGTCCATCGAGTCCAGGTATAGAAATAGAGAGATTGTTTGCAACTCGTGCAGTAAATGGTGGCCCCAGCAGCACCGCTTCGGGCAACGCGCGCTGGATTTCTTGCCACAAAAAATCCCGAACCCCAGCCACTGACTCTGCGCGTTGCTCGACACCCCGCTGTGCATCCTCAAGCGCCGCCGCAAACGCACCCACAAGCGGCAAGTTTTCTGTCCCGCTGCGCAGCCCCCGCTCTTGCCCGCCGCCCCGCACAAGCGGCGAGATGCGCACCCCACGTTTTGCATACAACACACCGACACCCTTGGGGCCGAGGATTTTTTGCCCATCGAGTGTCATCAGGTCGACACCGAGGCGCTCTACCATCAGAGGCAGCCACAGCGGCGCTTGCGATGCATCCACATGCACATACAGAGGCGTCGCACCTGTGCGACTTTTGCGGATGTGGCGAATTTCTTTAACTACTTCGCGCACAGGCTGCACTGTGCCTACCTCGCTGTTAACCAACTGCAACGACACTAGCACCGTGTCGTCTGTTATTGCCGCCGCAACAGCTGCCGTGTCTACTAACCCCGCACTGTCTACCGGAAGCTCTGTTACTTTGAGCCCTTGGGGCAGAAGTGCCCGCAGTGGCTCCAACACCGACGGATGTTCAATAGCAGAAGTAACCACATGCGCTGATGCACCTGCGTGCAACAGTGGCCACAAAGCGCCCACAAGCGCTAGGTTGTTTGCCTCGGTGCCACTTGCTACAAACACCAACTCGTCTGCATGCGCACCAATGGCCGCTGCTGCTTTGGCACGCGCCTGGTCTAGCTCGCCCTTTGCAGCTACAGCCTCCTTGTGCAAGCCGCCCGGGTTGCCATAGAGCCCCAACAGGCGCAGCAATTCTGCCTCTGCACGGGCAGAGACGGGGGTTGCTGCAGCAGCATCAGCGTAGATACGTTTATTCCAACGAAACACATCTTTAGTATATACTGGGGCCTATGCTGTTTGCATCCCAACCATTTTTGGTCTCTGCCACACACTATCTCACCTTGGCGGCGCCATGGGTCGCGCTGCTTGCGTTGTTGCTGTCTTTGACCGCGTGCATGGTGATGTGGTCGCTGCGTCGACGCTTTAAACGGCTGGCTCTGGGGCGCAACGGGTCGATAGAAGAGAGTGTTTCTATTTTGACACGCGACATCAAAGAGCTACAGACCTTTCGGGTTGAGCTCGAGAAGTATTTAAAAGTGGCCGAGCTGCGTATGCGTGGCAGTTTGCAAGGCTTGGGCATCATCCGCTTTAATCCGTTTTCAAGTGATGCAGGTGGTAACCAAAGTTTTTGTGCGGCATTTCTTGACGAAAGGCACTCTGGCGTGGTATTCTCAACACTCTACACCCGTGACCGCGTTGGCGTGTATGCAAAGCCCGTAGAAAACGGCATCTCAACTTTTGAGCTGACAGACGAAGAACGCGCAGCTATAGAAAAAGCAAAGAGTGCTATCGTCGAGCATAAGCGCGCGGCCTAACCCATTTCATGTATGAGTACAAAAAACAAACCAGGGGCTACCGCCCTATCTAAAGAGTCGCAAGTACGGCCACCTATTGTGGCTATTGTGGGGCACATCGACCACGGCAAGTCGACCCTGTTGGACTACATCCGCAAAAGCAACACCACCGCCGGCGAGGCAGGCGGCATCACCCAACACCTCTCTGCATACGAAGCCGAGCATAGCACACACGTAGACGGTAAGGCAGTACTGCGCACCATCACCTTTTTGGACACCCCAGGCCACGAGGCTTTTCGTGCTATGCGCTCGCGCGGACTCGAGGTCGCCGATGTGGCGATATTGGTCGTATCTGCCGAAGATGGCGCCAAGCCACAGACCCTCGAAGCACTTTCTCTTATCGCCGAAGCAAAAATCCCCTACATTGTTGCACTAACCAAAATAGACAAGCCAGGTAGCGACGTAGAAAAAGCAAAAATGTCTCTGCTTGAAAACGGCATCTACCTAGAAGGCCTGGGCGGCGAAGTGCCGTTTGTTGCGGTCTCGAGCAAAACTGGCGAAGGCATCCCCGAGCTGCTTGATTTGATTTTGTTGGCCGCCGAGATGGAAGGGCTTGCCGCAGACCACTCGCTGCCTGGCAGTGGCTTGGTGATAGAGGCGCATGTCGACAACAAGCGCGGCAACACCGCCACACTCATTGTGCAAAATGGCACCGTGCACAGCGGCACCTTTGTGGTGTCGGGCAGTAGTTTTGCACCAGTGCGCATCATGGAAAACTTTTTGGGTAAACATATTACCGAGGCGCTCCCAGGGAGTCCTATACGCATCGTCGGGTTCTCTACCCTACCCACCATTGGTGCAAAATGGAGCACTGTAGCATCTAAAAAAGAGGCAGAGGCCGCAGCACAAGCAAACCGCACACAACCCAAAGCAGCACAAAAACAAGACGGGGAGGAAGAGCCGCGCGCAACGCTGCCGCTGGTTATCAAAACCGACTTTGCCGGCACCGGCGACGCCGTGTTGCACGAGCTAGAAAAGCTGCCTAAAGATGCACGCATGGAGGTCAAGGTGGTGAGCCGCGGTGTGGGCCCTATTTCCGAAGGCGACATACGCTTTGCAGGCAGCGGCAACCCAGGACTCGTGGTCGGGTTTAATGTCAAAGTAGAGCGCGAAGCAAGCGAGCTTGCGGAGCGTCAAGGTGTTGGGGTGGCGACGTTCGACATCATTTACAAACTGACAGAATGGTTGAGCGAAGAGATAGACAAACGCCGCCCACGCGAAAACCAAGAAGAAAAAACTGGTACCGCAAAAATTTTGAAAGTATTTAGCCACACCCGTGGCAAAGTAGTATTAGGCGGCAAGGTCGAAGACGGCGCCCTCTCCGACGGCGAGCAGGTTAAGATTATGCGCCGAGACTTGGAGCTTGGCCGCGGAGAAATAGTGAGCCTACAGGCGCAGAAAGCCGCAACCAAAAAAGTGGCCGCGGGGAATGAGTTTGGCGCCATGCTCAAAACAGAGGTCGAGCCTGCCCCAGGCGACCACCTAGAGTCGTTCACTATTGTTTTTAAATAACAACAAAACTAACGTAGTCAGACTGCGTTAGTTTTATACCCACTATGGAAAACCGCAGCGAAAAAATACAAGAAGCAGTGCGTGCAACCGCCGCAGAGTTTTTATCCCGCGAAGCGGGGCGCAAGTCGCTTATCACCGTAACGCGCGCCGACATATCGAGCGACGGGCGGCGCGGAGTTATATACATCACCGTGCTGCCCGACACCGCCGAGGAGTCTGCAGTGCGCTTTGCCAACCGTAGCCGCACCGACCTTGCGCTGTTTTTTAAAAAACGTGTCCGGGGTGCACAGTTCCCCCATGTGGAGTTTGTGATAGACCGCGGCGAGAAAAATCGCCAACGCCTAGACGAGCTTTCGTAAAAATCTCCAAAATACGCTACAGTGTAGGTACCTCAAGTGTAGCTTGAGCGCATTCAAAGGGCCACGTAGTCAAGTGGTAAGACAAGAGTCTGCAAAACTCTTATGCGCGGGTTCGATTCCCGCCGTGGCCTCACGATTGCCCCGCCTCGCACCGCGGGGCAAAGCCGGGATGATGAAATGGTAGACATAGGGGACTTAAAATCCCCAGACCAATTACGGTCGTGTGGGTTCGAGTCCCACTCCCGGCACAGCAATGGACTTCTTTTTACCAGACATACCCGCCACCGCTTACTCCCCTTTTGAATGGCCAGAGTACAATCTTTCTCTCGCATATCCTGCGTTTGTGCATGCAAAAAATATTGGCACCAACCCGCCTGGTGTCCGCATCGGTGTGTGGCCTATATACATAGACGAGTACCGCAGCGACACCGAGCCCGCGCCACAAAAAGGCCCTGTGCAGCTGGCACAGTGGCATCGTCTCACCCGCACAGACACGCCGCCGGGGTGGTGGCAGCTACCGCATGCACAACCAGAGCTATACATTGGGATTTATAATGACCTCCGTCCCGGATATACAAACAACTGGAAAAAAACCGCTGCGTACTATAGTCGCCAAGTTAAAAAAAGACTCCTTGACCAAGAGTACCGTATAGAATCTTTAGATTTTAATATCTTTGCCGAAGCGTTTGCTCATAGCACGGTTGCTCGCGAAATACCGACACTTGAGATACGCAAATTACAAAAACGTCTGGAGCTCTTTCCACAAAGCATCTCCATGTGGGGCATGCGTCGAATATCAGACAACAAAATAGTCGCGGGCTTCAGTGCCTTTGATTCGGCACACAACAAAGCAAGTCAGTATGGCTGCAGTTTTTATTTGCCAGAAGTGTATAGAGATAACCTAGTTGTTGGACTCATAGACCACTGGTTTGAAGTATCGATCCATAAACAAATACGAGTACTACACTTTGGGCTGTTTGCACCAAAAGGGCAAGGCACAGGGCGTGCAAAAACTATTTCCGATTTTAAATCAAAGTTTATAACTCATCATATCGCCTACCAACCCCCGCTTTGGCGACTCACAGGAGGAAAACTCTTTTAGCGTCTATAATGTCTATCACATGGACTTCCCCTACGGACAACTCATAGACGCCCCACCAGGGTTTGTAGCACCCGAGCAATGGCCAGAATTTATGGCACAGGCAAACCCACCGCCGCTGTGCGCCCGCGAAGTCGTAGGTAGCAACCCCTCGGGTGTGCGTTGGAGCTTGTGGCCACTGACGTTCGAAGAATATGTAAGCGACATCGAGCCCGACCTTGCCGCATCCGCCATGGGTAAACTTGCACGCAACCGCTTGGTCACCTGGAAGCGCGTTGGTCGCAAGGATGTACCCCAGGGGTGGTGCGTTGGTAAGTCTCCGTGGCGCATAGACGGCGTATACAACTTGCAGGAAAATCCACACTACACAAAAGACTGGTCACAGACCGAGCGCCGCCACCAGCACAAGTGGGCAGCTTTGGTTGCACAGCAAAAATATTGCATCGAAGAAATTTCGATGGACGAGTTTTCCAACGCCTACACAAAAAGCATCGTTGCAAAAAAATTTGGCACCGAGCTGCTGTTGCTTACCAAGCGCAAACACGCCGCAGCAAACACGCACATAGTACTCTATGGCGTACGCGATATTGCCAGCCAGGCCATTATCGCAGGGACTGCGGTTATATATTCTCCAACTCACAAAGGCTCCACGTGCGAGAGTCGCTTTATGCTACCCACGGCACGCGGCACGCACGCGATGACCGGCCTTATGGACCACTGGTTTGCCGAATCACAAAAACGCGGCATTACTTTTTTGGTGTTTATGTATTTTTGGTACCCTGGTGCACCAAAAAAATGGCAAGGATTTTCGGAATTTAAATCACACTTTTGCAAGCACTATGTCGCCTACCCTCCCGAGCTTACGCGTTTTGTGCGCGGGAGGTTGTTTTAAACTCAGGCTGGTCACTAGAAAGTTTAGTGTTTTTGTGTACAATTACGCTGTTTGCTGAAGCAACCAATCCGCCCATAGCTCAGTTGGTAGAGCAACTCCCTCTTAAGGAGATGGTCCCAGGTTCGAGCCCTGGTGGGCGGACCAAAGGTACAAAGATCCCGCCTGCGCGGGATTTTGTGCTTTGGTCCGAGCCGGAGCGATGTCGAGTCAGCAGACGAGACCGCGAGGCGGGGTCGCGACCGAACCCGAGCGTCGGCGAGGGCGAGAGTTGTGATGACAAAAGTCTATAGCAAGTTCGCGAGCAATTTTGCTGACGAGCAAAATCGACTTGTGATGACGAAGTCCGAGTCTGAGTCATAAACAACTTGACAATCTAACAATTGTATGAGAAAATAAACATAGATGTTCTCGTAACTGGAGGTTTCAATGCGTACGGTACTACTAGCTACTCTGCTCGCAACACTTGGTTTGCTGTGTCTGCACGATACAGCACAGGCCGCATGTTGGCGTCGAGCCGACGGAACATGTACGGTAGACGAGGTGTCCACCGTACCTGCCCGGCATATATGGCCGAGCGCGCCCTATGGTTGCCGAGTACCCCAATGGAGCCCCGTATCTGTTGTGAAGGAGCTCTGTGGGCAAAACACCCGCTCACCGCAGCTCAGGCAGCAACGGCAGTCACGGTTTGTGTCGGCGCGGACACTGCACCCCGACGCACCCTTTGAGTGCCGACTCCCCGACACAACACCACCAGACATGGTGCTGAATATATGCGGACGGCGCTAGCCTTACTCCCCCACAGCCACTTGAGCTGTGGGGGAGCTTCTTTTTTTTAAAACTTTCAAATACTCAAAAACAAGGTAGAATCGTCTTATCGCCGGGGTGGCGAAATGGTAGACGCACTTGCCTTAGGAGCAAGCGAGGTAACTCATGGAGGTTCAAGTCCTCTCCCCGGCACAAATCTGTTTTTTATCCTTATTTCTGGCCCTTATATTGCTTGACAACTAGGCATATATGGTGGTATAATTAAGGAGATGCGGCACGGTACCGCAATGAACCTTAACAATCGGAAGGACTGTGTCCTATGAGCACTCCGTACATACTCCTCGTTGTATTCCTAATCTTCGCATTTCCCTTCTTCGCATATGCACTATCGCTTCGTCAAATCTTCTTCACTCAAATCAAGGAAGGTCGGGCGGTATCTATAGTGCGCGGAGGCGACCATTCGCATTTCATCCTGTCATATCGTGGACATCTCTTGAACGATCCTCGTACCGGACACAAGTTCGATACCGAAAAACCCGCATGGGAAGTATTACAACATCCGGAGAAAAATACGAATAAAAAAACCTCCGCGTACCGAGCACTCTCTCCATGGAGGATTCTAGAGCGGCTGGGCATCTATTACTACGGCTTCTGGCCGTTCTTCAAAATAGATTACCAGTGGCAAGACTGGGTCGAGGAAAAACAAAACTCTACGACAGGACACGTGGAGCCGTGGATTCGACATGAATATACGGGGATAATCTACGTTGCCGCCTTCACCTATCGCTTCCGACTTCCTGCTGCCGAAAACAGCCAAGGGTTTCCAACAACTCTTGACTACAATGTCGTTATCGAGGTGACAAACTTGTTCACCGTCAGATACCGCATTGCGGACTTCATGAAGCGACTCATTGCCGAGTGCAATGGCGCGAGCAGAAAATGGGTTGCCGAACGCGACTACAACGAGGCAACAGCGGACATAAGCACAGAGAGCACCACTAGCACAAGTTTTGCTCTCATGCTTCTGAATCTCAACACAAAAATAGAGACAGAATTAGAGACGGAATCCAAGTCTATTGGACTTCCAGAAGCTCTGGGCGTTTCTATACGTTCCGCTTCTCTGCAAGAAGTGACACTGGTCGGAGTTGATGCTGGAGAAATTTCTAAAGCAACAGTCGCCAAGGGCGTAGCCGAACTACAAGCAGAAGCGACTGTCGCAACTGCACAAGGTAATGCCAAAGCTGTCCTTATAGCAGCAGAGGCGGAGAAAAATCGCATCACCACCGTCTACGGAGCCGTCCAAGAGTTTGGCGAAGCAGGTTTGGTGATGAGACAACTCGATGCGGTAGAAAACTCATCACAAGGCCCCGGCAATACAATAGTCTGGGCAAACAACCCACTAGGACCTTGGTTGGCAAGCCTTTTCGAACGAAAGGGCCCAGCCAGCCCAACTTCAAATCCAACATCACCCACAGAATAGAGGGGTACGTCGTGAAGGACTATATCATACCACTACTCATAGCGGGAGCAGTCGTAGGCATCATCGTTTTTCTCATCTACACAGGAGGAAAAAAGGAACAGGAGAAAGTGAGAGTTCGTGCGCCCACAAACTCTCCACAACAAACAGCGGCCAAGCCTGGTTTCTGGAACTCTGCAGTCACAAAAACTCAAAAGGTGCTTGGTGACGGGTTCGGAATATGGGCGCTGATACTGCTCTTCCTGTCCGGTGCCATAGTTTACACAGCGCCTGGCATGCTGGAGCTGTGGTGGCTGTTGCCTCTTGGGCTGATGGTGGTGTTCTTGATACTCAAGGCATCCACCATCAAGTCCGACATAGCTCGTATCGGTGGCATCATCGCAGTTACAGCAGGAGCGTTCTTTCTTGTCCTGCCAAACCTCCCGGGCAGCGTGCCTGGGTCGCCACCAAGACTCACTCCAAGTCAGGCGACAAAACTTGCACAGCTCAAGCAAGCCTGCCCCGGCGAGAAAGTACCTTTCACCTACACACCAAGCTACCAGATAGTCAACCAAAGCCAATGCTTTGTATACTTCTGGACGGGCAAGAACAAAGTCTACATCAGCGACCCAAACGGCAAGGAGTACGGCCCATATTGTGAAGACGGGACAGAATGTCTCAAGGGTCGGATCACCTACTCAATTCGGTCGGTACGGAGCGCTGGGGCAGAATTCCCTGGACATATCCGCAAAGATCCCGATTTCTCGACACTGACTTTCATCTATCGAGAATAAAAACGTCCAACGGCCATCCTTTATGGATGGCCGTCTTTTTTTCTATATAGTAAGTGAGTTTTAGTATGGAAGCTGTTTACCCACTATAGACGCGATAAGTCGCACAATAGCAAACGCGGACGACATAATAAACATTCCCGCCAAACCCCAAAACATGTGCTTTTTGCCGTTAGCTGCTTTGTGCGAACCTTTACTCAAGCTCCACAAAAATTCAACCAATCCGTACACAAACAGCAAGAGTCCAACCGCAAATAGCAGCGCCATGATCGGGTTAAGCACCTCCCGAGCTAGCAAGTTAACTATTGCTTCTGCTGACATTTAGCTAGTATCCAGATGATGGGACTGCAGGCAAGGTAGGTTCTGCGCCGCCCGATATACCAAGTGCACCTTGTGCCATAGTAATTATCCCCCAAATAGACACCATCACAAACAACGAAACAATGCCAGCAATCATGGTGTTTTTGCCTTGTGCAGCAAATTTTTTGCCGCCTCGCACATAGTTAAACAAACCATAAAAGAAGACGACCATAGTTGCCGCAATAAGCAACGGTATCAACATGCTCACAATCCCATCAACCGCACCGACAAAGTCATATACAGGGTCAAGTGTGGGAGCTGCAAAAGCTACCGCCGGAAGCAACAAGAATGCAGGGGCAAGAAGTAAAGTTTTTCTCATATCAAATCTTAAATTAATACATCTCTATAGTAACAAGCTGCACCACGAGCACAAGCCGCGCCTGTGGATAGTCTATATGGTTGTAAAGAACGATTTTCTTAGGACACTGAGTATCCCCCACACAGACACCAACACAAACAATGCGCCCAACCCCCACACAATCAAATCTCTGCCATATGTTTTGGCTTTAGCGTTTGGGGATTTATATACGTATTGTACCAACCCCATAAAAAACACGACCATAGCAACCCCCGCCAATAAGCCTACCAAACTGTTAATAAACTCTATAAGTACGCCTACTAATCCTGCAAAAGTCATAGGTTATATATTAGCGGCAAACCCCAGCTCCGGACGAGCCACTTCCTGCTCCAAGGGTGTTTATGGTGCTGGCCACTATCTGCCCCAATGTCCACGCCCCTAAAAAGAGCATGATGCCTAAAATCACATAGGTGAAGTTTTTTCGAGCTCTCAATAATTCTTTTGGATTGCCACGCGCCTTCACAAACAAAAAACCAGAGTAGGTTAAAAATAGTACAGCAATAGGTACACCAAAAATAAGCAGCACATCCAGCATTTCTTTGAGCAGCGAACAGAGACTGCCGACGTTTAATGGATTTACCAATGTATTTGTGCCGCCTCCGGCGGTGTATGTCTGATCGCTTCCACCTCCAAATTGGGCGAACGCTGGTGCCGCCACAATCAACAGCAAAAAAGCAAACGCTGTAGCTGTGTAATATTTTATGTAGTGACGCATATATTAGTACTACTGCCCACGCACCAGTGCCCCAAGAGACAATCCAACTTCTGCCACAGCACTCCCTAGCTCGGACTTGCCACTTATCACCGATTCTATCATGCCGGCAAAGAGGTCGTCTGTTTTGGCTTTGTCTACATCAAGCCATGCACGTGCCACCAACGCCGACTGCACAAACACAGCCTGCGCCGCGTCTGCAGAGGTGTCTACAACCACGTCGCGACGCACAGGAGGCAATTTAGACTCCCGTGCAGCTACCGCAATAGCCGCCTGGCTCGTGAGTGCCTGCACTGCCAACGCTGCCCCCGCCGGGTTTGGTGCCGTGCGTGCGATAGCGATGCCCGTTAGTTGGCCGAAGGTGAGCGTCGTGCTGTTACCCTGGATTTGTGGTAGCGGCGCCACCCCAAAGCGCAGGTTAGGGTTGCGGGTCGCGAGTGTCCTGTAGTCGCTTGCCATACCAAAGTACAGCGCCACATCCCCCGCCGTAAAGGCCTGCCCCGCCTCCGGCAAAGAACGGTTCCACGAGTAGGTAGTTTTAGATGGGTTCGCAAATTCAGTATAAAACTTCAATGCCGATATAGCCGGGTTTGCCGTGGCACCTTGTGGTGTTTGGCCAAATACGACGTTTGGTCGCCCATCGCCGTCACGCGTCACAATATGGTCGCCCGCCTGCAAAAAGAGCGCAGTGAGTATCGCCTTTGCGTGGGTAATATTCCCCCACTCGCCAAGCGCTGCTGCGCTTTTTTGTATATTGAGCGATGGGTCAAGCACGGTCAGCCGCGGCGCCAAAGTAATCAAATCGCTCCAATAACGAGGCGGTTGCGCAACGCCCGCACTAGCCAACAAGTCGCGGTTCCAGTACATAACCAGCGGGTCCACAAACAGAGGCAAAGCCAGCACGCCTTGCGGCGTCAAGAAAAGCTGCCCCTCGTCGATGTATGAGTTTACAAACGTCGACTGCGACACCGTACTGTACGGTAGTATTTGTATTTTATTTGCAAATGGCCACACCTCGTCTTGATTTATCAAAAACAGATCGGGGCCAGTGCCGCTTGCCATGGCGTTTACCAAGTCGGTCAAGTACGTACTGGGCGCCTTTTGCACATACACAACATCGATAAGCATTTTATTATCCCCGCGCAACTCTTGCAGTGTGCGGTCCATCAACGCCTGCTCTGTCGCGCCCCAAATCACTACCTTGCCGATGTCGCTCTTGCCTCCGACACCACCAAACAATGCAAAAACTGCCACACCTACAAGCGTCAAAAGAACAAACGCGCCGGTAAAGATAAGTTGGAAGTTGGTCATTTTCATACTAAGATTTTTTGCGCACTACAAACCCCCAGTGATAACTGCCAGCGGGCGCAGGCTCTACATACGCAAACCCATGTTTATTAAAGAGGTCATGCGCCGTGCCCTCAGTATACACGTGGGTTTCGTGCGGCCCCAAACCCCCAAACGAGCCCGCCCAGTCCACCACCAACGCCCGCCCGCCGCGCCGCAGCAGACGATACACTTCTTGTACCAGTGCGTCTTTATCTTCCACCGCAAAGAGCACGTTTGCCACAATGCACACATCAAACTGCTCTTTGGGCAAATGAGTACCGCCCACTTTTTCTATATCACCGTGCACCACCTCTACGTTATGTAGACCCTCTAGCACTGCCAGGTTTTTGATGCGCGACAAAATATCTTGCTGGATGTCGACTGCCCACACCATGCCCTTGGGCGCCACTTCGCGCGCCGCTGCGCGGGTAAAAAACCCCGACCCCGCACCCAAGTCGGCGACGCGCATACCTTCGTGCAATTTTGCTGCGCGTATAACTTTGCCCGGATCTAAAAAAGCACTCTCCCCCATTACCCACCAGTATACGCTACAAATCCCCTCTCAACCTGTTTACAAAGGACAGTCCTTCGTCGAAGGACTGTCCTTTGTATGAAAAACTGGGGATAACGTTAAAAGTTATAATTAAGATTTTGTGCGCAGATAAAAAAATACTCCCTTTTGGGAGTATTAACTTTTGGTATCCGGTGGCACAAAACAGTGTATGGCTGCCGACAAACCCTGTCCGGTGGTGTCGGGCACCGCACAGACATGGGCATGCCCATCGGGCGTTATGGTAGCCGGCGGATTGTCTGGGTCGTACGCATATACCGGCACAGGCTCGTAGTTGCCTGTCTCCCTAATCCGCACCATCCACACCCAGCCCGCAATATCAAAATATGCCTGCGTTGGGTAGCAGTCCTTCTTGTTGCAACAAGACTCGTAACTGTTTGGCTTATTCCACTTCGAGTAGAAATCGTAGTGGAGCTGTGCATCAGACGCAGGATGATTATGCGCCGTCTGTGCCTGCGCCTGTGCGGCGCCCACTACAAACAGCATCACCAACATACAGATTCGGAACATGCAGATTCTCCCGTGTTTGATTGTATCTCCTGGTCGTTTCTTCTGTGTCTGCCTCACACGTTACCGAACCCGCCCCTTTTTAGCAACCAACCCTGTATAGAGCCATCAAATTTACGAAGGTCAGTCCTTCGCGAAGGACTGACCTTCGTATGAAAAACTGGGGATAACTTTAGAGGCAGACGAAGCTTGCTATTGCATCACCGTCGCGGAGTTTCATGATGCGGACGCCTTGGGTGCCACGAGAGAGTGATGGAATTTCGGTAAGGTCGGTGCGGATGACTTGGCCTTTTTGCGAGACCACCACAATCTCTGCACTTGCCTCGTCGCCCTTACTTACCACCAACGCCGCAATCAACGGCCCAGTTTTTGGCGTGACTTTGACCGTTTTAATACCCGAGCCGCCGCGGTTTTGGACTTTGTATTCTGCAACAGGGGTCGTCTTGCCGTAACCATTGCGGGTCACCACCAACACCTCTGCGGTTTTGTCGCCCTTGCGCACCACATCGGCACCCACAATGATGTCGCCCGTGCCCAACTTCATACCGCGCACACCGCCTGCGGTGCGGCCCATAGCGCGAATGTCGCTCTCTTTAAATCGTATTGCCTGGCCTTTTTGGGATGTAAGCAACACTTCGTCGCCTTTTTCTACCAACAATGCCGAGATAAGCTCGTCACCTTTTTGCAGTTTAATAGCAATGAGTCCGCTCCGGCGTACGTCGTGGAATGCAGTTGCATCTACCTTCTTTGCCACACCTTCTTTCGTAATCATGTACAAAAATCGCTCACCTTCTTTTTGATTTTTGCGCATCGGCAAGACACTCGTTACCTTTTCGCTGTCGCCAATAGAAAGGAAGTTCACCAGTGCTTTACCTTTGGTCGAACGCTTGCCTTCTGGCAGTTCGTACATTTTTATCTGGTACGCCTTGCCCATGTCGGTAAAGAACAACAGGTCGCTGTGGCTCGAAGTGGTCAAAAAGGCAGTAACCACATCTTCTTCTTTGGTGTTCAGGTCTATAACCCCCACGCCGCCGCGCTTTTGGCGCTTGTATTCTTCGGGGTTAGTGCGCTTTACATAGCCGTCGGCGGTAAGCACCAACACCTGCTCTTCGTCGGGCACCAAGTCTTCTACGTTGATGATGCCGGCAGCGCCTTTCATCACTTTTGTCTGGCGGTCATCACCAAACTTTTTACCCACCGCTTCTATCTCATCTTTAACCACACCAAGCATCTTCTTTTCGCTCGCCAAAAGCGCCAGCCACTGTGCGATCATAGCCTGCACCTCATTCAGTTCATCTTCTACTTTTTTGCGCTCAAGGTTTGCAAGCCGCGACAGGCGCATCTCCAAAATAGCCTGGGCCTGGAGGTCCGAGAATTTAAATTTCTTTATCAAATTAGCTTGCGCATCAGCCACATCTTTAGATGCGCGAATGGTCTTGATAACCTCGTCGATATGGTCGAGCGCTTTGGTGAGGCCTAGCAAAATATGCTCGCGCTCTTGTGCTTTTTTGAGGTCAAACTCGGTACGACGCTTCACCACCTCGCGACGGTGTTTGATAAACTCCTGGAGTATTCCTTTAAGCGACAAGGTTTGCGGCACACCGTCCACCAACACCACCATGTTGAAGTGGAAGGTGTCTTCGAGCGATGTGTGTTTGTACAGCGAGTTGAGTACTTTTTGTGGATGTGCGCCCACCTTAAGTTCCACCACCACGCGGATGTCGCGTGTAGACTCGTCGCGCAAGCCGCGGATACCATCTACTTTTTTGTCGCGCACCAGGTCGGCAATACGGACGATAAGGTCGGACTTGTTTACACGATATGGAATAGACGTAATCACAATCTGGAAGTTGCCTTTTTTATCTTCCACAATTTCTGCATTACCGCGCACCACCACGCCGCCTTTGCCTGTAGAGTACGCATGCAGCAGGGCTTTTTTATCAAATGCCACCGCGCCCGTTGGGAAGTCAGGCCCCGAGACATGCTCCATCAAGTCTTCCACAGTCGCGTCTGGGTGCTCGACCAAGTGCACGAGCGCATTCGTAAGCTCGGTTAGGTTGTGTGGCGGAATAGACGTCGCCATACCCACCGCGATACCCAGCGTGCCGTTGAGCAAAATGTTTGGCACTGCCGCAGGCAGCACCTCGGGCTCTTTAAGGGTGCCGTCATAGTTGGCACGCCACGCAACAGTATCTTTTTCCAAATCGTTCAACAGTTGCTGCGCCATCGAGCTCATCTTTGCCTCGGTGTAGCGCATAGCAGCAGCCGAATCGCCGTCGATGGATCCAAAGTTACCCTGGCCAATGATCAGCGGGTACCGCATAGAAAAATCTTGCGCCATCTTGACCATGGCGTCATACACAGACGAGTCGCCGTGCGGATGGTATTTACCAAGCACATCACCCACCACTGCTGCCGATTTACGAAAACGCGCCCCAGGGGAAAGGCCCATGCGGTGCATGGCATACAAAATACGGCGGTGCACCGGCTTTAGACCATCGCGCACATCAGGCAAAGCGCGGCTGGTGATAACCGACATCGCGTAGTCCAAGTACGACTCGCGCATCTCGGTCGAGATGTTGCGGTCTACAATACCAAGCGCTGCGTCACGAGGTTCTTCTGGTGGTGTTTGTTTAGATTTTTTGTCTGCCATAATTTTAGTATGCGTACGGTAGTGTAACCCCGGCACTACTGGTTGCTACCTCTAGCGTATTGCCTCTCGTTTGTGCACTTCCTGCGTTTGCTAACTGTGTTTGCTGCAAGGATCCATCTTGATTTTGCACCACCGTGCTGGTGCTCGACATGCGCACCCCAAGTGTTGTAACCCACACCACAAACACCAACGCCGTACACACACCCGCTATCTGTGTTGCATGTTGGCGGCGCTCGTGCGGCGACTTTGTTTGCATGTGCTGTAAATATTTTTTCATAACAAAAATTTAGTAGCTCAGCACCAGTATCTCACCTTCTTTACCATCCAGATCTTTTTTCTTGAGCGTCAGCTTGTCTGCTGCCTCTACCTTTTCCGCACCAGCCTCTTTCAAAAACAGTTTGAGCGACTCGGGGCTGTAGTGCATCGGGATTATGGCCTTTGGCTCCAATTGTACCGCCAACTTATACGCTTCGGCATGGTCGAGCACCCCCGCACCCCCCACAGGCAAAAAGAGTATGTCGATATCATCCAACTCTTGCTTTGCCGCAGGCGGCAGCAAGGGGTTACTAAGCGCCCCCAAAAAGCACAGGTTCATGCCTTCGAGGATAATACTATATATAGTATTGACCCCTGCCTTGCCGCCGTAGGTCGTTTCAGAAGCAAAACCCCGCACTGCCACATCTTTGACCTCATATTCGCCAGGGCCTTCGATAACAAACGGTTCGCGCTCGCCAAACGAGGCGTTTTCTATCCCGGCAAAATCAGGGTGATGCGCTGATATAAAAAGGACATCAGAGCCAAATTTGACGCTCTTTTGTTTGGACTCTTTAGAGGGCAAGTTGAAGGCCAGAGTCAATTCCCCTTGAGTGATTTTAAAACACTCGCCGCCAAAATAGCTGATAACCATGGCAGGATTTTAACATATTTCCCCAAAAAAAGCTGCTTCTGTATCCGGGGGTTGCAAAAACTCAAAAGTTAGGTATATTTGGGCCAATAGAGAGCAATTTGGCTTTTTATTAGCAACAAGGAGCGCAGGACTTAACCTTCAGCAACTACATAGGCCCGGCCTATGTACCCTGAAAACCCTGCCCGACAAATCAATAGTTATGGAAACAGAAGAGAAAAAAGACTTGCGTGCTATGGTCGCGTTTGCAGACAAAGCCCCTAACCCACCCCAGCCGGGTGACATTATAGAGGGTACTGTTCTAGCACTCGACCGTGCCCGCCTATACATCGACCTGCCACCCTTTGGTACAGGCGTTATTTTTGGTCGCGAGTACATGAATGCCCGCGAGGTCATCAAGCGCACCAATATTGGCGACACCGTTGCCGCAAAGGTTATAGCTACCGACACCAAGGACGGCTACATCGAGCTCTCGCTCAAAGAGGCTCGCCAGGCGGTACTGTGGGCCGAAGCAGAAGATGCGGTCAAACAAAAGAAACAGTTTGAACTCGTTATCAAAGAGGCAAACAAGGGCGGTCTTATTTTGGACTGGCAAGGTATCGCCGGCTTCTTGCCTGCGTCCCAGCTTAAGGCAGACCACTATCCACGCGTAACCGACGGCGACAAGGACAAGATCTTGGACGAACTCCGCAAGCTTGTGGGCCAAAAAATAGCCGTCTCACTTATTTCAGCTGCACCTAAAGAAGGCAAGCTTATCTTCTCGGAGAAAGGTGCCGACGATAAAGAAAAGCGCGAGCTTGTCGAGCAGTACCAAGTAGGCGACAGCGTAGAGGGCGAGGTAACCGGCATGGTGGACTTCGGCGTCTTTGTGAAGTTGGAAGAAGGGCTCGAAGGCCTGGTCCACATTTCTGAAATCGACTGGGGCTTGGTGGATGATCCACGACACTTCTTTAAGGTTGGTGACCGCGTTACGGTAAAAATAATCGACATCAAAGACGGCAAGGTATCACTTTCAGTCAAAGCACTTAAAGAAAACCCATGGGCAGGCGCAGCAAAACGCTACAACAAGGGCGACAAAGTTGAAGGCGTAGTGATTAAGTTCAACAAACACGGTGCGCTTGCCTCTATCGAAGAAGGTATCGCCGGTTTGGTGCACGTCTCGGAGTTTGGCACAGAAGACAAGTTGCGCCAGAGTCTAGAGCTGGGCAAACGATACCCATTCACCATCTCTCTCTTTGATCCAAAAGAGATGCGCATGGCGCTCGCATACGGCGGAGACAAAAAATAAACATTCTCGTCTTACGTACACAAAAAAACTAACGCGGTCATGCGTTAGTTTTTTTGTTTTGCTATACCCTACTGTTTATTTGCGTTCGCGCTTTGTCGAGTCCTTCGGTAAAAAGCAATTCTAGCGCATCAGCCACCGTCTTTTGTACCTTTTTTAACTTCACAACCTCTGTTGGTTTAAAGGTGCCCAATACAAAATCTACCGTCTTTTCTGCATCTGGCTTTTTTATCTTACCCGATGGCGTAGCGGGGCTTATGCCAATGCGTATGCGTATAAAATCCTTTGTCTTGAGCGCTTGTTGTATCGACAAAACTCCTCGGTGCCCTCCAGCACCACTGCCAAAAGAAAATTTTACTACCCCCAAGGGCAGGTCAAGCTCATCGTGCAACACCACCAGGTTCTCGGCAGCTTTTTTTGAGGTGATTATTTTTTTAAACGCCGCGCCCGAGTCGTTCATGTATGTGTCGGGCAGTACTATTTTTATTTTTTTGGGAATTTTTTTCTCGAGTGCACGCAAAAAGTCGCGTCCCACGTTATGACGCGTGCCGTCATACTCACTACCCGGGTTACCAAGCCCTGCGACTATCCATTGCATGACAAAAATATACCATTCACACGACTTGCATGCATCTTTTTTCTGTTTTCCACTACTCTCTTGCTTGCACAACATGCAAAGCGTACTACAATAGTTGCATGCCACAGGAGAAACGTGAGAATTTTTTCACAGAACTCCTCAAGTTTGCTCTTATCGCTATCGTCATCGTGCTGCCGATACGACTTTTTGTTGCGCAGCCGTTTATTGTGTCGGGTGCATCCATGGTGCCCACCTTCTACAATGGACAATACTTAATTGTTGATGAACTTTCGTACCGTTTTGAAGATCCAAAGCGCGGCGAGGTAATTATTTTTCGGTATCCAAAAGATCCTTCACAGTTTTTTATCAAACGTATCATCGGACTCCCAGGAGAAACGGTCATATTGTCCAACGGTACTGTTTCGGTACAAAAAACAGACGGCTCGACCCTGCTACTCGACGAGCAATACGTAACCAAACAAGGAAGCGCGACACAAACCTACGAAGTACCCGCAGACAACTACTTTGTTATGGGCGACAATCGGCCCGAAAGCTCCGACTCTCGCACCTGGGGCTTTGTACCAAAAGAAAACATCGTCGGTCGTGCTTTTTTACGCCTGCTTCCCATACAAAAAATGACCCTCTTCCCGGGTAGTGTCGCAGAACAACAATAAACTCATGAGCGCACAAACAGTGTCCCCTTCTTTGTTTATCAAACACGCAGCTGACGTAGCTTCCTTTTATGGGTTTCGGCCTATGCACGAGGTAGAGCGAGGCATCCCCGCGCTGCAGCGCACCCGAGGCGTGCACTCGTTTGGCACGGCCGCAAACACGTGCAACCTCATTATTGCGCAAAATCCCACCGACCCAGTCCTTACCTTTTACGCAACTCCCACCCCGTCGCACATACCCGCACAATTCTCGCCAAAAGACACTGGCGAGTTTGGGCTCCATGTCGCAGGATCGCCCGAGAGTTTGGGCGAAGTGGTACTACTTAAAACACTTTTTGCAATACTCACCGAGTGGGGCGTGCCCGTGGCGCGCGTACGCGTCAACGCGCTAGGTGACAGAGACTCCAAAGCACGTTTCGAACGCGAGCTCCTTTCTTACTTACGCAGACACAGTGGCGACCTCGACCCTGCGTGCCAAGATACACTCACCACAAACCCACTAGCCCCCTACACCTGCCAAAGCGAAGCGTGCCGACAGGTGCTTGCCGACGGCCCGCGTGCAGTCAACTTCCTTTCTGAAAAAAGCCGCTCGCACTTTCGCGAAGTGCTCGAGCACGTAGAGAGACTAGGGCTCCCCTACGAGCTGGATGACCTGCTTGTTGGGGACGACCGCGAGCCGCGGATTGTGTTTGCAGTTGATTTAGCAGAAGAGCACCCAACCGTGTTGGGCGGCACCGGCGGCCGATTTGACGAATATGTCCGCCGACTCACCAACAAAAAAGACGGCGCCGCGGTGTCTGCGAGTATATTCTTTCGCAAAAAAGGAACCACAAGGTCGTGCTTTTCTGCACACACACCGCTGCGTAGTCCCAAAATATACTTTGTACAGTTGGGCCTACGCGCCAAACTCCAAGGCCTGGCTGTGGTAGATATGCTGCGCCAAGCGCAAGTACCCGTCTCGCAATCATTTGATGCAAAAAGCTTGGCGCCCCAACTTGCCTCGGCAAGAACTCTGGGGGTGTCTCACCTGCTGATTATGGGCCAGCGCGAGGCGCTCGACGGCACGGTTATTGTGCGCTCGGCTACCAACAGCTCACAAACCATAATCCCGCTCACCACACTGCCTCGATTCTTGAAAAACCTGCGGTAGTTGCGGCCTATTTGAGCCTATGGTACTATGTGGCGTATCCATGGCAACAAACGCAGAAGTTACCAAAAACGACAATGAGACGGCGGTAAATCTTATCCGCCGCTTTTCTAAGCGCGTACAGGGCGCAGGCCTTATCCAACGCATGCGTAACCGCCGCTACTATGCCCGCATCAAATCACGCGAGGTGCGCCGCAAACAAACACTCAAGGTTATTAAGCGCCGAGAAAACGTGCAGGAGCTCATCAAGCTTGGCAAAATACTAGAGCGCACCACCCGCGGCCCACGTCGACGCTAAATTGCGTACGTGCCATGTCTCCTCAGTTCGAAAAAATAAAACAATTGGTACTTGGCAAAAAATACGACCTTTCGGTCGCTTTTTTGTCTCCCACAGAGATGCGTAAGGTAGACAAAAAGTACCCCCATCCTATCAACCCCGACGTTTCAGTCGGGGTCCCGACCAAAGCGTCGGGAAACAAGGCCAGCAACGTGCTGGCCTTCCCGCTTTCTGACACTTCAGGAGAAATTTTGCTCTGCAGAGATACTGCAGAAAAACAAGCGCCGCTGTATCACATGAGCAAGCGTACATTTGTCACGTATCTTTTTATCCACGGACTTTTGCACTTACGAGGGTTCGATCACAGTGTTACAATGGAAGACGAAGAACGTCGAATTATGAAGAAATTCGGCCTTCGTACCCATGAGTAAAATTGTTACTGGCATAGATGTTGGCACACACCATGTAAAAGTGGTCATAGCGGAAGCAGCGGATGACCCGCGGCAGCCGCCGCGCATTTTGGGTACCGGCTACGCAGAAAGCCGTGGACTCAAACAAGGCTACATCGTGTCGGTACAGGAAGTATCACGCTCCATAGGGGCCGCAGTTGCACAAGCATCCAAAGCAGCACGCGTTAAGGTAAAGCGCGCCTACTTGGGGCTAGGCGGCGTCGGACTCGACGAGGCCTTTGCGCGTGGCGACGCAATGGTAGAACGCGGCAACTCCGAGGTAACCGACCGCGACATCCCCCACGCTATTGCGGCAAGCGAAAAAACACTCGCACCGTCTGCGCACCTTAACCGCAAAATCATCCACACCATACCGCTACAGTTTTCTGTCGACGGTGTACGCGTACTCGGCGGCAGCCCAATGGGCATGAAAGGCGTACGCATCTCGGTTGAAACACTTTTTATCACTTGCCTGGAGCGCCACGTCAGCGACCTTGTCGCCGCTACAGAAGACGCCGGGATAGAAGTAGAAGACGTGGTTGCATCACCCATTGCGGCAAGTTTTGTCGCACTGACCAAAATGCAAAAACGGGTCGGCTGCGTGTTGGCAAACATTGGTGCCGAAACATTGTCTATAGTGGTATTTGAAGACTCTCGCCCTATTTCTATAAAAATATTTCCTGTCGGCGCTTCTGCTATTACCCACGATTTGGCACTAGGGCTACGCATCCCACCCGAGGATGCCGAGCAATTGAAACAAGGCGCAGTACTTGGTGCGCAATTTCCAAAAAAGAAAGTAGACGATTTGGTGTCCAGACGAGTTTCAGACATGTTTAAACTTGTCGAAGCACATTTGAAAAAAATCGGCAAAGATGAATTACTTCCTGCAGGTATTATTTTGACCGGCGGCGGCTCGTCGCTGCAGACCATGGCGGACTTAGCAAAAGCAGTGCTGCGGCTGCCGTCGCGCACCGCATCACTCACCGACAGTGCTGCAGCCAAAACCCAGCTCAAAGATGGCTCATGGGCCGTGGCCTACGGACTTACGGTGTGGGGACTCACCCAAGGTGGCGATATGGAAGTCCACGAACCAAGCGGGTTTGGTGATTTTATAAAAAACCTCTGGCGCTGGTTTAAAAAGTTTTTACCGTAGGTCAAAAAACTTTGTTTGTCAAAGTTGCAAAGGGGCTCCTGAGTGGTAGAGTTGTCTCGACAGACTAACTTTAAAAAAACACTACGTATGCCCCAGGTAAACCCAGAAATTGAAGCTTTCGCACGAATCCGCGTCGTCGGTGTTGGCGGCTCGGGCAAAAACGCCGTCAACCACATGATGGAAAGCAAAGTGCGTGGCGTCGACTTTGTCGTGGTTAACACCGACGCACAAGACCTCCACCACAGCCTCGCAAAGAAAAAAATCCACATCGGCAAAAACCTGACCCGCGGTTTGGGTGCGGGCGCAAACCCAGACTTGGGCCGCCGCGCCGCCGAAGAAACTAAGGAAGAAATTCAGCAAGCCATGAAGGGCTCAGACATGGTGTTTATCGCTTGCGGTATGGGCGGCGGCACCGGCACAGGTGCCGCACCTGTGGTAGCCAAAACTGCAAAAGAGCTGGGCGCCCTGACCGTCGCAGTGGTAACCAAACCATTTTCATTCGAAGGGCAGCAGCGCCTACGCATGGCCGAGCAAGGTTTGGAGGATTTGCGCAAAGAGGTGGACGCGCTCATCGTCATCCCCAACGACCGCATCTTGGCCACAGTAGCCAAAGACACCACGCTCAAGGCAGCGTTTGCCTTGTGTGACGATATTTTAAAACAAGCAGTCGAGGGAATTTCTGACCTTATCACCCACCCCGGCATCATCAACGTCGACTTTGCCGACATCCGCGCCGTTATGGAAAACGCCGGCTCGGCACTTATGGGTATTGGTGTTGCGTCGGGCGAAAACCGCGCAGCGGTTGCTGCCAAAGCAGCCGTATCCTCGCCACTGCTTGAGCTGTCTATAAACGGTGCAAAAGGTGTGCTGTTTGCGATCGCCGGTGGCGACGACCTGGGGATGGTAGAAGTGCACGAGGCAGCAAAAATCATCACCGAGTCAGTGGATGCAAATGCCAAAATCATCTTTGGTGCAATCAAAGACGAAAAACTCAAGAAAAACGACGTACGCGTAACGGTCATTGCAACTGGCTTCCCCGCTGTAGGCGTAACGCCTCGTGGCACACCATTGTTTAACTTTGCCCGCGACACAAAAGAAAAAGAGCCTGACGTCGCCCCTATCGGCAAAATATTTAACACACCAGCAGCACCCACAAAAGAAAAAGAGGAGGAGCCTAAAAAAGCCCCTGTCCAAGAGATTGAAGTGAAGCCAAAAAAAGACGAGGACGAAGACGATGAGTGGGGCGCGGTACCATCCTTCCTTCGCCGACCAAAAATTAAATAAAAATCCGCGAGTAAATAAGAAAAAGAGTGCGCTCCGGGCCGCTAGGCCAAGTCTAACCCTCTTTTTCTTATTTACTCGCTCCTCTCTACTGGTATACTATCTCCATGATTTATGACCTTGCAATAATTGGTGGCGGCCCTGCGGGTGTTGCTGCTGGAGTGTATGCTGCCCGCAAACGATTAAAAACAGTTTTTCTTGCAGAGAGTATTGGTGGCCAAAGCACCGACTCCGTCGAGATACAAAACTGGATAGGCACCGAAAAAATATCCGGGCTTGATTTGGCAAAGTCGCTTGAGACACACTTGCACGCATACGCAAGCGATGTGGTGGATATACACATAGGTGCGCGTGCTACTGCGGTCACCAAAACCTCTACGGGTTTTTCTATCCAAACAAATAAAGAGACGTTTGAGGCACGCGCCGTACTGGTAGCCACCGGTGGTTCGCGGCGCAAACTCGACATCCCCGGTGCGGCAGCGTTTGAGCATAAAGGGGTTACCTATTGCGCATCTTGCGACGGCCCTATGTTTACAGGCCAAGACACTATTGTTGTTGGCGGCGGCAACGCCGGGTTTGAGACCGCCGCACAACTGCTTGCGTATGCAAAATCAGTAACCCTGGTGCACCGTAGCCCCGACTTTGCCCGCGCCGACGCTGCAACCGTAAACGCCGTACTCGCCCACCCCAACATGCGCGCCTTGGCCAACACAGAACCCGTGGAGGTAAAAGGTACTACGTTTGTAAACGCCCTTACAGTCAAAAATAAAGAAACTGGCGAAGTGTCGGACATTCCTGTTGCTGGTATTTTTGTAGAAATTGGTATGACCGCCAACACCGACCTGGTCAAAGGCCTGGTAGACCTAGACGACTGGGGTCGCGTCAAAGTGGATGGCAAAAGCCAACGCGCATCACTACCGGGCATTTGGTCTGCGGGCGACTGCTCGGACGGTCTGTATCATCAAAACAACATCGCCGCAGGCGACGCGGTGAAAGCACTGGAAGATATCTACTTCTACCTTCGCGCAAACAAATAAAAATCGGGCCGCCTTTGTAGGGCGACCCGAGCACGATTCGTCTATTTTCTTTTCTTGCGGACTTTTTTGGTCGGCACCCCTTCTTCGGGCCATCCGCCATAGTAATTCCACCCCAAAGCCACAGCAAGGCGAAACAGCGTGTATGCATGGGGCTTTCTGGTAATCCCCTGAGCAAAGTTGCTCACTGTCGCCGGACTCAAGCGCGCACTGTGCGCCACATGACCCCAGTTGACTCCGCGCTGACCATAAGCCCTGAACAGACGTCCACGCAGGTCGTCTACCCATTCTTCAAAATCAGATTCGTACGGCACGGGCATCTTCCGGGTCATAGTAGCCCACTCCCCCCTGGAGCAAAGGCCCATACAACAGCCTCCGGTCCTTGCCGTCCTTTGCCCATACAGTAGACGATGACATCGTCCACAGTAGGGACAGTAGTCTCCCTTTCTTCCAGGAATTCGGTCCCCTCGGGGTTCATCTTCCTACCATTTGCAGTATGGAAGAAGAGCCCACGGTGAAAGAGTCTGACCCCAAGGAAACCGAACCCTCCTCCGCTTCTGTTGGGGTAGAAGCGCACTACTCGCGCGCGTCCTATGGTTGTGTCCATTAAAAAGAACTCACGTACACCACCTGATTTTCTTTGAACCCAAGCATTCTGCAAAGGTCTGGCGGCAAACAGACAATACAATTTATATTTAGATATGTCAAATTTCTCAACAACTGGACAGTTTGTCTTAAATATGCTATAATTAAACGCAGGGAGTAAGGAGGTAAGATTGCACACACTAAAACACTACTGGCTGGGCGCTAACTATGCCCTATACCTGGCGCTCAACGGGAGCATCGACATGGGGTACAAAGACCTGAACATGGCTATAGGTACGCTCCAGGCTGTACCAGGCATCCGACACATTCTGCGCAACAAGATCCGCGGGTGGGCTACGCTGGCAGCAGCAAAGACTACCAGCCACAAGGCCGCAAGCGCACATGAAAAAACGCTTGCGTACATCCAACTGACCTGGGCGCATATTCGCGCCCACTCAACGAGAGCCGATACCGAGAAGTCTCTCATGTCGGCACGAAACTTGGTACCCTGGATAACCACAAACACAAAGGAAGAGCGTTTGTGGTATGCCGACAGCCTGAAAAAGATCGGCGACCTCCACATGGCGATGGGCGGAGTGTATGAGGCGCTTGCCCCAGCATTCTACCAAGAAGCCACTCGCGAAAGAGCAGCCGCCGGACAACAGGCCTAGACGCAAAAACACGCAACCCCACCCTAGGGATTGCGTGTTTCTTTTTTGTGTTTACCTGTGTCGCTTACTGTGCAAACCAGCTTGTATGCCACTGCTGCATCATTTCAATTTCTTTTGTTTGTGCCGCAATTATATCGTTACCCAGTTTTTGTAGCTCGGAACGCTTGGTCCCTGCAATTAATACTTTCGACATCTCTATAGCGCCTTGGTGGTGCACTATCATCCCTTCCAAAAATGCCTCGTCGAGCTCGTCCCCTGTTTTGCCACTTAGCCCCATCATCATGCCACCCATCGCACCATGCATGCCAGACTGCGCATCACGAGACTCCATACGCCAGCCCCATTTGTCATGCATACCATCCCATCTGTCTGATTTGTCTCCTACCACATACCCAAACAGCCCGCCCACCAGTAACGCGCCCGCTGCTACAAGCAGCATTTCTTTTTTTATCTGCATATGCCTCTAGTATACACCCGCCACACAAACCAAACCCGCCTCCCTCTACGAAGGTCAGTCCTTCGTCGAAGGACTGACCTTCGTAAGCCAAGATGGGGATAACTTTTTTGTGGGATAATTAAAGGCTTTTGTTTATTTGTGACCTCACCGGGAATCAGCTGCACGAAATTGTTTAATTTTCATGGTCACAAGTCAAATTTTGTCGTCACAAAATTCGCTCGCGACCCCGGCTCGCGATTTTGCAAGTGCAAAACATCGCTACGCCCGTCCCAAAAGCAGAAAACCTGCCGCAGGGCAGGTATTTCTGTCTTTTGTGACCCCACCGGGAATCGAACCCGGATTAACGGCTTGAAAAGCCGGCGTCCTAACCGTTAGACGATGGGGCCGTTTACCCACCCACTTGGGCGGATACAATGCAAAATATAGCTTAAAACTCAAAAAAATGCTATTTTGCGGAAGACTAGACTCAAGGAGAGGTGGCTGAGTGGTCTAAGGCACCGGTTTCGAAAACCGGCATGGGGGAAACCTCATCGAGGGTTCAAATCCCTCCCTCTCCGCAAGTAAAAAATACGCGCCATTTGGCGCCATTTTTTAGCGAAGAGGAACAAAGTGCGGGGCACTTTGTGTGAGGTATTTGAAAGCCGGAACGGGCCCCGGACCAGCAGGTACGGGGGTGAGGCAGGGTCGTGCGGCCAAAGTTGCGACGGGAACTTTGGGACGCCTGACCAAATCCCTCCCTCTCCGCAAAAGTTCGAAATTATAATATGGTATAACTCCTTTGTGGACATTGCTGCACAAATTTTAGCATTTTTTGGAAACAACACGCCCCTGGTATCTTTTTTTGGAGCAATTATAGGTGGCGAAGAAACTCTCGTATTGCTTGTTATTTTTGCAGCGCGAGACACGCTTAACCTTTGGCACATTGTAATCTTTTTTTATGCCGGAGTAATGGTGTCAGATGCTTTGTGGTACCTGGTCGGCAGATCCAGAGTATTTAATTGGCTCATCACGCACAGACTTACGTTTAATGCATATACCTATTGGGGAAAGATGCTATACAAAACCATGGGCAACAACACACTGGAAGTATTGTTCATGACTAAATTTTTATATGGTTTTAGAATCCCTACCATCATGTATTTTGCTCAAGAACGTTTGTCGTTTCGAGCTTTTATACAATACTCACTACTGACCAACTTGATTTGGATGACCATAATCACCGTCTTTGCATGGTTTGCAGGAAAAGGTATCAAATTTGCTATGCATTTTTCACACAACATTCTCCTGGACGTCTTCCTCATTGGTGTGGTTATGGTTCTTTTTGCTCTTGTTGCTAGAATTGCCTCAAAGTACACAAAATCATGGCTCCAAAAGAAATAACTTCCCTCATACTCGAAGCCGAGTCAACAAGAGTTTTTTTCTTGATACACGGGTATACAGGCAGCTCGGACGACTTTCATAACTTGCCAGGTATTTTGCATAAAAAATTTAACGCAAACGTTAAAGTTATTTTGTTGCCTGGGCACGGCACCAAAGTTGAAGACCTCGACCACATCACCTACGCAGATTTTATGTACGTGCTGCGCAACGAACTAGAAAAAGAACTGTCGAAGGGTATGGAGGTTATCTTAGGCGGGGTAAGTATGGGTGGGCTGTTTGCGCTCTTACTTGCAGCCGAATACCCCGTACAAGGAGTTTTTAACGTTTCCTCTCCCTATGTTATGAAGTTTCCCTTTAACCTACCTGGCTTAAAATACATTCTGAAGTACAAAAAATACTGGAAAAAGGCAACACAATCGTCGACACATTCAAAAACATCTGGGTCGTTTAGTTACACGCATATGCACTCTAATGGATTTTATATAGCCGTGCAGGCAAAAAAAGAACTGCGGCGCGTTCTAAAAAATGTATCCAGCCCTCTACTCACCATATTTTCCACCAAAGATGACATTGGGCACATACGGTCGGTACGCAGCATACAAGAGGGCGCAAACTCCAGCATCAAAAGAGAGGGCATCTTCCACATAGAGCCGCATAATGTATTTTATTCTAATGAAGACCACAAGGTAAATGATGAGATAGTACGATTTATTGAATATATAGATTTGCCAGAAAAGCACTTAGGCAGCCGCGAAAAAATTGCAGCCATTATCCCCGCCTATAACGAAGGGTCAAGAATAGAAGCAGTTTTGCGCGCAGTGACCGCTGTTTCTTTGATAGACGAGGTGATTGTTGTAGATGACGGCTCTACAGACAATACACGCGAAGTAGTAACAAAATTTCCCAACGTCACCTACATACAAAACGAAGTAAATATTGGCAAAGCAGGCTCGCTAGACAAAGGAGTGACCCACACAGACGCATCTATATTGTTTTTCTGTGATGCCGATCTTAGAGGCATCACGCCTACAATGATTGAGCAGATACTCGAACCCGTCCTATTTCGCACATACGCGATGTTTATCGGCTTGCGCAATAATCCCATGCAAAAATCTGTGCACTTGTTTGCAATAAATTCTGGCGAACGCGCCCTAACACGAGAAGTATGGGAGAAACTACCCCACTATTTTAAACACCGATACCGAGTCGAAGCTGGCTTAAATTATATGGTACGAAAATATTTTGGAGGATTTGGCTACCGAACCTTCGATTACTCGCAGCCCTTAAAAGAGAGCAAGTACGGACTAGTGAGAGGCACTTACTTGCGCTGGAGCATGAATATGGACGTCTTGCTAGCCTATACTCGAGAAATTATCGAGCGGCTTTTTCGACCGCAAAGACTCTATACTTGCCATGACAAATAAGCCTCTTTTTGCTACAGTAGGGCCAACGCGCGGTTAGCTCAGTTGGTAGAGCATCCCCTTGACGTGGGGAGGGTCACAGGTTCGAGTCCTGTATCGCGCACCATGGATTTCAAAGACAGAGTCATCCTCTACCACGGCAACTGCCTCGACGGCTTTGGCGCGGCGTATGCTGCCTGGAAAAAATTTGGCGACTCCGCAAGTTATATTGCAGTCTTCCATGGCGACGCACCACCTACAGGACTTGAGGGTAAGGAGGTATACATCGCCGACTTTAGCTATCCAAAAGAGCAGCTACTCGAGCTGGAGAGGCAGGCAAAGCGCCTGGTCGTGCTCGACCATCACGAAGGGGCAAAGGGGTATGTCGAGCTTGTTCGCGAGCACATCTTCGACAACGACCGCTCGGGCAGCGGCATCGCGTGGGAGTATTTTAACCCCAACATTCCCCTGCCTCGCCTACTTGCCTACATACAAGACGGCGACTTGTGGCGACACAGCCTGCCGCAGTGGCGCGAAGTTGGGGCATATCTAAGCACCGCGGCATTTACCTTCGAAACCTTTGACACCCTCGCCATAACATTTGCAGACGATGTGGAGTTTGAAAAAATAATCCAAAAAGGCGCAGCCTTTGCCGAGTATCGCGACTACCTGTGCCAAAAGTTTATCGAGAACGCAGAAGAGGTGCAGCTGGACGAGTTTAGTGTGCTTGCCGTCAACACGCCGCGGCTTTTTAATTCTCAAGTGGGCAACCTGTTAGCACAGAAGCATCCACCCTTTGCAATTGTGTGGTATCCAAGTGATAAAGATTGGCATTTTTCGCTCCGCGGCACAGGCGAAGTAGACTTGGCTGCTGTGGCACAGCGCCGCGGCGGCAACGGCCATCACAATGCGGCAAGCTTCCGTATCCCCTTTGGACAACCATTCCCGTTTACTCGCAAAGGTTAGTTATGCGTGTACTAGCAATAGAAACGTCGTGCGATGAGACAGGTATCGCGATAGTAGAAGGTATAAAAACTAGCGCACCAGGAGGTTTTACCTTTACCCTTTTGGGTGCTGCGGCGCTCAACTCGCAAGCAGCACTGCACGCACACTACGGCGGCGTCTTTCCCAGCCTTGCCAAGCGCGAGCACGAAAAAAACTTGCCGGTTATTTTAGCGCAGGCACTAATGCATGCACAGCCGAAATTCGCACGAGAAAATAGTCTGGCCCGAAGCTCGTCCGAAGACGAGCAAGGGAGAACCGAGGACTTTTTCGAGGCGAATTTTGGCGAAGCAATAAACGCTTTACACATAGACGCCATAGCCGTGACCCAAGGCCCTGGGCTTGAACCCGCACTGTGGACAGGTATCACCTTTGCACAAAACCTCGCAAAAGAAACAGGACTGCCGTTGTTGCTAGCCAACCATATGGAAGGGCATCTTATCTCATCTCTTGCACAACCCGAACATTCTAGCATTCTGCAGAATGCTAGAATGTTTACACTAGAAAATGTGCAGCTACCAGTGCTTGCACTGCTCATCTCGGGCGGACACAGCGAATTTGTGTTGATGAAAAACTGGTTCGAATACTCCGTAGTGGGAGAGACACAAGACGACGCCGTAGGCGAAGCCTTCGACAAAGTTGCACGCATGCTCGGACTCCCCTACCCAGGCGGCCCCGAGATATCCAAAATTGCTGATGTCGCTAGAAAAGCGAAGATGCAGAGTTTGGAGGGGCTCCACAGCGCGTCTGCATCTTCGCTTGTTCTCCCACGCCCTATGCTCCACAGCAAAAATTTAGACCTTTCTTTTTCTGGACTCAAGACCGCTGTACTGTACGCGCTGCGCGACTTGGGCGGCATACAAAAACTATCGCACGAGCAGATAGCAGAATTTGCCCGAGAGTTTGAAGATGCCGTAGCCGACGTGCTGGTAGCCAAAACTCGGCGCGCATTGGAAGAAACTGGCGCCCAAACATTTGTAATCGGCGGCGGTGTTGCAGCAAACACCTACCTACGCGAGAGGCTTAGCGCGTGCGTGCAAAACGAGTTCCCCCACGTGGCCCTGCGACTCCCCGACCTCTCTATAACAGGCGACAACGGCATCATGGTGGCACAGGCTGCGCTTGCCCGCGCACTTTCTGGCTTGGACGACACCCCAAAGGGCGAGGTACGCGCCTACAGCAATAGGTTCTCGATTTTAGCGCCAAAATAGCCTAGAATAGCGTATGCCCGAGAAATTTCTCAAACCTTATAACGCATCTGCTGCCGAGGCAGATATATACAAAAAATGGGAGGAAAGTGGCTACTTTAACCCCGACAATTTGCCGGGCGAGCGCAGCGAGCCCTTTACCATTATCATGCCGCCGCCCAACGCCAACGGCAGCCTCCACGCGGGCCACGCATTGTTTGTAACCATCCAAGACATCATGATGCGCTTTGAGCGCATGCGTAGCAAAAAAGCGCTCTGGCTCCCCGGGGCAGACCACGCCGGGTTTGAAACCCAAGTAGTGTACGAACGCCAACTCGAAAAGAGCGGCCGTTCGCGTTTTGAGATGCAGCCGGAAGATCTTTACAAAGAGATCATGGACTTTACCCTTGCCAACAAATCCTTTATGGAAGGGCAGCTGCGCCAATTGGGCGCGAGCTGCGACTGGTCGCGCGAAATGTTTACGCTCGACGAGCGAGTCGTCAAAACGGTCTACAGTACCTTCCAAAAACTGCACGACGACGGACTGCTCTATCGCGGCTCGCGCATCGTCAACTGGTGCCCCAAACATCAAACATCTCTCTCAAACCTCGAGACAGAGCGCGAGACTCGCACCGACAACTTTTACTATTTGAAATACGGCCCCTTTACCATAGCGACCGCCCGTCCCGAGACAAAGTTTGGCGACAAGTACGTGGTGATGCACCCTGAAGACCCTCGCTACGCACAGTACAAGGCCGGCGACACCTTTGAGCTGGAGTGGATAAACGGCCCCATCACCGCAACGGTTGTTAAAGACGAGGCAATAGACATGGAGTTGGGTACTGGCGTCATGACCATCACCCCATGGCACGATCAGGCCGACTTTGACATTGCACAGCGCCACAACCTGCCTTTTGATCAAGTGATAGATTGGCGCGGCAAGCTGCTCCCTGTGGCGGGCGAATTTGCAGGGATGAATATAAAAGATGCGCGCGCAAAGATTGTCGAAAAACTCCAAGAAAAAGGCCTGGTTGAGAAAATTGACGAAAAATATACTCACGAAGTACCGGTGTGCTACAAATGCAGCCGCGAGATAGAGCCTCAAGTGCGCCCACAGTGGTTTGTGAAGATGCAGCCGCTCGCAGCGCGCGCGATAACTGCCATAAAAAACGGAGAGGTTAAGGTTTTGACCGAACAGCACGAAAAAGTTCTGCTCCATTGGCTCGAAAATATTCAAGACTGGAATATCTCACGCCAAATTATCTGGGGCATCCCTATACCTGCATGGAGTAAAGGCGACGAGTGGAAAATTGGCGCAGACTCGCCCGGCGACGGATGGGTACGCGACCCCGACACTTTCGACACTTGGTTTTCATCCGGTCAGTGGCCCTTCGCAACGCTTCAGTTCCCCGACGGTACTGATTTCAAAACCTACTACCCCACAACCGTCATGGAGACGGGGGCAGACATCCTATTTTTTTGGGTGGCGCGCATGATTATGCTCGGACTCTACCGCACCGGCGAAGTACCGTTTAAGTACGTCTACCTCCACGGCATGGTACGCGACGCAAAAGGACAGAAGATGAGTAAATCTAAGGGTAATGTTATCTCCCCTATCGACGTTTCAAGCCAATACGGTACCGACGCACTGCGTATGGGGCTGGTAGTGGGCAACACGCCTGGTACCGATATGAATCTTGACCCAAAGAAAATTGAGGCGTACAAAAAATTTGCAAACAAACTTTGGAATATCACTCGTTTTGTACTAGAAAACGGCCTCGGCGACCACACACAAGCAGGTGGTGCCCTAGTAGAGGAATTTGATGCACTCGCCCAAGACGTAACTCACGAGATGGAGCTTTTTCACTTTCATCTTGCGGCAGAAAAGCTCTACCACTACGTCTGGGACCGCTTTGCGAGCGAGATATTGGAAGACAGCAAAACACTACTCAAAGGCGAAGACAGCGCACAAAAAGCCGCACGCCAAAGCGAACTTGCCTACATTTTGCGCGGCACACTCAAACTCCTGCACCCATTTATGCCGTTTATAACCGAAGAAATCTGGGGATCATTGCCCCACAATACACAGACCCTGCTGATGGTCGAGTCCTGGCCTACAAAATAGACGGTATACTGCAAGGGTGACACCGTTGGTGCTTTTTATTGCGTTTTTAGGAGGCATACTACCAGCCTGTATATGGCTGTTTTTTTGGCTACTCGAAGACCGCTGCGAGCCCGAGCCAAAGCGCTACATCTTTTTATCTTTTTTGGCCGGCATGGTGGGTGTGTTGGTAGTGTTGCCGCTCGAGCAACTAGCAGAAGGATATCTTGCTGGCACAGCGCTACTTTTTGCTTGGGCGGCACTAGAAGAGTTGGTGAAATTTGGCGCAGCGTATGTTGCCCTGCGAAGCGCCTTTTTTGACGAACCGCTTGATGCGGTCATATACCTTGTAACCGCAGCTCTGGGCTTTGCAGCACTAGAGAACGCGCTGTTTATGTTGGCACCGCTTATGGACGGCGACTTTTTGCGCAGCGTCATCACCGGAAACTTGCGGTTTATGGGCGCCATGCTTTTGCACACACTTGCTTCGGCAACTATAGGCATAGCCATAGCACTTTCGTTTTATAAACCAGCCGCCACGCGCAAAATGGTGGCCGCAGCCGGAGTTGTCCTTGCGATTGTCTTGCACACTCTTTTTAATTTTTTTATACTGAATGGAGGAAACGATGCAACGTTCTGGATTTTCCTTTGTATCTGGGTCGGTATTGTTGCAGCGCTACTGTTGGTTGAGCGGGTTAAACAGCCCGCACGTGATTATTGTTAAACATTAGCACCGCACATATCTATGGCTCGAGAAAAAAGATCACTATTTGACTGGCTCACCGGCAGCGCTGGTGCAAGCGAGGACTATTCTTTTGAGGATCTCGAGAGCGGTGGTGCAGCCTATGCTCCACGCATACCCGCACATGCCGAGCGCTCTGTGCCGGTCATGAGCGTCGAGGAAGAGGCCGACGGCGAACTTGCGGTAGATGTCTACCAAACTCCTACCCACATCATCATCAAAGCCATGATAGCCGGTGTACGCCCCGAAGACCTAGACGTCTCTATTACCCGCGACATGGTGACACTGCGAGGCAAGCGAGAAAAACATGTCGAAGGCAACGCTGGGGACTTCTTCTTTTCGGAATTATACTGGGGCTCTTTTTCGCGCACTATTGTGCTGCCACAAGAGGTAGAAATAGAAGAAGCAGAAGCAAACGAGAAGCACGGCCTGCTTACTATACGCCTGCCCAAGCTCGACAAAGGCCGCCAAGCAAAGCTTAAAATAAAGTCTAACTGAGGAGTTTAGTGTTTTTCTTCTTTAATCCTTTTTGCGAGTTTGTCCATTTGTTTTGGAAATTCTGTTTCAAGGTCAATACCAAGCGCATCTGCTACTCGAATAGTTGACCACAAACAGTCACAAACTTCATGCCGGAGCTTTTCGTCAAGATCTTCAGCGGGAGCGCGCACACCCGACTTCATCAGAACTAACCGCGCAAGCGTGCCTAAATCTTCCATAAACCCTTGCATGTAATGCTGCAGCTCCCATTTAGAGTGACCTTGTTCTTTATTAAGCTGATCGTATAAGAAACTAATTTCCCGAGCTTTTTTTGCAAGTTCTTGAAATTCCATACTTTTGGTGCTCGGGGCCGGGCTCGAACCGGCGACCCCTTCCTCTTCAGGGAAATGCTCTACCAACTGAGCTACCCGAGCGTTTTTGAACCTATATTACTAAAGTCCCGACGTTTTGTCGGGAGGCCGACCAATGCGTCGGCCCTACCCGAGCATCTAACTGCTCCATCCTACCAAAAATAGGCAGAATAACAATATTTTATTGTACAGGAGTTTCAGGTGATTTTGCTCCAAAACTCTGCAAGAAATCTTGCACCTGTTGCCCGCTGGCTTTAAATTGCTCGTACATTGCTTCTATTTGCCCCACGTAAGGCTGCAGGTAGATATAATACGCAGCGCCCGAAATGGCGATAATCGCTACCCACCACACAATCTGGAAAAATCGCCCCCACAGCGCACTGCGACGCAACTTGTGGACCATGCGGTTTGTGTCTTCTGCTAATTTAGTGTTTTTTTCTATGAGAGCTCGGAGCTCTTCTATATCATCGGTCATGCTTCTTATTATACCTCAAGCGTGTTAGATTTTTTATGCAGCCCCTGTAGTTCAATGGATAGAACAGCCCCGTCCTAAGGGGTTAATGTGGGTCCGATTCCTGCCGGGGGCATGAAAGGTATAAACATTCCGCCTGCGCGGAATTTTATGCTTTCATGCCGGCCGCTTTGTGACAACGCTCAAACCCCTACGCCTCTACGCCCAACTTTGCTGCCAATTTTTCGCGATCAAAGCCGATCATAATATCGCCGTCGATAACAATCACCGGCACACCAAGCTGTCCTGTCATTTGAATCATCTCTTCACGCTTCGCTGCATCTACCGAGACGTCAAAGTTGGTAAACGGTATATTTTTTTCGGCAAAAAAATCTTTTGCCATTTTGCAAAAGTGGCAAGTCGGCGTGCTGTAAATAGTGACGGTTTTTTCCATAAAGATGCGGTTATTGGTTAGGCATCAATTTTATCATATTTTGGTGCGAGTGGGGAGAATCGAACTCCCGCCCAGTGCTTGGGAAGCACTTATTCTACCACTAAACTACACTCGCAATGTTCTACCACTAAATCCCGACGCGAGGAGGTCGGGACCCCGACTAATCGTCGGGGCTACACTCGCTTGAGAGCTAATTTACCACACAAACAACGCACGGAATATCCCCCGCCACCAGCCCTCTTTTTCTGGAGCAGGAGGCGTTAGGGCGGCGCTGTCGCGCACTATTTCTATCTCGCCTTCGCCAGGCTTTACTACGCCATAACGTTGGCGTATCTGTGCCTCGGTCCCCCGCTCTGACGAAAGCTCTGCTACCGAAGCTGCCACTTTTACTCTTTGTGCCTCCAAGGTTGCCAACTCCCGCTCTGCCTCGCTTTGCCCAGCTGTCGCCGTAGCAAGTTTGCCATACATACCAGCCGCCGCGCGCACCGACGCCACCGTTACCACAAAAAGCACCAGAACCCCCACCACCTGGAGCAAGAAAACAGCTAGAGATTTTTGGCTACTTCGGTGCTTTTTAAACTCGCGCATACCCCAAGTCAGAGGCCTCGTGCCGCACTCTGGTAATACTCTTTTCCTGGTTCCATAGGTCTATTTTGCCTCTAACGGGGCAAGTATGCTAGTCTAGTAAGTATGTTTGGAAAAAATAGACAGCGCTACATGCGGATGCTTGCCGGTGCTATTGGCATTGTCGTCATCGCAAGTATGATTTTGTCGTACTTCTCTCTTTTGATATAACCGGCTTATCCCTAGTCTGACTGTATCATCTTCAAAAAAACTTCCTCGGGGATGTTTACTCGGCCGCGCTCTTTCATGCGCTCCTTACCCTTCTTTTGCTTTTCGCGCAGCTTCATCTTGCGGGTAATATCGCCGCCATACATGTGTTGTGTTACATCTTTGCTCAAGGCAGAAAGCGTCCGCGACGACACAATGCGCCCAGACGCAAGCGCCTGTATTTTTGTAGCAAACTGCTGGCGTGGCAGTATTTTATATAACTTCTCTACCGCCCCCACAGACTCCTCGTCGGTGCGGTGCCGCGCAATAATACGCGAAAACGCTGGCACAGGCTCTTCTGCGACCGCTATGTCCATACGCACCACGTCCGCCACGCGCAATTCGCGAAACTCGTACGACACGGATGCATAGCCAGACGAAACGCTCTTAAGTTTGTCGAAAAAGTTACGCATCAACTCACGCAACGGCAACACCACCCGCACAATAACCCGCCCTTCTGAAAAGGTTTCGGTCGACTCGGTAGCTGCCTCGTGCTCAAACAACAGTGGCATAAGCATGCCCAAATATTCCCCGGGCAAAATAATCTCTGCTTCTACAAACGGCTCCCATATCTGGGCGATGTCGCCGTGGTCTGGAAACTGCGTGGGAGAGTATACCGTGTGCCGCTTGCCGTCTTTTGTCTCTACCTCGTAGGTTATAGTAGGCGAGGTGATAACCAACGACAGCCCTGCTTCGCGCCGCAGGCGTTCCGTCACAATCTCCAAGTGAAGCATCCCGAGCAGCCCGCAACGAAAGCCCCGCCCAAGCATACCCGACGACTCTTCTTCAAAAGAAAGTGACGAGTCCGACAAGCGCAACCGAGACAATGCCTGGCGCAAAGCAACAAAATCACCCTGGTTTTCTGGATACAGCGACGCCCACACCACCGGACGAGGCTCGGCATACCCCGCAAGCGGCTCCGACCGTGTCCCATGCGCCCGCACCGTGTCGCCGACTCTCGCCAAGCCCGGCTCTTTGATGCCTGTTACCACATACCCAATAGTCCCCACGCTCAAGCCCTCGGACAAAGCCACAGGGAGCGGCGTAAAGGTGCCCACCTCGAGTGCATTAAACTTGCGTCCGGTTGCGGCAAACTCCAGAGTGTCGCCTTTTTTTATCTGACCATCAAACATTCGCAGATACACAATAACGCCTTGGTGGTCGGAATATTGAAAGTCGAACACGAGCGCACGCGGAGGCAAACTTTGCAAAGCAACTAAAGATTTTGGCGGCGGCACCTGTTCTATCACCGCCTTAAGCAACTCTTCTACCCCTTCGCCTGTTTTGCCCGAGCAAGTCAAAATAGACTCCGGCTCTATGCTCAAAAGCTGCGCCACCTGCACCCGCACATCGTCGGTGCGTGCAAGCGGCGAATCAATTTTAGAAATGGCTGGCACAATAACTAGCCCAAGCTCGCGGGCAGTGCGCAGCGTGGTTAGTGTTTGCGCCTGTACGCCCTGGGTCGCATCCACCAACAAAATAGCACCCTCCACCGCAGTAAGCGCGCGCGACACTTCATAAGAAAAGTCTATGTGCCCTGGAGTGTCTATGAGGTGCAGCGTATAACCCCCGTAGCGCATCCGCACCGGCTGCATTTTTATGGTGATGCCGCGTTCGCGTTCCAGCTCCATAGAGTCCAGCACTTGGTCGCGCATGCGCCGTGGCTCTATGGTGCCTGTACACTCCAAAAAGCGGTCAGCCAAGGTCGACTTACCGTGGTCTATGTGGGCAATAATGCTGAAATTCCGTACCTGTTGCATTGTGCAGGCAGTCTACCATTTTTTGGCCCACTATGACGAGATGTCTGTGGTTTCTAGCTGTGGCGGTGTCCCGCCAAATCGGCGCTTAAAGGCGCCCAGTGTCTCGGCCAATTCTTGGTTACCAAGGAGCCACAGCACGAGCGCTGTGGTCAAAAGCCCCGCTACCCCACCCATTGCTCCCTGTACGATAAGCCCGAGGGCCGTGTTAATAGTCCCCACCGCGCCCGTAGCAGCCAAAACACCGTAGGCAACAGCCCCGCCGATAACTGACGCTGCAAAACTTTGGAACAATAGTGTGTAGATAGAGCGAGACAGGTTAAAGTCTCGCATACACAGTACAAAACCGTATACAAATTGGACACTCGCGCCCACTGCAGCCCCCAACGCCAACATGAGCACAACGGTCCCTGGAACCCCATTTACACGCAGCAGCGTTTCCACAAATGCACGGACCATATCGCTCGATAAAAACACTTGCACAAACAAAAGAGCCGACCCTACAGTGGTCAACACGCCCGCAGCGGCAAAGTAAAGCGGTTTGCGTGTATTCCCCGCAGCGTAGTATGCGCGGGCGATGAGCATCGTTGCCGACTGTGCGGCCAGAGATACGATAAACAGCGCGAGCGCTGCGGCAGTTAGCCGTGTTGCATCCCAACTAAATGCACCAGCACCCAAAATGACCCGCACCAACTGCGCGCGCAATACCACAACCATAATCGTTGCGGGTATAGACCAAAAGAAAATATGTCGCAGTGCAACTTCAACATAGCGAGCGAATGCTGCTCTTTCTCCTGCGGCATGAAGGCTTGCTAGTGTAGGAAAGGCGGCGACAGAATAGGACACACCAATAATAGTCAGCGGTACTGCTTGCAGACTATATGCAAACATAAACACTGCAATAGAGCCTGCGGTAAAGTACGACGCAACCCCCACCAACAACAACAGCGACAACTGCCCCGCACTAAGCGTCAAAGTCCGAGGCAAAGACAGCGCCAAAACCCCCAACAACTCTTTACCTGCTGCACGCACAGGCAGCGTCTGCTGCGTTTTTTCTTTACAGAAAAATGGCAACTGCACCAACAAATGCAAGGCGGCACCGAGCACCACACCCCAGCCCAGTCCTGCGATGCCCATATATGGGTACAGTGCTACCACGCCCACAATTATTCCTATGTTATACAGCAGCGGAGACACTGCATATAGGAAAAACCGATGACGCATTTGTGTCAGCGCCGCAATCACATTTGAAGCACCGAGCAGTATAGGCTGCAGCAACAATATACGCACCAAACTGACAAGATCTGGGTGGGTAATGCCCGGCACCACCCACGGCACCACCCACGGTGCCGTTATATACAGCACACCCGCAACTGCTCCCATGACGACAAAAAACACAAACAAGGCTTGGCGCAAAAAAGACACTACAAGTCCTTGGTGTTTTTGCTCAAGACGAGACAATACCGGCAGCAGTGCGTATAGAGAAAGCAAGGATGCCACCGTGGCAAACAAAAAGTCAGGTATCCGAAACGCAGCGTAGTACACATCGAGTGTCTGTGATGCACCAAACGTGGACGCAAGCAACCGGTCGCGCACCAACGCCAACAACTGCGACCCTAGGGCAAAAGCAGCCAGTACGTACGCAGCCTCATGCATACCGCGCACCTCACGATTGACTGCTGCTAAAAATGCCCCAACCATACCTTACTGCGCAATAGGAGCTGTAGTGCGCTCTTGCGGTGCGTCGGTTACAGGAGGTTGCGCATTTTCAAACGGAGGCTTCCCTGCGCGCAGGTTGCTCAAGATGAGTTTAACCTCTTGGTTGTCTGGATTTGTTTTTTCTAGATCCACAAACTGCTGCAGTGCCTCTTGTGTGCGTCCCTGCGCTGCGTACGACAACCCCAAAAAGTATTTAGCGTTTGCAAACTCCGGCTGTATCTTAACCGCCTGCTCGAAGACAGGTAGTGCGTTAGCTGTATCGTTTGCACTATAGTGCAACAGTCCTAGCTCAAACCAAATTGCCGGCACACCAGGCGCACTGCGCACGGCAGCCTGCGCCGCCCGAATAGCGTTAGGTATGTCTTTGTTAGCAACATTCAGTTGCACCAAAAAGAGTATGGCGTCTGTGTAGTCTGCCTTGAGTGTGAGCGAGCGCGACAAGTGCGTCTCTATTGCCGCCAAGCCACCACCTTGCGTTGCCGCAAGCCGCGCGAGTGCCAGCGGTATTTCAGGACTGGTTGGGTGTAGCAGCGCCGCCTGTTGATACATTTTTTCTGCACTCTCTGTAGCACCCGAGACGCCCACAGACGCCAAGAGGCTGTATATTCTACCTAGCGCCACATAGCCACGGTAGTCATTTGGAGCAGCAGCAAGTACCTGTAGTCCCAGGGGAACAACCTTTTCTACCTCGCTTCTAAACTGTTCTTGCTCTGCAGCTGAGGGCGACTCTATTGCAGCAATTCTTTGCAAGTTTGCACCATGCGCCGCTGTTTGCAGACGTGCCAAATCTTGTATTGGTTTTATTTTTTGTGCTTTTGCTGCAAGCATAAGTGCTTTTTCTGTGTCCCCTTGCGACAAAGCTTCTGCTCCTTTGTTGACATACCCTTGCGCCACAGCTTGCCGAGCAACCACGGCAGCCAACCACAGAGCCGCTACTATAATTGCGAGTGAGACGACAGCGAGCAGTAATTGTCCAAACCGGGACAACCGAGTCTTCTCTGCAACAGCATGGCCTTTCATACAAAAACCAAATGTTGCACCAAAAAGTGTAAAGGCAAGCAGGATACTATTTTGACTTGGCACGTACAACAACATGCCGACCCAAAGCAATATACTCGAAACTCCTAAAGCCAACACCAACACCTTCTCGCTCACCGCAGGCGACCGTAGTGCCCGCAGCAGTCCAAATACCACCAAAAGGAGCGGCACGAACCAGGCCAGCACACCTAAAATGCCGACGCTCGCAAGCGCTGTAGCCAAGGTGCTAAACCCGACAGCAAAATCAAGGCTCCAAAACGGCGACTGATTTACTTCGAGCGGCTTGTGCAGCAGCCAACTCTGTCCAAATGTCTGTGGTCCAGTACCCACCAAAAAACGCTCGACAGAAGTGCCGTGGGATAGGCGGGTGATGTCGAGAGTCGAACTGAATGCAGGCCGCACTTCCAAAGAGGATACTGGCAAAACACTGGTCAAGCTGGTGTTCACACTTGCTCCATACAACAAAAGTAGGGTGCTTATACCCGCACCCAAAAGCGGCACCCATGGCACATCAGCAAGCGTCCACTCGGCAGCATCGGTTGCCTGTTTGGAGAAAAAAGACCATAGCGCCAGCACCACACACACCCCAAGCACCATACCCCACACCAGCGGGAACTGTATGACCGCAAGTAGCAGCACGAGCACCAGTGCCAAGGCCCCGAGCAACAAGCGACGCACGGTGCTGAGACTTACAAACTCAAGCACGAACAAAACCAAAACCAGCAGTATGCCTGCCAATAATCCTAGGTCATTCCACTTGCCGATGAGGTTAATTGACCGGTCCGCAAAAACAGCGAAAGGCACCACACTTGTGCCGAAGAACATAACTACATATTGGAATAGCACTGGTGCAAGTATGCTGCCTGCAACGGTATACATAAGCGTCCGTGCCGCGCGTGCCGTAGCAAACAACCCGAACGCAAGCAAAAATGCCAGCGTCGACAAAGTAGTGAACAGCACTGTGTCTGTGTCGAACATGTACCCGACCAAACCAATGCTCCTGTCGACAGAGAAGTACCAAGAAACTAGATACACGAGCGGGAGCGCCACAACCAACAGAGCCGCACGAGACCCACGACTGTGCAAAAATTCACGCACCCCGCCGGCAAGCAAAAAGAACGTCAAAGAAACAGCCAAAAAAACTGCAAAAATAGCAACTTTGCCCAATTGCAGTGGAAACCAAACACTAGGAATAATAAAAAGTATCGAAAACACGGTACCGGACAGATACGTATAGCGCGCCCAAGACATAAGACTTTGTGGTTTCATATATGGATTAGTATACTGCATCTCCCCTGTTGTGCGGAGTGACAAAATCCACAGCAAACGCCCCGCTTTTGGCGGGGCGTCTACAATATCTAGCGCGCGCGTCTGTAAGCCGAGTTCTGTCTCCGCCGGTTGGCGGAAGCAACAATTTATCTAGCTCGGGCGTTACCGCCCGAGTCAAGCGGCACTCCCACACAAGGTGGGCACGGCCTTGCACTTGGACAAGGATTTAGCTCCGACACCCCGAAGGGGTCGGAGTCCCGGTTTATTACGTCGGGACCGTTTCACTCCCACTGAAGGGACTCGTCTCTGTTCGCACCTCTGGTGCCCGCTAGCAGCACCCGATGGGGATTACCCACTGCCTGTCTGCACTCCACATTTCTGTAGAGGCAAGTGCTCGGACTTTCCTCTCTGACTATTCGTCAGAGCTGTTACTCGACGCGCTCTCTATATTGTACCACAATTTTTTGCCCAACGCCAATGCCCGCCGCGGCAATATAGCCCGCAGGAACCTCCAGCACATAGCGCGCAGGCGCGTGTGGATAAAAAATCTTGGGGTAGGTATTGGGAGTAACATTTGGCCATACGGTCACAATCATCCCGTCGTCATCTGCCCAAATAATATCAATCGCAAATCGCATATCCTTCATCCAAAAACCCCACTTTCCAACTTGTGGAAACACAAACAGCATGCCGCTCCCTTGGGCGAGCGACTCCCGCCCAGAGAGTCCTTGTTGGCGCTTTGCCGGAGTATCTGCAACATCCACCACCAATGTGTTACTACCGACAGTGATGCGTTCTGCTGTAGGCGCGGGCGTATGCTGCACTTGAAATACGCCCCACACAAGCAAGGCGACAGCACAAAAAACAATTAATCCGAGTATATATTTGATCATAGTTGCCCACCGCAAGCGCGCAAAAATTGTTCGTGCATTTTTTGCAAATCGCCCTCGGGCATGGCGCCAAACGTGTGTGCCGCATCTTCTGACTGGTCGCGAAATTGCTCGTCGCGCTCCAACACCCCAGGATGCACCTCGAACGTGCGCTTGTTCCATCCTAAAATGTAGAGTCCCGAAAGCCGACGCACACGCGAGAGCGCCACATACCCCTGCCCAAACTCGAAGGTATCGTGCAAGTCCATCACTGCTTCATCTAAACTCATACCCTGGCTTTTATGCACAGTAATGGCCCACGCTAGCCGCAGCGGCACTTGCGTGACTCGCGCATGCACCTTGCCCCCCTCTTCCACAGTCCACTCCATGGGTTCCACCTCGATAGAGCGCCCACTGCGGGTTACCACTGTCGGATATCCGTTGTAGCCACTAAACCCCTCAACCATACCGAGCGTGCCGTTGACGTAGCCCTCTTTGGGATTGTTTTTTGTAAACATAACTGACGCCCCTTTTTTGAGCTGTAAAACTTCCGGCGATATACAGCTTTTAACCAGCGCCGCCACTATTCCTGCAGTCCCCTGCGACGACATCGCAAATGACTTTTGGGTGCCGGGCAGCGCGCGCAGTGTCATATCGTTAATCCTGTCTACATCAGCATTGTGCGAAAAAAGTTTTGGTGCATTTTTGGGCACTTTGTGTGGCGCGACTTTGCGTGCGGCAATATGTTCTAGGTGTGTATCTCTAAATGTGTTTTTGCGTATCGCGTCGAGCACGCTCAAGTATGCATGGTCGTCTTGTCGGTGCTGTTCGGTTAGATAACACACAATAGGGTTTGCCCGTGCCCACACCGCGGCATCGTAGGCAAAGTGCGTGCGTGACTCGTCGACAAATAGGTCGTTATCTTCTTCTTGGGGCACGGCGCGCACAATAGGCGGTAGCTGAAAAAAGTCTCCAACCAACACCACTTGGAGCCCCCCAAAAGGTCGCGCACTACCTAACACTTCACGACACACCGCATCAACCATCGCAAGCGTGTTGTCGGCAAGCATCGACACCTCGTCGATAATTAAAATTTTGGTGCGGCGGATTTGCTTGACCACCCGCTCGAGCGAGGCGATGCGGTCAAGCTCGTAGGCATCGAGCTTTTGTTTGATGCCTATACCGCTCCAAGAATGTACGGTCATGCCGCCTATATGCGTGGCGGCAATACCTGTAGAGGCGGTAATTGCCGGCTCTATACCCCGTGCACGCAACCATGCAATGTACTGGTTTATAGTGTGCGTCTTGCCGGCCCCCGGCTCGCCGGTTAAAAACACATTTGCGCCAGTTTTGAGTATGTCGAGCGCTGTTTCTTGAGTCATAGGTATCTCAAACTATACCAGAGAAGGCACGCCTGTGGTGGCTCGACCCAGATGCTGTAAAAGGCCCGAGGTTGTATACTGGTGTGTATGGAATTAACACGCGGAAGTGCAGAGCTTGAAGCATTAAACGTACAGCTAAACAACGAAGAAGATTTGCTTGCCTATAAAAAGCCGCTCGACAACTACCACCCCGCGCTCGTACCGCGCTTACTGGGCCACACACTCGTGTGGTGCGGCAACACCGTGTACGGCAAGCGGCCATCGTATTTAAAATTCCGCGCAGTCGAGATTATTGCGCGCGTCCCCTACCACTCGTGGGCATCAGCTGCGTATACTATGTTGACGCTCTTTTACAATAACGAACAAAAAGCGATGCGCTTGTCCGAAACAGCAAAGTACGCACAACTTGCGCAAGACAATGAGACCATGCACGTCGTTGTTATATCGCAGCTAGCTAAACGCGAGCGTAAGGCTGGGTTTTTGCGCCACACGCTTGTACCGATGTTGTTTGCGTTTGTCTATTTTTGGGCATCATACTTGTTGTACTTGGTTAAACCGCGTTACTCGTACGAGCTTAACTACATGTTCGAAAACCATGCATTCGAACAATATACTGAATTTATTCATCGCCATGAAGAGGGGCTTAAAAAGAAGCCTGTCGACAGCGCATTTCTTGCTTGGTATGGCCGCAACCCAGAAAATCAGTACGAGTTCTTTCGTTCTATACGCAACGACGAAATAATCCACCGCAACACCTCGATTGAAGAAATCGGAAGGTAAAGTAAGGAGGGGTTAGCGGAGCTTTACCGCAGTCCCGTACGCTAAAATCTCGGCACCGCCACCAGCCACTTGCGACGTAGAGTAGCGCATACAGACAATAGCATCAGCACCCAACCCTTCCGCTTCCAAAAGCATACGCTTGGTCGCCTCGTCGCGTGCAGACACAAACGCTTTTACATACCCCTTGATCTCGCCGCCAATAACGGAACGCAAGGATGCTACAATGTCGCTCCCTATGTGGCGTGTATAAATAGTATTGCCTTTAACCAATCCGAGAGTCTCTACAACCTCGCGCCCTGCAACCAATTCAGTAGTAGTGATGATGATATCTTTCATATAACATTAGTATAGCAAATATAAAAAATACCCCCGGGTTGTACCCCGGGGGCGTTGTATGCAGCAAACTGCTGCAATTATACGTGCTGCATGTGTTCTGAAGTATATTTCTCCGCAATGGTCATACCCGGCCGGTAGACGAGCTCATGCCTGCCTGGCTTCTTTAGTTTGAAGCGCTCCTGTTGTACGTACACAAGGCCTTCTTCCGTTCGACGAATACGCTCGCAGAGAAAGACCCGACTGGTCAACACCAGCGCCTGCCCGATACCCGGAATATCGATTTCCGGAAGGCAAAAACTGAACGAAGGCGGATATACTTTCTTAGGTTGCGACCACATTACGCGTTCCTTTGATAAATCTTGCAGGTACCATACCCTTAAATATAATACATCGAAATATAGAGAAGTAAAGCTGCGGAGGCGGAGAAACGATTCGGCTTCGATTCGCTGTCGCGCCGTCGCGCAACAGCGGTCTAGCCACCGCCTCGCAAAAACTTTCTGCTGAAAGTTTTATGCTCCGGCGTTCGAATCTCTCACGCAAAGTACGCAGGTACTTTGCTCGCCTCTCGCAAAATCAAAACGCCCGTTTTGGGCGTTGGATTTTGCGGAGGCGGAGAGATTCGAACTCTCGGTGGGTTGCCCCACACAGACGTTCCAGGTCTGCGCACTAGACCACTATGCGACGCCTCCGTGTGTGTAGTTATCGCATGCCGAGAGGTAAGTTTCAAGAAAAAAGAAAGCGACTCAAAAGAGTCGCTTAGTGTGAGTTGCTGCTACCTATTGCAGCGACCCTTGTATTTTACCCGAAGCCAGCCCCTGCCCTTGTTTGGAGGAGCGTGGGCAGAGCCACGGCGCCGCGTGCGGTTGCCGCGAAGCGCACCACTGCGGGACTTCAAGACCCCTTACCTTTCTTGTGGTTTCGATTTTGACCCCACAAAATGCTGTCGTAGTCGGCCACGGCACTCGTCGAGCGCTTGCCCGACTTCATAATGGCGGCGAGAGCCTGGTCATCCATACTTTGTGTTCTTTGACCGCTGCCGCGTCGCGGTGATGTAGAGGCCCTGGGCCTCCCTGAAAAAAGTTGGTAATCGTCGTTATGTTTCAAGCCACGTCCCCTACTTTTTTGTACTCGGCACACAAACGCATTCTCCATTTTGGAGACCATCGTGCCAAAAATATCCTACAACACTAACGTACAGAAAGCAAATTACCCAATTAAAGCCTTGATACGATCCTCCGTGGGCGGGTGGGTCATAAACAATTTAGAAATACCACTCATAGCAGCTTTTGCGCCAAAGGGGTTCGAAATATAGAGGTGCGCAGTGGCATTGTTGGCGCGGCGCATGGGCGCCTGGTAGGAGCCAATTTTACGCAAAGCACTCGCCAACCCCTCTGGGTAGCGGGTTAGCAGCGCGCCCGATGCGTCGGCCAAAAACTCGCGCTTGCGCGAAATAGCCAGTTGCAGCAGCGTAGCTACAATGGGCGCCAGCACAATAAGCGCAATAGAAATTATAGCCATGATGGGGTGCGACTTTTCTTCCCTATCGCGACCGCCAAACAGCATCGAATGCAAAAAGAAGTCTGAGATAAGTGTAATGAATCCAAGCAACACCACCGCCACGGTCGAGACAAGCATGTCGCGGTTGCCTACATGGCTAAGTTCGTGCGCAAGCACGCCTTCAAGCTCGTGCCGCTCCATCATCCCCAAAAGTCCGGTAGTTACAGCCACCACAGCGTGCTTTGGGTCGCGGCCGGTAGCAAAAGCGTTGGGCGCTGGGTCTTCAATAATGTAGACCTTTGGTTTTGGCAGCCCCGCTGTGATGGCCAAGTTTTCGACAAGGCGATTAAGCTCGAGATACTCAGGCCCATCGGCTGGCTTTGCACCCGCCATTTTGACCACTATTTTATCCGAAAACCAGTAGCTGGTGATGTTCATCACCACCGCAAACACCACCGCAAAAAGTAAGATGCCCGGGTTGTTGTAGTAAAAGGAAATAGCCCACCCCACGCCGATAACCACAGCAAAAAACAAGGTCATCAAGACCCACGTTTTTGCAACATTTTGACTCTGGTGTGTATAAAGTGTGGCCATGATTTGAGTCTTCGAAAATCACCCTGTTAAATTCGCGAAGCGAGGGCCGGAGGCCTATTTAACAGGGTAGTGAAAATTATATTCACTACCTATTCATTAATTTTCAACTAGAACTTTACCGCAACTGGTTGGCGAGCCGCTTCTTCGTCTTGCGCAAGCTCAAAGAACTCGCGTGATTCGAAGTGGAAGAGGTTTGCAATAATATTGCCTGGGAAGCTCTGCATAGCGGTGTTTAGGTCGCGTACCACCCCGTTGTAAAAGCGGCGCGACGCTTGGATCTTGTTTTCTGTATCCGACAACTCGCGCTGCAACTCAAGGAAGTTTGTATTTGCTTTGAGGTCTGGATAATTCTCGGCAACTGCAAAAAGCGACTTGAGGGTGCTGGAGAGCATGTTTTCTGCCTCACCACGCTGGTTTAGGTCACTGGTTGCACCCATCGCACGTGCACGAGCATTTGTGACATCGTCTAATACGGTTTTTTCGTGTGTAGCATAGCCTTTAACCGTTTCGATAAGGTTTGGGATAAGATCGTAGCGACGCTTAAGCTGCACATCAATGTCTGCCCATGCCTCACGGCCGCGCTGCACCATACTTACAAAACGGTTGTACGCAAAAACCGTCCAAAGCACCAACACAACAATAATCGCAAGCCCAATATATAGTGGTGTCATATGCCTATAAGTATACAGCAAATTAGAGGAACCTAGTAGTCCATTCCGCCCATGTCTGGCATAGCCGGTGGCTGCTTTTCTTCTTTTGGCTCCTCGGCAACCAGCGCTTCGGTGGTCAATAGTATCGCCGCAGCAGATGCTGCACGCTCTAACCCTATGCGCCCCACCTTTACAGGGTCTACAATCCCGGCCGCCAACATGTCGGCCACAACTTCGTCTTTGACCGCGTCGTACCCCGCATTACCTTTTGCTTGCTTAACCTTTTCTACCACCACTCCCGCGTCTACGCCCGCGTTTTGGGCAATTTGGCGAAGCGGCATCTCAAGCGCCTTGAGCACAACTTCATACCCTACGCGCATGTCCGCAGGCATTTTGTCTTTTTGTTTTGCAAACGACTCTGCTACCTTTTGTGCTGCCTTTACCAGTGCCGTGCCGCCGCCGGGTACTATACCCTCTTCAACTGCTGCCTTGGTCGCATTAACCGCATCTTCAATTTTGAGCTTAAGGTACTTCATCTCAGTCTCAGTTGCAGCACCCACACGAATCACTGCCACACCGCCCGAGAGTTTTGCCAAGCGCTCTTCAAATTTTTCTTTATCGAACTTTGATGTGGTGTTTTCTATCTGTGCGCGAATTTGCGCCACACGTGCGTCGATGTCTTTTTTTGCACCCTTGCCACCCACAATCACCGTCGAGTCTTTGGTGGCGATTATTTTTGATGCACGGCCAAGGTGCTCGAGCGTCGCGTTTTCAAACTTTGCGCCTTCGCGCTTTTCTGATATCACTTGGCCGCCCGTCATGGTCGCGATGTCTTGGAGCATCTCTTCCTTGCGGTCGCCGTAGCCTGGCGCCTTTACCGCCAATACATTAAACGTGCCGCGTAGCTTGTTGACCACAAAGGTGGTGAGCGCCTCGCCGTCGACATCGTCAGCGACAATCACCAACTCTTTTTTGCCCGTTTGTGCAATTTTCTCGAGTATCGGCAAGATTTCTTGTACCGATGATATTTTTTTGTCGGTAATAAGCACCAAAGGATCTTTGTAGCTTGCCTCCATGCGCGCAGGGTCCGTCACCATGTAGGCACTTACGTAGCCGCGGTCAAACTCCAAACCTTCTACTATTTCTTTTTCAATACCAAGGGACTGAGACTCCTCTACAGTCACCACACCATCTTTGCCCACCTCTTTAATAGTATCGGCGATAATGTTGCCTATCTCTTCTGACTCGGCAGATATGGTGGCAACCTGGCGCACCTCATCGTCCGTTTGGATTTTCTTTGCGAGCGTCCGTAAAGCAGCAACTGCCTCGGCGGTCGCCTTTTCAATTCCTGCGCGCACGCCCATAGCAGAGAGTCCCATTTCTGTATGCTTCATTCCCTCTTCCACCAATGCCTGCAGCAACACCACAGAGGTTGTGGTGCCGTCGCCCGCAATGTCGTTGGTTTTGCTTGCCACCTCCTTCACAATCTCGGCACCCATGTTTTCGAACTTGTTACTCAACGAGATTTCTTTTGCAATAGACACTCCGTCGTTGGTGATAGTTGGGCTGCCGTAGCCTTTGTCGAGCGCCACGTTGCGGCCGCGGGGCCCCAGCGTTACTTTGACCGTGTTTGCTGCTTTGTCTATACCGCTTTTAAGTGCGCGACGTGCCCGTTCGTTAAAGATGATTTGTTTTGCCATAATCTAGTGAGTGAGTGAATAAAAGGCTAAAAAGTTATCCCCAGTTCTCTCAACGAAGGTCAGTCCTTCGTCGAAGGACTGACCTTCGGGTGGTTAGTTGTGGATAACTGCGAGAATGCTGCTTTCGGGCAAGATGTAGTACTCTACCCCGCCCACCTTTATTTCGTCGAAGCCATACTTAGAGAACATCACTTTGTCGCCAACCTGGACCCCCATAGGCACTAGTTCGTTGTCGTCGCCGCGGCGACCGGGACCCACCGCCACTACGGTGCCGTGTTCCGGTTTTTCTTTTGCACTGTCGGGGATAATAAGCCCAAACGAAGTCATCTCTTCGGGAGCTTGGGGCTTGATGAGTACGCGGTCGCCCATAGGCAACACGCCCAACTCACCAAATCGACTTGTAGTAGAGGTAACTTTTTTAATGACCTGCTTTTTTGCACCACTGCGCGCGACAACTTTTTTCTTAGTTTTTTTCATAGCGAAAAAGCATTAGGAACTTGAATAAACGGGCTTTTTCTACACCCTAAAATCGCATTAAATATAGACAAAAATTGCCCACAGTCAAGGACATCGCTGGTTTGCGCACAGGCCATACCCGTGCTATATTGCTTGGCAATGACCTTACACGGCATCTTGCCGTACATACAGATAGTGCTCTCGATTGTCCTGGTACTCTGCATACTCTTGCAGCAAACAGGAGCTTCGATGGGCGGCGCATTTGGCGGAGACAACTTCAGCGCGGCTTACCATACTCGTCGTGGCACTGAAAAATATCTGTTTTATACGACAATTATTGTAGGTAGCTTGTTTGCTCTATCTGCGTTTGTTGCGCTGGTCATACAGTAATCGGTACCCCCTTTAACAACTTAGCTCTTCTCCTCCTCAACACCATTTATGCGTAGTACTTCTTCGCGTTTCTCCTGGCGAGCTCGCCCGCTTGTGCGGCAAGCAAATACAATAGTGCAGTCATTTTCGGCAAGCGGGCGAGCTTTGTTTATGTTGTTCGCGGGCATGCTTATATGTAGCAGCGTGGCGCTTGTCTATTTACTCAATGCCCAATTTTTAGTCGCTGCACCTGCTCGCGGCGGCGCACTGTCGGAAGGTATTATCGGCGCACCACGGTTTATAAACCCCGTGCTGGCCATATCCGACGCCGACCGAGATTTGTCTGCCCTGGTGTACTCTGGCTTACTTAAAGCCGCACCCGAAGGCGGGTATGTGCCCGACTTGGCGCAAAGCTATGCAGTGTCCGACGAAGGGCGCACCTACACCTTTACCTTAAAACCAGAGGCAACCTTTCATGACGGCACACCCGTTACCGCAAGCGACGTGGTATTTACCATTACCAAAACGCAGGATCCAAAACTCAAAAGCCCAGAGCGCGCAAACTGGAATAGCGTCACCGTCGAAGAGCTAGATGCGCGCACGGTCAGGTTTACCCTCAAACAAGCGTATGCTCCATTTGTCGAAAATTTGACCTTGGGTATTTTGCCTAAACACCTCTGGCAGTCAACCACCGCCGAGGACATGACCTTTAGCAACTTAAACAGCAATCCTATAGGTTCGGGGCCATTTATGGTGAGCTCTGTGTCGCGCAACTCCTCGGGTATTCCTGCCGCCTATACACTCACCGCCTTTGCAGAGTACGCGCTGGGCGAGCCGTATCTCACACACGTCACATTCAACTTTTACAAAAACGAGGACGATTTGCTGGACGCGCTGCGCAAAGGCGAGATAGAAACCGCAAGCGGCATATCGCCCGCGGCCTTGGCCGACCTAGACACCACAGTAGAGCGGTCCCCTCTTAACCGTATTTTTGCAGTGTTCTTTAACCAAAACCAGTCAGAGGTACTGCGCGACAAAGTGGTGCGACAAGCGCTCAACGCAGCCATTAACCGCCACGATTTAGTGGAAGAGGTGCTAGGCGGCTACGGCACACCCATAGACGGCCCTATACCTCCCGCCATCCTCAGCACGCCCGCAGTCGAAGCGGCGGCGGATACCGCAAGCGCTGTTGCTGCCGCCCAACAAATACTCGTTGATGCCGGATGGGAAACAGGACCGGACGGTATTTTCCAAAAAAAGACCGGTAGTGGCAGCGATGCAAAAACTGTAACCCTTTCATTTTCTCTTGCGACAGGCAATGTGCCCGAGCTGCGCGCCGCAGCAGAGTACATGCGCCACACCTGGGCAGAGATGGGCGCACAGGTAGAGGTACAGGTATACGACCAAGGCGACTTGTCGCAAAACATTATACGACCGCGCAAATATGATGCACTTTTGTTTGGCGAAGTAGTGGGCAGAGAGATGGATCTCTTTGCGTTTTGGGACTCCAGCCAGCGCGTCGACCCAGGACTCAATGTCGCCCTGTACGCAAACGCCACTGCAGACAAACTCCTAGCCCAGCTGCGCCAAACTGCAGACACAGCAACCCGTGGCAGTCTCTACGAGCAGTTTGCTGCCGAGCTGCGCAACGACATACCTGCACTATTTCTCTATGCGCCGGATTTCGTGTATATTGTACCCAAAGATCTCCAAGGGCTTGATCTAAAGTTTATAGAAACGCCTAGTGACAGATTTTTGAGCGCACATCTGTGGCACCGTGAGACAGACTTTGTGTGGCCGTTTTTTGCCGCCAAAAAGTAAGTATTAACAACATCTATTCGATTAATCATGTACGTATATAGTTATGGAACCAAATAAAAAGCCTGTACAAGGCCGTCCGTTTGCTGCAAAAAACCCTACCAACAAACCCGGTGGCACTTTTGGCGCACAAAGAGGTGGCCGCGGCAAACGCGGCGACAGTCGCTCGTTTCGACGCAGCGGTGGCCCCAAGCCTCACCAAGTGCACCCGCCTCGCGAAATCGCGGAGCAAGGCATGCCCAACACAAACGGTGCCGAAGAAAAACCAATACCACCACTTGAGGCCGGGAACATCCGCATCATCCCGCTAGGCGGCGTCGAAGAAATCGGCCGCAACATGACCGCAATTGAATATGGCGACGACATTATCGCCATAGACTGTGGTTTCCAATTCCGCGAAGACGACACCCCTGGCATCGACTACATCCTGCCTAACACCAAATATCTAGAAGACCGTCGCGACAAAATCCGTGGACTCTTTATAACCCACGGACACCTCGACCATATCGGCGGCATCCCCTACGTTATCGACCGTATCGGCTACCCGCCGATATTTACCCGCCGCCTCTCTGCGGTCATGATCAAAAAACGCCAAGAGGAATTCCCAAACCTAAAACCTCTGGATATCCACGAAGTAGAAAAGGAGGACACTATTCGCGCAGGCAATATGCGGGTTAAGTTTTTCGCCGTGTCGCACACCATCCCCGACGCTATGGGTATCATTATAGAAACTCCGCACGGACTCGTGGTATTTACCGGTGACTTGCGCCTCGACCACATCGACGGCATTCCTACCGAAAAAGAGGAGCAGGAATTTGCCTACTTTAAAGACAAAAAGGTGCTCTTTTTGGCAGCAGACTCGACCAACGCCGACAAGCCAGGGTTTTCTCTGCCGGAGCGCATTGTGCAAAAAAATCTCGACGACATAATCACCAATACCAAGACGCGCTTAATAATCGGCACCTTCTCGAGCCAGCTGGAGCGTATTATGCGCATGCTCGAGTGTGCTGAACGTACCGGACGCAAAGTCCTGGTTGAAGGCCGCTCTATGAAGGTAAACATAGAAATAGTGAAGCAGCTTGGGATGATCAAGGTAGACGAAAAAATGTTTATCGGACCCGAGCAGCTCGAGCACTTGCCCGACCACAAGGTGATGGTCTTGGCCACCGGCGCACAAGGCGACGAATTTGCCGCACTGATGCGCGTTGCACAAAAAACCCACAAGTACGTCAAGATTAAACCCGGCGACACCGTGGTACTCTCCTCGTCTGTGGTGCCAGGCAACGAACGCGCCGTACAAAAACTCAAAGACAACCTCTCTCGCCAAGGCGCGCGCATTATCGACAGACAAATCATGGACGTGCACGCCTCGGGCCACGCCAACCGCGACGAAACACTTTGGATACACTCCAAAATAAATCCTCGCTTCTTTATGCCGCTGCACGGCTATCACTACATGTTGCGTGTACACGCGGACATTGCCAAAGCATGCGGCCGTAGAGAAGACGAGATAATCGTCCCCGACAACAGCTGCATTATCGAAATCCAAGACGAGGGACAAAAAATAGTACGCCGCAAAGAAATGGCTCCTGCAGGACTCCGCCTGGTAGACGGCTTTTCTATCGGCGACATCCAAGAGGTGGTTATACGCGACCGCACTGTGCTTGCCCAAGAAGGCATGTTTGTCATCATCGCAACGGTAAACCCAAAAACCGGCCGCTTGCGCAAATCTCCAGACATCATCTCGCGCGGCTTTGTATACTTGCGCGAGTCGCAAGAACTGTTGCAACAAACACGCATCATCATCAAAAAAACAATCGAAGACACTACCCAGGGTATGCAGCCGGTTAACTTTGACTATGTCAAAAACAACGTCACAGACGCGGTCGCACGTTTTCTATTCGAGAAGACAAACAAGCGCCCTATCGTCATCCCTGTCGTACTTGGCGTCTAGCTTGCCGCCCGCTACAAACACAGTAGTATAAAGAACAGTTGCACTCATGGAGGTTAATTACCATGCCGCTTCATGCGATGTATTACACGTGCCCAGCCTGTGGGAAACAGGTCCAACTACAAGACGCCCTGGCACATACCGAAGCAGGATTTGCTCGGAGACTGCGAGAATGGTATCTGATTCCAACACACAAAAAACCCTCATCGCTTGTGTGCGAAAAATCCGGGCAAAACCCAGACTTATAGCAGCTAGCCTGCTAGCGCAAACTGCCGGCCTCGTCGTATGACGAGGCCTTCTTTTTGCAGCCGCAGAAGCTCATGCTCTATTTTGACTTCTGTGTACAGTATCGATTTTTGCGCACGTGCGCAAAAGTCTTTAATTTGTTTTACTGTTGCGGGCCCGGCCAGAAGTGCACGTACTATAGCGCCACGCAACTGCCGTGTAGAGCCTGCAAACTTTTTTTGCTTTATATAGTGCTTGCTTTGCGCATTTAACTTAACTCCGCTTGCCTTCAAGTGCGTGCCGTAGTCCATAAGCGCCGCATAAAAATGACGCGACTCTATACCCTGCCGGTGCGCCACACGCAGCGCCTGCTCTATCAAAGGAAACAGCGTAGCGTCGGCTATTTCTCCAGCAGAAGCATCAGCAAAGCAGTGGTGCAAAAAGACCGTGCGGATATTTGTCTCGATACACACCTCCGGTTTGTTAAATGCAAAAATAGCCACTGCACGCGCAGTATAGTGTCCCACCCCGGGCAGCTCCTCAAGCCTTTTTACGTCTTGTGGGAAAGTGCGGTTATATTTCTCTGCCACCACTTTGGCCGCTTGTTGCAAGTATTTTGCCCGTCGGTTATACCCCAGTCCGCTCCACGCCAAAAGCACTTCCGACAAAGGCGCTTCAGCGAGCGCTTGCACCGTAGGAAATTTTTTTACAAAGAGTTTATATTTTGGCAGCACACGGTCCACTTGCGTTTGTTGCAGCATCACCTCCGACACCAAAATACGGTACGGGTTTTGGGTCTGTCTCCACGGCAAATGATGCCTGCCACTTTTGGCATAATAGGAAGACACGGTGCGCACTAAGGCAGGCATGGTCATACAAAAATGAGCATAACAAAAAACTCCGCCGAAGCGGAGTTTTTTGTACGAACCCAGTATGAATTACTGAGCTTTTGGACGTGCGTCAGAAACTGTGAGCATGCGACCACCGAAGTCTTTGCCATTCCACATAGCAATAGCTTGGTCAGCACCTGCATCATCGGCCATCTCGACAAAGCCAAAGCCTCGTGAGCGACCAGTTTCGCGGTCGGTGACAATGGATGCAGAAGCAACCTCACCGGCCTGTGCGAACGCGTCTTTGAGCTCATCCCCCGTAGTACGGTATGGGAGGCCACCTACGAACAACTTGCGTGCCATATTGTGCGAATACAATAATTAACTAAGTTCTCTGTAAGACGACCCTCTCAAAACTCCCGAAACTTAATACAGCCCGGGTGACATGGAGAACTTACTCGAACGCCCCCAAGATAGCACGGCACCCCAAAAAGGGCAATACCGACTATGCACTACTGTACCTGTGCTGTGGTTGTGGCGGTTACCGAGGCTTCTGCCTTTTTAAGACCGTCTAGAATGGTCTGTATTGCTTTGCGCGCGTCCTGTAGGTCTTTGTGCGCTGCCTGCAAATTGGTGCGGGCTGCTTTGAGTGCTGCGGCATTTGCGGCCATTTTGGTCTTGTCGTTATTGTCGGGCGACAACACTGCACTTGCAGACACTGCTGCCTGGGCTTGGGTGTTTGCGCTGTTTATCTTTGTATTGAGCTCGGTCAAGGCCAGGTTAAGTGCGGCTACTTCGGCACCCGCGGTCTGGGCTGCTACCACGCGCGCCTGCAGTTTTGCACCCAAGGTTGCCATCATGTTGGCAAGCACAACTTCGCGGTCGGCCATGGCCGCGATGCGTGCCTGAGGCATAAACAATGCGAAGATTTGATGTGACTGGGTTATGGACTGTACGTCAGCCTTTATCACTGCCTCGTCGGTCTCGGCGTCTATCTTAGTTTTGAGTGTCTGCAGCGCGGTTGTCTGTGTTTGCACCGCAGCGCTGAGGTTTTGTTTAAATGCATCAGTTACCTTCTGCATGGTCTGGATGCGCGCCTGCATGTCGGCCAACAAGGCGATGCGGCGATCTATCTCTTTGGTGGCTTTTGCTTTTGCGGCAGTAACCTTAGCAGAAACTGAGGCATTCACCCCGCCTACGGGTGTGGTAACTGCGGCGTTTACTCCGGCATTAACCCCAGCACCTTGCGCCAAAGCAGTGGTGGGTATCACGGCCAAACTAGCAATAAGAGCGGCTGCAAAAATTGTGTGTAACATATGAGGTATAGAAGTTAGATTAGTAGTCTTGCGGTGTTTGCTTGTCGGACATGCTGCTGTCGACGTTTGCCGAGTCGGTAGTCAGCGCCTGCATCTGTACATCCACAGCAGCCGTATCTTGCGCCACAGCGGCATCAGAAGTGTCATTTGCGGCACTCATGCCGTTGGTAGGCTGCTCGGTAGTGGTAGTAGGCGCAGGCTCAACGGGTGTGGGCGTTGGCACTGGTGCTGCGCCCAACCAGCCGCTCCACCATACAAGAAATCCGGCAGCGCCAAGAATTATTACTATAAATATCCATTTAATTGCTGTAGCCATAGTGTATTCATTCGGTTACGCACAGTTAGTATCTGCTTAGTATACCCTATTTTATAAAATAGGGCGCTTGCGGCACATCCCCAACCCATGTTGCAGTACCCTCGCCAGACACAGGAAACGGCTCGCCGAGGTACTTTGGCACTCTATGAGTAGCCAAATCAAACAGGGCTTTGGCTGTTGCGGGCACTTCGCGGATAGAGTTCTTCACAAACGCTTCGCCATGCGACGCATCCACACCCCTTGCATCAAGCCCCAACTGCCTTGCCACAAACACCGCCCGGGGCAAGTGGAAGCCCTGCGACACAATAAGCACCGAAGTAACTCCAAACACCTCGCGGGCACGGTACATGCTGCTGTACGTGTCAAAACCTGCATAGTCTAAAAAGATGTCCGCAGGGGGGATACCCGCTGCCAAAAGATACTTACCCACCGGGTACACTTCGTGGTAGGTAAGGCTGCCGTCGTCTCCCGTTACCAAGATCTTGTCCACCTTGCCACTGATATACAAGCTAACCGCCGTGTCGGCGCGCTGCTGTAGCACTGGAGACAACACTCCTTTGGAGGTCACGGACGCACCCAGCACCATTGCTACTTCGGCGGAGGGGGCATCAGATGCTGTGTAGCGGTGGTCTTTGGTTGCAAGTGCTACGTACCACACCGCACAAACACACGCCACTACCACCCCCACGGTCAGCCATATACCAAGACGAACATATCTCATACTTGCAGTATAGACTATTTATTTTGGTTAAAATTCGTCTTCCAGGGGCACCACTTCGGTCATTTCTATTTGCGGCGCGGGGATGACACACAGCACTTTACCTGCAATTTTGAAGTCTTCTTTAAGAATAATGGGTTTGAATTTTGGGTCTTTAGACTCTGGCCACAAAATGGTCATGCCGTCGCGTTTTTCGAGCCGCTTTACCGTCACCATGTCGTTGACAATAGCCGCTACCCTGTCGCCAGTTTGTGCTTGGTCGGTAAAGCGAATGAGCACGTAGTCGCCTGTGTTGATGCCCGCATCGTTCATACTGTCGCCAATAGCGCGTACCGCCACAATGTCGCCGTCTTCTTCGTCGACAATGCGCTTGTCGACCTCTAGAAACTCGTCACACTGCTCTTGCGCAAACACACTCAAATCGTCGCAGCCGACGTTGGCTATAACCGGGATACTCACTGTACCCCACGCACCGTCGACATTGCGCAGCTCTATGTTGCGGGTGCTATTTTTGCGCCGCACAATGTAGCCTTTGCGCTCGAGGATGTCGAGATATTGCACCACCGTGCGCAATGACTGGAAACCAAGCCGCTGCCGCAATTGTTCGAGCGTGGGCGACTCTTCTTGCAGGTCTAGATGTTCGCGAATGGCGCTTAAGACGCGCTGTTGCTTAAACGTTAAGAGGTTTTGTATTTGCATAGGCTTGTGTGTATTAGTTAGTAGTAATATACACTATTGTAGCATCTATTTTTACAAACAATACACAAGATACACAAATCTGTGGACAACTGGCGGCATAAAAATAAAGGCCGAGAAGTTTTGCAACTTCTCGGCCTCATGTGTCGCCTTAAGGGTTTTTGTCCTTAAAGCGGATCACCTCCTTTGCTTTGGGTTGTCGCCGGTCGTACCCGATGTACGTCGGAGTGATGATGATGCCTCGCTCTACCTTTGCTGCATCCCACCCATCTGCGAGCAACGCTCGCCTGAGCGCGGTTACTGTTTTTGCATCATCTTTTTCAGTATCAGAAAGCACTACTATATCCCCCAACTCAACACTACCAGTCTTAATTATAACACATATTACATGAATATGCAATGAATACTGTGTGGCGCTACTGAGCGCACAGCGCCTGAAGCAAGACCACGTCACTTGGCGCCGCAACGAGACTAGTGCCTTTATTAACCGGACTCATAATAGCCTCCACGTCGCTTACGTGGCCCAGCCCCAGCGCATGCCCTAGCTCGTGTGCCAAGACGCGCACAAAAGTTGTTTTGTCATCAAATTGATATATCTCTATCCGCTCGCCCTCTTTGTCGGAAATATACACTCCTTCTTCAAACTCAGCCCCAGCAAAGTCGTCGTTTATCGTGCGCACGTCTGCGTTTACCCGCTCCACCAACAAGTTATACTCGTCGATAAATGCATTTGCCTCGACTGCAAGCCGGTTAACCTTTTGTCTTGCCGCCTCTAGTGCCTCCCACTCTGCTTCGAGCCCCTCTTTTATTTTTTGGAGCGCCTCATACTCGGCTGGGCTACCTTGCTTGTTGTAGGCTGCAACCCGCGCGTTGTAGGCGTCTTGCGCACTGGCAAAGTCGGCAGCGCGGCGCGTATAGGCGCGGCCAGCCGCAGCGTACGCTGCCTGCATCTTTTTGTACTCTTGCATCGCCGCCTCTGCAGACAACTTGCCGTCACTGATGTTGTGAGTCAGCTCTTGCACTTGTTCGGTTGTTTGCTGGCGCTCGTCATACACCAAACTCACCGTCAGCGCGGCGTCCGGGTCGTATACAAACAAGTCCGCGCCACCCAGCGCATCCTCCCATATGCGGCTAGAGGCCTCTAAGTCTGCAAGCAACTCTGCCTCGGTAAGTCCGAAGCGCGGGTCCAACGTACCTATTTTGTAGGCAATAGGCTCGGTACAAGGTGTGGGTGTTGTGTACAGGACATACCCATATACAGCGACTGCCGAGCCTAATACCAAAAGCAAGATATTTTTCTGTAGCCACTTCATATACGGCGTGTGCGCCACGCCGCCGCGGCAAGTGCCGCAGATGCTGCAGCCAAAGCAAGGTCGCGGAACAATATCTCAAACTGAACAGGATTTAACACCACAATACCAAGCAGCATGGCGGTAGCCGCAAGCGAAGGCCAGAAGATATGCTTGCCCGACAATAGCCACAAAGCGATGCACACCTCCACTGCACCAAAGGTGTGCAGCAGCACCAAGTCAGATATACCTACACTGTGCGCCAAGTCGCGTACAAACAGCGGAAAATACCCAACCCAGCTGTCTGGGTGAAAGAGCGCGTGCACTGCCGGATATGCAAAAGCAAAAGCGACACCGACACGCACAAGCAGGTGTGCAACCTTGTCTGTCATACGCGACTACTGCACCACCACCTTGCCTGTGGCTGCAGCGTTTATGTGGTCGTGATACTCAAACACGCCCGATTTAGTAAAAGTAAAGCTGTAGCTTGTGCCCCCTTGGCACTGGTCGAAGGCAGGCGCACCGGTGTAGCCCTCTGCACAATGCACCGCACGCGAGGTGTCGTCATATTTTGTGTGCGTAGGGTGATCATCCGCAGCAACCCACATGCGCGCACCCGAAGAGGTAAAGGTAACTACCCCACCCTTGGCTATAGTAACCGTGCCAGGCGCATAGGTATTGCCGTCATACACAACGGCGGCGGTCATGGGCGCATCACTTTCTGTTGGTTGCTCTGGCTCTGGGATGGGTGCAAGCACTACAGGCGCAGGCGCCATGGCTGTTTTCGCAGAATATACGTACCAAACGCCACCCAAAAGAATAATAAGTATTGCGACAAAAAGTATGCTCTTTTTCATGGTAGTACAAGGTTATTTGCCCAGTAATATACCCATTTAGTATAGCACAAACCCCGCTTTGGGCGGGGTTTGTGGCTTGAAAAAAAGAGGAGCTGTTAGCGTACAAACGCCGAGAGACAGCGTAGACACTTTTCTTGGCCTGCACGCGTTTTGAGGTAGCGGTTACTGCACGGACATATCAAAATAGCCGTCTTGTGCGGTTTTTCTATCCAGTGGCCATCCTGCTGGAAGGTCTTACTTGGCCCCCGCAGCTGCTGGTTTGGCTTGTGCACCACTGGTGTTTCTTTTTTTATTTCTTCTTTCTTTTTCATACGCAAAAATATGTGCCCTATGCCTCGACAAAGGTGAGCGCCTTACCCTTTTTGCCTGCACGGCCGGTGCGGCCAATGCGGTGGATGTAGTCTTCATGACTCGACGGCAAGTCGTAGTTTATAACATGGCTAACGCCCGCGATGTCGAGCCCGCGCGCAGCCACATCGGTGGCTACCAACACCTGTACATGGTCGCGCTTAAAGAGGTCGAGCGCTTTTTGGCGTTTGTTTTGTGTTTTGTTGCCGTGTATAGACTCCGACTTAAAGCCGCGGTCGTTGAGTGTCTTGGAAAGCTTTTCTACACCATGTTTGGTGCGTCCAAAGATAAGTACTTTGTTGAAGTCTGGCTGTACCAACAGGTCGTGCAACACGTCGAGCTTGTTTGCGCCGCGCGGTACGCGCACTACGTCTTGCTCGATGTTGGCAGAAGTCTCGCGAGTCTTGACCGAAATGCGCACCGGCTCGCGCAAAAACTCACCGATCAAACGCTCAATCTCAGTCGAGAGTGTCGCCGAGAAAAAGAGTGTGTGTCGTGGCGCAGGCAAAAGAGAAAGGATGGTGCGCATGTCTGCAATAAAGCCCATGTCCAACATGCGGTCTGCCTCGTCGAGTACCGCTGCGGTAAAGGTAGACAGGTTAAGCGCCCGGCGTTCGAGCAAGTCTTTAAGACGTCCTGGGGTACCTATCACAAACTGCGGCTTGCGGCGGAGGTCGGACATCTGTGGACCAATCGACGCACCACCCACACAAGTGGCAGCATAAATTTGGAGCCCTGGGGTAAAGCCGCGCAGCTCGTCGTTTATCTGTGTTGCCAACTCGCGGGTCGGCACCATGATAAGCACGCGCTCGTTGCGGTTGAGCAATACTTTGTTTATGAGCGGGATAAGAAAAGCGGCTGTTTTGCCTGTGCCGGTGTTGGCGATACCCACCACATCGTCGCCACGCAAAACGTGCGGGATAGAGCGGTCTTGGATAGGCGTTGGGTCGGTGTAGCCTTTTTTGATGATGTTTTGCTTCAAACGCTCGTCGAGCGCAAAGTCAGAAAACTTGTGTTCGGGGACAAAGCGCGGCGCCTCTTCAATTATCACCGCTTTGTTTATAAAGCGAGACAGGTCAAAGGTTGAGGCTGGTCCGCTAAAGCGCGAACGCCCGCCTGGGCGGCCACCCTGGCGTGGAGAAGAGCCCGCATATTTGCGCGGCCCACTGCTAAAACGAGACCCTCCCGAGCGGGGAAAACGGCTTCCCCCGCCAAAGCTCTTTTTAAAATTTTCGGACATGTGGCTACATTGTAATATACCACATATTCTTTGTCAATACAGGCTTTTTTACTGCTCTATATAACTGGGGAGCAGGTTCACCACGACGCTTTGCGAGCGTGGGCCAAGCGCTGTGTCGCAGTTAAGTCTAAACGTGGTCTGCGCATCTAGCGGGCCCGAGTCAACTTTTGTGCCGGCATGCTCTTCACTGGAGAAGCCGTTTTGCCCTGTGAGGGTGCAGCTGGTGATAGAGCCTGTTGCCGACCAGGTAAGTTTGGTCGAGGTGTCTTTGCGTACACGCGTTGGGTCGGCACTAAGTTTGAGTACCGGACACAGCGACTCTGCAGGGGTACTTACCGAGCATGCACTGCCGCTCGCATTGCAAGTACCAGAATTAGTCATGCCACATGAGTTTGGAGCTGATGTGCAGGTCGACGTTGGTAAACAAACCCTAGGCACACAATTTGGCGGAGTACCAGTATATCCAGCAGGGCACGTTGGCGCAACAGTGCAGTTAGGTGGCGTGCCTGTGTAGCCTACCGGACACGAAGTCACGCACGAACCATTAAAGCAAGTCGTACCTGTAGGGCACGCAGGATTGCACTGCCCTACCACATTCACATCCGTCCATCCGCCACAGTTATTAAGCTCGTTTGACTCGTCAATAACACCCACAGCATCACCACTATTTGATTTGTCTGCACAGACACGCACACCGTAGGTGCCCGCTTGTGGGAAGGTATAGACCTGTGTCGCGACACTGCTTGCGCCCACCGCAAGCGCGCCCATGTTCGAAGCGGCAAGGTCGGTGATGACTTCTGCTGCGTGGGCGATGTTAAAGAGTTTGGTGAATATATTTTGTGGAGCAGTAGCCGCTGTGTTACTGCGCACTTGATAGAAGTTTTTAAAGCCCACGCCTGTTGAACCGCCGCCGGTGTTGGTGACTGTGGCAGAAAAAGTAGTGGGCGTGCCTGCTACAGCACTAGTTGGAGTAATTCCCGAGACGGTGAGGTCGGGTTGGGATCCGGTTGGGGTACACACACCATCTCCTGCGCGGACAAAGCGATATTGTATTGGGTTGGTGGTGGTTTTTTCCCACCACTGCCAGTAGTTGCCGTTGGGGTCGCTGCCGCCGGTGCAATAGGGGGTCCAGGTACCCGCCTGCCCCACTACCACCGCAACAGCACTGCTGTAGACATCTGTCGTACTAAACCCTGTATTGTGGTTGTATACGCCAAACACGTGCGAGCCCGCGAGCGAGCTTGGTATGGCAAGCGAGCCACTTGCCGGCTTGCTTGCATACAATAAGCCGCTGTTGGTACCGTCGGGACGCAGCATAATAATGTCTACCAAGCCGCTGTTGGTGTTGCCCGACGTCCACGAGAGAGTCATATTGCACGTGCCGCCGCCCGCGGGCAAGGTACACCCGCTAGCAACCGCGTTTATTGTTGGGGCCACAGGTGCACTACAGTCCCCCGGACTGTCTGCACCGTCGACGTTTACTGTTTTTGTTTGTACCAAAAAGTATGTACCGTCGCGTATTACTCCCCCGTTTGTGCTCCAGTCTATAAGGGGAAAAAGTGTACGCGCCCACTGCCAACTGTTGTCGCCATAGATGTCGCCATTTACCCGCATCTCGAGCGAAATGGTTTGTGCACCGCTTAGGTTGGTAAAGACGCTGCCGCCGTTTATACACCCAGCCGTCTGGCTGGATCCGCCCACAGACACGCGCGAGCCACCACACAGCGACACGCCGTCTGTGTAGAGCGTGTAGGTATTGTAAAGATTATACGATACTACGACTGATTTAGAATTATCGACACAGGTAGGAGATGCAACAATGAGGTTAAGCTGCGTTGTAGGTATAGGGTTGTAGCCGTCTGGAGTGCTTGGAGTACCGTCGTTTACGTCTGCCACACCGCCAGTATCTTGGTCTGCACCGGTGTCTGTGGAGCCGGAGGCACCACTTTCATTATCAGCACCACCTTCAGCTCCTGTTCCTTCGCCTGACCCTCCCGATCCACCTGTACCCTCTGCACCAGCACCACCGCTACTATCATTTGCATCTTGCGCATACACCAACGGCGTTTGCAGCATACTGACGCTCCCCACTGCTACTATTAAAAAAACAATGCTTAAAAAAGCTGCAAAAAATGCACGCGTCATATTGCTAAGCATAGCAAACATTATGCATCACATACTTGTTTGGGTGTGGATAGTAAGAAAGTAGAAATGCCGCTGGGTAATCCAGCGGCATTAGTAGGCGAAAAATATCAACTACCAGGAACAGGCAACACGGTGATGCTTGCGAGCATAGCCAGCAAGGCATTCTCGAGTTGCCACTTCTCAGTAAACAGTCCGACACCTCGCGCCGTAACGGTCAGGGAGTACTCCGGCCACACTGGGAATGTGGCCAGTAGGAAGTTGCTCTTGGATGACCACGAGTCGAATCGACCGTCTCGATAGATACAATCAATACGAGAGGTCACCAGCAAACCCCTTGGTCCTTGTACGGGAAAACTAAACGGGGCGGTACACGTAGTACCCTCCTCATTTAGAGACCGCGGTTTTGCCCAACGATACTCTGGACCTCCTGTGCGGTCATAATACACAAGTCTGTCCACCAATCCTTTGTGGTAAGGTTCCGCAGGATTTGCCCCACGCCAAACCAACCACAACGACGGCCCATTTCCTCCGGCTGGAACCCAGCATGCCGTATACGGAGACATGCCGCGGGATGGAATTACCTTCTTTGCTTCGCAAAGTATTTGCGATTGATATCCACCTGCAATAGAGACACCATGACTCGCTAAATACGCTATGGAGTCATTGCCAGTTAATGGCCATTCCTTTTGTTGCGCCAAAACCGGCGATGCAGTGATAGTCACGAAGAGCGCCATCAGCGCCCAAGTTAATGTACGCATTGATAGGCCCTCTCTTTTTATGTATCACCCCACCGCGGGGTGAACTCCTGCAAAAACACTACTTTACTAAAATGGATTTGTCAAGTTTTGTACCCACTACCGCCACCCGCCAAGCCAGATAAAACCGGGATTATAGCTACTTAGGTCGAGCACCTCATTCATACGCAGGTCAGACAGCTTGTACACAGCAATTTTTGCATTCGCAAGCTCCCCACCTACTAGCTGTGCTTGTTGTAAAGCCAAAAACTGATTGTCAGGAGAAAAGGCCCCGCCGTAGGCGATGGTGTGTATATCTGCATCCTTAACCAAAGTTAGCGGCGACCAGTTTTCGACAGTAAACACGCGTACAAAATGCTCTTTGGGCACCAACCACGCAAGTTTTGCATGGTCGGGCGACACCACTACCTTTGCCGAACGCGACGCAGGAAGATCTGGGTTGGTGATTGTGGGCACTACCAAGGTGCCATCCAACGCATCAGGCACGCCTGCGTCATTTGCCGTAAATTGCTCCACAGGGAATGCGTATATACCATTTGCCCGTAGTACAAAAAGTGTTTTGTCGTCAGGAGAGAAAAAAGGATGCAAGCCCCCCACCACACCAAGTGTCTTGCCTACCCTGTCCACCAAAAAAGTCTGCCATCTGTCCGGATTGCTCAAGTCTGCGCCCTGGAGCCCCGCAGGCTGCACCACGTATGCAATGTAGGCACCACTGCGACTCCACACCGGTTCGCGTTTGATGCGGTTTGCGTCGTTGGTTACTTGCGTGAGTGCTTTTGTAGCTGTGTTCATTACATACAGCTGGTACGCTTGGTCGTTTGTCTGTCTGCTCATGTATGCAACCTGCGTACCATCGGCGGAAAAAGCCCCGGTCAAATTATTTTGATTGTTTGCAAAAAGCGGCTCAAGCGCCCCTGTCGCAAAAGAGTATTCGCGCATAGTAAAATTTTTTGTATCCTTGTCTTGCAAGGTAAGCAAAAGTCCGCCCGTCTGCGGCATCCCCAAAAGTGAGTCTTTACCTCCTGCCCCATACCAAAATGCACCCAAAGCAAGTAGCACAAGCACGCCCACGAGAGCGAGTATTTTAAACCGCCAAGGTCGAGCTGGTTGTGTGGTTGTAGTTAGAGGAGGCATGGTGCGTATAGAAACGTATACATACATTAGAGCACACAAGGAGGCGTAGTCGAAACAAGTTTATCCACCGCACAATTGCGAATGCCGCGGCTGTCACTAACTTTTAAAGTTATGTGTACAAGCCGCGGCATTTTATTTGGATTATAGTATCCAACTCAAGCCCCCCTTTTTTTAGTCTTTTTTTTCTCCGCCCGCCACTTCAGCAGGCGAAGCTGGAGCGGCGGCATACACTGCCGCCCTGTCCCAGAGGCACGCCTCTGCCGTCCTCCACGGCGACGCCGGTGGCAGTGCCAGACGAAGCTCGAGCTGCCGCAAAGCAGTCGAACCCGGGCACGCATTGGGAGGCGGACCCTGCCCAGCGAATGCCGGGAAGGGAAACAGCAGCAAGGCTGCCAAAAAAAGAATGTTCATTTTGACCTCCTAAGGTCGACTACGGGGCACCATTGCCCCATTTCCTGAAACAACAGTAGCAGGTTATGATTTTTTGTCAAGCCCCGCTGGGGATAGGCTGAAGTTACCGCAGGGGCGGCTTGGCGGCCACGTCGCGTAGTGCTTGTATAAGCGACAAAGATTCAAAGTGCTTGGGCAGCTCTTGCTGCCAACTTGGCTTGGACGTATCGATGTCTGGCTCTATGCCACGACCCTCGACCGGCTGGTTGTCCTCGCGGAGCGTGATGTTGTTGACCAACAGCAGCGAGTACTTGGTGGGCGGGTCTATCATAGTTTGCAGTGGGTAGGTGTTTTCTACCGTCCCCCACCCGCGCGTTTTGGTGCCCACTACCACCCCAAGCTTAAATCGCTTAAACGCTGCGGTCGTAAGCTCGGCCGTGGACTGAGTATTGCCATCGGTCAAAAGCGCAATGTCGCCATAGCGCTCGAGTCTATCAAATTTCTGCAGCACCGTGCGCTGCACCGCGTACTCGCCCTGATGAAAAAGGTCGAACGCGTACTGGTCTTTGCCTATAAACAGCCCGAGGAAGTATTGCGTAAAGTCCAAAGAGCCGCCCACGTTGCCGCGCAGGTCGAGTATCATACTGTCGAGCCCGGGCGTCGTGGACGCCGCCTCCACAGCCATACCAAACTCCTGCAGCGTGGTAGGAGATATTTTAGTCAAATTGACGTACAGGGTTTTACCCAACACACGGGTAAAGGCGGTCGGCTCTACTTTATGTTCGTCGTAGAGCGCCTTGCTCCCCGGCGCGGTCAACACCTCTTTTGCATAGGCAATCTTTTTAAGTTCCTCGGCTGCTTCGGGTGCGGCACTGCTTTTGAGTATCGCTTCTTTGCTTGCTGCGGCGGCCGCCACTTGTTCTGCACTTGCGCCCGCACTAAGCCCCAAGTCGCTATAGAGGTCTTTGGTTGGGTTTACGTTTGCGACATTTTGACGAAGTTCTTTTTCTTGCGCATCCGACAACAAGCCGCTGCGCCCGTTGGGCGGCAAGTTGTAGAGCACCACAATCAACACGTTGCGCGCCAAGTCTTGTTTGGCCAGGGTGCTGGTTGCAGCCCCCGCGGCCTCTGCAAGCAACGCCGCCACACCACTGCGGTCTGGCGAGGCAAGTTGTGGCGAGGATGTTGCGTTGGTCGCCTTTTGTACTGCAAGTTGGAAGAGCTGTGCCAAGTCTTTGTCTTCTGCCTTCATCCAAAAGTTTTGCTGCAGCGTGTCGTACCCTTCCATCATAAAGCGCACATACACATCAGCTTCATGCGGTGTTTTGTATGCAGCCTCTGGGGTAGCTGGCGCATATATATAGAAGTAGTATGCCGCCCCGCCTGCAAGCAGCGCCGCCACACACGCCACCGCCGTAAGTTTTTTTCGCCACGCGCGCATAATACAAAATAGTATACACCCTGCTATACTGGCACCGTAATGCAGGCCCTGTTTGCAACACTGTTGTGTATATCGTTTTTACTGCCCAGCACGGCGCTGGCGCAAAACGAGGTGGTACTTGATGTGCACGCTATATATAAAGCGCGCGTCACCGCGGTAGCCGACCAACAAACCATCACCCTACCCGGCACACAAACCACAGCACAGGTGCAGACACTCACCGCACAGCTGCTCGAGGGTCCGCACAAAGGCACCGAAGTGGTGTTTGAGAACGACTACACACAGCTTGCGCTGGGCGACAAGTTTTATCTGCGCCACATCACCAACGACCTAGACCAAACATCCTTCTATAGCGTCGCCGACCCAGACCGCCTGCCCGTGTTGGCAATACTGTTGGCGCTGTTTATATTTTTGATTTTTATCTTTGGCGGCATCCAAGGTGTGCGCGGGCTTGCAAGCCTGTGCGGCAGCATACTGCTTATTTTCTATCTGTTGCTGCCGGGCATCTATGACGGCTACTCACCCATACTCGTGAGCATAGGTGTTGCGTCGCTGATTATTGTGGTGGGCTCATACATCACCCACGGGTTTAACAAAACTACCTCTGCTGCGGTGTTGGGGATGCTCGGCACCGTATGCATCACCGGCGTGGCCGCATACGTGGCGATGGACGCGGCCAACTTGAGCGGTTTTACTTCGGACGAAAGCGTATACCTTAACTTCGACACAGGCGGCAACATAAGCATGGTGGGCCTGCTCTTTGGCGGCATCATGATAGGTCTGTTGGGCGTGTTGTATGACATGGCCATAGGTCAAGCTGTGGCCGTAGAAGAATTATTTGCCGCAGGTAGCCTCACCCCGGCAGAGGTGTACCGCCGGGCGATACGCATCGGGCGCGAGCATATTGGCGCGTTGGTAAACACACTAGCCATTGCCTACGTGGGTGCGGCGCTGCCCTTGCTGCTGTTGCTCCAAAGCTCCGACAACAGCATGCTGTTTATACTCAACAAAGAAGTCTTTGCCACCGAGATAGTGCGCATCTTAATAGGCAGCATCGGGCTCATCTTGGCGGTCCCTATAACCACAGCTATAGCCGCGTTTGTGTTGGTGGGCAAACCGCGCGGCGCACACGCACACAAACACTAGCCTAGTGCCCGGCCAAACGTATCACCACAAAGAGTACTGCTGCGCCAAAAATAGTCATCGCTGTTGTCCAAAACGCCGGATGCGCATGATGGCTTTCGGGCACCAACTCGGATGCGCCAATATAGAGGAAGAATCCCGAAAAGAGCGCGAGCAGTACAGCTAGCGTCCCCTCGCTAACCGAAAAGAAGAATGTAGATACGATACCGAGCATGGGCGCTGTGCCGTTTATAGCCAGCCACCGCAGCGCACGCAAGCGTTCGCCCCCGTGGCGAATGATGGCGTTGACTGTGTTGATACCGTCAGAAAATCCGTGTGCCAACACCGCGATACCAACCACTATGCCGGCCTCCAGCGACAACTGCGACGCTAGCCCCACACCCACACCATCCAAAAAGCTGTGTACCGAAAACGAGCCCGCCCGCATCTGCCCGCGCGACGGCGCATGATGCTCGGCGTCGGCATGGTTGTGCAACACCAGCACACGGTCGAGCAGCAAGTAGACCAAAAATCCAACTGCCACCAAAGACACGATGGTGTGCACCTCAAACCCGTGACCCATTTCAATCGCCTCGGGGATAAGATCAAAAAAAGCGACCGCAATAACCGCGCCAGCACCAAAGCCCAAAATCAAATGCAGCCTGTCGCGCAGCCGCAGCGCAAACAACCCCCCAAGCATCGTCGACGCAAACGCCGCAACTCCAACCAACAACATAGTACTCATGGTTAGAATATACACCCATGCACACATAATCGCATAATTGATTGACAAAAAGTATTTTTCGTACTATTATTAAAGAGATCGATCTTTGGAGAACTTGGAAATGCACTATGTTGTAGTTTTACTGCTCGTGTTACTCACCGGCTGCTCCTTGGAGACCAGCGTGGTGGGTACCAGGCCCTCGCATAGCCCCTCGTACGGCTACGTCTACCCTGGATGGGAACAGCCTGGCGTCTGGGTGGCACCAGGATACAGCTATCGTCCACCGAGGCATCACTATTACAAGCCGCCAAGATACTATCATTCACCACAGCGGTACCGTCGGCCACACTACTACCACTCACCAGGGCACCGGCCGCAGCAATACCAGAGGCCACACTACCGGCCGTGGAGACACCACTAGACCACAGCGAGCACTTCGGTGCTCGCTCTTTTTTTATTTAGGAAAAATATCGGTCAACTCGGCCGAGTTATAAAAACTCTCCCCCAGCTGGCCGTAGGTGTAGCGCACACCGCCTATCACAATGCCGGCGCCGCCCACCGCAGGAGCCGCATGCGGATTAGAATTTTGGAATCCGATATTAAACAAGGTCACCACCACACCCGGACTATTTGCAATAGAAAATCCCGCACGCTGCCACTGTGTCTGTATCTCTTTTATATATAGAGCAGTATAGAGGTATGAGTAGTAGTGGTCTTTTGGATTGGTCAGACGGTTATACAACTCGGCCTTTTGGTCGACACCCGGCGGGTAGGTAATAAGCTGCCGCATCCCTGCGCCCGGATAAAACGGCGACGTGGTACTTGCCGCATGTAGCTCTATCTCCTCTGCGGTCTCTTGCTTGATGCCCGATACCCCTAAAGAGAATTGCGAAAGCGAGCCCAAAATCTTGAGCGGCTCGAAGTAGCGTTTAAATACCTCGCGCTCTGCCGTAAAAAACCGCAGCTGCTCGGGCACTGCAGCGGCGGCTATCAGCCGCGCGGGCACACCTGTTTGCATACTGACTTTCGCTATCACCTCTTGGTCTTTGATAAGCCCGCCCTTAATAGTCTCCCACTGTGGAGTCTCCTTCCAGTCGCAGGCAGGCTGTCCGTCGATGCAGTCGGGCACGTCTTCTGCCAACACGGTACTTTGCCCCTGCATAAAAAAAGCGTTGCGCTCTAAACTGGAGCCCCGCACATTCAACAAGTCAAAACGCATCGCCACAAACACCGCCACAAAGAGCACGCCCACCAGCGCAAAAAGCCCCACCACACCCAAAAAGCTGTACCACAAAAAATTCCGCATCTGCGTATAGTATTCTATTTTTTACAAAATCAGAAACTTTTCCCTTTAAAATAACGGACCAGGTCAGGTTATTGACAAAGCTGGTAGATTTGTTATAATTAAGTTATATGGATATACGTTCAGTACGGGCTCGGGCGGGTGCTTTTTTTGTGTCTATGCGCACTAAAGTAGTTGTACTTTGGGCAGGGTACCGCGCACGGCCACTGTGGCAGCAGGGACTTTTGGCACTTGTAGCACTTGCACTGCTCTGGGGCCTTTTTTCTTTTTTTACGACAAGCCCGACTGTAGAGTCTGCAAACAAACCTCGCGCCGTGGCGCTTGCTAGTGTGGGCGAGTTAAACGGCGGCTCAGTCGGCGGCAACTTCATAGGCACCGTGCGCTCAATAACCGAGGCAAATATTTTGGCACAAAGCGGCGGCACGGTGCGCGCAGTGCACGCTAGCTTGGGCAGATACATCCCTGCTGGATTTATCATTGCCGAACTCGACAATGCATCCGAGCGCGCAGCGGTGCTCCAAGCAGAAGGTTCGTACGAAGCAGCACTTGCCGCACGCACTGTGGCACAGCAGCAAGCACAAAACACCAACCAATCTTTGACCGAGGCTGCGGTGTCTGCACGCAACACCTACCGCAGCAGCTACACCACGCTCGACATCACGCTCAACACCTATGTCGATACTTTTTTTGGCTCCGCAACTTCGTTCGGGCCAAAGCTTCTTATTAACCCAGACTTGGGGCCTTACTACACCCTACCTAAAGCGCGCCGCGAAATAACCGACCAGATGCGCGATTGGAAAAATGCACTAGGCACCGCACAAACACGCGACCCAGAAACACTGCTTGCAGAGGCCGAGGTGGTGGCACGCAGCATCTCTGACTTGCTGGTCAAGCTGGGTAGCGCAGCCAACCGCCGCGACTCTGGAGCTAACGCAACACAACTAAGCGCACTCGCCACAGCACAAACTACCGTCGATGCACAACTAACCGCGCTCTCCACCGCGCGCAGCTCATACCGTGCCGCAGCAACTGCAGCCGCAGTGGGCAAAACACAAACCGAGTCTGGCACCGCCACAGCCAGCGCCGACGCCGCAGTCAAACAAGCACTGGGGGCGCTGCGCGGTGCACAAGCAAATTTTGAAAAAACAGTAGTCCGCGCACCCCTGGCCGGCACGATAAACTTCTTGCCGCTTCGCGTGGGCGACTATGTTACCTCGTTTACCCATGTCGCAACGGTGGCACAAAACGGCGCGCTCGAGGTAGTTACCTATGTCTCGCAAGCCGACCGCGACTTACTCTCTGTGGGAGCCAAAGTAACTCTCGACGGGGCACCCGGCACTGTTACCTCCATTGCCCCAGCACTCGACCCCGTGCGCAAACAAATTGAGGTACGCATCGCCGCAGCAGCAGGCAGCACATTGGTCAACGGCCAGTCGGTGCAGGTACGCTTGGCGAGCGCTACCCCAAGCCCCACCACCAGCAAAGGTCCCACAACCCTTCCCCTCTCGGCAGTCAAACTCCTCACCGACAAGCGCATCGTGTTTGTGGTCGAGGATGGCCGCCTTGTAGCACAAGAAGTCGAGGTGGGCGAAGTACGCGGTGACCGCATCGAGATAGTCAGTCCGCTTGCTGCCGACTTGCGCATTGTTGTAGACGCACGCGGCTTGGTCGACGGCGAAAAGGTAGTAACCCTCCCCTAACATATGACAAAATTCTGGGTATTTTTTATTACCAAACACAACTTCACCATTTTGCTTGGTGTGGTGCTTATGGCGGCGGGCGTCTATACGGCCATTGCTATACCCAAAGAATCTTCTCCTGAGATCCAGATACCAATAGGGATCATCACCACCGTACTACCCGGCGCCTCGAGCGAAGACGTGGAGCGCCTTATCACCAACAAAGTCGAGGACCGCGTACTTGGCGTCGAGAATGTATCCAAAGTTACCTCCACCTCGGGCGACGGTGTGTCGTCTATTACCGTCGAGTTTACCGCTTCGGCCAACATCGACAAATCTATCCAGCTCCTTAAAGACGAGGTAGACAAAGTTAAAGCAGAGTTGCCCGCCGAAGCCGAAGACCCAAGCGTCACCGACGTAAACTTTGCCGACCAGCCTATACTCATCGCCTCAATCTCGGGTGACTTGAGCCCCGCCGAGCTGACGACGTTGGGCGAAAGCGTTAAAGACGAACTAGAGCGTGTAGGCGGCGTGTCGTCTGTGTCGCTCTCGGGTGTGCGTGCCCGCCAAGTAACAGTGGTCGTCGAGCAAACAAAGTTGCGCCAGTACGGACTTACCTTGTCCGAGGTAACCGCCGCTATACGCGCCTCGGGCGTTGCATCGCCGCTTGGCTCTATCACGGTCAACAATATTTCTTATGCTGTCCGTCTTGAAGCGGGCGTGGGCGACACCTCGGACGTTGCCAACATTTCTTTTGTATCTAAAAGCGGCGCAGTGGTGCATGTGCGCGATGTCGCAAACGTCATAGACGGACTCGAAGACGCGCGCACCTATTCGCGTGTGTCGGTCGAGGGCGCACCTTCATCCCCCGCACTTAGCTTGTCTGTGTTTAAAAGCCGCGGCGGAAACATAGTCGAGACAGGAGACGCAATCAAAGCCAAACTTGCCGAGCTCGAGAGCGGCCCCTTGGCAGGCACCAAAACAGTCATCTCCTACGACGCCGCTAAAGATGTGCAAAAAGACCTCACAGAGCTGACCCGTGTCGGGCTCGAGACTGTGGCGCTCGTGATGTTGATGCTGTTTTTGACCTTGGGCTGGCGCGAGTCTGTGGCTGCGGCACTGTCCATCCCCCTTTCTTTCCTTATTGCATTCATTGGTATATACGCCTCGGGCAACACCATAAACTTTATTTCTTTGTTCTCGCTTATTTTAGCCATCGGCATTTTGGTCGACTCCGGCATCGTAGTGGTCGAGGCGATACACACCCGTTTTGTCGAGCTACGCAACAAAAAAGAGGCTGCCGTGCTTGCGATACGTGAGTACGCTTGGCCGCTTATTGCCGGCACCTTTACCACCATAGCGGTGTTTGTACCGCTCTTCTTCCTCTCGGGCATTGTCGGCAAGTTTTTGGCCTCTATTCCGTTTACGGTTATCTTTGTGCTGCTTGCATCCATTTTGGTTGCGCTGGGTTTTGTGCCGCTTATTGCGCTTTACATTATCCGCCCGACCCTTTCACCTTTGGAGATTAAACAAGAGGAGTACAACGTACGCGCTAAACAATGGTACGAAGCATTTTTGCGCCGCATACTAGGGAACCGCAAAAACGAAAACCGCTTTTTGGCTGGTATAGTTCTGCTCTTTTTTATCGCCCTATCGCTCCCGGCCATTGGCGCGGTCAAGGTAGTCTTCTTCCCCGCAGAAAACGGCAACTTGGTTACTATCGAAGTTGAGAAGCCACAAGGCAGCACCCTTGCCGACACCGACTTGGCCGTGCGCGAAGTCGAAGAGGTGCTCTATGCCGACACCCGCATTGACTCGTTTGTAACCGAAGTAGGTAGCGGTAGCTCGTTTGCACAAAGTGGCCTCTCGGGTAGCCGCGCGGGCAACATCACCATAAACCTCGACCCAGATAAAAAAGAAACGAGCGCCGACATCGTAGTCGACCTACGCCAAAAGCTTGACCCTATAACCTCGGCGCGCATCAGTGTGTCGGAACCTGCAGGCGGCCCACCAACCGCCGCAGCAGTAAGCATCACACTGCAAGGCGACGACTTGGGTAGTTTGACCGCAGCCGTTACAAACGCGCAGCGCATTTTGGCAGACACTCCAGGCACCACAAACATCAACACTTCTATGCGCGACAACAGCGCCGAGTTTGTGGTGTCGCTCGACACCGCACGCGCAGCCGAGCTGGGCGTGTCGCCCTTGGCCGTAGCCGACGTCTTGCGCACCGCGCTGTACGGCGCTAAAGCCACCGACATCCGCGGCGAAACAGATATAGAAGTCCGCACCAAACTCGACCTTAACCCTGCATACACCGACCCGTCTGAAACCACGCACGTATCCATAGATGCAGTCCGCGAATTGAGCATCGCCGGAGCGCGCGGCCCCGTGCCACTTTCGAGCATCGCTACCATTTCCTACGAGCCTGCCAACACCATCATCCGCCACGAAGACGGTACGCGCGTTGCAACACTCACCGCCGACGCAGCCGCAGGCGCCAACCCAATTGAAATAACCAACGCCTTCCGCAAAAACATGGAAGAGGTGCAGCTCCCCGAGGGAGTTGTGATGAAAATCGGCGGCGAGAGCGAAGACGTTAACCAGTCCTTTGCCGAAATGGGGCTCGCCCTCTTGGCAGGTGCGGCGTTGATGCTTGGAATATTGGTGTTGGAGTTTAACTCATTCCGCCACTCACTGTACCTGCTCTCTATAATCCCCTTCTCGCTTATTGGCGTATTGGTAGGGCTTATGCTCACTGGCTCGCCGCTTTCACTTCCGTCAATGCTCGGCGTTATTGCGCTTGCAGGCGTCATCATCAACCACGCCATTATTTTGATGGACTCCATTGCCCGTATCAGCAAACAAAACCCAGGGCAAAGTTTGACCGACGTGGTGGTAACCGCATCCGCAAGCCGCTTCCGCCCCATATTGCTCACCACCGCCACCACTGTTGTGGGCATGATCCCGCTTTCGTTTGCATCGGCCATTTGGGGCCCGTTGGCATTCTCTATTATGTTTGGACTTGCCTTCTCTATGTTGCTCACACTGGTGCTTATACCTGTGCTCTATCACCGCTGGCCAGGCAAAGCTGTACGCGACCAGTTTGCTTCAACCACAAACTAAAGTCCTACAACACCAAAAAGCTTTCCGACGCCGAATGTAATAATCATCGCCAAAGCGCCGCCCGCAATGTTGCGCAGTGTTGCTGTTTTTTTGTCCGCACCACCCACGTGTGCGCTCAAGCTCCCGGTGATAGCTAGCGCTACAAGTACTCCGGCAAAAATCGCCGGTACACGCATATACTCGGGTGTAAATACCATAGCCAGCGGTATAATGCCGCCCACTAAAAATGATGCTGCGGAAGCATACGCCGCATGCCACGGGTTGGTTAGATCGTGTGGGTCGATACCCAACTCCGCGTCCACGTGCGCTGCGAATGCGTCTTTTGCCGTAAGCTCACGCGCGACCACGTGCGCTGTTTCGCTCGAGAGTCCCTTTTTTTGATAAATATCTGCAAGCTCCTCGAGCTCTTGTTCGGGATAATTTTCTAGTTCAAACCGCTCTTTTTGCAAGAGCGCTTTTTCGGTATCACGTTGTGTACTGACCGAGACATATTCCCCCACAGCCATAGACAACGCGCCTCCCACAAGCGCCGCAACGCCTGCCGTCAAAATAAAATTCACATCCGCGGCAGCACCCGCCACACCCACCACCACTGCCGCCACCGACACGATGCCGTCGTTAGCACCAAGTACGGCTGCGCGCAGCCAGTTAAGTTGTGAGCTATCAGTGCCGGTGTGCCATTCTGGATGAGCGTTTAGATGTGGTTGCATATACCCAAGTAGTATAGCAAACGTTTAGGCAGCTTTGTGATACGCCGCATTCAACCGAGCCAGCGCCACCACAAACGCAGCACGACGCAGATCGGTCTCTAGCTCTACTGCGTGCTTCCATACATGAGCCGCCTCTTTTGTAAGCAGCTGCTGCAGCTTTTGAAGCACCACCTCCTCGCTCCAGTGTTCGTTTTTTAAATTTTGCTCCCACTCAAAGGTCGACACCACCACTCCGCCCGCGTTTGCCAAGATGTCGGGTACCATAGGGATACCGCGCGCAAACAATATGTCGTCTGCCTCGGGCGTGGTGGGACCGTTTGCCAACTCGAGCACCAGTTTGGCTTGTATGCGAGGCGCGTTATCTTTGGTGATTTGATTTTCGAGCGCTGCGGGTATAAGCACGTCGCACGGCAACTCCAACAACTCTGTGTTAGACACCACACGTGCACCGGGAAAACCAGCCAAAGTACCATTCTCTTTTTTGTACGCCTCTACTGCCGCTATATCGAGCCCAGACTCGTTTACAATGCCACCCCTGGAGTCGGAAATTGCAACTATTTTGTGCCCATGTTTTTGAAATATCGCCGCCGCGTTGCCACCCACGTTGCCCATCCCCTGCACCACAACGCGGCACTCACCCGGCAACTGCAAAAACTCTTTAAGCGCCTCGAACACATAAAAACCACCCATACCCGTGGCCTGCCCACGGCCCTCTGATCCACCCTTACCCACCGGCTTGCCAGTAAACGCGGCGCCTGTAGTATCGCCCGTAAGCAATGCGTACTCATCTGCCATCCAACCTAAAATCTCGGGTGTTGTATTCACGTCCGGCGCAGGCACGTCTACATGCGGACCAAACACTGGGTACAGCATGCGCACAAAGCCGCGAGACAACCGCTCCAACTCTGTTTTGGAAAGTAGTTTTGGATTCACCGTTATGCCGCCCTTGCCGCCACCCATGGGGATGTTGGCCACCGCACACTTTAGTGTCATCCAAAATGCCAAAGCGCGCACCTCGTTTTCGTCGGCTTGTTCGTGGTAGCGTATGCCACCTTTGTATGGCCCGCGCACGCTCGAGTGCTGCACACGATACCCTTCGAACAACCGCGTACTACCGTCGTCCATACGCACAGGTATAGACACACGCACCTCGCGCTCGGGCACAGACAACCGCTCAAGCAGCGTCCTATCAAATGCTTTAACCGCTACCGCCCGCCCCAACTGCTCGAGTGCACTCTGGAATTGATTCATGCTGGAATAATGCTTAATTCAGTACTGCTGAAATTAGTATGGGGCCAGTATACACTAGGCCCCTGCCCGACACAGCTTGCCAATAATGCCAAGCAGACGTACTCTAGTCTCTTGAGTACGGCAGTAGCCTACCCCAAACCCATATGTTTACCACAGCAAGCGCATTCGCTCTCTTTTTTATGCTCGCCCTGGCGGGCATTGCCTCGTATGTAGCTACCAAACTCAAACAGCCCTACACTGTGGTGCTAGTGCTGCTTGGTATCGTCTTGGCAGCCGCATCCTATGCAGAGCCGTTGCGCTTTTTGCGCGAATTCCACCTTACACCCGAGCTGCTTTTTTTCATCTTTTTGCCAACACTGCTGTTTGAGTCCGCATACAACATGAACATCCGCCGCATCGTAGACGATTGGCGGCCTATTATGCTGCTTGCAGTAGGCGGACTGCTAGTTTCGGCGTTTGTGATTGGTGGCGCGCTGTGGGGCGCACTCACCCTTTTGGGTTTGGGCGTGCCATTTACCATCACACTGCTGTTTGGTGCACTTATCTCTGCCACCGACCCCGTTGCAGTGCTAGCACTCTTTAAAGAGTATGGGGCACCGCGACGTTTGACGCTTTTGTTTGAGGGCGAATCTATCGCCAACGATGCCACATCGCTTGCGCTCTTTTTAGTTGTACTGGGCCTGGTGGGCCAGCAGATAACCGTCCTGTCTTTAGCGACGGGCGGCATGGTCTTTACCACCATGTTGTTTGGTGGCGCAATTGTTGGCTTGCTTGTGGGCGCCGTGTTTATTGCGTTTATCGGCATGTTCCGCGAAGACGAAGTGGTGGCTATAACGCTCATGCTGGTGCTTGCACACCTGACCTTCCTTATTGCCGAAGGCGCCAACGAGATAGCGCAGCATGCCGGAGTGCCTGCGCTACAATTCTCGCCTATCATCGCCACAACCGTTGCGTCGCTTTTGATGGGCAACTATGGCCGATTTAAAATCACGCCGCGTGCCGAGGAGTTTGTCGACAAGTTTTGGACCCAATTTGCATTTATGGCAAACTCGCTGGTATTTATTTTGGTGGGTTTTTTGGCAGCGTCACTACCCGCGCACAGCAGCAGCCTAGTTATACCGGCACTAGTGACGGTACTCATTGTTGCCCTAGCCCGCGCACTGTCCATATATGGCATCCTTGTGCCGTACAACTTTTTTGCCACACCAGAGTGTCGCGTACCAGCCGCTTGGCAACACTTGCTGTCTTGGGGGTCACTGCGCGGCGCCCTGGCGGTTATGTTGGTGTTACTGGTGCCCGCAGAGCTTGCGGTCGACGGGTGGGGGCTCGAGGTGTCGGTGCGTGACTTTTTGCTTGTGCTCACGCTTGCGTGCGTATTTGCGACACTGTTCATCAAAGCTACTACTATCGGGCCAATAATGCGTCGACTCAGAGTCGATGCCCTCACTCCGCTTGAAGATGCTGCCGAGTCGGAGGCCGCGTCCATCATCCATGCAATTACCAGCATCAAACTCAAAGCCTTTGCCGAAAAAGGCTACGTCCCAAGCGAGGTCGCCACGCACATGATAGCCGAGCACGAGCGGGTATTTGGCGATGTATCCAAAAAAATCACCACCGACACGGCGTCTCCTTTTACCTTGCGAGCGCTTCGACTGTATTTGATCGGACTGGAAAAAGAGGTGCTTAAAGATCTGTTTGCGTTTGATGAGATACCTGAGCGCGTCTTCCGACGCATACACGGCAAACTCACCCTCCAGAGCGAGGCAATAGAGCGAGGCGACGCACCAGACAAACACAGAGTCCGCGACAAGCGCGACTTGTTTGAGAATGCTGCAGAATATGTGTACAACCTTGTATCCAAAGAAAACCAGACACAAGCCACAGAAGACGAGATACTCTACTATCGTGCACAGGCAATACTTTCACGCAAAGTGCTTAAAGAATTGTCACTGTTTGAAAATGAGTTTAAGGTACCCGTCTTTTCTCCCCAGATATTGAGCACTGCACGCGCCGAGTACTATGCATGGCGCGCCGAAGCAAACGAAAAAGTCGTGGCACTGCGTGCCAACTCGCCGCACATCGCCCGCGCGCTCGACGAGCAGCTTGCACACAAAAGTGCGCTGCGGGTAGAAAAACACCATCTCGAAACCCTCTCCACGCGAGGACTTCTTACTCCAAAGCTATTTATCAAACTCGAGCAAGCATACGAAGAACACTCCGAGCGCCCCGGCGCCTAGTACTCTATAGTGATAGGAAACGACACAGACGCCTCATGCTCGGGCAGCCCCGATGGGTTGTCTTTATGCAAGATGAGCGTGGCAGGTCCTATGTAACTTTGCGGCACCGCAAGCTCTGCCACAAAAGGCACGAACTCGGTCGTCATCCACTCGCCCTGTGCTTGCGCGGGGACAATGGCCAAGCGCTTGCTGTCTTTGTCTAGCACTTCGACAGGAAATGATGCCTCAAAATACCAATTACCGCGCGCCGTACCACGAACACTAAACTTCTTTCCTACCACAGCGCCGGGGAATGGTAGCTCAACAACCACCAAGTCGGCAGACGCATTGGTGTAGGTTATTTTTTCGGGCAGCTCTTCCGCATACGTGCGCCCGTCGGGGGTACGGCACTGGCGCGGATGACTCTCCATTACTGGGTACCCAGCATTGGCGCAGTCCTCAAAAGACAACACCTGCGGGGTTGGCGTGGGAGACGGTGCGTGTGTGCTCTTGGGGTACAGCAGCCACGCTGCTGCCAGCAATGCAATAATACCCACAAACACTCCTATGCGACGTAGTGTATACATGTGGCTATTGTACCCCGCCCGTACACACAACACAAAAACACGAGACAGGGTATAGTAAGGCCATGTCTGCGCCACGCACAAAACCAGCACCCACCAGCCTTATTGTTGCAGTAGGGGTCGTGGCGCTGTTTGTCCTGGCGTCTATACTAGCCAACCAATACCAAGACACACTTTTTGTGCTCGCAGAGCAAGGGCTGTTGGGGATGGGTGTCTACGTCGCCATAACCATTGTGGCCATAGTGCTTGCCCCTCTCTCTACCTTTCCGCTCATTCCCGTAGCTGTGCATATGTGGGGTTGGTTCATCACTGCCCTACTCTCAATTGCAGGCTGGACTATTGGATCGCAAATTGCTTTTTACATCGCACGCACCTATGGCCAAGGCGTGGTGCGAAGGTACATGTCGCTCGAGCGTCTGCGCACGTTTGAAAAACGCTTCTCGCGCCATGACTTGTTTTGGACGGTGGTGTTTTTGCGCATGACCGTGCCAGTCGACATACTCTCCTATGCTCTGGGGCTGTTTTCTACCATATCTGCTCGGTCGTTTTTTGTGGCAACAATTATTGGAGTCACTCCTTTTGCGTTTATATTTGCGTACGTGGGCACCTTGCCGCCCTACACGCAAATACTCGCTCTGGGGCTAGCGGGACTCTTGGTCGCCACACTGCACTTTGCCAGGCAGCCAAAAATACATGAGGATTAAAAGAACACGCGCTACAGCGTACGCTCTTTAACGAGACTCGCCTTCAAAGTTAGGTTCGACTATACCCCACTGCATAGTCGATGGGTCAAGCTTTATATATGCGCTCTTGCCCATAGATGGTCGCGCGGTCATCGGCTCGCCAGGCGCACGGTCGGCATAATTTACCACCACCACATTTTTGTGCCGCGGATTCTGGCTCAGCTCTGTCGTTTGTGGCGCCACCCTGTCGCCAAGCAAGTATGCGTCCGAGCCCACATACCCACGTGGTGTATTGAGCGCCGCTACTGCATAGTAAAAAGTCCCGCTCCCTCCGGTATTTTGTGTCAAAAGAAATACCACGTCCTTGCGGCCATCGTTGTTTAAGTCTGCCTCGAGCTCGTTACCAAAATATTTAGTCACCACTTTTGTCGCCGAGCCTGGCGCAGCCTCCGTTTCTACTTCGCCTCCAGAGAGCTGCACGAGCGTGCCGTCAATGTAGTATGCAGCGTCTTTATAACTTGCCGCACCAGCCGCCTGCTTTTCGTTATAGATATACGTGTTAAACGCAAAAAACCCACCCACTGCGACAATAATAAGACTTAGACTCCCCCATAGCCATGTATTCATATGGATACAGTATATCAAATACAACTACTCTGATTTCCGCAAACCATGCTCCAAACTTTTGCTGCCAGACTAGGATTCGGTCACGAATCACTAACTATTTTACTTCGGCACCTCGTAAAATACTAAGTGTTCTCGACCCCGACTCAAAAATTCATTCCCCGAACGAATTTTTTCCGTCCTTCGAATCCTCAACTTCAAGCAGATTAGCGCACAGAAAAACCGCCCTCTCGGGCGGCCATCTGTGCGCTTGCTGCCAGACTAGGATTCGAACCTAGATAAACAGATTCAGAGTCTGTTGTCCTACCATTAGACGATCTGGCAATGTAGGCGCATCATAACGAGAAAATGGCTTTATTTCAAGCATACAAAGGCCACTGACACCACAAAACAGTGGTACTATAGAAGCATTAGTTATTAGCGATATATAGCACTATATGGAAACGACTATCTTCCTTGCGCAGATATGGGGCCCGGTCATCTTTGCAGTGGGTCTGGGTATTTTTGTTAGCCGCGATTACTACATCAAAATCTATCGCGATCTCGAAAAAGAAAAGTTTGCCGCACTGGTGTTTGGCATGATGGCTATTGCCGCCGGCGCCGCACATATTGGGGTACACAACACCTGGGGCACTTTGCCCGAGATTGTTATCAGCTTTCTTGGTTGGGGGCTGTTTGCCAAAGGTGCAGTGCTTGCTATTGCACCAAAGTTTGCCGACAAAGCTGGCGACTGGACAGTGCGCTCTAAAATGGTCCCTGCAGCGGGCGGCTTTGCCTTACTGGTGGGTGTCTACCTCTCGTGGCTTGGATACTTGGTCTAAACATATTCAAAAAATCCCCCGGCATTTTGTGCCGGGGGATTTTTTATTGCACACACCCCAAACACGGCGCGAGTTCTACACAATTGCAATCTGCAAAAAACCAGGCATACTGCACACCAGACCTGAAACTTTGACAGGTTGGCAAACACATAAGGAGGGCTACCATGCTAGAGCACGCGGGGGTTGTCCCCACAGCTACGAGAAGTAAGCAATGTTTTTGCCCAGCTTCTCGGGCCCGCATCACACGAGAAAGATGCGTCGACCTCACCCAAGGCCCCCAGACAAACCAACGGTACTGTTGCAAGATGCGCTGCCAGTCACCTTGGAGACTCTGCATCAAATGCATCGTCCAAGGACACACCGGCGAGGACGCCCAAACAACAGACCCCAAGACAGGTTGGTGCCTGTTCCACACAATAAACGGGGAGTCCGCAGTACGATCAAAAAACTACTATGAGACCCGTGCAGCGTACTGTGACTCATATCCGATGCGTATCACAACACAGGAGAAAGACCGGATCCCTGGTTCAAGCGCGCGAACCGGTGGAGAAATGTACTTCCACGACATAACGAATGGGCATCGCCATAACGTTATAGTGCCGCCCATGGTCATCGCGGTCGACCTGCAAAATGTTGCAGAGAAGATCAAAAAGCTGCCTCAAAGACAGCAGAGCGAACTTGCAAGGAAACTTGGCACATGCCCCACAAAATCCATGGAGCAAATCGCACAGGAGCTCAAGATTAAACGGAACTCCCTAGACTGCCTGTTTAGGCACCTATACAACAGCCTTGGGATGCCCGGGCGTCAGTACAGCGTCACAGAAAAGCGCGACATTGTATACCGCGCTTGGCAGCTAGCATACCCAGCCGAGTAGACCCCACCCCCGCAGACAAGCGGGGGTGTTTTTATACAACTTGGAAATACTGGTGCAAAAAAATACCCCTCTATCCAGAGGGGTACGGGGCAAATTCGATTCGTTCAAAACCTTTTGCACGCTCACGATAATGTACTCCTGCACAAAAGCGCTCCCCGTTTGCTGCTCTGGCAAACCACAAACAGTCCGACTCGTGCATTTGACCTGTCGGCAGCGTATCTATCGCATACCACACAGGTTCCATGTCCGCTGTGTCTTGTGGTGTCCCATTTGCTTGTATGGTACGGAACACGTGCACAAAAAAATCAGGCACACCTCCTGTATAGAAGGTAATTTGAGCAACGCACTCCAGGTGCCGCGGGTCCAATACCAACCCAAGCTCTTCCTTTGTTTCGCGCACAGCGCAGGTTAGCGGCGACTCGCCAGGGTTGCACTTGCCGCCCGGGGCGTTAAGTAAACCTCTTCCTATTGCGCCGGTTTTTTTGCGGCCAAGCAACACCCGCCCGCCTCGCACCACCATAACCAGGGTCATTATTTGCATCACTAGTACCTCCTGCGCCCCAGCCTACCACAGCGCCCTACCAACTCAAGCGGGCACTGCCACGCACGTGCGGCGGTCGCGGCTCAGTACCGTGGGGATTTCTGCAACCTTCAAAACACCTGTCGGCGAAAAAGTAACCTCGAGCAAAAGCCCCCGCTCTACCTCGGGTAAAAAGTATTGGTCAAAAATAAAGTTACCGAGCGAATAGTAAATATATTTTGCCTTATACACCTCCGACTGCTCGACTACGTGTGGGTGCGAGCCCACCACCATCTCTGCCCCCGCGTCCACAAACTGGCGCGCCAATGTTTGTAGGCGCTCTGGCGCCACAAGCTTGTATTCGTCGCCCCAGTGCGCGTACACAACCGGCAAAAGACCCGCTTCCCTTGTCTCTTTAATTTGCCCGAGCGTGGTCGAGGCATTTTCCCGCCACCCCTCTGGGGCAAATTCGTTGTAGTTTATAAACGCAAGGCGCACGCCCCGTGTGTCTATATACGCAACGGTATTGTTTTGAGTATCCCCAAAGTACTCAACCCCCGCTGCCTTCAGGTATGTTTTTGTAGTATATTCCCCTGCAACGCCAAAATTTAAAATATGATTGTTGCCTAGGTTTACAAGTTTGATGTTGTGCCGCTCAAGCAAAGCGGCAACCTCGGGCGCAAAGGTAAAGGTATAGTTTGCCGGCGTATCTATCACGGACCCCTCGCTCATAGACAAGTTTTCGGTTATAGGGCCCTCAAGGTTTGCGACCACCAGGTCTGCGGCCTGTAGTGTGTCGCTGATGCACGAAAATATAAAATCCCCTCCATGCATACGCATCGCAGTGCGCACACTACGGTCAAACATCATGTCGCCGGCAAACAACACGCGAGTGGGTTTGGGCGCCTGCAATGCTTCGACCGCGCGAGGCGGCTGTCCCGCCGCCCCAGAAGGCTCATAGGTTATCCATGCCAAAAACAAGACAGCGACAAGCAGTAGCGGCGCTACCCAAAACAGTGGATGCTTGGGGTCGTGTGGCATATGCGTGGTGTTTATTTGCCGAGCGAGCGCTCTTTTGCAGCTTTAAGGAATCCGACAAACAATGGGTGCGGGGTCAGCGGACGTGAGAGAAACTCCGGATGATACTGGGTCCCAAGGAAAAACGGGTGTTGTGATTTTGGTAGCTCAGCTATCTCCATCAACACACCGCTTGGCGACTTACCACTAAACACCAGTCCCTTTTCTTCTATCTGTTTTATATATTCTGGATTTACTTCGTAGCGGTGGCGATGACGCTCATGCACCTGTGTTTTGCCGTACGCTTCTGCTGCCACGCTGCCGGGTGCTAGCACACACGGATAGGTACCCAGGCGCATAGTGCCCCCATAATCTTGTTTGACCATTTTTTCTTTTTGGTCGGGCATGATGTCGATAACCACGTGCGGCGCATCATGGTTGACCTCGGCAGTATTGGCGCCCTGGAGCCCCGCCACATTGCGTGCATATTCCACAACCATCCACTGCATCCCGTAGCACAGTCCAAAGTAGGGGATTTTATTTTCGCGCGCATACTGAATAGCCAAGACTATTCCCTCTACTCCGCGCGAGCCAAACCCACCAGGCACCACTACGCCGTCGTAGTTTTTTAGATCTTCTAGTTTTTTAGGATCTTTTTCGTACTCCTCGGAGTCCAAATACGAGAGTTTTACTTTTGCATCCTGGGAGTATCCTGCAGCTTTAATGGCCTCCAGCACCGAGATGTATGAGTCGGCCAACACAAAGTCCCCCGTCTCAAAATACTTACCCACCACCGCAACCTGGAGCGTCGTCTTGCCGTTTTTAGATGCTTCGACAAATTTTTGCCAATCACGAAGGTCGCTGTCACGCGGCGGTAGGCCCAAAATGTTGCACAAAATATCGCCCATGCCGTCTTTCTCATAGTTGGCCGGTACGTCATAAATACTCTCTACATCCGGCGCCGAGATAACACGCTCGGGCGGAATGTTACAGAAGATAGCTATTTTTTCTTTGCGCTTTTCGTCGAGCGGTTGGCTAGCGCGCGCCAAAATAACATCCGCCTGGAGCCCCACACTGTTGAGCGAGCGAGCGGCATATTGTGTTGGTTTGGTCTTCATCTCGCCGATGTTGCCCGGTATAGGAACGTATGAGAGCATCACCACCGCGACGTCACGAGGATATTTTTGTTTGAGCATACGCGCTGCTTCCAAAAAGATGATGTTTTGGTATTCGCCTATAGTGCCGCCAACCTCTATCAACGTTACCTCTGCATTCGCACGCTGCTGCGCCTGTGTGATACGACGAATAACCTCCAGAGGAATATCAGGTACCACCTCCACGTTTTTGCCCTTGTATTCTAGGTTGCGCTCGCGACGAATGACTTCTAGATATACACGCCCCGTGGTCATGTAGTTAATCTCGGGCAGTGTCTCGTCCAAAAAGCGCTCGTAGTTGCCCATGTCTTGGTCGCACTCATACCCGTCGTCCAACACAAAAGTCTCGCCGTGTTCGGTCGGATTCATGGTGCCGGCGTCTACGTTGATATAGGGGTCGATTTTTATCGCCGTAACCTTAAACCCTTTTGATTTGAGTATCTTGCCGATAGACGAGGTCGCAACTCCTTTGCCTATACCCGACATCACTCCGCCCACTACAAAAATATACTTCGGAGCTTCAGCCATACCGCAATTATGTAATTTATATTTTTAAATAGCGCCGCACCGCCATAAAGCTTGCCAAGGCACCAAGCACTACCCCGGTCCCCACAATGACGAGGAAAAAGAGCAGGAAGTGCGATAGGTAGTACGAAAACACATTAATACCCCCAAAGAAGTACACAGTCTCTCTGCCCATCCAGTAGGTCAATGGGTAAAACAGCAACAACGTGATAACGCCTGCAATAAGCCCATAAAGCACACCCTCCACCATAAACGGTGCGCGGATATAAAACTGCCCCGCACCCACCAGTCGCATCACCTGGATTTCGTCGCGTGACGTGTAGATAGCCAAACGGAGTGTGTTAAACGATATAGCAAGCGTGGTTAATATAAGTATCGCGATGACAATAAACCCAAGTCGTTGCCCCGAGTCGGTTATGTTTTGGAGCCGCTCTAGCGCTTGGCGGTGTGTGGCATCAAAATAGTTGACTGTATCTATGATGCTTGGCTCGCCCGCAGACAAGGCTTGTTGTTGTTTAAGGAAGTTGGCGATAGTGTCGTACTGCGAAATGTCTTTTGCTTTGATTTTGAGCATCGCTCCAAGCGGATTTTCACCCAACTCGTCGAGCGCCTGCAGTGTAAGCTGCTTGGCTTGGTTGCGCTCGCGAAATGCCGCCAACGCCTCCTCTGCCGAGACATACTGCACCGCTTGCACCTCCGGCAGCGCTTCTACCGACGCTTGAAGTTCGAATATCTGCTCTGTTGGGGTATCGAGCACAAAGTAGACGTTTACATCCGCTTTGTCGCGAAGGTCGTTTAAGGTTGCATTAAGTATGACGCCCGCAAACAGCGTAACGCCGACCACAAACAACGTGACGGTCATCACCAACGTAGACGCTAAAGAGACGAAACCATTCCTCCAAAAGTCTAGGAGGCCAGCACGAAAAATTCTTTTTATCGTAACTACGTTCATCTATCCACCTATACTACCGCGCATGCACCCTCCAAGGCAACCTTAGCTGTGTATATGGCCTTGTGAAGCTACAGAATATACTTACCCTCCCTGTCGTCGCGTATAACCTTGCCTCGGTCCATGGTGATAACACGCTTTTTAAGACTGTCGATAACACCTTTATTGTGTGTGGTAAGTATCACCGTAGTACCCAGGTCATTTATTTTCTTTAAAATCTGCACCACCTCGAAGGTGTTCACTGGGTCGAGGTTGCCGGTTGGCTCGTCGGCCACAATAACGTCGGGCTGGTTTACAATTGCCCGGGCAATAGCCACCCGCTGTTGTTCGCCGCCGGAGAGTTCGTCGGGGAAGTTATTCATCTTGTCGCTTAAGTCTACCAAGTCCAGCACGTGCGGCACGTCGGAGTGTATCTCTTCTTCACTGCGGCCAGCGGCCTCCATAGCAAAGGCGATGTTCTCGTATGCGGTTTTTTGCGGCAGGAGACGAAAATCTTGGAACACGGTCCCTATTTTGCGACGGAGGTCGTTCATCTTGTGCAGCGGCACTTGGTGGACGTTTATTGATTCAAAAAAAACAGATCCAGCACTTGGACGCTCTTCTGCCAAGAGCATCTTTACCAGCGTTGTCTTGCCTGCGCCCGAGTGGCCCACAATAGAGATAAATTCTCCCGGCTCGACAGAAAAACTGACGTCCTCTAGGGCGACAGAGCTGTCGGCATACATTTTGCTTACGCGGTCGTAATATATCATAGAAGCTACTTGACCATTGTAGTACGCACCTGGCCGATATGCAAAACTAGGTATGCAGGTCTGGTTGTACAAACGGCTCTAAATTGCCATCGAGCACGCCTTCTGCGTCGTGCACCTCTGTGCCTGTGCGGTGGTCTTTGACCAGCTTGTAGGGATGCAACACATACGAGCGTATCTGGCTACCCCACTCTATCTTGTTGCTATTGGGCGAGAGCTCTGAGACCAACTCTTTGCGCTCTGCCTCAAGCTGGCGAATAAGTTTGGCTTTAAGTATGGCGAGCGCTTTTTCTTTGTTGGCACCTTGCGTACGTTCGCCGTCCACATGCGCCGAGATGCCCGTTTTGGTGTGTACGATGCGCACCGCGGTTTCGCGCTTGTTGACGTTTTGGCCTCCAGGCCCCGAGGAGCGCGCCATAGTAATTTCTAAATCACTCTCGGGGAGGTCGATGTCTCCTACTTTTTCTATCACCGGCAACACCTCCACCAACACAAAAGATGTTTGTCGTTTTTTTGATGCATTAAAAGGCGAGATGCGCACCAAGCGGTGTACGCCGTATTCGTTTTTGAGCACCTTATACACCCCCTTACCCTCTACCTCTACCGACACGTTACGGTAGCCGCCGTGGTCGTTGGCATTTGCATGCAGCACCCGCATACCCCACCCACGACCCTCTGTGTACTTGCGGTACATCTCTAGCAACATGTAGGCAAAATCCTCAGCATCGTCGCCCCCCGCACCCGCCACGATGGTGAGTATCGCGCCGCCCATGCTGTATTTGTCGCCTCCTTCTGCAACCACTTTCAAATCCTGCAGCTCTTGGATAAGCGCTTGCGCTATGTGTTTGTCGGCCCAAAAGTCCGCTGCCTGCATAGCGGCTTCTATTTCTTGTATGCGTTTTTCTGCTTCTTCTTTAGAGACCATATGGAGCCAGAGGCCGGGATTGAACCGGCGACCTGCGGTTTACGATACCGCTGCTCTACCAACTGAGCTACTCTGGCTTGTGTACTGAGTCCCGACGCTTTGGTCGGGAGGCCGACCACGTCGGCCCTACTCTGGCTTGTCTTTTTTTGGAGCCGAAGGCCGGGATTGAACCGGCGACCTACGCCTTACCATGGCGTTGCTCTACCAGCTGAGCTACTTCGGCTTGTGTACTCTACCTCCGCCATCCGGTGGACGAGCGGCCCTGGCTTACTAAGGAACAGACACAGCGTAACCCATTTGCAATAGATTTTCAATCTCGCTGCAATAGCAACGCTTAGTTTTGCAGGGTTGTGTTTATAGCCACCCCCCGCAAGTAGCGATTGTTTTCGTCCTGCGCGTCGTACCCATCTCCCCCTACCACTACAAATGTCTCTATGTCGGCGCCCTCTACTTGCAACAACACCCCACTCGCCCCAGAACTATAAAAGACAGTATGTCTGCCTTTGGCGTATCCAGCGCCTAGGTCCGTAAAGTTTTTAGGAGTTGCATCTGCCAACACCTCACCACCCGCATAGACGCGGGTGGCATCTACTGCATAAAATGCCGCCTTGCCCAACAAACGGAATGTTGCTGCGTCAGCTCCTGCAATAGGTTTATTTGCAAAAAAGACAGTGGTGTCGTCTTTGCCATAACAGTTGCCGCTTGCCACATATGACGGGGTCAGATTTACAAACGCCTCGCCGTATGTGTCCAACAATGACTGGGTGGCCGTGTGCTGGACCTGGGACTCGAACACTTGGTAGCAGTTTTGGAGTGGCGGCGCGACGAAGCTAGATGACTTTGCAGGACGAGTACTGCTCATCACCGCATTAAACACGAAGCCCATAAGCACCAGCATGTACAGCGCCAGACCTGCAACCAAAATACCAGTCACAATGAGTTTGTGTTTTTGTATGTGCGGACTGCGCTTCTTTGCGCCTTTAAACTTGGCACTTCCAAACCCAAGCATAGGGAAGAATACAAAAGGTAAAAAGATATACCCCAAAGAGTACCAACCACTTTCGCCGAATTGGTGCGACAAACGATAATAGACGTACCACAAAAAGCCGAAGGTACCGACCCATAACGCAGTGTCAACGAGTATCGACGCCCAAAACCCAACGTCGGTGCATGCGCATATAGCCAACCCCGCAATAGACAGTGCACCCAGTGCGAGTATTGAAAGCGCCCACCAAACGGAGAGTCCCACCATGTCGAGCAACTCTACAAAGCTGTACACAGGGATGAGCGACAACCATGCAGGTCTACCCGCCTTTACGTACACCATAGCAGTGGACACAAGCATGACCGCTACAATGCCAAAAACCACAAGCAACAACACTGGTAAAAAAAGAAACGTAAACACTATTGCGGATGCAAAATCTGTCTCCATAAAACTAACTCTATTGTGCAACGCAACACTCCAATACACAAAGACAACCTGGGGACAACAACGTGCTTCTAATCAAAAATGTTTACCAAGTATTCGTCTATCTGACGCTGCTCGAGATCGTAGAAGTTTTTATTTCTGTTGTGCAAGTAGGTCGCCAACTTAACCCCAACGTAGCGCCAGTGCCACGGCTCAAAAATATAGTACCCGTTGTTTGCAGGGTACGACAGTACAAACCCATACTTGTATGCATTATCGAGCAGCCACTGATACGCCTTTGTTTTTTCAAAACCAGCAAGTTGTCCGCCAAGCCCTGTGGTGATCAAGTCCACCGTGGTACCCAACTGATGTTCTGAGTAACCTTGGTCTGCAGAAAACTGATTTGCACTGCCTGCGCCGTAGGTAACACTGTAGGCATTTTTGAGCGCACTCTGTTCATTAAACGAGCGGTAAGAAGACTTAACATACATCTCGACACCATCATCTTTTGCCTCGTTGAGCATGTCTTCCAAGGGGCCCAGCACCGAGGTAAGCACCTTCTCTATCCTGTCTTCATCATAGGTGTAGGCTTTTTCTATTTGAGAAAGTCTCTCGGGCGCGTAGTGCTCGTTTAAGAAAAACACTTTGGAATATTTTTGCAACAACTCCGGGTCGGTCTTACTCAACTTCTCGAGCGTGCCCACAGTGCCTGATATGTTGCCGACTGTTTCTTCAAAGCCGCCAACCCGCGACTGTATTGCCGCTATCTGTTGCTCGGCCAAGTAGAGCGCGTCTGACAGGTCAATTGCTTTTTTGTTTACTTCCTCCACACTACCCGAGAGCTCGGCCTTGGCTGCCACCAGCGCCACGCGTGCAGCACTCAGCTGCAAGTACAGATACACTAAAGCGCCCACAAGCAGCGCCAATACCGCTCCTGCAAGTATCCACAGCCGTACAACTGGCCAATGTTGCATATACACCACAGTGTAGCATATACAAAAACTAAAAAAGACCCTTCAAAAAGGGTCTTTTTTAGTTGCTGCGCAAGAGACGGGACTTGAACCCGCAACCTCCGCCGTGACAGGGCGGCGCTCTAACCAGTTGAGCTACTCCTGCAAACATGCGCATTCTAACGCAAATTCAGGATTTTTCCAATACGCCAAATTTGGTGTCGAGGGTGGGACTCTCTCCTTACAGGAGCAGTACAGGTTTCGTATCGCTTTGCGATATGCTCAACCTTTTCGATCCCCACCCCGCAAAGCAGAGTCTTCTGCTTTGCTTCGACAAAATGGAAATTTTGGTGTCGAGGGTGGGGATCGAACCCACGACCGCAGCTTTATGAGTGCTGTGCTCTACCACTGAGCTACCCCGACATAACTATATTCATCCTACACTGAGTCCCGACGTTTCAGTCGGGAGGCCGACCAATGCGTCGGCCCTACCCCGACATATGTAACGACCCTACCTTATGGGTACGACTACCCTAGCATTTTTACCGCGCCTTCTCAACACGCGCCTGTAGCTGATTGTACACATGCGCGTACGCAAGCATACTCACCGGCACAGTTATCAACAATCCAACCAAAAAGAAAAGCGCCCCTGCAATATTGAGCAATGCTAGTACTGCAAAAAACCCAAGCAGCCGCCACACCCGCCCCCGCACCAACGTAGCACTGGTGCGCAAACTTTCTACAATACGCGCCCCGTCTATTACCGCAAAACGTGCGAGCGAATACCGTAGCATCATGTAGCCTGCACATACCAATGCACTCGCCGCCACAATAGCAAATATAGATGCTGCAAACATATGCTCCTGCACTGGCGAGCGCGCCCACTCAGAAAACGTAGGCGCTATACCAGAGGAAACTCCCACCAAAACCACCACAAGGACAGCCACCACAAGTGGCAAAAGTACAAGCAACGCCGCAAGAAGTCCGCTCACTACACTGCGCATAAGAATCTTTTGAGAAGGAATTATGTCGCGATACTGAGCCGCCTCCTTGCGCACCAGTTTAAGAGAAATAACGGCACTCCCTACGCCCGCCACAATCATAAGCAGGGTAAGCACAAACGCCGCCACCATCCCTAGCGCACTATCTGCCAAAACTTTGTTTACAACTTCATACGCAACTTGTAGCGCAAACATGGTCAACACCACCTGGAATACGAGCGCGCTGTGCGTGCGCATAGTGCGCCAACCTACACGGAGCGATTCTTTAATAGCAAAAGGTTGCTTCATAGTTTTGTGTCGAAATCGTGGTTGCGGGGGCCGGATTTGCACCGACGACCTCAAGGTTATGAGCCTTGCGAGCTACTACTGCTCCACCCCGCTGTTTATTTGAGCTGCTGCCCAAGTACTACCACTATACTATATATAGTCAAATTCTTCAAACACACGCCGGTACTGGTCTATCGTGGCGCGTACATCCCGCTCACTCAAAGGAAAGGCGTCTCCCATGTGCGCCACCGCATTGCGCATGCGATGCGCCTCCCAAGCAATGTCGAGCGTTGTAAATTGCAGAGGGTTAGCATTTTTTAACTGCTCACCCAGCGACTCGCCCATATAGCCGTGCTCGGTCAACAGTGTTGCAAGCATGCTGTCTGCCTCTAAAATAGCGCGACGCCAGTCGCTTTCGTTGGGAGAGCTCGCAAGTTGCGAAACTCCTTCCCACCGAGGATTTTTTGCATGACTGGGCGCGTGGCCATGTGCCGCATGATACGCAGCTTCGAGCGCATGGAACCCCGCGTGTTCTACCTGTAGTGTGCGTATGTGCACATACACGGTCGCCACAAGCAGCAACACTGCCGTTACCACTCCAGCTACCGCAACTATTTGTATAAGTACCAGCCCCCACGCAGGCAGACTTGTTACATCTATAGAAACCGAGGATACGGTTTGGTAAGCCTGTACAAAAATATATTCAAGGTTAAGTGACCCGGGCATATACTTAGTATCGCATATCCCACCGCGGCACGGCTACTCGCTGCGCACAGTAGATATCGACTCCACTACCGCTCCGAGCGCAAATAGCGCAGACTCATCTCCATGCGCTGCAATAAATTGTATTCCCACCGGAAGCTTTGCCTCCCCCGCAGACACCTCGCGCATGGGGACTGATATAGCAGGGTTGCCCGTTAAGTTTGCAGTTACGGTAAAAATATCTGCAACATACATAGAAAGCGGGTCTGATTTCTCGCCTATTACAAAAGCGGGCGATGGCATAGTGGGTGTCGCAATCGCATCCACTGACTCCAATACTGCCGACAACTCCGCTGTCAGCTGTGCACGAGCTGCAGTCGCCTTACCATAGTAGGCGTCGTAGTATCCGGCCGACAATACGTAGGTGCCCAGCATGATACGTCGGCGCGCCTCTGCACCAAAACCCTCTCCTCTGCTTTTTGCGTAGTCGGCAAATAGAGAGTCGCCTTTTTGCGACAATCCATACCGCACTCCGTCAAAGCGCGACAAGTTCGACGATACTTCTGCAAAGTTGGTTATATAGTATGCGGCAAGCGCAAACGAAAGCGACGGCAAAGTAACTTCCACAACCTCAAAACCCTGCTTTTCCATCTCTGCAAGCGTTTGGTCGAAGGCTGCCCGCACCCCCGCATCCACACCCTCGGCCAACAAGTGCCGCGGCACGCCTATTTTTTTGCGGAGTGTACGCTTAGCATACTGATTTGACGGAGCAGAGGTGCTGTCGAGCGGGTCTTGCCCTCGCAGTGCTTCAAAAAGCAATTCTGCATCCGCAACAGTCTTGGTAAGCGGCCCGACTTGGTCAAACGACGAGACGGCAGCCATAAGCCCCATGCGAGACACCGCACCGTACGTAGGCTTGAGTCCTACCACCCCACAAAAACTTGCCGGGTTACGCACCGAGCCGCCCGTGTCGCTCCCCAAAGCACCTAGTGCCATATGTGCCGCAACAGCTGCAGCCGAGCCGCCCGATGTGCCGCCCGCAACGCGTCTCTCGTCCCTGGGATTTTTAGTTACCCCAAAGGCAGAATTTTCGGTCGAGCCACCAAGCGCAAATTCGTCCATGTTGGTGCGACCCAAAAACACTACTCCAGCATCTTTTAGTTTTTTGATTACTGTCGCATCATAGGTGGCGGTATAGTTTTCGAGCATTTTTGACGAAGCACTTGCCACGCGGCCTTCTATCAAAATATTGTCTTTGATGGCAAGCGGTATGCCGAGCAGCGCACCCGACTCGCCTTGTGCGCGGCGCGCATCTGCTGCTTTTGCCCGCTCTTCTGCATCATCAAACACCTCTAGGTAGGCATTAAGAGATGCGTTTCTTTTTTGTATCTCCACCAAGCATGCCCGCGTCAAATCCACAGAAGTAATTTCTCCTGCCTGCATTTTTTTTGCCGCCTCTGTTATTGAGAGTTGTGCGAGTGACTGTTCCATATACTATTCGTCCTTTTGGATTATTTTGCGCACCACATTGTAGCCATTTTCTTGCTTGGGGAATGCCGCACGCACTGGGGCTTCCTTGCCCGCAAGCTGGTCGTCGCTTGCGCGCAGTGTGTCGGCACGCAACACGTTGTGGTGCATGGGTAGCACAGGTTCTGCCGCGCCACCTACCACAGACTCGACCTGCCCTACATATGCCAAAATGTCTGTGATATCTTTTTGCAGCGACTCTACCTCACCCTCGCGCAGTTCAATGCGCGCAAGGCTGGCCAAGTGCTCTATTTCTTCGCGCGAGATCATAGCAGCAATATACACCACCCTTTAGCCTCTGGTAAGTAGCGCTAAAAACGCATCTTCGCCAAGCACCTCTACACCAAGTTCCTGTGCTTTATCCAATTTAGACCCGGCTTCTGCACCCGCCACCACATACGAAGTTTTTTTAGATACCGAAGACGAAACGTCTCCGCCCAATGCGCGGATTTTACTCTTTGCTTCGTCGCGAGACATGCTGTCCATCGTACCCGTCAACACAAAAGTTTTACCGGCCAGCGGTAAGTTGCTAACATCTAATCCTGTTATAAATTCTGGATTTTCTATACGCACTAGCTTTTTGAGCCGCCCGAGCAGTTCTTTATTTTGAATAAGCGCAAACCAGGCAACAATTTCTCGTGCCACCACATCCCCGATGCCGCTAATTTTTTGCAAGTCTTCTGCTGTAGCTTTTGCAATATCGTCGAGTGTTTTAAACTGCCTTGCCAAAAGTATTGCCGTCTCTTCCCCCACCTGTGGAATCGAAAGTCCGGCAATAAGGCGAGCGAGCGGGACATGTGTCGCGACTTTTTGTATAGACTCAAGCAGTTTTTTTGCCGACACCTCGGCAAACCCCTCCAGAGCAAGCAGGTCGCCTTCGGTCAAAGTAAAGAAGTCATCAAAATGCTGCACCAGGTTTTTCTCCAGCAGCGCGTCCACCGTCGAAGGCCCCATACCTTCTATATTGAGTGCGCCTTTGCTGGCAAAGTGGCGGAACTTGCGCCGCAGCTGCGCAAACGAGTCTTTTGCAATACAGCGCCATGCAGCCTGGCCCGGGATGCGCTCTATTGACCCGTCGCCCCCGCACTCGGGCACATGGATCGGCCAACGGTACGGCTTTTCTTTGCCGCTGCGCAACTCCGTGAGCACCCGCACAATGTCGGGGATAACATCACCTGCTTTTTGCAAAATCACTGTGTCGCCCACGCGTACATCCAGCCGTTTTATCTCGTCTTCATTGTGCAGCGTTGCACGCGAGACAACCGAGCCCGCCACAAGCACGGGTCGTAGATGCGCCACTGGCGTCAGCACCCCTGTGCGCCCCACCTGCAGCACAATATCCTCGACCACAGTGGTAACCTGCTCTGCGGGGAATTTAAAAGCGATAGCAAACCGCGGCGCTTTGCCGGTGTAGCCAAGTGCAGTTTGTTGCGCAAGACTATTTACCTTTACCACCACACCATCTATCCAGTATCCTTGTGATTTATTTTTTGTTTGCCACTTGTTCCAATACGAAATCACTCCATCCATGGAGTCAAAAAGTTTGTAATGTGTATTGACTTTAAATCCTAGTTTTTTGAGATACTCCAGCTCCTCTGCTTGTGTGTGCAGTGCTTCGGATGTCTGCGCAACATCGTATATAAAAACATCGAGCCCGCGCGCTGCCGCCACCTTTGGGTCAAGTTGGCGCATAGAGCCCGCAGCCGCATTGCGCGGGTTGGCGAACAAGGGCTCGCCCGCTTTCGCCCGCTCTGCATTCACCCGCTCGAGCGCCTGTTCACTCATCCACACTTCACCCTCAACCACTAAAGTTACGGGGTGAGGCAATGCTAGCGGTACCGAAGCAATAGTACGCACGTTATGCGTCACATCCTCACCCACCACGCCGTCCCCCCGCGTCGCCGCAGTCACCAGTTTTCCCTCTTCATAGGTAAGCACAACCTTAAGCCCGTCTATCTTAAGTTCGCACGTGTATGCCACATCATTCGTCCCAAGCATTCGTTTGACGCGCGCATCAAAGGCATGCATATCCTCTGGGGTAAATGCATCATTAAAGGACCACTGCGCCACACTGTGCCGCACCTTTACAAACTCCTTTTGCGGCGCACCGCCCACGCGCCCCGTGGGCGAGTCAGGAACCTTAAGCTCTGGATGCTCCTCCTCCAGGCGGCGGAGCTCTTCTTCGAGCTCGTCGTAGGCAGAGTCTGCTATCTCTGGAGCGTCCAGTACATAGTACAAATGACGGTGCCTCTCGAGTGTTTTTTTGAGCTTTGTATACCGCTCTTGTAGTGCTTTTGCAGCCATCACCGCCCAGTATACCAGCCCTAGTAGTAGACTCGTAGTATACGCTCGACTCGGTTTGCCCCCGAAGTACCGCACCCGTTGTTATAGCCGTGAGAAAGAATAACCGTAAAGGTTCTGTCGTCGCGCAGATACTTACCCACTTCCACCTTGGCACAAGGTGCAATGGATGCCGAATTGTATGTCTGCGAAGGAAACTGCATAAAAAATGTCGTAGTGGCGTAGTTACTGCCCGAAACCACTGCAAAGTTGGTTGGCGCCGTGGCCGTCCGTATGTCTACCCCATTGCAATGTGTGGCCAAACCAGCCGCCGAACTACCGCTTGAAGTTGCAAACATACTCCCCGACCCTCCTGGGTACTTACTATCCCAATACAGGGCACACTCTGCCCCTGTGTCTGCCGCATAAATAGCGTACTGCGACTGCGCGGTTACGCCAGACAAACTAAGCGTGCGCACCGTCAGGTCGTAAATAGCCAGACCAATAGCCAACGCCAAACTGGCGACCAGGGTTGCAAAAAAAATCGTGTATCCTCGTGAATGTAGTTTCATACTTATTGCCAGTCAGTTATATGCTCATATACGACCAGAGAGCGGGTAACATTGCCCACATCCTTCCAGCTTACGGTCACCGTTACTGACTGCTCGTCCGTGTTGCTTGCTACAGAAGAAATAGTAACTTTGCGGGTAAAGATGGTTGGCTTAATCGTATCTGTGGAGACCGTGGAGTCGTACGTGTACCAACTTTTTGTTTCGTTGTAGTTAAGTACAGGACACGTGCCGGTGCAAGCTACAATGGTATTTTCCCGAGAGTCTACGCGGCAACCATCCGCCCCTGTGCATCCACCCATACCAGCCAAGTAGTCGAGATCTTTTAGTTTGTTAGTGTCGCGCACAAACCGCATATATTCCACTGCATCCTGCGCCAAGAAAAATGCGATGGTCTGGTCTTTAGCGATAAGTGCCGAGCTCATGGCCTTGGCCGCAATGGTCAAAGGCGCCGCCAAAGACACCGCCAAAATAAGCACCGCGAGCAGTGTTTCAATAAGAGTGAATCCCCGTGCCGCACGCTCTGTATGTGTGTGATTAGAGATCATAAATGCGTTGGGTCACACTTGTTTGTAAATTAAACCACGATCTTTGCGTCGACTTTATCACCACGTACGCCCGTACCAAAATAGTGACCTTGGGTTGCGTGGTGTCAGCCGACGCCGCTTGCTTGGGCTCTGCACCGGTTACATAAAAGCTCAAGTTCTCGACCACAATGTCCGGAGCCGTCAGCGGCAAAAACACCGACGATGCACAGTTGGTACTGAGCGACCCCGGAACACCTGCCTGTATCACTTGCCGCTTTATCGCCCCATCATCAAAACAGTAGGCAACCTTGGCACCATCTGCCGCAACAAACGCTATGTAGGTACCCGGCGTGGTGCCGCTTGCCCCACCCGCACCACAGTCTTTGGGTGTCGCCAGGGTACCTCCGGTGGTGCAGTGGTAGTTAGTGCCGGTGCGCAGTGCGCGCGACATACTGTCGAGCGCGAAGCTCACGTTGTTTATAGATGCATTCAGCAAGTCGGCTTTGCGATTTGCTTCAGAGAGCGAGAGTAGGGCGCCCAGTGCAATAACCATCACCACAGTAAACACTGCGGTCGACACCAAAAGTTCTATCAAAGTAAATCCGCGTTTTATCATATAGGGTCGGTATTAGGCGCCAACACACTCACCTGGCCTGTTGCATACACAAGTACGTTGCGGTAGGTGCCTTCATTGGAGCGTATCTGAATATATGCGCTTGCATACAACTCGCCAGGGAATGCGCTTCCTCCTGCATTGAGCAGCAAAAACTGTGCATCAGGATTGGGACGTTTAAACAAAATCTGGAGCGACCCCACAGCACTGTCACCCGGCGAGCAGTGGTAGTTTGAGGCAAGTCGAGCGCACAACTTGCTGATGCGGTAGTTGTTGCCCAACGAAAATACTTTTATCTCTTCGCCCGCATCGTATCTGCCGTTTACGGGAGCTTGGTCGGCAAACAGTGTGTAGTAGTCATTATCAGTTGCAGAAAAATGTACGCCGTATGCAGGGGCAAACGCGGTGTCGCTTGCGCCGGTACCCAGCACACTAGTGCCGTACACTTGCGCTTGCCGCACCGACAACGCGGTGCTGTAGGCCAAGCTGCGCAAAATGGTGGCACTATCAAACCGCGACTGCTGGAACAAAAACACCGCAGTCAAAATCATAATGATTGCCGCGACCACAAGCATCTCTATCAAGGTGAATCCGGCACAGACGGCGCGTTTACCAAAGAAGCGAGATTGTTGAGAAGAAATTAACATTGAAAAAATATACGAGCGCCGCACCAGCAGCCAAGAACGGTGCAAACGGTATCTCGCTCTTAATTGTAAGCTGCCCGCCAGGCAAATGAAAGGCTTTTTGTAGCCACACTGTGGAAGAGTGTTTGCTCTGTGCCAAACGCTGCAACGCCATGAGTAACAGTCCAGCAGCAGCCCCAAACCACACCGCAAGCATGAGCGCAGTGAGCCCCATAGACAACCCAAGCAGCCAGCCCAAAGACAATTCAAACGCACTGTCCCCCCACCCCATCCACGTGCCGCGCGATACCAGCGAAAGCAGGAACAGGGGCAAAGCCAACAAAGGCCCGGCAAGCAGCGCCCACATGTCCGGCGCACCACCTACAAACAAAGACACGAACGCGACACCCATAAGCGTGAGCGAGAAGGTCCACGGTATTATGGTGTGCCGCAAATCATACACGCCAATAAACAGTATGGTGAGCCACGCAAACAAGAACAGCGTGTACAACCCTGGAGTCGGCGAGACGAAGTACACACCAACAGACAGTAGTGCGGCACACACTTCAACAAGCGGGTACTGAGGCGACAACTTTGCCCCGCAGTAGCGGCACTTGCCGCCAAGCCACACATACGAGAGCACCGGCACCAAGTCTTTGGCTGCAAGCGTATGCCCACAGCACATACACCGAGACCGTCCGCCCATGCCGCGGCCCGTGTTAAAGCGGAAAGACAGGGCGTTTAAAAAACTCCCCAGTATGGCGCCAAGTACCGCTGCCGCCACTACCAACAATGGGTCATGCATACTAGTGGCTAGTTGGTTACGTCGTAGCAGGTCTCGGGATTAGTGGTGCCTGGTGCTGCTGCGCCCGCAGCACCCGAACACATCTTAGGCGTAGCGGTGTAGCTCAAGCCAGAAAAGTCGCTGTTTACGCTAGTCGAGCATTGCGAGTATGCAACACCGCCCACGGTTGGGTTTGCAGCCTGGTCGGCATCTTGCAGGAGACTCGCATTGTTAGACAACTCAAGCGAGGCGCCAAGGTGGTACCTGTCGGACAAAGAACAAGAGCCCCCCGCAGGAGAAAGCGCCGCATATATATAGCAACTTACTTGTGTACCGCTGGTACAAGCGGCACTACTGTTTGGGTCGCTAGGTACTGTAGCTAGATATACTGATGTTTTGTTGAGCGAGCCGTTGGCCGTGCCATATACGCTAGTTGGGTACGACAAGTTGTCGCTATAGTACGTCTCGAGCGCAAGCTGAATTGTTTTCACATCCACAATACGTCGCGCGTCGCGCGCCTTTTGTCGTGCAGTCACCAAAGACACCATCACCACCGAAGACAAGATGCCGATAATAGCAATTACCACCAGGAGCTCTATAAGAGTAAAACCTCTTTGCTTTTTTATACGCATATACATACCCACAAGTATACCCCCAAAATCAAAATCCCCACCGCAAGGGTGGGGATTTTGCATACACAAGAGTGCGAGTGCTTAGCAGCCAGCAACTACGCTGCCGCCAGTGCCGCTACTGACATGTACTGAGCCAAAAGTTGCTGCAGTACCTCCGTAAGTAACGTTACCTGCCTCTAGCACTGTGCAGATTTTGTAGTTTTGGGTTGTTGCACCTGCTGCAGGCGCTGCACCTACCGCTGTGTCTGTACCTATAACGTACTGACATGCTGCTGATGCAACTGCGCTACTTGCCGCTGGTGCACATGCTGTACCTGCTGTACCTACTGTTGGGTCTCCATATGCAGAGAAGCTTACAGGACTTGGGCCAGTACAGGTGTTTGCTTTTGCACTTGCGCCTGTGCAGGTTGCCAAGGCAACTGCGGGGTCAGTGTCGGCAAGCTGTATTGCCTTTGCCATTTCTTTAAGTGACGAGACGCGTTCTGCATCACGTGCCTTGCCGCGAGCACTATTAAGAGAAACCAGCACAATAGATGCCAAGATACCGATGATGGCGATAACCACCAAGAGTTCTATAAGGGTGAAACCTTTCGTAAACGTTTTGCGCATAGAAATCTTCTATTTATTAATAATCTGCCATTAATAGTGACTCGCAGATATGCCGTAAGTATATCCTACCCCGCTTTGCCGCCAGGCCGCTTGTGTGGATAAGCCCACCCGCGGGTTAAACCCGCAGGTGGAATGTGTGGTGTAATATACTTATGTCAAATCGGGCACCCATAGCCACGGGCGAGTGGTACCATTGCTACACTCGCGGAGTGGACAAGCGTATCGTCTTTGAAACCCGATCTGACTATGAGCGTTTCTTGGCATACCTTTATATAGGAAACGGTACCAACCTGCTCCGTCTTTCAAACATACAAGACAAGCGTTTGGTGTCCGTACTCACCAATACACGTCTGCAGCGCGGAGAGCCCTTGGTCGACATAGGCGCATACACCCTTATGCCTAATCATGCGCATTTTATATTACGACAAACACACGACCAGGGCATCGCCACCTTTATGCAGCGAGTTTTTACTGGATATACACAATACTTCAACAACAAACACGAACGGACGGGAGCGCTCTTTTCAGGAACATACAAGTCGAAACACATACTGGACGACCGCTATCTAAAGCAAGTAACTGCCTATGTATTGCTAAACCCGGTGGAATTATTTGAACCCGCATGGAAAGAAGGAGTGGGCAACTTGAACCACATCGAAAAACAGGTTCGCACCTATCCTTATTCTAGTCTCGTTGATTTTTATGGGTCACAGCGCCCAGAAAGCAGTATCACGACAAACACGCTGCACGCGTACTATGATCAGCGTCCTAGCCTTACAGACATGCTTGCGGACGCGCAGGCATTTTATAGAGAACACGAGCCTAAAGCTTGAAACACCGCCCGCTCCCCCACCTGCGGGTTAAACCAGCAGGTGAAATGTGTGGTGTAATATATTTTGAGAAGTAAAAAGGGAGGGGTTGTTTGTGTTGTGCTAGATGCTGGTGGTGCTGCTGTAGATAGGGAGCAAGACTGCCGCCAACAAAAAGCCCACACCCACCGCAAGCGCCACAATAAGCACAGGTTCGATGAGCGACACCAAAGTGTCGACCGCTGCATTTACCTCGCGGTTATAGAACTTGGCCATACGCTCCAAAATGTTGCCCAACTCGCCTGTTTCTTCACCGATCTGGAGCATCTGCACCATAATGGCTGGTATTTCGTCTGGATATTGCGCAAGCGTCTGCGACATAGGACTACCGGCCTTCACTCCTTCGAGCGCTTCGAGCAAAATGGTTTGGTAGACTGCGTTTTCTATAACTGACGAAGTGATTTCGAGTGAGCGTACTGCCGATATACCGGAAGACAACATCACATGCATGTTGTCTGCAAAGCGAGACAGGTAGAGTTTTTGGTAGAGTGTGCCCACGTACGGAATAGAGAGCTTTGCACGCGCCATACTAAGTCGTCCACGCGGCGTCTGGCTGTAGCGATACAAAAAGTATCCGCCGATAATAAGCGCCACGAACAAGAATATGCCATAGTCGGTCAAAAACGCACTAAAGCCAAGTATGACTTTGGTGTATACGGGCAACTCCTGCCCACTTTCCGACAAAATAGAACCTATTTTTGGAATAACCACCGTAAGCATCAGCGTCATCACCGCAAAGAAAGTAAAGAGAATGAACGCCGGGTAGATGAGCGCATTGCGAGCCTTGGAAGTCAGCTCGTAGGAGCGGTCTATGTAGTCGGCCAAAAATTGGAAGGTCTGGTCGAGCTTGCCGGACTCCTCGCCTGCACGAACCATGTTGACATAAAAGTCAGAAAAAACTTTAGGGTGCTTTACCAGCGCTTTGGAGATGCTGTTACCCGCCTGCAAGTCGTCGCTTATTTCGGTAAGAACCGTGCGCAAGTAGGGCTTTTCTGCCTGCTCGGCCAACAAACGGAAAATACGCAGTGCAGAAACTTGCGCCTCGAACAAGGTCGCCAACTGGCGAGAAAGGAGCACCACATCGCGGCCAGTTACGCCGCCAAAAAATGGCAGCTGCACGGTCAAACCATGTAGTCCTTTTGGCGCATCGCTGGTGAGCGCCGTGATGGTAAATCCTTTGCGCTGCAGCGACTCAATAGCCGCGTCTTGTGTGGCAGCGTTTACTACACCGGCTTGTGCCTTTCCTGCTTGGTCGAGTGCTTCGTATTTAAATTCCATAAATCTGTGCTAAGTGAGTGAAATAAACATGCTTCGATTATAACAGCCGCTCAAGGGTCTTTGGATTCCAACTAAGGTTGTATGCGCTCTCGACTGTTATCTCGCCTGCACGCACAAGTTCTGCAAGAGAGCGGTTCATGTCTATCATACCCTCTTCGGCACCGGTCTCTATCACCGTCTGGAGTTCGTGCGTGCGCTTTTCTCGGATAAGGTTGGCGACTGCGTTGTTGTTTATAAGCAGCTCGCACGCAGGCACCAGCCCGCCAGAAATGCGCGGCACCAAACGCTGCGAAAAGATACCTGCCAACGACCCCGCCAGCTGGATACGAATTTGGTCTTGTTGCCCCGCGGGGAACGAGTCGATGATGCGGTCGATGGTTTGTGCTGCGTTGTTGGTGTGGAGTGTTGAAAACACCAAGTGCCCCGTCTCGGCGGCAGTTACGGCTGTGGCCATGGTCTCGGGCGTGCGCATCTCACCTATCATCAACACGTTTGCATCCTGACGAAACACCGAGCGCAGCGCCGAGTCAAAGTCGGCCGTGTCCACACGAACCTCGCGCTGGTCTATGAGTGACTTTTTATTTTCGAACAAGTATTCAATAGGGTCTTCTATGGTGACAATATGCTCGGTACGTTCGGTGTTTATCTTCTCGAGCAATGCAGCAAGTGTCGTAGTTTTACCCATACCCACCGGCCCCACCACCAAAAAGAACCCCTGTTTGCGTGACGCAAACGTCTCCAAAATTGGAGGCAACCCAAGCTCGCTGAGCGAGCGTATTACCTTGGGGATAAGACGCAGCGCCACGGCGACGTGCCCGCGCTCGACAAACCCGTTGCCACGGAAGCGCGTTTTTTCTTGGTGCGAGTAGGAAAAGTCTATTTCTTGTGTCTCTAAAAAGCGTTTTTTGTGCTCGGGGCTCAACATCTCCGATAACAGGCCGATAATTTCGTCGTTCGTTAAGACCGACTCAGACAAAATAGGTGTCAGCGCACCCGACACACGTATGATGGGTTGTGCACCCACAGACAAGTGCAAGTCCGAAGCACCTTGCGCGACCAACAAATCAACCAACTCTGCTACTTTCTTTTTAAAATCAGTTATCATACTTGGACTTCTTTTACATTTTCATCAGGGATATCTTCTTCTCTTAGTGCTTCTGGCTTGGCGACAGGTTGTTCCAGTGGCGGAGCTTCATCTGCCAAGTCGTACTCGCCGCCGAGTGTGTTCACTTCTTCAAACGGAATAACCCCTTTGGCTGATTTTATAATAGCATCTTCTTTCATTGTAAACATGCCACTTTTGCGCACTGTTGCGAACATCTCTTCTTCGGGTTTGTTGGCAAGTATGGCACGCTCAAGTTCTGGATTCATCTCAAATGCCTCAAACACCGCAATACGGCCCTTGGTACCCGTTGGGCAGTCGGCTGTAGGGTTTAGGCGATACACTTCGTCTAGTGGAGGAATATTTTTTTCGTATGCAGGAGGTAAGTCGGCAAACTCTTTTTTAAACATCTCTTGCATACTGGCATCGACCTTCATCTTTTTGCCACCGCCCGGGCACAAGGTGCGCACCAAACGCTGCGCCATGCCCAAAATAAGCACCGGAGGTATAAGGTAGGGCTCGATACCCATGTCGAGCAAGCGAGGCACAATACCCACAGCGTTGTTGGTGTGGATGGTAGACAACACAAGGTGGCCGGTGAGCGCGGCTTGCACAGCCAAGTCTGCTGTCTCACTGTCGCGGATCTCGCCGACCATGATGATGTTTGGGTCTTGGCGGAGTGTAGTGCGGAGCCCTGTGGCAAACGTGTAGCCAATTTCGGGCCGCACCTGACTTTGCGACACGCCGGGTATGGTGTATTCCACCGGGTCTTCAAGCGACAGCACGTTCTGCCTTTCTCGGTCTATCTCGTTCAAAATCGCATAGAGTGTGGTGGATTTACCCGAACCGGTTGGCCCCGACACCAGCACGAGCCCGTAGGGTTTTTTAATTGCTGCGCGTATAAGCGCCAAGTCGCGGTCAGAAAACCCAAGACTGTCCAACCGCAGGTCCTTTGCGGCCGAACCCAAAATACGCATCACCACCTTTTCGCCATAGTACGTGGGGAATGTGGATACACGGAAGTCTACTTTGTTGCCGCCCACCCGGGCAGAAAAGCGGCCGTCTTGCGGTTTGCGTTTTTCGTCGAGTCGCATGTTGGAAAGCACCTTAATACGTGCCACCACCGAGCTGTGTACCTTGGACGGCAAGGTGATGTTGACTATGAGCACACCGTCGATACGAAACCGCACCCGTGTTTGGTCGACCATAGGCTCAATGTGGATGTCGGACGCGCGCTGCTCGGCAGCATGGCGCAGCACCGTAGCCACAATCTTGGTTACCGGTGCGTCTTCGGTAATAGCGGCAGCTTCGGTGTCGGTTATCTGGTCTTCTTCGACCGATATGTTGCGTTTGTCATTCTTTCCCAGCTTCTTAGCGTCTACTCCTATTTCTGTCTCTAGCTCGCTCAGTGCTTTGCCCACTTCGCCCGAGAGACCTTTGTACTGTGTGAGCAGTTTTTCGAAGTCGGTTTCGTTTATCAAAAAAACTTTGTACGGCATGCCCACCTTGGCCGAAATAAAAGACAAGGCGTCCCGCGCCTCCAAGTTGTCTGGGTCGGTGACCCCAACCTCAAGCACGCCGTCGGCGAGCCCCAAAGGGGCGAGCCTGTAGTGCCGCGCCGACTCCTCGGGTATGTAGCCCAAAATATCAAACGGCACCGACCTGTCGCCCAACTCGCGCGTCGGCACACCAAAATAGTCTCCCTTGGCTTTAAGCAGCGCCGCCGGGGTAATACCCGCAGTTTCAAGCGCCAACTCTGTCTTAGCCGGAGAGTCCCCTGCCGCGGTTTTTGACTTACTTAAAGTGGCGCGCAGCTCGGTAGCCCGAGCTTTGTCCACGACGCCGCCTTCTTCCAAAACAGTTACCAGATCCATAGGCGGCTAGTAGGCGTTAAGTGGCCGTATTGAAGAATTTGTTGGACCAACTGCCGTGTACGGCAAGAATGGATTTCGACGACCAATAGGCTCTTGCGGGATAACTACACCAAAGTCGCTCAAAGACATAAAGATTGGGTCTCTAAAAATGGCATCATTGAGCTCTATAGAGCGCAAGTTCGACAGTGTAACCAGCAGCTCTTGCGTAACCGGTGATGCTCCGGTTACATCTGTCTCGGTCAAAAGCGAGTCTGTGCTGCTTGCGGCAAATACAAAGTAGTAGAGCAACACCCCAAGCCCCAGCACCGCTGCGCCTGAAAGTAGTTTGTTTTGTTTGATAAAATCAATCATATATTACTGTAGCCAATAGGTACGGATAGTAAATTCATAGCTATTGCGTATAGCGCTCTCTGCACTAAAGTTTACCTCTATCACATCCACGATGCGCAAACTGTGCTCGAGGTCTTGCAAAAATGCCAGGTAACCGTCGTAGTCTGCAAGCAAGGTAAAGCCCACTTCCACCGAGCCAATTGGATCCCCTGAAGATCCAACGGCGCCGTCTGCACGCGGTGCGCTGCGGTCTGATATCTCGCCAAGCGACACGTCGGTCAAGGTTAGGTTGTGTCGCACGGCAATGTTGTTGATGTCTATGATGAGTCGGATGTTGTCGACGTTGTCGGGCAGCATGCGTTCAAGCTTGACCACATCGCTGTTGGCAAAGGCATTACGCTTTTGGAGCAAGGTGTCACGTACCGTCCGCAGCTCTTGCGCTTTGACCAGCGCGTCTTCATACGCGTCCGCCTGCACCGCCAAAGGCTGTGTGCTTTTGTACACCGGGTTGGTATACATCACAAAGAGGCCTATAGCGGCTATGACGAGTATGAGAGGTATAAAAAATCGTGCCATATAATTTTATTGAAATGCTGATGATGTGGCCATGCTTGGGGTCGATGACGAGACGGTAGTCTGTACTATTGGCGTCGTGGTTGCTTGTGGCTGCACCGCTGCCCCTGGCACCATATTAAGGTTTTTGCCGTAGTTAATAAGAGATGGGTCCACCGTTGCGGTTACGGTAAAGGTCACCTTGCCCTGTGGGTCGACGGCGATGTCTGAGAACACAATATCCTTGAGCGCTTTGCTTGCGGCAAACTGGTCGCTCTGTAGCGCCACAGTAGAAAAGCCCGCGGCAATACCCTCGAGCTCTACCTCAGCCGACCCGTCGTCTTGGAGTGCGTAGTTAAAGCTGGTGAATTGTAGGTTTTGGAGCGTCTGGAGCGAAAGGAAAGAGAATATAGCCGACGCTGCAACGTGGCGCTGCAACAAGGTACCCGCTTGTTTGATACGCAGGTCGATACGCAGAAGGTTTTCTATAGCAGAGAGGTCGAAGGCTTCTTTTGTTTTTTGGAGTGAGGCGCTTTTGTCGGCGATAGATTTGACCAAGTATCCTTTGTAGGCAAAGGTAGCGCCCGCCGCAACGATGGATACTATAAATAGAAAGACACCGACCAAAAACAGTAAGCCTCCGAGCGCGCCGCTATTGCGCGCGCGAGCGCTAGTATCGAGCGACTTTTTTGGAATAAAAGATGCCGGCGTCTGCGGGTCCATGTACACCTAGTATATACTCATTTTTTTGTCCACCAGTATAAAGTTGTGGCAGTGTGGGGACAAACTAAAAACAACACTTACCCTATTTCTTGCAAACGACGGAGTGCCAAGCCCACTGCCACACAAAACTCTGGTCCTGCTTCTTTTAAAATCTCTTCCAAAAATGCGGGCGCCTCTGTTTTACCAAAAGGGTCTGCAAGACGGATTTCTGTTTGTATTTTGCCTTGTGCAAAAGCCTGCATACCTTTAAGCGTGGCGCCACCACCAGTCAAAATGAGCGCACTCAAAGACTGATTCATCCGCGCCTCGTATGCCGCCACCGTGCGCGAAATATCGGACAACAAAGGAGACAGAGAAAGTTCGAGTGATTTTTGTAGCTCTGCCCAGCCGCCCGGGTCTGTAGCAGACCCACCACCAGTAAGCCCGAATTTGCGCTTGCGTTCTTCTGCTTCGGCAACAGAAATATTGAGCGCACGCGAAGCCGCAAGTGTAAGGTCTTGGCTGCCGTGGTTGATGATGTGACTCTCGTGTATAAGCCCGCGCTCGACGACATAAAACTTGGTAGTGGCCGCACCCATGTCGACCACAGCCACCGGTGCTATGCCATGGTCGAGCGCGGCACGCACTGCACTAAAGACCTCTATCTCAAAAAATCCAGTAACCAACCCGGCGTCGCTAGATATAGTACGGAACTTGGCCAGTGTGTCGTTGTGTATAGCAACAAGCAAAACTTCTATTTTGTCGGATGGCTCGGCGCTTTTACCTCCGCCACCCACCACAAACCAGTCGAGCATTACCTCGTTAATAGGCACGGGGATGTATTTGCGCGCCTCAATAGGCACCACTTGCGCCAGCTGTTTTTCTACGGACGCAGGTAGGCGCAAAATTGAGATCAAGCTCGACGAGTATGGTATAGCGATGCCCGCGTCTGTGGTGGTTACGTTTGCCTCGCGTATGACGTCTTTAAGCGCCTCGGCGATTTTCTCAGCAGGAAGGGCAGTGGCGCGGCCAATTTCTATATCGGCATACGGCCCAAGCGCTATGGCGCCATACGTCTCGAGTATCACCTTACCCCTATCGCGCCGCAGTTGTACAACCTTAATGGACGAGGTGCCAATGTCGACACCAAGTACACTTTTTTGCGGCTTATTAAAGAATGTTGAAAAGGAAAATGCCATACTAGCTTACGTTTGTTACCATTATATACTATGTGGGAATCTTTTTTATCTTCCCTACTCGACTACCTAGTACTGCCGCGCAAAACAGACCAGATCGTGCGCACACTAACACTCGACGAGCTCTACTCGTTAGTGTTGCACTCTGAAGACCAGGGGCTGTTGCCCTACCAAGACGAGCGCGTGCGCGCCTTGGTGTGGGAGCTTAAATACTATGCAAATAAACACGCCGCAGCGCTTGCCGCCCTCGTCTTGCATGAAACCCTCATAACAATAGCCTCAGAGGAGTTGGGCAAGCCACTACTTATCCCCGTCCCCATGCACAAGGCCCGCAGGCGCGCACGAGGCCATAACCAAACAGAGGTATTGTGTGAAGCGCTGCTCGCCCATGTGGGCGAGTTTTTTGTATACGCACCAGATGTGTTGGTGCGCCATATGCATACCGAGCAACAGCAGGGGCTGCAAAAAGATAGGCGGCTCAAAAATGTTGCGGGCTCTATGCACAGCAAGCCGCAGGTCCAAGGCCGCACGTGCGTGGTCGTAGACGACGTCACAACCACCGGTGCCACGTTTGCCGAGGCCACGCGCGCACTCAAAGAGGCCGGGGCACAGCGCGTGATATGCGTTGCTTTGGCAAAATCGTGACTAATTGGAAACTTGGAAGTATATATTCGACCCGTTTGGTCCTGCAGCCGCGGCAGCAAATGCGCCTGTGCCGCCGCCCGGCGTAGGCGCGGTTATAGACAGCGTCGTAGGCGTCTCTGCTTTTTCTAAATTGGTATAGAGCGCGCACGCGCTGCCCGACACCACATACCTGTAGTGCGTTTGCGTAGCGCTACCGATACTTGGGTCTTTGGGGACTTGTGCCAACTGTGCAGCATATTGTGGATATTTGGCCGCAAGTTCGGGCACCAAGTCTGCCAAGTCATAGTTGCCTGCACCCGCAACAGGCGTATAGCACGCCCCGGTGAGTAAACGCCCCATTTGCGACACTTCTGCTTTGCGGCGTGCATCACGTGCACCCTCGCGCGCACCACCAAGCGCCACAAACACAATCGAGGCCAAGATACCGATAATAGCGATGACTACCAACAGCTCCACTAACGTGAATCCTTTATGAGAAATACGTTGCATATACATAACTATAGCTGCAAAATAGCATCTTCGTAAGAGAAGTTTGACACACACCACCCCATAGCGGACACTGGGCCTAGATGATCTTCGAAAGGAGACTTTATTATGCCCAAAGGGGTACAAACAAGCCCACGCATAGACTGGAACGACGACATTCTTGCCCGTCTGCGCCTACTATGGAGCCAAGGCCTGAGCACCGCAAAAATTGGCCGGCGCCTGGGAGTCAGCAAAAATGCCATAATCGGCAAAGCTAAGCGGATCGGCCTGCCCGAACGCCAATCACCCATACGCCGCAGTAGCAATAAAGGAGCGCCCCGCACCCGCCAGACAAAAGCCCCCGCAACCCTGCCGCCACTGACAAGCTTGGCGCAGCCTGTCGTGCATCCAAAGCCCGCCCCCCTTGCGACAGAGCCCGAGGCGCCAGCGCCACCAGTGCTAACGGCGGCGGAGATAGTACACGAAAATCCGCTACCTCCTCGCCCTATGTACGTGCCGCCCATCGAAAGTACACAGGCGGCCCACACCACTGAGCAACGCAGTTGTTGTTGGCCGCTGGGCGACGTGGGCACGCGGAGTTTCCGCTTTTGTGATGCACCAATAGCGACAAGGAAGCCGTATTGCAGCACACACGCCAAAGAAGCGTATGTAAAAGCACGTGACAGACGTGAGAACGCAGACGCTTTTATACAATAAGACCCCAACGGGTCTTATTTTTTTATAGAAATTAAACTTTTGAAGACAAGAAATCTTTGAGTGCGGCGAAGGGTTTTATTTGCAAATATGTTTTTTCGTACTCAGCCTCGTTCATTTGCGCACGGGTTTGTGTGCAGCCGCTTGGAATAAATATTTTGTCCCAGCCGTATCCTCCATCCCCCATTGGGGTTTGCGCTACCTCGCCGTCCATAGCACCTTCAAAAAGTTTGAGTGTCTCGCCGTCGTAATATCCAAACACACACTTGGCCGTCGCTTTGCGGTTTTTGTCATTAAGCATCGAACAGATACTTTCAAACGAGAGGCGCTCGATAAAGAATTTTATAAACGGCCCGGGCAAACCGCCCAACGCCTCAAACTCGAGCGACACGTCTTCGACAATAACGGGCGTCTTAATTTTCTCATACGCCTGCCGTACCTTGTGCCCCACAATCTCTTTTAAATCCATCGATTGCAGCTCGTCCAAGTCGAGCTTTACATGGCTCACAGGCAACCCCAAATACCGGGCCAAGTAGTCGGCCTTTTTTTGGTTACCGGTGATGAAGGTGATTTGCATTGTGGTAAATTACATCTTCCTCGAGTCATACGCCCAATGCAACAGCGCTTGCCGCTGTTTTGGGCGACAAAAAATATCTCCAGTTCTACAATTATTTTTGATTTGCATTATATGCCTACGCATAGCGAGCCACCTTTTTATTTGCTTCTCGTCATCATCGGTCCTACGACCCATAAAATATCTGCAGTACCACTGAAACCACCCGCGCGGGTCTTGCGGATGTATCCAGCCTTTTGCCTGCCATACCGCAAGCGACTGACTCGCGTTTATGCCAAAGTAATTCAGCTCTTTGTGCCGCTTCCCATCGGGTGATAATTTTGCACTCTTCCACCAACCTTTTGGGAACTCCTTTGGCTTGTCAGAAAAATATAATCCACCGAACACACCAAGCTCGAGCATCTCTTTTGGCGTCAGGTCCGGCGTAAAGCGCGGGTCGAATTTCGTCATAGTTTGTTATTTCCTCGGCAATGGGATAAATATACTTGTTTTCCTTTTGTACTCTGCAAACTCAGGGTTCCCCTCCAGTTTCTTTTCAAGCATCGGAACGCCAGACACTTTCAAGATCAAAAAAGTTATAGTCATAGGCCCAACAATACCAAGCCAGGCGCCGGGTACAGAGAGAGCGATGAGCCACAGCCCCCACCACTGCACTACCTCGCCAAAATAATTTGGATGACGAGTGTACGCCCACAACCCGCTTTGCATCAACTTTCCCTTGTTCTCTGGATTTTTAATAAACCGCGCAAGTTGTGCATCGCCCAAAGCTTCAAAATAAAAACCAACAAGCCACACAGCTACGCCTAGAAAATCGAGCAGCACAAGACTCGGCCCAGCATTTTTGTTGATAAGCAGTACCGGCGAAACAATGAGGAACAAAAACAGGCCTTGCAAAAGATACACTTGAAAATACGAACGGATATAAAACCACTTGCCCCATTCTTTCCTCCAAGCTAGATAGCGATAGTCCTCTGCTTTGCCTTTGTTGCGTCTGTGTATGTGCCACGCTAAACGCAAACCCCAAATACTTACCAACACTCCTACCAACATCCCTCGTATACCAGAATCACCGGAAAGAAAAAAGGATGCCCCTGTCATCAGTACAAACCCGAGCCCCCACGCCACATCGGCCACATCGTTTCTTTTCCTAATCAAAGAAACCACGAACCATAGGCTCATGTACACAAGCAGTATGGCGATAAGAGTTACAAAATAACTCATAAACCGATCTTGGTTGCGATGAAGTAGGTTACCGCAGAAACAGACGCCGCGAGCACTGCACCCCACACTAAGTCAACGATGGTTACAAGAAGCGGCCAATCTTTGGTGACGGCAAGGTTAGTAAGGTCGTACGTTGCATAACAAACCAAACCAAATAGCGCACCGAACAAAAGTGCGTGCGTCCATGAATTCTTCTCTATGGCCGGCATAATTACAAAAACCACAAGACCGACAACAAACAAAAGATAAAAGATAATAGCCGCCGTCCAGTTTACATCTGGCTTTAGGAGCGGACCGATTTGTTTAGCGTAAAAACCCTTTGCAACGAGTCCAAGCCACACCATGTCGATGGCAAAGAAAACAGGGAGTGCTATTGCATAGAGTTTTATGAACATAAAAGATAGGATTAATTAATAATTTCCACCAACACTTCATTGCGATACATCCACGGTGGAGTCCATGGTGCGCTGTATCCAGCGTATGCAGTGCTTCCCTTTGTCGCCACTCCATCACGGGCAAGTGCCGAAGCTAATTTTTCTTGCATGTCTTTTACCCGCGTATCCGAGCGATACCCCGAGAATTGCAGTACTGCATATTTCTTGGTAGGGATCATCACGATTTTCACTCTCGGATCATTTGGTGTCGGTAATGTTTCAAGGGTGTACGAGCGGGGCATACCAAAAGATATTATTTGCGAGTCACCATCAGTCGTCGCTACTACCGGTGCAGTCATAGCAATATTTTCTGATGTTTTTTCGCCTCCTACTTTTTGCGCGATGACTGGAACGGTCATCGCTATACTTTCTTTTTTTGTATTTCCGCCAAAGATATACCCAGCAACAATTCTAAAACCATTATTCATAGATTCTCCATAAGAACCCTTTACCGTAGTCTGCGCTACGATATGTGCCGGATATTCTCGTATTTCATATCCATCTTTTATCTCAATGACAGTATAGTCAGCTTGCTCAACACGCGAACCAAAAAATCCTGAGATAGACCAAAGCACCACAATAACAAGCAAAGCGATAAGTATAGTGCTCATATTTTTATTCATATAGCTTTAGTATATAATAGTATATACTAAACTATAATAATATTAGTTTAGTATATGCATTAACAATATTTAATCAATTTAAAATAAATATATGCAAAATATCGTAGAAACAGCTGTCGCAGCAGGATCATTTAAAACACTGGTCACTGCAGTGCAAGCGGCAGGATTAGTAGACACTCTATCTGGTGCAGGTCCCTTCACTGTATTTGCTCCAACTGATGAGGCTTTCGCCAAAATTCCAAAAGAGACTCTCGACGCAGTCCTTGCGGATAAAGCAAAGCTAACATCTATACTTACGTACCATGTGGTGGCAGGAAAAGTAATGGCTTCTGATGTAATGGGCCTGACTTCTGCAAAGACAGTACAAGGTGATGAAGTTAAAATAGAAACTGCAGATGGAGTTATGGTAAACGACGCCAAAGTAGTACAAACAGACATAGAATGCACAAACGGAGTAATCCATGTCATCGATTCAGTCTTGATGCCAAAATAAATACATCCGAAATAAAAATAAAAAACTCTAACTTTTGTTAGAGTTTTTTATTTTTATTGATTAGGCGTCTATTTTTGCCGCAAGAATAAAATCATTTTGAGAGAGTCCGTTAATTGCATGGGTGGACAGCGTGAGCTCTACAAATTTGTAGTTTTTCAGATATATGTCCGGATGATGCCCCTCTGATTCAGCCAAAACGCCAACCTTATTTACAAAAACAAGAGCTTCATTGAAGTCCTTAAAACTATATCGCTTGGCGATACTTTTAGCATCAAGCGAAATATCCCAGCCGGGAATTTGCTTGCATAATATATCTGCCTCTATCTTTGAAAAAGGAATGACACCACCATCGCATGCCATGCATTTTTGTTGAGTCAGTGGCGAGTTAGTTTTAGGAGTAGGGGCCTGACTCTGTATAGTTGTATGTTCCATATGCTTGTAGTATAGCAAAATTAAGAATGGCTACAAATTTTTTATTTCGTATCAATATGATTCCACGCAAAACCCTTGTCTCCATACACTTTTTTACCTGGGTTTAAAATAGCAAGCGGGTCAAAAATATCTTTTGTCTTTTCAAAGAGACGTACGATCTCAGGGGTAAACATCTGCGAAAGGTACGAGGTACGTAAAAGTCCGTCATTATGTTCTCCAGACATAGAACCTCCATACTGAAATACGAGAGTATAGACTTCATCCATGAGTGTATGGAGAGTCTCAACTATTCCTTCTTTATGAATGTCAATAAGCGGAATAATATGAAAGTTTGCATCTCCCATATGTCCGGCCACAGTATAAATAAGATCATATTTCGAAAAAATAATTTCAAGTTTGGGAAGAAACTCCGGGAGATCTTTTGTGTGTACGACAATATCATCAATTGTGGGTGCCGTTCGATACCCTCGCAACTTCTGGCGAAGCAGGTTGAAGCTTTCGCGCCTGAATGTCCAATACTTTTTTGCTTCTTGTTCCGAGTGCGTCAATGTAATAGGAAATCCGAATACCTTCATCTCGTTATATGCTGACTGTACCTGCTCTGCAACTTCTTCTTCAGTATCCCCTGCAAATTCTGCCATGAGAATTATCTTTGGAACTCCGCCAGTGATTGCCATCCAAAACTCAGGCAAAAATTGGAACCCGAGCGTCAACATAGTACCCCCCATGCTTTTTGCAATTGAACCAAAGAATTTAATCGCTATTTTAAACGTATGATCATCATAAGATTCGATGGTTTCAGGTGTATGTTTTAAAAGTCTTGGAATTATTTCTCCTAGTTGCGTTGTGGCTGGCAAAAACATAACGAGCATTCTGGAATGTTTTTTGGGGACAATTCCACTCAATGTCGCTTCAGTCACACAGGCAAGGGTTCCCTGACTGCCCACAACGAGCTTTGATAGGTCAAATACTCCTGATTCTTTATCGTAGACATTCCAAAGATAGTACCCTGAAGAATTTTTTGTTACTGTCGGTTTTGCTTGTTGCAGTACATCATAGTTGTCCTTTACAAGGGCAAATATCTCTCGATGAATGCGCCCGCTTTCAGTTTGTTCTTCGCATTTTGCGATAAGTTTCTCTGCATGAAGTGGTTCTAGAACATCTTCTTCTCCATTTGCAAATACAACACGAAGCGAGCGAACATACTTTTCCGTCTTTCCATAGGTAAGTGTCTTTTCACCTCCTGAGTTATTAGAGACAATACCTCCAATCGCAGCCAAATCACGAGACGCCGGATAGCTTGGCAAAAGCCAGCCGTGCGCAAGAGTCTTTTTCTCAAAATCACTATAGTATACCCCCGGCTCTGTTATGGCTTCTGTGTCGGTGACAGAAAATACATGATTCATGTATCTCATTGTGTCTACGACGATGGATTCCGAAAGTGGGCCACCGGTCATACAGGTACCGGCGGCACGCATGGTGAGGGATAACGGTACACCCTGATCTATATCTTTAGTTTTTTTTGCATGCACATAAGCAACAAGTTTTGCAATGTCTTCTTTACTTTTTGGGTAGACAACAATGCGGGGTTTTACATAAAAAAGGCTTGTGTCTCGCGCAGCTTTTTCTCGATCACTGTCTAAGATAGAAATATCTCCTTTGATTATTGTACGCAAATCACCAGCGACATCCGTATAAAAAATTTCATTCATACATTTATTATAACATTATCGGACTCATTTTACTTAGCGTTTGCTTCGAGTTTTTCTTCGCTGTATATACCAGTACACATAGAGAGAAAGTAGAAGGATTATATTCGGAATAAATATGATTGGTTGACCCCAGGATATTCCATTGATATGGAAGTCTGAAATCGGCCACAAAAAAGGCGTTGGGAAAAAGGCAAAATCGTGTGTAGGTATATCAACTAAAATATGAAGTGGCCACGCGAGCGTAAGCTTGGCAAAATGCTTTTTGCCAAGAATAACGCATAAACGACCAAGCTATGAGTAATACCATAGACGGTGAAGACGTACGGCGGAATCGTTTCTAAGCTTGGCCGACCCATTGCGCCACCAGAAACTAGATTTATTATAAAAAGAGGCGCGAACGCCAAGAGGTCTGGCCCTATACCAAAGAGAAATGCAGTCACATAATCCCGCCTGCGCATGCGACCAAATGCAACACCTCCATATAATCCGTGAGAGATAATGTCCATACATTTATTATACTATTTGTATGTGAAATTATTTTTTAGACAGATACTCCTTTGCAATTTTTAAATAATTTTCTTTTTTCTTTTTTTCCATCTTATCAAAAAGTCTCGGCATCATCGATAGTCGATGATTACTTGTGAAAAAGTCACGGTGACTAGCTATGAAATTCCAATACAGTGCAGTCCACTTCTCTTCCCAATCGCCACCAGTATAATCTGACATTTTTTTAATGTAATTGCTACCCGAGATATATGGTTTGGTAGCAAAAATACCACCATCAGCGAACTGACTCATCCCATATACATTTGGTACCATTACCCAATCATACGCATCAACATACATTGCCATAAACCATTGATACACATAATCGGGATTAACCTGAGAAAGCAACATAAAGTTACCGATAACCATCAATCGTTCGATATGATGATTGTATCCATAGTGCAGAGCTTTCTTGATAGCGCTGTCGACCGGAGCAATACCAGTATCTCCAGTCCAAAATCCTATTGGCAAGTTGCGGGAATGTTTCCAAAAATTCTTCGTGCGCATGACGGCACCATCACACTCATAGGAAGCGCGCATAAACTCACGCCACCCAATGATCTGTCGTACAAAACCTTCGAGTGAATTTATAGGTATAGCGTGAGTATCTGCATATACTATTGCACTATCGATTACCTGCCTTGGGTCGAGCAATCCAATATTTATGAGAGCTGACAATGTAGAATGAAAAAGCCGTACGCTTTTCGTAGAAAGCGCGTCCTCATACACACCAAAATCTGCAAAGCGGTCTTCTAAAAATACCTGCAAAAATTTTTTGGCATCCTTGTGTGTATATGGTAGCCAGCAGGCTATCTCTCCATATTTTTCAGCTTGTATTGTATCGAGCCACTTCTTCATTTTTGATACATCAAAATCATTTTCAAAAACAGTATCCTTGGGGAGAGTTGTATCTCGAGCAAGTTTTTTTCGATTGTCTGCATCAAAGCTCCACGCTCCCCATCTGGGCTTTCCATGTCCGTCCATCAAGATACCCAAGTCCACTCGAATTTTCTTGTAGAACATCGCCATATTTTTCTTTGAGCTTTTGTATCTTGCTATTGATTCCTCCTTTGGCAAAATAAAAAGTGGTGACTCATACCAAACCCGCTTTATCTTGGAAGCTGTTATAGCCCGCTCCAAATAGAAGTCAGTAGTATCGACAATATGAAGTTCTTGTATCCCTTCTTTTTTTAAATAATCAAAAATATCTTTCGTCTTCGGATACTGTTCAATCGTCAGGCATTTTACTTTGTACCCCTCTTTTTTCAAAAGCTCTGCATATGCGCCCATACTTAATTTGTGCAAAATTAGCTTTTGATAATGAATGGGGTTGTGCGACAGAATCAAGGGCTCTTCAATCAAAAAAATAATCCGTGCTTTTTGTATAGCCGGTGATTTTATAAAAAGTTGATGAGGATAGACCAATGTTGCTTCTTTCATAGTATTCATCTATCAGGTTGATAGTATTAAAATCAAAATAGCGAAGTATACGATCAGATAAAAACGATAGAAATTAATCACCCGCAACTCTGCACTCTTCGTGCGCTGATGAAAGCCAAAAAGCACTTTGATCTCCTCCCAAAAAACGGGCTTTACATTAATCCACCAGCTATCAGTTTGATAGACCATCTTCCTAAATCGACTGCGAAACAATCCCAAAGGAAAACTCCAGATAAAAAACGCAACGATGGCAATCGTGTGTATGGTTATAGTATCCATTTATGCCTCTTCAGTCCTTACTTCTATTATAAACTTTATTCTCTCAAGAGCTACCATTCCCTCCCCCTCCTTTTTGCGAACCTCGACCTTCAGGGGCAAAAGATACTTTGGCCATAAATTTTTACTCCACCGGACAGGTGTTTTTGCCCATCGCGGCGTAGAACCCACACCAGCTAAATATTGCTTCAAAGAATGCAAGGCCGGAGAAGAAGATGAGGATGGGGCTCCAGGTGGTGGTGATGGCCCATAGGAGCAATGCAATGCCAATGGCGAGGCGGACGAGTCGGTCGGACTTGCCGATATTTTTAGCAACTCCACGCACAGAGTTTTTAGCAACCTTTTTCAAAATCGCGCGGTAGACGAAGCCCACGATGAACGCAAGAATATATATAATGACAATCAGTCCCCACCCAAAGGGCGAGAGGATAAAGCCGATTGGCGATTCGTTAAAAAAATCCTTTTTAATCTGCGGGATGAGCGTGAGTGCGTTTAAGCCTTCTTTGCCGTCAAACTTCTCTATCTCACCGATGGCGAGCGAGTACTTGCTGTCGTTGTTGGGGCTTGTCACACGGATCTCGTAGATGCCTACATCAGCACGCGCTTTATACTCTGGTCCTTGCCAGTAGGTGTCGTAGCCAAATGGTTCAAAAAACTGTTTCCATGCAAATGTCGCGCCATCGAGCACGGCGATTTGCTTGCCGTCTTTTAGTACCACAGCGGAGACATCTTTCTTTTGCCCTGCAATGTCTGGCACCAAGACTCCGACATACAGATTAAACGCTTGCTTCGCATCTATAGTATATACATCCGGCTCGCCCATGAGCTTGCCATAATATGCTTTGGAAACTTCGGGGTCAGTAACTGATGTAAGTCTATCCTCTGTAATTCGAGGCTGATGTGCGGAAGCCAAGCTCGGAGTCAACGTAAATATAGAGACAAACAACGCAAGCAGCGTGAGTGATAGTAGTTTGGAATTTATGTTATATCCGAAAACGTTCAAGATGCACCTAGTATACAGCACCTAGTCTAGAAGTAAGGGATGAGTAAACTAAGTCCCTTCCCCATCAGAAAGCTGTATATCAGCAACCCAATGAACGGTAGAGGCACCAGCCATAAAAACCATCTTGGATGGTCAGGTTTTTTTGAAAAAACCATGTACCAATTCAACGCAAATATAAGAGGTGTACAAATTGACAAGAGAGCACTTGTACCAAAACCGAGCAGTCCAAACACTTCCCCACTACTCCATACGAAAGAGTCGTCCTGCACAATAAACAAAAAGGCTACGCTCGACCAAACAACAGCTATTAGAAACACCTTTACTAAAAGCGCTTCGTAAATTCCAATAGCAGCCAAAACTATTTTTACAGGCGTGTTGATGGTGAATCTATGCATGTAGGTAATTATATACCCATAACCGTTGCGGAGAGAGCGAGATTCGAACTCGCGGGCCCAATTAAGGGCCGACAGTTTAGTAAACTGTTGATTTAAACCACTCATCCATCTCTCCATATATTCGCACTGCTCAAATGGAGCTGCTCGGCGCAGATCGATGGAATCGTGGTCGGCACATGGTGCCGGCTTGAGAAGAAGCAGTTCTTCTCTTCGCCCATCTCATCCATCTCTCCTTGCCCTTGAGGATACTACAGTATATAGAGGAGCTCAATTAAAGCCTTTTTGAGCGTGTAAAGTAGCCCCTATTATGGTACTGTGGCGTGTATTGGAGACGTGTCAGAGTGGTCGAATGTGCCTCCTTGCTAAGGAGGTAGGGCGCAAGCCCTCGTGGGTTCGAATCCCACCGTCTCCGCAAAGCTAAATTTTGATATATTCTCCTATCTAAATTTTGCTTATGTGTGAACGGGAGAGGGATTCGAAGGACGGAAGAAAAGCTCTGGGAGAGCTTTTCTGAGTCGGGGTCGCGAGATTTTTCAGCAGAAAAATACTTGTGACCGAATCCCACTGTCCACAAATACTACGCGGCGTAGAATTGAGTCGAAGCCGAATCGTTTTAATCGTCTCCGCTTAGTTTTTTGTAGTGTTCTACTGTAGAGCATTTTATGTGGTATAAACAAGCCATATCATTAATTTTTTAATATGTCTCGACAAACGATATTAATATTAGTCCTTATTGTTTTGGTGGTTGGCGTAAGCGGGTATTGGTATTTTAGTCACCAAAGCAAGGTTACCGACGTACCTACAGAGGTGGTTGCAACGACAAATACTACCCATGTAGAAGAAGTAAAGGTGGAAAATAATCGAAAAAGTGCCGTAACGTCTAATGGTTTGGAATTTGACCCGGCTAAGGTACAGCCCGGGGAAAAATTCGGTGCGTTTACAGTTATTGCTTCGAGCGCTTATACGATTGGCGATGAACACTCTTACTCAGTAAGTTTCAAAGGACCTGTAAATATCCAGGGTGTATTAAACAATTTTGAGCCTAGTATGTGTGGTGCAGTACTGGAGATTTCTACATCAACTTCCGAAACCTTGCCTAGAGTGAGCGGTGAAAAGGTGGGGAGCATGAATGTATACCTTGACCTAGATGGTTTGCCAGAGGCAGAGCGTGTTACTTATACGAGCGCCGGTTTTACAACCCCTTCCGGGCAACTACTCCAAGAGGGTGATGTGTTAGAAGTAACTGTTGATACGTTTTTGGCTTCGCACCAAGGGAAAGATTGTAGCGGCAAGAGGATACAGGTCACCTCATTTAAGAAGCTTTCTATCTAACTGCGCAGCAAAATAGAAAACTTCGCCTCAGTACATATTTGTGACCGAGTCTCACTCTCTCTCCGCCATACATATACAACTTTTTTAAGAGTTGATATCCGCATTGACAATATCAACTAAACAGTATAAACTGTTGACATTCATATGAGCAACATCAATAGACCAAAAATAGGTCGCTACGTAGCCCAAAAAGAGGGGTTCAAATCCTTCACCCCTTATGACTTTCCACCCAAGGAAGGCTTTGTTATTAGTCCTAAATTGTATAAAAAACTTGAGGATGCGATTCGACTAGTCGGCAAGCTTGACGGTATCACTCGCCTGCTACCCGACAAAGACTTCTTTCTTCTTATGTTCATCAAAAAGGACGCCGCCTATTCAAGTCAAATAGAAGGCACCAAAGCTACCCTACAGGATGCCGTGGCGGCACCAGTTACAGAAGAAAAATCACGTCGACATCCTGATGTAGATGACATAGTCCATTATGTTGAGGCCGTAAACTATGGCATCAAACGAAGCGAGACACTCCCTATTTCTCTGCGGTTAGTACGAGAGATACACGAGAAGTTAATGACAGGTGCACGCGCCACACAACATGCCTATCCTGGCGAATTTAGACGTTCCCAAAATTGGATTGGGGGTAAAATTCCTCAAGATGCCTCCTTTGTGCCACCTGCGCCGCACGATATGGACAAATCACTGGATGATTTGGAAAAATTCATCCATGCAAAAGATGATTACCCCTCACTTATAAAAGCGGGTCTTTTGCATGCCCAATTCGAAACAATTCACCCATTTACAGACGGCAACGGACGTACAGGACGCATGCTTATTGCTATGTACATGCACCACACAAAACTTCTTGAATTACCTATATTGTATCTATCTAGTTACTTCAAAAAGTATCAAAAACTCTACTACCAAAAGCTTCAGAATTACCATGAGGAAGATTCCGATATAGAAGGTTGGCTAGAGTTCTTTCTTGAAGGTGTTGCTGAAATTGCTGAATCTTCAATCGAAACCTGTACTAATATCACAGCCCTTCGAGACCGAGACTTTGCGAAAATGCAAAAACTTGGCAAACAGTCTGCTGAATCAACACTCGAAGTGGTGCGCAAACTCTTCAGCCAACCAATAGTCGGGGTTGCAGAAATAATAAATTGGACTGGGTTTAGCCCACAAGGGGCGTACAACATGATTGAGCGACTTAAAGCTCTAGGAATTCTAGAGCCTCTTGGTGATGCAGAATATGGACAAAAATACATCTATGCAGACTACTACAGGCTCTTTGATGATACTTTTAATACAACAAAAGTAAGCAAAAAATAGTATGAAAAAACTCATCCTCGCTTCTACATCACCCCGACGCAAGGAGGTGCTCGAGAAAACAGGCCTATCGTTTGAGATTGTGCCAAGCGACTACGAAGAAGACATGACCCTCGACATGCCGCCCGAGGAGTTGGCCGAGTATCTTTCGGCTGGCAAGGCGCGGGCCGTTGCGGCCAAAAACCCAGGAGCCGTAGTTATTGCGGCCGACACCTTTGTAGTGCACGAGCATCATCGCCTGGGCAAGCCACACACCAACGAGCGCGCAAAAGAGATGCTAGAGATGCTCAGCGGCAAAGCACACTATATAGTAACCGGTGTGACTATTGTCGCTGGCGACCAAGTGTGCTCCTTCCACGAAAAGACTTCGGTGCACATGGCAGAGTTGTCGGAAGCGTTAATAGAGCAATATATAGCCACCGGCGAGCCACTCGACAAAGCTGGCGCCTATGCGCTGCAAGAGCTGGGCGCTATGCTTATAGAAAAAACAGAGGGTGACTTTTTTAATGCCATGGGCCTGCCGCTCCGCCGGCTTGTGCACGAGCTCCGGGCCTTTGGGGTGGAGGTTTTGTAAGACAGAACATAACCTCTTGCGGTACTTATAATGCATGGTACTGTATCGCCAGTAGCCGTGCGTATTCCATTACCCACAAAAGTTGGAGAGGAACGATCCATGAACAGCGCGCACATCTCCGGCTCGCAACACACTCCTACGACAGTAGGCGGGGGCACGCTCCACGACATCGCCGAGGACACGGTCTCATCTACCAACGACCCTTCCTTATTTCCTCGGTCTGTAACAGGCTCCACCTTCACCTGCGACCATGGAAATTGCGGGTGCATGGTGCAAATCGTGTTCAGGACGGTCACCCGAAACAACCCCTTCGACAACTGACCCACCGCCGGCCCACAAGCCGGCGTTTCTTTTTTTGTATTAAAACTCGATCTTTCTATATTCAGGTTTAAACGCACACCCTGCACATGCCACGTCGGACACAGCAGCACCTTGCGCAATCGCCTCGCCCAACCAGCCGGTAAGCCGCGTCGTGTCTTCCGTATAGTCACTCGAGCGCAACACAATAACCGCCACTCTGTGTTTTTCTGGCCCGTTTGATACGGTAAATACCGACACCATGGTCTCGCCTGCCGCAGTCGTCTGCCCCACCTTGCCGCCCACAAAGCTTTTTTCGCCCGAAAAGATATTGAGGTTTTGGAGCGCATATACCGCGCCATCGTTTGCTTTAATCGTCTTGGCCGGAGCGCGCGTAATATCCCACACAAACGACTTTTTATTTGCCAAGTACATAGCTAAACGAAACAGATCGTCGGGAGTTGATTTGTTGTATGGCGACATGCCGCTTGGGTCGGCAAACTGGGTCGCAGTCATCCCCAGTGCCTCTGCGGTAGTATTCATCCATTCTACAAAACCCTTCGTACCATAAAAACTGGCCAACATGTCGGCCACGTGGTTGTTAGACTCCATCAAAAGTGGGTACAGCAAGTCGCCGATAAAAAATCTTTTCTGCTCTGTACTGCTTGCAAGCGCGCGCGACAGCTCCCCTTCCCGCACGGGCACCTCCTTTTCAAAACTGATTATCTCGCTGGCCACCAGTGCGGTCATGAGCTTGGCTACAGACGCCACAGGCATCTCTCGGTCTGCGTTGCGCTCGAGGTACACATCGCCGGAGTCTATGTCGGCCACCAAGTAGGCTTCGGCCGAAACAAGCGGCGCTTCCAACTGTGCCAACACCCACGGCGTAGTAGACGCCGCCCCATGCGCATCATAGACAAACAATCCCGTACCCTTGTCGGCAAAAGCAAAAATCTCTTGTGCATCTTCGGTCGAGAGCCGTATGCACCCACCCGAGAATGTCGAGGCCACCGGCGTGCCGTCTGGATAGGTTGGCCACCCATGGATAAAGTAGTTGCCATAAAACTGCATGCTGTAGGGCATGTTGACGCTCCCTATGGTCGAGAAGTGATTCTCTTCTTTTGTTTGTACCGAATAAAATCCGCTTGGCGTCTCCCACGGCGTCCCCGGCTTGCCTTTGGTCAAAATGGGGTACGTGGCGGTGGTGGTGCCATTTTCATACAAAGACACCTGCATAGCATCCAGGTCGGCGACCACAAACTTGCCTGTGTGCGGCACCACCTGTGCAATAGACAGCGCGTTAATTACCCGCTTGGGTGTGCGCGGCGTTATTACGGGTGTGGACGTCGCAAGCGGCACTTCCGCAACAGTCGCCACAGATTGTGTGTTTGGCCATGTTTGCAAGTACAGCAGCCCCGCACGCCCACCCAACCCCACCACAAGCACTAGCGCCACAAAAATACCCACAAAGTACAAACCTCGCTTGTCGACTGCATGCTCTATACCACCGTACTCCATACTATATATGTGGCTGCAGCACAGGCACCAAAGCGCCCTCTGGGGTTATGTCGTAGGTGATGCCCAACGGGTCTTGCGGCAGCTCGCGCAACACACCCGCCCGCACCAAGTCTTCTAGAGTACTTGGGTACGCCCCCACAGCGCTGTGGTATTGCTCGACCGCCTGCTCCAGCATGCTGCGCAGCTCTATATGCAGCACATTATGTAGCGCCTGGGCGCGCACCACCTCGTCGGCAGAGTTTTCATAAATAGCTATCCAGATTTGTTTTGTCTCTTCTCGGATGTCACCCCGCAACCCATAGTTGTGCGCAGACAGTTTGATACCCTCGGGCACGCCCGGGGTGTTTGCAGCGATGTTCATATACAGTGCTGCATTTGTTGAGTCTTTGAGCGCCAGATGGTACGCAGTGGCTACGTAGTATGGTATGCGCCAGTCGCCCAAGTTTTGTGCGACTCCTTGCCGGCCAATGGCTATGGCGCGCTCTGTTGCCTCTTGGTCGTTGTGCGGCGCCATCAAAGTTACAAAAGCATACAGGTAGCTAAACTGCGGGTCCAGAGCCACCATGGCCGCTATGCGCATGGCCGCACTGTCGAGCGCCGCGCCGCCTGTGCCGCCTATGTCTTGTATGAGCCCGAGCCAAAGCAGCGACGCCATAGCCGAAGACAAACCCAGCGTAGCGCCACGCAACACCGGGGCCGGGAGTGGCTGGTGCGGTTGGTATGGCACCGACGTTTGGTATTTGTCGTGTACCAGCTGCACAGCAGCCACCGCACACAAGAGTGCCACCAGCACTGCGCCGCATATGGTTTGTATATGCCACTTTGCCATAGGCTATAGTTCGCGCTTACCCAGCAAAAGCGACGCGCCAAACAAAAGCACCCCCGCGTAGAGCACCGCGTAGGCAACAGTGGTGAGCATGTGCGCCGTGGTGGGCACCCCGCCGTACAGCACCAACTCGCGCACGTTAAACTTTTCGAGGTTGGGCAATATGTAGTAGAGGCTCGTCAGCACCGGCTGCAGCGCGGCAGGCGCCGACAGCGCCGGCAAGAGCGACAAAGAATGCCCGATGTATAAACAGACAATAGTGTAGACCGTGGACGCAAGCGGCCGCGCAAAGGTAGAAAAAAATATAGCCAACGCGATGATGAGCCCTAGCTCCAACAATTCGTACCCCACGGCAAACATAGCCCCCGTATCTACCCCGCCGCCGCCGTACCACACCAGCCCCAGGTATACCGCGAGCATCCCCGCCACCGACACCGCCACGCTGGCAAGCAGGCCACTAAACTTGCCCACCACCATTTGCCAACGGCTCACCGGCTTGGACAAAATAAAGTATGCGGTTTTTCTTTCGAGCTCTTTAAACACCAAGGACGTCGCCAAAAAGATGGTGATGAGCAAGCCAAAGAGATACATCCCCGCCAACCCCAAACTCCGCACTATGTGCAAGTTTTCGCCCAGCGATATCGAACCCAAAAACAGCGTAAAGGTGCTAAAGATAAACGCAAAAATCCAGATGCCGTACAGCACCTTGTCGCGCACATTTTCTATAAACGTGCTCTGCATCAATACAAACAGGGTATGTGCTATGCGGGATATCATGCTGTTTTGGTTATGGCGGTAATGGTGTCTACAAACTGCTCTTCGAGCGAGCGTCCGTGGGTAAACGCGTCGACCGCCCCCGCATACACCAGTGAACCCCGGTGCAAGATGCCTATCTGGTCGCAGATTTCTTCCATATCAAACAAAATATGCGAGTTAAAGAAAACTGTTTTGCCTTGTGCCTTGAGGTCGAGGATTATTTTTTTTAATTCCAAGCGGCCAATAGGGTCCAAGCCGTCGAGCGGCTCATCCAAAAAGATATAGTCGGGGTCGTTGACTATTGCTTGGGCAAACCCCAGGCGCTGCTTCATACCTTTGGAGTAGTCGGCTATGGTGAGGTCGCGCGCCTCGTATATCCCCACCCGCTCTAACAACTCGCCGCAGGCCTGTTTTGTTTTAGGGTAGCGAAAGAGGTGCGAACAAAAACACAAAAACTCTAGACCCGTCAGGTGGCCATAGTAGTGCGGCGTCTCGGGCATAAAGCCGATGCGCTCGCGCACCGAGCGGTGCGTCGGCGCCACTTTGTCTATCAAAATAGAGCCTGCATTTGGCTGGTTGAGCCCCACCAGCATTTTGATGGTGGTGGTTTTGCCCGCGCCGTTTTGCCCCAAAAAACCAAACACCGTGCCTTGCGGCACGGTAAACGAAACGTTATCGATCACAACTCGACCAAGGATTTTTTTGTGTATACCCTGCACTTCTAGCATAGAGCTATTATACGCAGTGCAGGTGCCCCGTGCTAGTCATTGTCTGGCAGCAAATCAATATCGCCCACGCGTGGCAGCGCGCCATCAAAGCGTCGCTCCGCCTTGAGGTACGTCTCGAGTTCTACAGCGCTCTGCAGCGCAGTATCAAACTGCACCACCGCCGTGTCATAGTCGGCTGCACCAAAGGCAGTGTCGCCCGCACTCATCAGCACGCTGGTCGAAGCAAGCACGGTTTGGACATACTCTGCCAATTTTTCATCTTTTAGAGAAAGAGCGTGGATACGCCCAAGCACCAAACGCGTACGCGCCTTCAATTGTGCTGCAACAGCTTGGCCACTAAGCGACCCTTCGTCTGGCGCCGGCGCAGCCACCTGCGGCACTGGCTCGCTGGTTGTTGCCGCTATGGACATCACTTTGGCTGCTTTTGCAGCCACTGCCACAGGCTCGCTCCGGCGCTCCAAGACCACACGCTTACTTTCTTTGACAGGCTTGTTTGCCTCTGCTGCTGCGGTGGCGTGCATCCGCACCCGTACCGCAAACTTTCGCGATGTGTTTTTTGTTTCTTCGTCGGGACTTTGTTCGCCCAAGTGGCTCAACACTGCATCGTTGACCGCCAAGGACGACGCGAGTTGCGTGCTAATTTGTGCTGCGGCACCTGGGTCCTCTATCTCGAGCACCTCTGTCAAAGACTGCGCTGCCGCCACATGCTCGTCGAGCTGCAGCTGCAGCTGCTCTGCCACGGTGGTCGTAAACTTGCCCTGCGAGGCAAGATCTTGTGCCTCTTCTACGCGACGCTCGGCCAATACTGCTTGCGCCTCGGCTTTGGCGGTGGGCGTTGTGGCAAGTGCTATTTCTACAAACTCGTTTACGTGGATCTTCACCGCGTACAGCAAGTCGCCAGGCAATGCGGTTTGTGCCGCGTAGCTGGTGCCGCCGCCGCTACCCGCTACAAACACAAACAATATGAGTGCCGCGAAGGTACGCTGCAATACTACATGGTTGAATATAAAAAAGTGATACGGACTTTGCACCAAGGGAGACGCGGGGTTAAGCGCCATGCGCTCGCTCAGGCGGGCACGCAAAGTAGCCTTCTCTTGTACAGTAAGGCGGACACGCAAACCTTCGTTTTTAAATTCTTCGGTAAATTTCATGATTGTGCTTCTGGTTCCATGAGCGTACGGAGCTTTTTGAGCCCGCGGTGTATCCGCACCGATACCACATTTTCGCTCTCTTCTATCGACTCTGCAATCTCTTTTGGACTAAAGCCCTCTATATAGCGCAGCGCCAACACCTCGCGGTATGGGTCGGCCAACTTGGCCAGCGCCGCGAGCGCGCGCTTGCCGTCGAAGCGGTCCATAGCAGCTTCGAGCGCGTTTGTCTCGTCGGCAGGTAAAAGGGACTCCACCGTCTCGCCGCCCTCGCCGCTTTCGACCATCTGTTCGAGCGATGTGGTTTTGTGCTTGCGGTACTCGTCGACAATAAGGTTATGTAGCGTGCGGTAAAAGAAGGGACGGTAGTCGTGGATTTCTTCGCCGCGCGAGACATAGGCCCACGCACGCAGAAAAGTCTCTTGCGTCAAGTCGAGCGCCCGCTCCCTGTCGGAGAGCCTGAGTGTCGCATGCCGGAAAAGCTCGTCGGCATACCGCTCAAAGGCAGCAGTAAATTGTTTTTCTGTGTCTACCATATATAGAGACGGATGAGAGCCTCTACTCTTTCATCGCCTACCTATTCTACCCTATACAACCCGTACACTAGACGCAAAAACACCACCCCTAAACAGGGTGGTGTTTTTAAACATCCATAGGGCCACGAGCCATGCACAGTGGTTAGAGGAGAGAGTTTTTTGCTCCGTCTTGGCTAGTGCAATTTGGAGCTTCTCACACAGCGTGACTCATGACCCTATAGAGATTTTTACCTTTTCGTCCTTTTGGACTCATCAGCCCGGGCACACACCCGAGGAAAGTCGGACGACACGCAGCGTTGTTGCGCCGTGTCGCCCGTTAGCCCCGGACTAGCCGGGGCGGCCGGGGATGATTTTGCGGTAATCATCCTGTTGTTAGGTGCCGCATATAGCGGCCACGAACTGCTTCGCAAGTTCTTGGCGATTCAGTTCTGACGCCCGATCGTCGCTGGGGACGCACGGGGACTTAGTTAACCCGTACGCCAAAGAAGCGTAACTCACCGCCATCGACGGATTGTAACCGCCCCAAAAGCGAGCGGCCTCAGCCGCTGCCAGAACGGCGAACTTCTTCGCCGCCTGTGAGTCCTCAATGGACACATCGAATGGTCGGTCAGCGTGACCGAAAACCCCAAAAAGGGCCCTTTCGATTTCATAGAGTACCCGCTCTGAAATCTCTCCACCCACTATCATCCATTGGACGACCTGTGGGTTGGGCATCCACAGCCCAGCGACAACAAGCGCTGCCATTCGCGCATGTACTATTGTCATTTTACTCTCCGTTTTTTTGAGCGTTGGATTTTGCCAACGCTCGGGTTTAGAACATCAGGGTGCAATTTCTTGCGATCCCTCTTGCCGCACCGAGCATTAGAGTGCATCCATCTGCACTAGGCAGACAGGCTCATGACTCGGTAAGGCGAAGAGGAACAACAAAGGTGATCTTTCGATCGTTTGTTATTTCCCGACGCCAATATTTGGGTCGGGATCCCGACTTTGCGGGATCTATTCGCTATTCTTTTGTCAAAGAATGTCTCTCTTTCGAGAGAAGTCGGATGGCAAAATGGGCCAAATATAAAAGATGTGCCTTTTGCCGTCCGGCTTCTCCCTACGACTCTCTCCTCTAAGAGGTAATCGTTAAACCCATTATACCCCCTTATTCCGAGTTTGTCAAGTAGTTCGAGGCGCTCATAACCAAACAGGCAAAATAGCCCTATACATAAGGCTTTTTAGGCACTCTAGAGCCTGCCTTGCTTTGTAGCTACCGCACAGCCTTTGCAACCGCCTCCATGACCCCTTTGTCGAAGGGCCCAGGGATTATTTTGTCTGCCGTAGGCTTTTTGACCAGCGCAGCCAAGTTGTGGGCGGCAGCCAACTTCATCTTGTCGGTGATTTTGGTGACCTTGTGGTCGAGCGCTCCGCGGAAGATGCCGGGGAATGCTAGCGAATTGTTGATTTGGTTTGGGAAGTCGCTCCGCCCTGTGGCCACCACAGCTGCCCCTCCCCGCATAGCATCGCCCGGCATAATTTCGGGAGTCGGGTTGGCAAGCCCAAAAACAATCGCACGCGGTGCCATCATTTGCACGTGCCGCGCCTGCATCAGCCCCGGGCCAGAAACCCCCACCACAGCGTCCGCCCCCGCAAGCGCATCTTCTAAACCTCCCTGTATCTTGCGTGGGTTTGTGTGTTTGGCCAGCGCCTGCTTGTGCGGCTCGTTACTATTCACCGTGATGATTCCTTTACTGTCGAGGACGATTACATCTTTAACACCCGCCAAGAGCAGCAGCTTGGTTACGGCGGTGCCTGCAGCACCCGCGCCAGCCACTACTACTTTTAATTTCTTTAGATCTTTCTTTACCACCTTTGCTGCGTTAATGAGCGCTGCGAGCACCACAATTGCTGTGCCGTGCTGGTCGTCGTGCATCACGGGGATGTTGAGCGCCGCCTTTACCCTGTCTTCTATCTCAAAACAATTGGGCGCAGTAAAGTCTTCGAGGTTGATGCCACCGAATGCGGGCGCAATGCGCACAATAGTCTCGACAATCTCGTCGACGTTTTGTGTATCGAGCACAATCGGGAATGCGTCTACGTCTGCAAACGACTTAAACAGCGCAGCCTTACCCTCCATAACCGGCAGCGCACCATAGGGCCCGATGTTGCCCAACCCCAACACTGCCGAGCCGTCGGAGATAACCGCGACCATGCGTTTTTTTATTGTGTATTCTTTTGCGAGCGTCTCTTGTTTTTTTGTTGGGTGGAGTTTGCCTTTAGTGCCCGCGACAAGTGTCGACACCGCCGCCACGCCCGGCGTGTATACCAAACTCAAGTCGTCTCTGTTTGTAACGGGCGCTGCTGCCTGGATGCGAATTTTACCCCCGAGTTTTTTGTGTAATGCAATTGCCTTTGCTGCGGTGTCGTTTTTTGCCATGCGGTTGGTCAGATAAATGGATATGCCTTTATTGTAGCAAGCTTTTGGTATGATTGTTGCATGGAGCTTGCCGACCTGCTTACCCAACACTTCCGCCTGAGCGAGCCACACAGGCAAGCGCTGCACAAGCTCGGCATACACAGCATTGGCGACCTTGTGCACCACTTCCCCTCTCGCTATGAGGCGCCAGGCAATGAGTCGGCCATTGCGGGGCTCACTCTTGGCATGGACGCAGCCGTTACCGGGGTACTAGAAAAATTGGAGACAAAAAAGTCGTGGAAGCGGCGCATCCCCGTGTCGGAAGGATATTTGCGTGACAGCAGCGGACACATCAAGCTGATGTGGTTTAACCAGCCATACATAGCCAAGATGTATATGGACGGCACGACGGTGCGTGCCACGGGCAAAGTGTCGGGCTCGGCCGGAAAACTCTACCTCGCCAACCCGCAGCTGGAAAAAGTTTCTGCTACAGAAGACGAATTGTTTACGGAGCAGCAGCATCCTGAAGAAAATGGTCTGGCCTCGCTTGCCCGACGTCCCGGCTCGCCGGGACTTGCGGGCGACGAGGAGAACCGAGGACCTTTTCGGAAGGATGCTGCTGCGAAGTTGTTCGCCGTCTATCCCGAAAGCCGCGGGGTTACATCGCTGTGGCTACGGCACGCAATACAAAAAATACTCTCCCACTCTGTACAAGGGTTACCCTTGGTAGAGCAGGTGCAAGACCCCATCCCGCCCGAGATTTTAAAACGCTACAACCTCCCCACCCTTAAAGCCGCTTTGGTGTGGATCCACACCCCCGAAAAACAAAAAGACGCCGACGCGGCGCGCAAGCGCTTTGCCTTTGAAGAAGTTTTTTTGATCCAGCTCGAGCGCAGGCAAGAGCGCATGCGCGCACTGCACGAGCAAAGCTTTGCGGTGGATGCACCGCCCCAGGCAATTGCCGAGTTTATGCAGACCTTCCCCTTTGCGGCAACGGGTGCGCAGCAGCGCGCGGTCGAACATATATTGACCGACATGCGCTCCGGCCAACCTATGTCGCGCCTGCTCGAGGGCGACGTAGGCAGCGGCAAAACTGCAGTAGCCGCCACCGCCGCATACGCGGCGGTACGCACACGCCCCACAAACCAAAACTTCGGCACACTCCAAGTAGCCTACATGGCGCCCACCGAGATTTTGGCCAAGCAACATTTCGAGTCGTTTATAAAATATTTTGTCCCCTTCCCCATAAACATCGGACTCATCACCGGCTCGGGCTGTTTTAAATTCCCCTCTAAAGCGAGGCGAGGCGAAGCCACCACCATCTCGCGCACGCAACTGCTCAAGTGGGTGGCGGGGGGCGAAATTCCAATTTTAATTGGCACGCATGCACTTATTGAAAAGGCAGTGCAGTTTAAACACCTGAGTCTGGTGGTGATAGACGAGCAGCATCGCTTTGGCACCAACCAGCGCAAAAAGCTTGCCCGCAAAAACGGCGACGCGCGGATCCCCCACCTTCTTTCTATGACCGCCACCCCAATACCCCGCACCTTGGCGCTGACCGCCTACGGCGACCTAGACCTGACGCTACTCGACGAGATGCCCGCAGGCCGCAAACCAATTATTACGGAAATTGTAAAACCCACAGAGCGTTCGCGAGCGTACGCAAAAATGCACGAGCAGCTGGCGGAAGGTCGCCAAGCGTATGTGATTTGCCCGCGCATAGACGAACCAGACCCAGAAAAAGCATTCGCTCTTCAAGCCAAGTCTGTCACCGCCGAGGCCAAGCGACTTAAAAAAGAGGTCTTCCAACAATATGAACTTGCGATATTACACAGCAAGATGACCCCAAAAGAAAAAGACGAGGTTATGGCGCGCTTTGCCCGGCACGAGATAGACATCCTGGTGGCCACGTCTGTGGTCGAGGTGGGGGTCAACGTGCCCAACGCGACTATGATCTTTATCGAAGGTGCCGAGCGTTTTGGCCTAGCCCAGCTGCACCAGCTGCGCGGGCGCGTGGTACGCTCCAACCACCAGGCATACTGTTTTGTCTGCCCCGAAAGCCGCGGAGAACATACACTCGCAAGACTCAAAGCCTTGGTAACGGCAAAAAATGGGTTCGAGTTGGCCGAGCAGGACTTGATGCAGCGCGGCCCCGGCGAACTTTCGGGCCGCAAACAATGGGGCATCTCGGACATCGGCATGGAAGCGCTTAAAAATATAAAACTGGTAGAAGCGGCACGCACTGAAGCGCTCAACATAATAGAAACAGATGCCGAGCTTGGGCACTACCCACTCCTTAAAGAGGCACTTGCCCTAAGGGCCAAGGCACTACATTTCGAGTGACAAGAAGAAAGGGATTTCCCCTTACAGGGGCAGTACAGGTCTCGTATCGCACTTCATAAACTTTATGCGATATACTCGACCTTTTCAATCCCTGCACATACAGTGCATAGGCACTGTATTCGCGCCAATACTCGCTATGCTCGTTCTATTGTGTGGGCGCGGCAGGGATTGAACCTGCGACCAGTCGTGTATAAGACGACCGCTCTACCACTGAGCTACGCGCCCGTGCTTCATACTCTATCTCAAACTAGGTCTTCATGCTATCCTGCCGGAGGTATCAACAGTACACAAGGAGGACTACCCATGAAAGCTCCAAAAAGGCGTCTCCAGCACGTCCTCGAAGCGCAGCAGTTCGGGAATGACCCAGAGTTGCTGGGCGAAGTCTTCAAGTTGGCCCAATTCTTCCAAAAAGGAGGAGAGAGCGACTGCATGCGGGGTAGAATACTCGCGTCGCTCTTTTATGAGCCCAGCACGCGGACAAGACTCTCTTTCGAATCTGCTGCACTCAGACTGGGCGGCGGTGTCATCGGCACAGAAAGTGCCGAGCAATTCTCCTCGGTCGTCAAAGGCGAATCGCTACCTGACACTATCCGCATTATAAGTGCGTATGCGGATGTTATCGCACTGCGACACAAAGACAACAACGCCGCAGAAGATGCCGCTCGGGTAGCCACCGTACCCATCATCAACGCCGGCTCCGGTGCACACCAACACCCGACCCAAGCCCTGCTCGACTTGTACACCATCGAGCAGGAATGCGGTACGTTTGAAGGACTCACCGTAGCCTTTGTGGGCGACCTCAAACACGGTCGCACAGTGCGGTCGCTGGCGTACTTGCTGGGCAAGTTCCCGCAAAGAAAAATCGTCTTCTCTTCACCTGTGGACTTGCGTATTGGCAAAGACATCAAAGACTATCTCGACGAGAGAGGCGTCCAGTATGTCGAGACGGACATACTGGGTACCGAAGTACTACAAGCAGACGTGGTCTACATGACCCGCATGCAGACAGAGCGGCACGCCAGCACACACAACAGAGACTACAGCCAGTTCCATTTGACTGGCCGGGTAGCTCGGTCTGTGCGAGGCGCCATACTGCACCCGCTGCCGCGCAATAGCGAACTCGACCCGGTGATAGACACTCGCCCGAATGCAGCGTACTTTCGCCAAGCGCGAAACGGACTCTACGTCCGGATGGCGCTACTGCACATCCTCTTCGCCTAAACTGTGGCCTTGTGCCACAACCCGCCTCACAATGAGGCGGGTATTTTTTATCGCACAATATTTTTTGCTATGGTAGGCTTTTGGGCAGACGAACAACCCAGGAGCAGAACATGATACTGCGCAACATCGACTTTGGCCCCTGCTTGGATGCAGCCGGCACGAGGGGATTTTTTGGCCGGGGATATCCAGCGCATCGGATCCCGGTCTTAGGACCTTGGCTGTGGAACTTTACCGGCTCGACCTTTGTGGCGAAGACCACGACCACGCCCATACAGTACGGCAATATGCCGCTCAGGGGCAGCGAGTATGACTTCGAGCCCGAAGGTTGGTTCCCTCAGTGCATTTGGTCAGACATGCAGGACCAAATAGCACTAAACGCGGTCGGCCTCTCGGGCCCAGGCGCGTACCAACTGATGGCGCAGCAAAAATGGCAAAAGCATAAAGAGCCATTTATGGTGTCGTGGGCGCCCGTGGGGCCAGAAAAGGAGTGGGAGGCTCAAGCGCGGAAGTTTGCATACAACTGGGACATATACATGTCCGGGCAAAAGCTACAGGTCGGGCTGCAGGTCAACATAAGCTGCCCCAACACAGGCACAGACCTTGCAAGACTTGTGCAACAAACACACGTGCTGCTCGATATCTTGCGCAAACTCTGCATACCACTTGTCGTCAAGCTGAATTTGCTTGTCGACCCTGCCCGCGCAGTCGAGATCTCAGAGCACCCTGCGTGCGACGCTCTGTGTGTCTCGAACACCATACCCTTTGGGGAGTTGCCCAATGAGATAGATTGGGATCAATTCTTCCCTATCGGCTCGCCGCTCGTACGACGCAACCCCGCCTTTGGTAACGGTGGACTCTCGGGCAAGCCGTTGTTGCCGTTGGTTATCGAGTGGCTGCGGCACGCTTTTGACGCCGGGCTCAAAAAGCCAGTCAACGCCGGCGGCGGCATACTCGAAGCCAACGACGTCGACTTTTTGGTCGAAAACGCATCTCTTCGACCAGGCATCGACTCGATATTTATTGGGTCGATAGCAATACTCAACCCGCTGGGCATCCGCTCGACCATACGCCGTGCACACAAACTGCTTGGATCACAAAAACCCGCCTCAACATGAGGCGGGTAATTTTTTATATATTGAGAGAAAGGTTTAGAAATCGACCACCACCGGCTTTGGTTCTATGTCTTGCTTCTTTTTTGGGGTGATGCCGTGGGCTATGAGTATAGTCTCAAACTCCTCGCGCTCGAGCGTCTCTACTTCTACCAAGCGCTCGGCTATAGCATCCAGTACTTTGCGCTGGTGGGTAATGATGTCGTGCGCTTTTTTGTATGCACCGTCTATGATGTGCTTGACCTCTGCATCAATCTCGCCCGACACCTTTTCGGAATACTCGCGGCCATCCACCCCCGCACCAAACATAGCGCGGCCGCCGTCGCCCACCAACGCAATAGTGCCCACTTTGTCGGACATACCCCAACGGGTCACCATGTTGCGTGCCAAGTTGGTAAGCACCTGTATGTCGTTTGAAGGGCCAGTGGTGACGTCGCCAAAGACCTCTTTTTCGGCAACATAGCCACCAAGCGACATCGCGATATCATCCAAAAACTCTTTTTTGCTCTGCATGCGCTTGTCTTCGAATGGGAGCTTGAGGGTGTAGCCCGCTGCGCGGCCACGAGAGATGATGGAGATTTTGTGCACAGGGTCGGCGTAGGGCAACACGGACGCAACGAGCGCGTGCCCTGCTTCGTGGTATGCGGTTATCTCTTTCTCGCGGGCGTTCATCACGTTGGTCTTGCGCTCGGGGCCAAGCATCACCTTTTCTATAGAGCGGATGAGGTCGAACTGTGCGACGGTTTTGCGGTTTTCGCGTGCTGCAAGGATGGCAGCCTCGTTCATCAGGTTGGCCAAGTCGGCGCCACTAAACCCAGGCGTGCGCTCGGCTATGACGGCCAAGTTTACATCTTCGGCCAGTGGCTTTTTGCGCGCATGGATGTGCAAAATCTCGACGCGGTCTTGGCGGTCGGGCAGGTCTATCATCACGCGACGGTCAAAGCGGCCCGGGCGCACCAGCGCTGGGTCCAAAACGTCGGGGCGGTTGGTTGCAGCCATCACAATTACCTTTTCGTTTGGCTCAAAGCCGTCCATCTCGACCAGTATTTGGTTGAGTGTCTGCTCGCGTTCGTCGTTGCCCCCGCCTACACCCGTGCCGCGCACGCGGCCCACGGCATCAATTTCGTCGACAAAGATAATAGCGGGTGCTGCGCGCTTGGCTGTCAAAAAGAGGTCGCGCACACGACTTGCGCCCACACCCACAAACATCTCGACGAACTCCGAACCCGAGATAGAGAAGAAGGGCACCCCCGCCTCGCCCGCCACCGCGCGCGCAAGCAAGGTCTTGCCTGTGCCGGCTGAGCCCATCAACAAAATACCCTTGGGGATGCGTGCACCAATGTCCAGAAACTTCTTTGGGTTTTTAAGAAAGTCGACAATCTCCAAAAGCTCTATCTTTGCTTCTTTGGCGCCTGCAACATCTTTAAAGGTTACGCGCGAGCCCTTGTCGTTGGGGTCGGTTACTTTGGGGCGGCTTTGCCCAAACGAGAATGCCTGCATCCCCGCCCCCTTTACTTGGCGCGAGAGATACCAGACAAAAAACGCAATCAAAAGTAGCGGCACCAAAAACGGCGCAAGCGCGGTGAGCCAAAACTGCCACGAGCTTTGGCGCTTGATAGTAACCTCTACTTTGTCGAGTGCCTCTTTAGAGACGCTGTAGTTGGTGAGTGTTTGCGACAGCGCGGCGTCTGGCTCTTTTTTGGATACCTTTTCTATTGCCTCGGCGCCCTCGGATTCGGGGACATAAGTGATGGTGAGGTCGTTACCGTCGACAAGCACCTTGGACACAGTGCCTGCTTGGATGTCGGCCGCCAATTGCGAGATAGGTATGTCGACGGGCTTTTTTTCATCGCTAACAAAGTAGGTGTACGCACCCGCCAAGAGCATCAGCACCAACACGCTGCTGGCCAAGTTGACCCAAAACGAATCACCCTGGGGCATCTGCGGCATAGGCATGCGCGGTCCACCCTTTTTTTGCTGAGGAGATTTTTGTTCGGCCATTGCTTTACATACTAGCATCTACCCTGCGGTGGAGCAAAAAGAATTTCTAATCGTGGTATATTCAGCTCGTGAGCCTTATAGAAAGTAAAAAAGCCCGGCTAAACTATGACATCCTCGAGGAATTTGAGGCGGGGTTGGAATTGGTGGGTAGCGAGGTAAAGAGTGTCCGCGCCGGCCACGGCAAGCTCGACGGTGCACATATTATTGTGCGCCCCACCGCGCGCGCAGGGGGCCTAGAGGCATACGTGGTGGGCATGTCTGTGCCTCCATACCAAGCCACCAACACCCCCGCCGACTACGAACCCGAGCGCACACGCAAACTCCTGCTGACTAAAAAAGAATTGCAAACGTTGGCCGGGTTTGAAAAGCAGAGCGGCTTGACAATAGTGCCACTTTCGGTGTATAATAAAGGGAGAGTACTGAAGCTGCGTTTGGCGGTAGCCCGCGGCCGTAAGAAATACGACAAGCGCGCCGTCTTAAAGGAAAGAGACACCAAGCGCGACATACAAAGGCTAAAACGACAATTATGAAATTTGTCGTTCGCCCGACAAATAGCTATGCTATTTGTTTAGGGACTTTGAAAAAAGAATAAACAGACCTGGCCGTCGCCTAAAATATGTCTTGGACTGTATATATCCTATATAGCTTAAAAGATAAGAGGTTGTATGTAGGCTGTACTTCTGATCTTGAGAAAAGGATTGGGAGGCACAGCAAAGGATATGTATTAGCCACTTCTCATCGAAGACCTTTGGTTTTGATTCATTCAGAATTATTCAAACAAAAAGGAGAAGCTTTTCAACGAGAGAGATTTTTGAAAAGCCTTTGGGGAGCACGAGAAAAGAAAAAGATTCTAAAAAAGTACTTAGAATCAGAATGAATTGGGCTAAAACGATTACCATGCAATCGTTCGCCCGAACAAATCTTGGCACAAGATTTGTTTTAGGGGGATGCCAGGCCTAGACAATGAAGACGCCTGTTGAATGCGCGCAGTAGAAGTCTGGACCTTCTTAAAAATCCGGAAACAATAACTGCAAAAAACAGTGTTTCGCCGTATTTCGCGGCGAACGACTTCCAGTTCGCGTTCGCGCGAGCGTAAGTCGCATCTACCCTTCCTCTCTCTTGCGGGTTGGGATAGGTGTTATATAGCAAGAGTATAGTTGCAAGAGCCGCTCTGACTTGCATCCGAACATAAGAGCTGCAGGAAGTTATGATTTCGTTTGCTTTGCCCATAACAGCCTAAAGAAACAACAAGCGAACTACACTACGTAGAAGCTTCAGCAGCACTTCATTGCACGGCGGTTCAATTCCGCCCATCTCCACATAAAAATAAAACGCGCCCATAGTTGGGTGCTTTTTATTTTCCCTGTCACCTCTGCCCCACTCGGCGAGTTGTCATAAGTGTCTAGCAATAAAACAAACACACCATGGAACACTTGAGTTAAGCCGAGGAGGCTGCCACCCCAAGGGGACGCGGCCTCCTCGGCGCACATGGTGCGTTTTGCACCCCTGTTTTTTGCATATGCACACAGATGGTGGTATGTTCAAAAAACGTACAGCGTTTGTTTGTTACGTACTGCACGTCCTAACTCAAGACTATTTGGGGAAAGCCGTTGAAAATCATACTAGCAAAGGGTGTAGCGGCAGGTATTGCCCTGCTACTCATACCCACAAGTACATCCAAAGCTGGCCAAGTGTGGCCAAGCCAAACACCCCTGATCCTTGCAGGCGGGGTGCTGTTGATCTTTCTATTGACGATATTACTAGGCCACCGGCGCAACAAGCGCTAGCGACCAATCCCCCTACCGCTGCAGTAGGGGGATTTTTTATAACTCCCCTTTTATCTTTTCTATCAAAGGCCCCGGCTCCAAGCGGATAATAAGCCCGCTGGGCAGTGTGATGTCGTGCGTGGTGTGGTGCGGGCGCTCCACGTGGACAAGCTGCTCGCCCCCTTTCTGTAGCAAGTCCACCAACATGTCGTACGTAGTAGGCGCCACAGGGTAGAGTTCGAGGTGGTCCAGCCCGCTGCTTTGGCTGCCATCTGGCTTTTGGTCTGAAAGTTCGACAAACCACACATCCCCCAAACCGGTTGGCAATGGGGCCGCCAACTTTACATAGGCAATGCGCCGGCCCGATATAGTTGCCTGGTGCATATATGCAGCACCTTTCTCTAATATGGCACGCACTTCTTCAAACTCCTTGGCCGAGCCGCACTTGTAGCACACATGGTCTGCCAAAGCCAAACCGCCAAGCCCGTGTTTTTTAAAAAAGAGGTCAAAGTGCTCGGTGGCCTCTTTTGCCTGCGCATAAAAGCTCAATAGGTCGTCTACCATACATATATTGTATCACCTACACAAAAAGTCGATACTCTGGTATAGTGTTGGCAACCGCTTTGGATACCACCCGCATTAATCACCAGATCCGCGCAACAGAAGTGCGCGTCATAGGCCCCGAGGGGGAGAATTTTGGCGTTTTAGCCGTATCTGAGGCTATTGCCAAGGCAGAGGAGCTGGGGTTCGACCTTATTGAAATATCCCCTGGCGCCGTCCCACCAGTTGCAAAAATAATGGAATATGGTAAATTCCAATACGAGCAGGAGAAGAAACGCCGAGAAATAAAGGCCAAATCCCACACTACGGAGACCAAAAGTGTCCAGGTAAAGATAGGCACCGGCGAAAACGACCTTAATTTGAAGGCAAAAAGGGCGGCAGCGTGGCTCAAAGAGGGGCACCGGGTCAAAATAGACCTTTTTCTGTGGGGGCGATACAAGTACATGGAGTTTGGCTTCCTAAAAGAGCGTTTGGAGCGATTTTTGAAACTTATCCCCGAGGAATACAAGATAGGCGACCCTATAGCCAAAAGCCCCAAAGGCCTGACCACCGTTATCGAGCGCGCAGCTAAAAAGTAAGAAATTACCGTGAAAACAAATAAATCATTTACGAAACGTCTCAAACTTACCCGCAACGGCAAGGTTATTGCGCGCAAGCCAGGACAGAACCATTTCAACGCAAAGGAGGACCGCTCGGGCCAGATGAGCACACGCCGCACCCAGCTCCTCACCCTCACCAAAAAGGTCTCTCAACGTTTTATCAAGACAGTAACGCCCTCAAAGCGCTAACTTAATCGACTTATCACACCACTATGGCACGCGTAAAAGGAGGAACAACCGCGCTCAAGCGCCGCAAAAACATCTTGGCGATGACCAAGGGCTACCGCTTTGGCCGCTCGACCAAGACCAAGCAAGCTAAAGAGGCTATATTCCACGCAGGTAAGTACGCCTTTGCACACCGCAAAGACAAAAAGAACGACTTCCGCCGCCTGTGGAATGTACGCATCAACGCAGGTCTCGACACCTCGGGCGCACTCGCCTCAACAGGCAAGCCACTTTCGTACAGCCGCCTTATAAACGCGCTCAAAACAGCAAACATCACCCTCAACCGCAAAATGCTCGCAACGCTTGCCGAGCAGTCCCCCGCAACGTTTGATCGTATTGTTAAAAAAGTATCATAGTTAATCCCGACGTTTCAGTCGGGACCCCGACCAAAGCGTCGGGGAAAGGTCTCCTAACAAAAAACTCCCTACGGGGAGTTTTTTGTTTTACTACTCTGTGGGCTGCACAAACCGGAATGACGCCCGGTTTATTTTGTCTTTTTGTACCAGCTCTATCACCCGCTCTACCAGTGCCTTTGGGTCCGAGTCGAACACGATACGGTCGTTGGGGCGATGGCCACTTTTGAGTATCCCTTTAATGACCTCGTCCGTCTCCCAATCTGCCTCTAAAATGCCAATAGGCTTTTTGTCTTCAAACGCGATAGTAAATTCGTGTATGGTCCCTATGCGTCCGCAGCCAAAAAGCAGCGCGTCAGACGACCGGGTAAAAATCAGGTCCCGCCCAGGGAAGCCAAACCCCGTGTACACAATAACGTCCATGTATTCCACCGGTAGGTTATACATCTCGATGTGCTCTTTTTCTGAGTTAGCAGGAGAAAACCCAACGGACACCCCGCCCAATTCCTTGGCGCCCATAGCCGACCACAAGGGGAAGCCCGTAGTCGCCCCCGTTACAAGCACCGCGCCGTGGCGTGCCACTTCGCGGCCCAGCTCCAAACCTTTGTCGTACGCATCAATGCCGCAGTGGCCTGTTTCTGCCGCGCCCGAGACACCCAACTTTATCTGCAGATGCGGATGATTAGGCGACATAGGCTGCACAGTACCTGCTTCTTTTGTCTCTGGAGCAGGCGCAGTAGTAGTGGTCATATGCACTATTCTAGCATTAGAAATTAATTATCGCGCTGTCCCCAGCTTCGGGTGCGGTGGCTTTTACCCCCAAGTAGTCGCGCACCCGCTGCACCAAAAACCCCGACGCTGCTGGCTCCCCCATCACCACAAACGCCTGCTCAAGCACGCCGCCTCCTTGCGGTGGGTTGGCCACACTGTTTACAAACTCAAGCAGCTGTTCGCTGTCCATGTGTGCCGAATAGCCATACATAGCAGCTACGGTGCAGCGCACCGCCACTTCCTCGCCCCGGATTTCTACTTTTTTTGCACCCTCGATGAGCTTGCGGCCCAAACTCCCCGCAGACTGGTAGCCCACAATAAGCAGCGTCGAGTGCTCGTCGGGCAAGAGCGCCGCCTCGTGCGCCACAACCCGGCCGCCGTTGCTCATACCCGAGCCTGCCAAAATAATCTTCGGCCCCGGTTTGTTACGCATGTTTTCCGACTCGGCAGCACCTTCGACAAACTGCAACTCAGGAAAGTCGAAAATATGCTCGCCTCCTGCAATGCGCTTTTGCATCTCGTCGCTAAAGTATTGGGGATGTGCCAGGTAGGCAGCGGTGATTTTTTGTGCCAAGGGTGAGTCCAGATACACCGGCATAGACGGCACGCGTTTTTCTAAAAAGAGCGAGCGGATTTCAAACAGCAAGTCTTGCGTACGCTCGGTCGAAAACGCAGGGATAAGCAGCGTGCCGCCTTTTGCAGCCACGTTTTCTATATGGTTTTCCAATATATCACGCCTGTGTGCATCCTCTTGCCGCACACGGTCTCCGTACACACTCTCGACCACCAGGTGGGCTATGTCCCCCGGGACCTCTGTCTTGGCCAACAGCGGCGAGTTACCCCCGCCCAAGTCGCCCGTAAAGGCCACCTTGCTGCTGTCTGGCTGCGCCTTGCGGCTGAGCACCGCTATGGCCGAGCCCAAGATGTGCCCCGCATCAAACAGCTCCAAGGTTACCCCGCCGCCCACATCCTCGAGCTGGTGGTAGGGTATCCCCTTCCATTGCCGCATAGCCTGTGCGATATCTTTTTCTGTATACAAAGGCTCTTTGCCCAAGCGCTCTGCAGTGCGCGCAGCAAGCTCCATAGCGTCCAGCAAGAGCGGCTCCGCGAGCGCGCGGGTAGCCTCGGTGGATATAATGGGCCCCCGGAAACCGTCTTTTACTAGTTTGGGGATACGGCCAATATGGTCGATGTGTGCGTGCGTGTTTATAAGCACCGACACTTCTGCCGGGTTATACGGAAAAGGGTCCCAGTTGGTGTTTTCGAAAGAGTGCTTGCCCTGGAAGAGCCCACAGTCGACGGCAATTTTGACCTCTCCTGTATCGAGCAAAAAGTTAGACCCCGTTACCGACCCTGCCCCGCCGTAAAAGTATATGGTTGATTGCATCAGTGCATTATACGTTTTTTACTACCCTTCGACTATTCTTTAGGCACAAAAAAACCCGCACCAGGAGCCCGGTGCGGACTTTTTTCGGACTCCGGAAGCAAGTGTCTACCGTGTATTAGGTGGGTGCTCTAAGCGGTACACCACGGTGCCCCGCCACAGCGAGCTCCCGGTAGATTCACTTAAGGACATTTGCCTCCGGGGTCCTGCCGCTATTGTATCAAATTTTTACTACAATCCCCCACCCCTTCTAACCCACAAGTCTGACTTGTGGGTTTAGGTTTTACCCGAGCTATAATCTATAGACTTATTTTGTCACAGCAGCCTTTCGCATATATACAGAGACGTCTCCATATACGCCCCCAAGCAATGCTCCATCTTTTCCTGATGCCACCAGAAGTTCTATGTTTTTATCTTTAAGGGCAGCAAGAATTGCATCGCCACGCACATCTCCCAGTGTGGCGTACATGCGACGAAATGCCTCAAAATCTTTAATAAAACAATCGCCCCCAGCCCCACGTCCTCCACTATGTACAGGGTTAGTGTGGCTAGCACCGACACGAGGGTCATGCACCAACGCATCGCGCACTCCTTCCCAGTCTCCTCCTTTCGCTTGCACCAGGTCATAGAGCAAGTTAGTAAACATGACTTTGGTGTATAAAAAACAATTGCCTGCATATTTGACCAACTCTGCATCACAGGCCAAAAGTATACGCGCGTACGGCGCCTCAGGCAGCACACTAAGCACTGCGCGGGCTTTTTCTTGGTACACAGCAGAGTCTACGGGGATTCCTACAATATTACGATGAGGGTGCGCTGCATCATGCGCCGCCGTAGCCTCGGTCAAAAACTCAGGGCTGTGTAGCACAAAAATGTCAGGGTATATTTGCTGAAACATCTCTGTCGTGCCTGGCAGTATGGTTGACTTAATGACCGCCACTTTTCCTTTGCCCACAAGAGGCAGTACGCGCGCAATAATGGAGCTGTCGAACCCCTCTGGAGTGGTAGGGGTTGGCACCGCAATAAACACAATGTCGCACCGGGCTATACGATCTTTGTTTGCTCGATATGGCTCTTCAAGCGCGTAACGTACAACCGTATAGCCACGGTTTTCAAAATCATCTGCATAATGTCTGCCGATCCACCCCTGCCCAATAAATCCTATGTGCATTCCCTAGTAACTCGACGACTGAACACAAAGTTACTCGTCGACACCAAACCAGTGTCCAACCCACAAGTCAGACTTGTGGGTTATTATTCCAGAATCGCCAAACTGCTCAATTCTGGCACACGTCCCAAGATTAAATCTTGAGCATTCGTACGAAAATCTGCCGGTGAACAAAATATTTCTGCGAGAATATCCTTTTCAACAACTGCCGCATATATAGAGTTTTCTCCAGCATACTCTTTTAAGCTCGAAAAAGGATACGTATCGACAGCCCACTTCCACGCCTCATTAAAATTTTTTGCAGCAGTCACATATCCCCCTGGATATAATTCGAACACATTTTTTACTACTATATACGGGACCACGTAACGCAAATGTCGGTCTGTCTCAACTGTACGACTACGATATGCACCTTGGAAAATACTACCTCGCTCACTATATTTTTCGTTAAAATATCGGGACATACTGCCACAAACACTTTGCATAAATCGCGCCACCCCTCTTTCTTGAGTTTCTTTAAGCAAAAGGTGGAAATGGTTCGGCATCAACGTCCAAGCAAGTACCTTTACTAATGGTCGACGTTCTGGCCAAACAGCAGGGCGTTCAAACATTCCCAGATCACAAATATCTCTCTCCCAAAAATCGGAGCGATGTTCGTCGTTTAAATAATAAAGGAGTTTTACAAAACGCCGCTTATCAGCCTCATCACGAGTGATAGGCATGCCGCGCGCTCCGCGTTTAACAACATGAACAAAAGAACCCACTTCATGAGGTTCCACTCTCATACCCTTATAGTAGCCCCAAAATCTAAACCCACAAGTCAGACTTGTGGGTGCAAAAACTACTCGTCGATGCCGAAGCGCTTGTACTTGAAGATGGTTTGTTTACCAAACCAGTGCTCGATTTCGTGCTTTGCTTCCTCTGGAGTCTCAGACGCATGGACCAAGTTGTAGACTGCGCGTTTTTCGATGTTTGCAGAAATAGCAGAGTCTGCCGAGTAGTCGCCGCGGATGGTGCCCATCTCTGCCAAGTACGGCATAGTAGGCCCCACGATTTTGCGCACCATGTCCACCGCGTGCACGCCCTGCACCACCATCTTGACCATAGGGGCCGAGATCATAAAGTCGATAAGCCAGCCGCGTACCACTTTACCAATTTTAAGAAGGTCGTCGGTACCAAAGTCTTTTTTCACATCATGTCCGTACTTTTGGTAGGTGCCGGTTGTCTTTTCGCCAATGCGCTTGAGCCACGCCTCGTCTTTGGGATAGTGTTTGTCCATCTCGGCCTTAGACGGCTGGAACATCTCTAGAGCTACGACTTTGAGGTCGCGCTGCTCCATGCGTTTAATGATCTCGCCCGTGAGCCCTTTGCGTACGCCGTCGGGCTTTATGAGCACAAAAGTTTTTTCCTCCTTGGGATGTTGCATGCGAGCACTATACAATAGTATGTAAGATTTTGCAATATCAAAACGGCGTCAACACCTCGCACCCGTCTTTTGTCACCATCAGCGTTTGCTCAAACTCAGTACTGCGCAAACCGTCGCGCGTGTGGTAGGTCCACTCGTCTTTTGCCAAGGTGATGTGCGGCTTACCCTCGCAAAAAATAGGCTCTATGGCGATGATTAACCCTTCTTTAAGAATCTCCCCCGTGCCCGCCTCCCCTTCGTTTGGTATGTAGGGTTTTTCGTGCGGGACTTTACCCAGCGCGTGGCCCCCTAGGTCTTTTGCAATAGTAAAGTTGTATTTGCGGGCAACACGCTCGATAGCCGCACCGATGTCGCCCACATGCGCACCCGCTTTGACCACCTTGAGCGCCTCGGCAAGCGCCTCGCGCGAGGCATTAAGGAGCTTCATCCCCTCTGCATCTACCGCGCCCACCGGCACCGTCAGCGCTGCGTCGGCAAAAAAGCCATTGTAAGAAACCCCAAGGTCGAGCATCACCAAGTCGCCGTCTTTGACTACCTTGTCTTCTGTGGGGATGCCGTGCACCACTTCGTCGTTTATAGAAACACACAGCACGGCAGGAAACGGGTACGCAGCCCCGCTTGGTTTGTAGTTTAAAAACGCGGGCTTGCCACCCTGCTCTTGTATGATGCGCTCGGCAGCCAAGTCGAGCTCCGCAGCAGTGACCCCAGGCACCACCAGCTTTGCCGTCTCGGTGAGCGCATGCGCCAAGATGCTGCCTGCTTTGCGCAAATTATCTATGTCTGACTGGGCGGTTGCTATCATAGTCTACGCGAGCCCTAGTTTGGCCAAAATGTCGGCGTGGATTGCTTCGACAGTGCGCTCGCCGTCTATGTCGACCACACGGTACAGTGGGTTTGCACGGAACCACTCGATGTTAGGCATCGTATCTTTGCGCGACCAAGCAAGCCGTTTGCGGATACTCTCTTCGGTGTCGTCATGGCGGCCGCGCTTAAGCAGCCGGGCAACTGCCTCGTCGTCCGAAATGTTGATGCACACCACCGTAGGCATGTCGCGTTTATAAAACTCCACCAAGGCCGAGTCCAGCGTAGGCACCTGTGTGGCCGTGCGCGGAAAGCCGTCGATGATCAAATCCTCCTCTCCGGTGTGCATAGTGTCCATCAGATATTGTGCAAACAAACTTGCACTTATGGCGTACGGTATCAAACCACCCTGCTGCAATATTTCATTCGTTAGCCGCCCCGTGTAGTCGTCTTTTGTAGCAAGCTCGCGCAGCTGTTTGCCCATCTCGAAGTGGACTATTTTGCGCGTCGCATCTTGCGCCACCATTGCCTCTTTAAGCAGCTGTATTTGCGTCCCCTTGCCCGAGCCTTGTGGCCCTAAAAAAATTGCAGTGAGTTTGTTCATGCGTGTATATTGTACCCTTCTTTTTCAAGAATAGAGATCGTTGCCAGGACGGCATCTTCTAATTTACCGTTTGCGTTTACGACCTCATAATCATAAAAAGATCGCTCATCGCGCACCTCACTCACTGCATTTTCGTATCTTTTTGCGATTTCCTCCTCCGACATTTCTGGATTGCGGGCACGAAGCCGTGCTGGCAACTCATTTAAATCACCTGGCAAAATAAAAATGGTAGTTGCGTTGTAGCGCTCTTTATAAAACTTCGCCCCTACAATATCAGGGTTCACTAGGACAATGTTTCCTTTTGCTAATTTATCTGCCAAATCTGGCCCATAGGCGCCGTAGTACGTATCTCGATTTTCAATATACGTTACTTCAAGTATCTCTCCTGCTTGCTGTTTTTGTAAAAAATCTTCTTTGCTAAAAAAATAGTAGTCTTTACCATGTTCTTCTCCGGCGCGAGGAGTGCGCGTGGTTGCCGTAACTAGTCGGGCAGCATTTGGGCATCTATCGATTATCGCTTTTGTGATAGTGCTCTCGCCGCTCCCGGTCGGCCCTGCTATCACCGCAATCTGTTTTGGTTTAGCAGTAGGAATAGTCATGACAATAGTGTTAGTACTCCCGGATGGAGATTTGCGCGTCGATACGACGCGAGAGGTCGAGCACCACCGACACTACGATGAGCAGCGCGGTACCGCCCAAGGTAAGCGACTGGATGCCTGTGAGTGACTGCATAGCGATTGGCAAGACAGCGATAAGACCCAAGAAGAATGCTCCTACGAAGGTGATGCGGGTGATGACTTTGCTCAAGTGGTCGACCGTCGAGCTGCCTGGTCGGACACCTGGCACAAAGGCGCCGTTTTTCTGCAAGTTTTCTGCTATTTGGTGCGGGTCGAAGGTTACTGCGGTGTAGAAGTACGTAAAGAAGAACACCAAGGTAAAGTATAGGAGTCCGTAGATGCCTAGGTGCTGCAAGGCTTGAAGTACAAAATTGGCAGCCTGCGCCACCCACACCAAAGATGAGGTAGCAAAAAAGGTAGCCACCATTTGCGGCACCAACAAAAGCGACAAGGCGAAGATGATTGGGATAACGCCAGCCTGGTTAAGGCGCAGTGGCAAGTAAGTTGCAGAGCCGCCAAAAGTCTTCATCCCGCGTACCTGCTTGGCGTACGTAACAGGGACAGGACGCTCTGCTTCGGTAACCACCACCACAGCGGCCACCACGGCCACTGCAGCCGCTATAAACGCCAAGTATATAGGCAGCTGTGACGGTACAAAAGAGAACAGCGCTTGGCTCACGGTACTTGGCAAGCTTGCGACGATGCCGCCGAAGATAATAACCGAGACACCATTGCCCAACCCAAATTCAGAAATAAGCTCGCCCAGCCACATTAGGAACATCGACCCTGCCACCACCACCAAGAGGTTAACCCCAAATTGGAAGGCGCTGAGGTCTGGCAACACGCCTTGGCGCTCCAAAATAAGCAAAAAGCTGATGCCTTGCAGCACCGCGAGCGGCAACGACAGCATGCGTGTGTATTGGCTAAAGCGTTGGCGTCCTGCCTCACCCTCTTCTTGATAGAGCTGTTTGAGGCGCGGCACCATGATGGTCGACACCTGCATGATGATGGACGCGGTGATGTATGGCCCAACGCCAAGCAGCACTATAGACAAGTTGGCGAGCCCACCGCCAGAGAATAGGTTAAGTAGGCCAAAAAATTGGTTGCTTGCAAAAAAAGCTTGGAGCTGCAGTGTGTCTATACCTGGCACTGGCATTGCCGCCAACAGACGAAACACGGCGAGTACTCCCACCACAAACAGCAATCGGTTGCGGAGTGACCGGTCTGCAAACAAGAGTTTGAGTTTTTGACTAAAAGTACCCATTAGATATTGGTGGGGCCAGTGACCCCGAACTATGCTACCGAACCGCCCGCTGCTTCTATCTTTGTCTTTGCACTTGCCGACACCACACAGCCCGAGATGTTTAGTTTTTTGGCAAGCTCGCCATCGCCCAAGATCTTAACGACTGGTGCAGATTTTTTCGGCGTACGCACCAACCCACGTTCTACCAAAACACTAGGAGTTATAGTATCACCTGCAGCGAATGCTGCATTAAGAGCCGCCACGTTTACTACCAATGGCTTGTTTTGGATACTTATCAAACCTTGGATACCACGACCACGGAGTTTAGGAATCTTCTTGAGCTGCTCGCGGATGTCTGGGCGGATAGAGTGGCCTGCGCGCGCCTTCTGACCCTTGGTGCCGCGACCCGAAGTCTTACCACGCCCACCACCGCGGCCCACGCGCTTTGCGGTTTTGTTTGGGGTTGCTCGTTTAAGTTCGTGAAGTTGCATATAAATTTTTTACGCCTTGAGTTTTTTAAGCGCCTCAATTGCTGCACGCGCGTTGTTGAGTCCGTTTTTACTGCCCGAGTGGACTTTCGCAACCACGTTGGTTACACCCGCAAGCTCAAGCACTGGACGCACCGACGAACCTGCCACCAAACCGCGACCATGCGCTGGCATCATAGAGATGCGTGCGGCGCAGTACTTTGCCTCGGTTTCGTGTGTGATTGAGTTGTCCTTGGTAAGCGCCACAGTGATCATGTGCTTTTTTGCATCACGCACTGCTTTGTCTATAGCCAAGGTAGTGTCCCCTGCTTTGCCAAGACCCACACCTACTTTGCCTTTTTTGTTGCCGATAATAATCGCAACCGAGAAAGAGAAGCGGCGACCGCCGGCGACCACACGCGACACGCGACGGATGGTGATCATCTTTTGGTCAAACTCGCTGCGCGCACGTGGAGGGCGAGACGAGGCACGGTTTGGACGGCCACCACGCTCGCCGCCGCGGCCACGCAAAGGGCGGTTTGCACCACGGCGGTCTTCTGGGGCTGCAGGTGCTGCAGGCACAGCCGCAGCCTCTGCCACAGCAGCAGGCTCCGCGGCAAGCGGTGCAGTCTCTTCGATTATGTCTTTTTCTGTTTCCATATGCATTAAAATTTCAACCCGCCCTCTCGTGCTGCCTCTGCTACTGCTGCAACTCGGCCAGTATAGCGGAAACCGCCTCGGTCGAACACCACCGACTCAATACCTGCAGCTTTTGCCTTTTTGGCCAACTCCGCACCAAGCGCTTTTGCAGCTTCGCCTTTTTTTGCGGCCACCTTTGCACCTACCTCTTTGGTGCTGCCTGCTACCAAGGTTTTGCCTGCAGCGTCGTCGATAATTTGCGCATGAACGTAGCGGTTAGACTTGTATACCGCCAAACGTGGGCGCGCTGCCGTACCCACCACGCTCTTGCGGATGCGGTTGTGTCGACGCTCTCGTCCTAATTGTTTTTTGCTTGCGGTATTCATACTAGTTTATGCGGTCTTTTTACCTTGTTTGCGGCGGATAACCTCGCCATCATAGCGGATGCCTTTACCTTTGTACGGCTCTGGTTTTTTGAGTGCGCGCACATTTGCAGCAAACTGCCCGACCATCTCTTTGTCAAAGCCCGAAATAGTAAGTGCGTTCTTCTCGGCAACCACGGTCAATCCTTCTGGGATTGCCATAGTTACGGGGTGAGAAAACCCAAGAGACAAATTAAGTGTCTTGCCCGACACATCCCACTTAAAGCCCACACCTTCGACAATGAGCTTTTTTGCAAAACCCTCTGTAACCCCGTGCAACATGTTGCGCACGTGTGATGCGTAGGTGCCCAAGGCTGCACGCGCTTCGATAGAGGTGCCTTTAGGGCTCACCTGCACGCCTTCTGGAGTCACCTCGATAGCAATAAGGCGGTGACCACGCTTCTCTAGCGTGCCTTTAGGGCCTTTGACGCGGATGTCCCCTTCCGAAACGGTAATTTCGGCTTGTTTGGGAATTGCGATTGGTCGTTTTGCTAAGCGTGACATATATTTTTTACCAAATTTCAAACAGGGCTTCTCCGCCAACGCGCTTTATCTGCGCCTCTTTGCCTGTGGCTATACCCGCTGGAGTCGAGAGCACCAACAGACCGTGGCCGCGCTTGACTGGGCGCACATCGCGCACACCCATGTAGATGCGGCGAGATGGCTTGGAGATGCGCTTTACGCCTTGGATAGTTGGCTTGCCGTCTTTGTAGGCAAGGACCACAGACAACACGCCACCTTTTTTAGACTTTTTGTCGACCGAAGCGATGTAGCCTTCGCGCTCCAAGATTTCGGCTATCGCAAACTTCATTTGAGAAAACGGCAAAGAAACAGTCTCTTTGCCCGCGCGAGACGCGTTTTGGAGGCGGATTATAAAGTCTGAAATTGAGTCAGTTACCATGATGATTTACGGACGCCCGGGATAAGCCCTTCGTTGGCTGCCTCGCGGAAGCAGGCGCGGCACATACCGAAGTCGCGCATAAAGGCGCGCTTACGGCCGCAGCGGAAACAACGACGAACAACACGCGAAGCGAACTTCGGTGTTTTGTTAGAGCGAGCTATAGTGGATTTTTTGGCCATTATTGAATGGTTACTCCCCATGCCTTGGGAGTTACGATTCTGTCGGTTTGCCTCGCCTTGCGACTAAGCGGCACCTAACAGAAAAAAGGAGCCCTATGGGGCTAGAGGGATACTAGCACAGCCCCCCTTGGGGTGCAAGCAAAGGGCCAAAAACGCCTAGCTTAGGAGGATAATTGACAAAGCTGTGCGTAATGCTATAATTAATAAAAGAGGAGGCGTGCGGCGAAATACTCGCATCTTCCCCACCACTGCAAGGACGTCGGTTAATGAAGTCTGTACTAGTACTTATCGCTTTTGCACTGGCCACGCTACCCAGCCTCGCTAGGGCAGCATGTCCACTACAAGAGGGAGTACTGGTTGCGCGTGCAACCTACTACAACCTGCCGGGCAAACAGATGGCCAATGGCCGCAAGTTTGACCCAAAAAACAGTGCCATGGCAGCAACTCCAAAGAATTTCTTTCCTTTGGGGACAGTGCTGCTTGTCACCAACCCGTCGACCAGCAAATCTATCATTGTCCGCGTGACTGATAGGATGCCAAAAATACAGAGGTGGCGCATGCCCCCAAAAGCACAGCACATTACAACCAAGCAACGTCTAGACTTAACGCCACGCGGCGCGGACATCTTAGGGTTTTACCCGACCCAAGGTGTCGCCTGCGTCGAAGTCCGACCCCTTAGGGGGTAATTAAAAAGCCGTCGCAATTGCGACGGCTTTTCCCTTTAAATACATAGGCCGGGCCTATGTATTATTTTTTGAATGGGAGCCCCAAGTGCGCCAAGTAGGCGTGCGCTTGTTTTTTGCCTTTTGCAGTAGTAACGATAGTTACCGCCATGCCGAATACGTCCTTAAGCTCTTCGTCTGCAGTCTCGGGGAACACTGAGTGCTCGCGGATACCTAGGGTGTAGTTGCCCATCTCGTCGATTGCGGTTGCAGAGATGCCTTTAAAGTCTTTGGTGCGAGGAAGTGCCACGTGTATGAGGCGGTTAAGGAAGTCTTGTGCGCGTTTACCGCGGAGTGTTACTTGGTAGCCTACGCGGTCGCCGATACGTGTCTTGTAGGTAGCGATGGACTTCTTTGCACCGCGAGTCACCGGCTTTTGGCCAGTAATGGTTGCAAGACGCTTTGCCACCAGCTCGACTTTTTGCTTGTCCTTTGCCATCTTACCCACACCCACAGAGACAACCACCTTGGCTACCTTAGGTACTTGCATGACGTTCTTCCACCCAAAGTCGGCTTTGAGCGCATCAAATGTTGTTTTTTGCTGTTCTTGTAAAAGGTTTGCCATATACTATTTTGTCTTAGCCGCTTTCTTACTGCCTGCCTGCGCAGACAGGCGCTCTTTGTGTGCTGCTGCGAGCATGACCTTGCTTGCGCTGATAGGGTGCTGCTTGTCTATCACTTGGCCCTGCTGTCCTTCGCGACGAGGCTTTTGGTGCTTTTTGCGCATCCCTACCCCCTCCACAAGCACCATGCCAGTTTTTGGAAATACTTCCGTAACCTTGCCGGTCTTGCCCTTTTCGTTGCCCGAAAGGACGACCACCGCATCACCTTTTTTAATGTGTAGAGTATTCATATTGGTATGCGTTACACGACTTCTGGTGCGCGAGAGATAATAGTCTGGTAACCAAGCTCTTGCAGCTCGCGAGGTATTGGGCCAAAGATGCGACCTGCCTTTGGCTCTTTAGGACCCTTGCCGGTACCTTCGATAATAACCACGGCATTGTCGTCGAAGCGCAAGTACGAACCGTCTTTGCGACGAAATGGCTTGCGCTGGCGCACCACCACAGCCTTAAGCACGTCTTTTTTCTTGACCGCTTTGCGAGGCTCTGCAGTCTGCACAGACAACACCACTATCTCGCCTATCTCTGCGTAGCGTTTCTTAGAACTTCCGGGAATCTTGAAAATGCGTCCAATCTTGGCGCCTGAGTTATCTGTAACTACAACGAGTGAGCGATCTTGAATCATATAATTTTATGCAAACACAATTTCAAACGACTTACGCTTGGACAGCGGGCGGCACGAGCGGATGGTCACCTTCTCCCCTTCCTTGGCACGGTTGCCCGGGTTGTGCGCGTGGTATCGCTTGGTCTGGCGCATGTACTTTTTGTACTTAGGGTGCTTCACATAGCGCATCACCGACACCACAGCAGTATCCTGCATCTTGTCAGATACCACAGTGCCTTGGAGTGTTTTTTTGTTTGGGGTAGTTTTTTCCATATTACTTTGTGTCGACTGGGCGCAGCTGCAGCTCGGTCAAGCCTCGCGCAATGGTTTTGCGGAGAGTCCGAGCAAGCTTCACATTGCGATTTTTACTCCCTGCGACGGAAAAACGCAAGGTGCGCAGTTCTTCACGCTTGGCAGCAACCAAGGTTTGTATGTCTTGTGGAGTATGCTTTTTGAGTGTTGTTTTTTTAGTCATGATGGTATTAGTGGCCCGAGCGAGAAACAACTTTAGCCTTAAGTGGCAGCTTTTTAGCCGCACCTACAAGCGCTTTGGTAGCCACCGCGTCAGATACGCCGTCCACCTCGAACAAAACGCGGCCTGGCCAAATGTCTACCTCGTAGCCCACTGGGTCGCCCTTGCCTTTGCCGAGCTTAACCTCTGGAGGCTTCTGGGTAAAGGGCTTGTCTGGGAAGATGCGCACCCATGACTTGCCGGTTTTGCCCAAGTTGCGGGCAATAACCTTGCGGGCGCTCTCTATCTGGTTAGACCGCAAACGTGCGTGTGTTACCGCCTTGAGCGCATGGCTACCGAAGGCCACCGTAATACCACGAGACGCCACCATGTCTCGCTTGGGGTTGCGGCGCATAGTGTGCCATTTTCTAAATTTTACTTTTTTGGGGAATAACATACGGTTTTATAGATCGCTTACTCGTCCTTGCTGCCGGCAGCAAATACCTCGCCGCGGTAGATCCACACCTTGATGCCTATAACACCAAGCGGTAGGTTTGCGCGCTCGCGAGCATAGTCGATGTCTGAGCGGAAGGTTTGTAGCGGGATGCGGCCTTTCTTGAGCTCTTCTTTGCGTGACATAGAGCCGCCGCCGAGCATACCGCCCAAAGAGATACGCACACCCTTAACGTCGCGGTTTGCCATCACTTTTTCGATAGTCTGCTTGAGCACGCGGCGGAAAGGCATACGCTTTTCAAGCCCTTCGGCCACCATGTAGGCCACAATAGCGGCGTTACTCTCGGGCGAGCGGATCTCTTCGATATCAAGCTTGATTTCCGGAGTTGGAAGTTTGCGTTTTGTAAGAAAAGAGACGATTTTGTTTTTGAGCTTGAGTGAGCCCTCGCCTGAGCGGCCGATGATGAGGCCCGGGCGAGAGGTTTGTATCATGATGCGGAGTGTTTTTTCATTGCGCTCTATCTCGATGCCGCCAATGTGCATACCGCGAAGGTCTTTTTGCAAAAATTCACGGAGCAGGATGTCTGCTTTGAGATTCTGTTGGTACTTCTCGCCCACCGCAAACCAGCGATGACGCCAGTCACGCAAAATTCCTAAACGGTGTGCAAATGGGTGTACGATTTTAGACATAATATTATTTATCCTCCTCTGGCTGTGCCACAGAGGTTTTTGCTGCTTTTTTAGGCGCCTTTGGCCCTACGGTCAAAGTGATTTTGCTGCTCTTTTTGCGGATAGCCGATGCGCGACCGCGTGCGCGAGGCATCGAACGACGAAACACTACCCCACTGTTTACCTCGATAGTGGAGATAACCAGGTTTCGTGCGCCGCCCTCTATCCCAGCGTTTGCAACTGCAGACTGGATGAGTTTTGCCATAGGCTCTGCGGCGCGCTTGGGCAAAGCAGAAAGCAGCGCGAGTGCGTGCTCCGCAGTTTTACCACGAACCAAGTCAGCAACCAAGCGCACCTTGCGGGGCGACTGACGGTAGTTTTGAAGTGATGCGGTTGCGGTTGCCATAAATTATTTCTTCTTTGCAGCGTCCTTGGTGCTTGCGGCAGCCTTGGCAGCCTGGGCTGAAGCAATTTCAGACTCCTTGGCCTTTTGCTCCATCTCTTTCTGCATTTTACCGCCGTGACGTACGAACTTCTTGGTAGGAGAAAATTCGCCCAAACGGTGGCCTACCATGTCTTCCGATACCAAGACCTCGACGTGTACGCGGCCGTTGTAGACCCCAAATTTAAAGCCAACCATCTCTGGGGCAATCTGGGAGCGGCGTGCCCACGTCTTAATAACCGCTGCGGTTTGCGGCTTTTGCCCCTCAAGCTTTTTGAGGAGTTTTTCATCTACGTATGGGCCTTTTTTGAGACTGCGTGCCATGTTTTCGAAAATAAAACCCGCCAAGCGGGATTGGTGAGATAGTACAGGAAAGGGATTGAAGAGTCAACTAAAATGCAAAACCCGGCTTTTTGCCGGGTTTTGTTTGTTACTGCTTCTTGCTTCGTTTGCCAACTTTGCGACGAGAGACGATAAGGTAGTTTGAATATTTCTTTGGAGAACGGGTTTTTTGGCCCTTGCCCGATGGCTTACCCCAAAGGGTCTTTGCCCGGCGGAGACCGCGGCCCTGGCGGCCTTCACCGCCGCCGTGTGGGTGGTCTACAGGGTTCATAGCGGTACCGCGCACAGTAGGGCGGATGCCCTTCCAGCGCGAGCGTCCTGCCTTGCCGAGTGTCACCAAGTGATGCTCGTCGTTGGACACCTCGCCCACTGTTGCCCAGCAAGTCTCCAACACTTTGCGTACCTCGCTGGATGGCATTTTGAGGTCTACATAGCCATTGTCGCGGGCAATAACCTCGATGTGTGTACCTGCCGAACGGCCAAGCTTGCCGCCGTTGCCGGGCTTGAGCTCGACGTTGTAGACAAAGCCACCGATAGGGATATTTTTAAGCTGTGTGCGGTTGCCGGGTGCAATTGGCGCATCCTCTGCAGTCACAATAGTGCTGCCGGCAATAACGGTGCCCGGGAGCAGTGCGTAGCGGCGCTCGCCGTCTTTGTAGAGCAAGAGGCCGATAAAGCCCGAGCGGTTTGGATCGTATTCGACAGTCTCCACAACTGCTGGGACGAGTTTTTTGTATGTAAAGTCTACCGCACGGTAGAGGCGTTTGTGTCCGCCGCCTTTGTGGCGCACGGTGATGCGGCCCGCGTTGTTGCGGCCCATGTAGCGTTTGCCGCCCTGGGTAAGGGCTTTGTGCGGCTCTGACGCAGTCAGCTTGTCTTTAAAGCTGATGGTCGTCATGTGCCGACGTGATTTTGTGTATGGTTTGTATTTTTTCATACGATTATTACACTACTTCAATAGTCTCTCCTTTTTTGAGGTAGACGTAGGCTTTTTTGCCACCAGCAGTTTGCCCCATGCGGTTACTCCCGCGTGCGCGCACCTGTTTGCGAGGCAAAGTAACCATGCGCACCAGACGAGGCATCACCTTGTACAGTTCATGTACTGCTGCAGCCACCTCAAACTTGTTTGCGCCAGGAGCTACGTTAAATACGTACGCACCTTGTGCAGACAGGTAGGCACCCTTTTCGGTAATGCGTGGCGAGAGGATAATTTTTCCAGTGTGTTTTTGCATAGTATTATTGCGCCTTTACTATCTTTTTCTTCGACAGCGTCTCAAACGCAGCCTCAGGGTTGGCGATGATGAGGTACTTGGTGGAAAGGACGCTGAGTGGGTTTAGGTTACGCACCTCTTCCACCACTACGTTACCGATGTTACCAAAGCTCTTCATGGTTGGGATATGTGCTACTGGCAAGGCCAGCAATGCTGCGTTGCGCTTTTTGTCGAGCGCAAACCCTGCCTTAGACAAGCCATGCATGATGTTTTTTGCCTGTGCAGTCTTTGGCACCTCAAGTTCGAGAGAGTCAACAAAAATAATCTCTCCGTCTTTTGCTTTGCGCGACAACACCACGAGCAATGCCTTTTGGCGTGCCTGGCGGTTTATCTTTTGTGCGTAAATCTTTTCGTTGCGAGGACCGTGTGTCATACCGCCGCCCTTCCAAATTGGAGAACGTGATGAACCATGGCGGGCACGGCCGGTGCCTTTTTGCTTCCAAGGCTTTTTGCCGCCGCCTTGCACCTCGCCACGGTCTTTGGTGTGCGCAATAGGGCCGCGTGCATTTGCCTGCATCGCAGTGGTGGTCAAGTGCACCAAGTCAGCATTCCAAGGAAGGCCGAAGATGCTCTCGGGCAAGTCCACTGTCCCCTTCTGTACACCAGCACTGGTGTACAGTGGCGCTTGAAGCGCACCTGTAGGCATTTTTTCTTTTTTTGTTTTAGTAGTCTTTTCCATAAAAATATTCTGGTCTAGCCACGCACTTCGACAAGCGTGCCTGGGCGACCAGGTATTGCCCCCGCTATCACCAGCTCGTTTGTGCCAGGATGCACCTGCAGCACACGCAAATTGCGCACTGTTACTTTGTCGCTACCCATGCGGCCTGCCATGCGCATACCCTTGGCCACACGACCGCCGGCACGACCACCGCCGCCGCCGATAGAACCAGGCGAGCGCTCGGAGTGCTTTTGACCGTGGGAGCGTGGGCCGCCGTGGAATCCATGGCGCTTTATAACACCTTGGAAGCCTTTACCTTTGGAGGTTGCCGACACCGTAACGGTGTCCCCTTCTGCAAAAGCCGACACATCGACTGTTGCACCTGCTTCAACGCCTGCAGGCAGTTGACCGTCGCGCTGGCGCATTTCTTTAAAGTGTTTGAGCGCTTTGCCCTTAGCGTGGCCAAGCTGTGCTTTGTTGACACGGACGTCTTTTGTTTCGACTGCGCCAATTTGCACCGCGTTGTAGCCGTCTTTTTCGACTGTTTTGACTTGAGTCACCAAAACGGGTGCTGCCACCACCACGGTTGCAGCAAAAGCCCGGCCGTCTTCTGTAAAGACGGTCGTCATTTTACCTTTTGTGCCAAGTATAAATTTAACCATGTTGTCTATTGGTCCCTTCTGGGCAAGCGCCCGGGACATGGATCAACTCTATGTGAGAGTCCAAGAGACTATACACCAGGGCAATTTAGTATGCAAGGCCACGGGGCACACACAACAAAACCCACCAAAATGGTGGGTTTTGTTGTAGAAATTTCTTTTATTGGTACTCGATGCCACGACGTCCACCTTGGAAACCCTAAGAAAGACGTACCCTCGGGCTGTTTGAGACCCAATAAAAAAATCCGAGACATTCTCTCAGACGAAATTCTGACTTGCTCGTGATCACGAACTAATGAGCAACTTTTATTGAGTATACAGCAAACCATACATGTTGCAAACAAAAAACTCCGCCAAAGCGGAGTTTTTTGTGGATAGAGGTTACTTAGACCATTTTGACATCAATCGTCACACCCGATGGGAGCGACAAGTTTGTCAGCGCTTCAATAACTTTTGGCGCTGGGTCTAGGATGTCTATCAATCGTTTATGAATGCGCATCTCAAACTGCTCGCGTGCGTCTTTGTAGACGAAGGTTGAGCGGTTTACGGTGTACTTTTTTATCTCTGTAGGAAGCGGTATCGGGCCTGCAATTTTGGCATCATAGCGGAGCGCCGTGTCCATGATTTGGCGCACTGACGTATCAAGCACCTTGTGCTCGTAGGCACGTACTTTGATGCGCAGACGCTGTACTTGGGCAGGAGCTGCTGCCTTGCGAGGCCGCTTTACGGGAGTCTTTTTTGTTTCTTCGGTAGCCATATTTTTTATTGAGTCTAGTTCTCTCCGACCTTGCGGAGTAACCTATACCCGGTTAGCTTACTCACTAATAACAGTACGCAACTTCTATTTAATTTAAAATAGTCGCTAAGCGACTATTTTTGTCACCACACCGGCACCTACGGTCTTGCCGCCTTCGCGAACTGCGAAGCGCTGCTTCTCTTCAAGGGCGATAGGTGCAACGAGTTTAACCTTAAAGGTTACAGTGTCGCCTGGCATAACCATCTCAGTTCCTGCGGCCAAGGTTACCTCGCCAGTAACGTCTGTGGTGCGGATGTAGAACTGTGGTTTGTAGCCAGAGAAGAATGGTGTGTGGCGGCCACCCTCCTCTTTGTTGAGGATGTATACCTCGCCTTCAAACTCGGTATGTGGTGTCACTGAGCCAGTTTTTGACAAAACTTGGCCACGGTGGATGTCCTCTTTTTTAGTACCGCGGAGCAAGATACCTGCGTTGTCGCCTGCCATACCGCTGTCGAGTTGTTTGTTGAACATCTCGATACCAGTGATGGTAGTTTTTGCAGTTGGCTGGAGGCCGATGATCTCGACTTCTTCGCCCACCTTTACCTGACCGCGCTCGATACGGCCGGTTACTACAGTGCCGCGACCTTCAATTGAGAAGATGTCTTCAATTGGCATAAGGAATGGCTTGTCCATCTCACGCACTGGGAGTGGGATGTAGCTGTCCATGGTTTTAACCAACTCGAGCACTTTTTGTGACCATTCGTTGTTTAGGTCGTTGCTCTCGAGTGCTTTGAGGCCAGAACCGCGGATAACCGGGGTGTTTTTGCCATCAAAACCTTGCTTGGTAAGGAGCTCGCGCACCTCTTCTTCCACCAAGTCAACGAGGTCGTTGTCGTCTACCATGTCTACTTTGTTCAAGAAGACGATGAGGTTACGCACACCCACCTGCCATGCAAGAAGCACGTGCTCGCGGGTTTGTGGCATAACGCCGTCGGTTGCGGCAACCACCAAGACTGCGCCGTCCATTTGAGCGGCACCAGTGATCATGTTTTTAATGTAGTCGGCGTGGCCAGGAGCGTCGATGTGCGCGTAGTGGCGCTCAGGTGACCAGTACTCAGAGTGGTGGAGCGCGATGGTTATACCGCGTGCCTTTTCTTCAGGTGCGTTGTCGATACCATCAACGCCTTCAACGCGAGCGCCGAAGCCTGTGTCTTTTGCCATGTCGAGGGTATGCAAAATAGACGCGGTGAGCGTTGTCTTGCCGTGGTCGACGTGACCGATTGTGCCGACGTTTACGTGCGGCTTTGCCCGTTCAAATGTTGCCATATACTAACTACTTCTAAATCGATTAATAAGTGCCGAGATTAAACCCTTCGTTTGCCATACATCCGCCCCAAGGGAGCTAGATTTCTGAACAAACAAACAGGGCAAACAAAGGAAAACCACGCACGGATGCGTTCTCGCCATGATAGCAAACCCACACAAAGAGTCAATGCGCCCACCCCTATCCGGGAGTAGGCGCATCGCGCTTTTTAGAGCTAGTACAGCCCCAATATATAGAGCACCTTGGCAAGCAGCGCCGTGGTGAAGCTAAAGGGAGCAGTTGCCACAGCGGCCACGAGCGAGCGGGTTGGTAGATTAAGGCTGCTTACCGAGCCACAGGTGATGGTGCGGGGGCTGTAGACCAGCTCTTTGTTTTTGCCTTGGGAGTTGGTGTTGATGCCGTAGAAATGTAGGGTGTGGGGCTTGCCGTCTTTGAGTCTCTCTGGAAGAGGGATTCTAAAGCCGTGGTCGCCCGCGATGCCCACCACACGGTTTACATCACTGCGGGGATAGTCGGCTTTGTATCCGCCTATAGCCACCGACCCGTCGTACACATGCACTGTGATAGATGCTGCGGGCTGGTCTGGGTCATACGCCCACCCCGCAAGCAGGGTGCAGCTTGCCAAGTCGAGGTAGCCGTGCGGAATTTTGTCTGGGGTCGTAGTGGTAGGCGGCTGCACTGGCGCAGGGGCTGGTGCGGGCACTGGCTGAGGCACCGCAGGAGCATCACAGGTAACCGTGCGTGGACTTTGCACCAACTCGCGCAAGGCGCCGGTCTCGTTGTCTATGCCGTATGCATAAATGCGGTGCGTCTTACCATCTTTGAGTGCAGCACTAAGCGGCACTGCAAACCCATGCTTGCCTACGACCAAACCAGTGATAGTGGTTCTTTGTGCGGTAACATCATTGCGCAACACGTCGGTCGGATAGGTCCCTATAAGCGTTCCACTGGTTGAGGGACCGTCTTTATATAAACGCACACTCGCAATATCGTTTGGACTGTCTGGGTCGACAACCCATCCCTCAAGAGAGGTGCACGACGCGCGTTCAAAATAGCCAGAAGGGAGTCTGTTTTGTGTGCGTACTGTACCAGTCTCCACAGGCTTCTCTACTGCGGGAACCTCTGGCAGTGGCTCCCCCACGCCTTCTGCTTTTACCACTACGACGCCTCCTTGGGGTACATACATAGAAATACCCTGCAGCACTTGTGCGCGAGTATACTCCACCACAGTGCCGGACAGCAGCTCGGTTACTGTAAAAGTTGGAGCTTGCATACCCATTACATCAACAGGGATAGAGAAGGTGGCATTCCCCGCTGGGGTAGCACGCTTTGCCACCACAGTAATCGACGTAGTACCGCGCCACATTGTATATGGCTCCAAGTCGACACCACTGTAGCGTGTAACTTTGGTGATGCGAGTGTCTTTGAGCGCGGCTTCGCCGGGCGCAATAATATCTACGTACTCTTTGCGGATTTGTATCAGTTTCTTTACTTGATCGTACAGCGTTTTGTTTTGAGTTTTTTCTGCCCAATGCAGACGACTCATATAGAGAGAACCGTTTGCAACATAGGCCGGAGTGTTTGCGATACTCCCCTTATCTATTTTTGCATTAAACTCCTCGCCCATAAACCAACCAGGAAGGTAGGGCGAGATAATTGCACCGTACGCAAACGCACCTAGTCTGCCTTTTGCATTGTAGTCGCGACTGTCGTGCGATGAAATTTGGCTTGAGTAAAATTGGTGCGACGAGCGCTTTACCGTATCCACCACGTTGGCCGTACCATTGTAGAAGTCTGGCTTGCCGTGACCCACACTGATGCCTGTATCAAATTGTCCAACATCAAATACAGAGGCGCGGGTTGTAGGAGACATCTCCGGCATCAACATAATGTCTTTACCAGTTTCTCGCACGATGCCAGATTTAAATTCATTCCATAACTCTATAGGCGAAATGTCGGGCACCAGGTCGAGCCGGAAGCCGTCGACATCATATTTTTCTACCCAGGCGACGCCGAGGTTTTGTACCCACCACTGGCGAAGCGGCACGGAAGACCAGTTCCACTGTGCGGTCCCCCACCACGTCTTTACTACAGACCCGTCGGCAGCACGTACGAAAAAGTGCGCAGGCAGTGCGTTTGGCCCCGACACATACGGACTCGACGGCGCGATGCCGTGCACCACATTGTCGACTATTACTTTAATACCAAGTCTATGCGCCTCTGCTACAAACCGTGCAAAGTCAGCGTCGCTGCCCAACTGTGGGTCAAGCTTGTCTGGCTGGCTTGGACCGTACAACACACGGTAGCGGAGGTTCGGCACCGGGCCTTGACCCTGACCTATGGGGTTAATAGAAACAGCAGTGATACCTAAGTCTGCAAGTTCGGGCAAACGCGCCATTGCCACTTTAAAATAGTTACCGTCAGTTGCCACCTCGGCAAAGGTCTCGAGTCGCATCTCATACATAACGAGCCCCTTCATCCAACTTGGACTTCTAAAAGAAGAAGAGGGACTGGCCGAGCGCGCAGTAGTGGGCGTGGGCGAAGCGGGCACCGCAGGAGTCGCAGTAGTGGGCGCACCAAGCGTTTGACTCACCCGCTCCACCAACGCTGCATCGGCACTAAACGCCTTGAGCAGCTGCAGCAAAGATTCTACTTGCTGAGGCGAAAACACAGCAGCTTGTGCGGGCGACGCCCATAGCAACCCCACACACAAAAACAGGGCGACTAGGTGCACTCGAGGTGATTTGTACATGCGACTCATATGATGGGCTTATGATAATAAAAACGAAAAGTGCACCCATCCTTTCGGATGAGTGCCCTGTTGTTTGTTAGTGTAGCTAGTTACATAGACACAAACAAGCCCCGCTTGGGGATAACGCTAGCGCTCGATGGTAAAGACACCACTGTCGTCCGCATCATACTCGTATGAATTGTTGTAGCTGGTGTCGGCTACGAGGCGTGCGCGGATAAAGTAGTCGCCGCGCAAATCCATACCACACAAGCCGTTTGGATATTGCATGGTGCAGTAGAGGTTTGGTGTTGGTACGCGCCAGCTGTATGAGCCGCTACGCCCATCGACTATAGCGATGACACCCACTGAGTGACCGTACTCTGTATAGAGCGCGAGCTCAATTTCGCTGTTTGCTGGGCGGTCTTCGACCGTCCATTTGATGCGCAGAGTATCACCCTGCTCTACATCATCGCCACGGTCAGGCTCTTCTACGGTGATAGATGCATCATCATGGTCATTATCATTGCGACCATCATCTTCGACACGGAAGGTAGCACGGTCGCGCGCAATGTCGGTGACTGTTACTTCGTATCCCATGTAACGCACTGTCTCGTCTTCGTCTAAGGTGAAGCTCTGTTGTGGGTACCAAAGGGTTGCACAGTAGGTGCCCGAAGAACACGAGACACCGAGTGTGATACGCACGGAGTCGCCGCGAGACGAGCTTGAGTAGTAGTACGAGCCGTAGCCGTCTATTTGGTCGAGCGTGAGGGTTAAGTCGCCACGATACTCTCTTGCACTTTGTCCTGGGTAGAGCGTAAAGGTTCTGTCGAGACGGAACTCAGTGTTGGAGTATGAGTAGGGATACTGTTGACCCGGGTATGGGTAGGTAGGAGTTGGATACGAGGGTGTTGGGTACGACGGCACTGGGTAATTTGGATAGGTGGGATACGTTGGATAGGTTGGGTAGCCAGGGTATACCTGTCCCCCGCCGAGCGCCGCCGCAGTAGACTGTATGACCGCAGGATCAGCATTAAACGACTGAAGTAGCGATATAATCGCCTGAATTTGCGAGCTAGTAAGCTGTGCGGCATTTGCAGTCTGGGCACCGCCCATAAGCAGAACACCAGCAAACAAAGCAAAAACAACTTTTGTGGTGCGTGATTTCATATATATAGATGATGACGTCGTTAGGAATAACCCTCTTACACGTCGGTATTTGTACCACAAAAAAGAAACCCCCGCAAGGCTTCTCGCCTCGCGGGGGTTTCTGGCACTACACCCGGGGACTAGTACAGTCCGAGGCTCAAAAACGCATCTGCGAGCACGTCCGTAACTCGATCGAACGGCATAGCGATACTCGAGGCAACAGATGCCAAGAGAATACCTGCAGCAGATGGGGCGCGAGAGATGGTATCGTCTTCTTCGACGTCCTCATCACTTTCGTCCACATCCGCGTCCTCGTCACTGTCATCTTCAGGCTCATCCTCATCGTCCGACAAGTCTGAGTCTTTTATTTTTTTATCACCCACAGTGATGGTTGCCTTACCAATGGTTCGCACACTCTCTGGCGCCATACACGGCGTGCTGGTTGCCAAGGTGCAGGCAGGCTTGGTGGTATAGAGCAACTGCGCTGTATATACACCAGTGTTGTTGTATATATGCTTTGTTTCTGTGGCAACCACCTGTGTACCATCGCCAAAGACAATAGTGTATTTGCCATCGGCACTGCGCACTTTGTCTACTTTAAACTGCACCGTCAGTGGGGCTTTGCCCGCACGCGGCGACACCTTAAATACTATACTGTCTCCACCTGCGCAACGCGCCATTAAAGCTGCGCGAGTCTTCGCACCCACCAACCCGTACCCAGTAGACAAGCTATCGCCCGAGGCCACGATACCGAGACGTGCTTGCAGACGTTTGACCGCCGCTTCAGTACGCTCGCCAAAGAAGCCAGTGATAAGTCCTTCGGCATAGTCGCCTTCTTCTAGGAGCAGTTTTTGCAACTCGCGCACATCACTGCCGCTGTTTCCTCGGCGCAATTCGCGTTTGAGCAACTCGCACAGCGGGCGCGCACCTGTTTCTTGTCTTTTGCTTTGGATAGTAGAGCTTGCAATAGATGTCGAAGCTCCAAGCGCCCGATGTACCCGCGCAATAGTTGCAGGGTCGGTATTAAACGACTCCAAAAGCGACACGACCGCATTCACCTGTTCGGTTGTCAGCCCTGCTGCACGAGCAGATGTTGGCATTGCCATGCTTATAAAAATAAAAGACAGCACCAGCGTCACAGCGGCTAGCTGTAACTGTGTAAAAAGAGAACGAGATAACGTAACACTGTTCATACTAATTTCTACTAACGATTAATAATTGGAACAAACGAAAGAGGACACCTAGCTTTCGCTAGATGCCCTGTTGCTTATAACTATATACCTTCCTCCATATTCTACAACCTACTCAATGGGGATATCTTTAGTTGGCAGCTATACGCCGAGCGCAAAAAACAGATCGGACAGCATATCTACCGCAACAGTAAAGGGAATGATTGCTGCAGCCACAAGAGACACAGGGGCAACAGCGGCTGCACAAGTGACCGTACGCGGACTTTGCTGCAAATTGGCACTCTTACCCCCTGCTGTATCTAATGCATACACCGTCAATGTGTGCGCCTTACCGTCTTTCAATTTTGCTGGTAAAGAAATAACAAACCCATGGTCGCCCACAATACTCATCACACGGTTTACATCAGCACGTGCCAAGTTGGCCGTCCCTGAGGTCACAAAGGTGCTCCCCTCGTAGACATGCAATGTTACCGCAGCATTTTGATTGTCAGAATCGTACGCCCAACCTTTTACCTCGGTACAAGTCGCCGAATCCAAATACCCAAACGGTATTTTGTTTACCGTGGACACTGGTGCGGGCACCGAAGCGGCAGGCGTTGGCGTTGCCGCAACACCAACCGTCACGGATGCAGATTTTATTATGGTAGGCGTGTCATTTTGCTGGAACCCAATAAGGGCAAGTGCGTACTCTCCCGAAGGCAAGTTAAACGTGTGGCTACTGTTTGCCCGCTGTACTTTGTACGAGTCCATAGTGGTGCCGTCAGGTTTGACTACGTTTACCTGTGTCCAGTTGTCCTTACTGTTTGTGCTTGTCCACGTCACTGACACTGCGCATGTACTACGTAGCGCAGCCACACACGCTGTAGCGCTAATCGTCCCACGCACCTCTGCAGCCACAGGCGCAGGTACGGCAGGCGTTGGCACTGATGCAGCTGGTGCAGTTACTGGCACAGAGGTTTTTATAGATTCAAGTTTTTGCCACAAGGCTGTGCATGTGCCGTCGCCCCAGCGGACAAAACGATACTGCACAGGGTTAGTGTTGCTCTTTTCCCACCACTGCCAATTATTGCCATTTGGGTCACTGCCACCCGTACAATATTGGGTCCATCCTGCAGCAGCAGTTGCAGCTTCTTGTGCGATATTGCCCACAAGCACCGTCGCACCACTTGCAACTGCCATTTTATTTCCACTGCGCGATACGCCAAACGAAGCGTCCCACTCTACTCCCCCCGCAAGCTCAGGGAACGGAGTTGTATTCCATGTGCGACCCGCATCAAACGAAAGCGGGACGCGCGTTCTCCCGTCAAAATCTCCGGGACCCGCTACTCGATAAAAGTCGCCCAGCACCCCACCCGTAACCACGGCACCGTTGCCTGAAATTGCGGCAAGTTTTGCAGTGGCGTTCGCTGGGACAGTTGTATCCAAAGACCACGATGTACCACCATCCGTACTTTTATAGATTGTGTTGTAGCGCGCGACAATCATTGTGGCGCCGTTACCCGGTGCAGCAACACCTGTGATAGATCCGCCAAAGTCGTATTCATTCCACGACACCCCACCATCACGAGAGAAAAAGAGTCGGCTTGTATCTGACGCTACACCATTACTTGCACCAACAAGCATAATAGTATTGCTGTCATCTGAGTATGCGGGCGACATCGTCATGCTTAGCGCTTTGCGCTGTGAGCCACCCTTCCATTCTTTAGATTTAAACCAGGAATTACCACCATCGTTTGAAATCCAAATAGACTGGCAGGCACCTGAACACGAATCGTCACCGCTCCAATTTGCAATGTACAACAACTTGCCACCATCGCGAGAAATAGCGTGTATCGGCCCCCACTGATCCATCGACATCTTCTTTGCTCGGCACGCTTGGTCAAAACAGCGGTTTGACGCGTAGCGTGCATTGTCGCCACCTGCCACAGGGAACGTGAGTCCGCCCCATGTTGCACCATTATCAAAGGACACCTTAAGCGCGTAGCCTGTGTGCACCACCCCACCTACGTTTTGATACACTGGCTCTAGCGCAAAAAATCTGCTCCCATCACCCGACACTGCACCAAAACGAAAACCTCCCTTTAACTCTGCTCCCGAAGCATATGTTCTGTCCGTCCACGTCGCACCACCATCAGCAGATACAAAATACCCTGGCTCAAACGCTGTCGTGTTGGTGTATGCAACTAATTTGGACCCATCGTCAGACAACGCGACTGCTTTTGCTCTAAACTCACTACCGGCTTTAGTAAACTGATACAGTGCACCGCCGCCTGTGTGCCGCACAAGCGAGCCCTTAACCCAAACATCCTCTGCAGCAGACGCAAAGTATGGAGAGAAAACCACCAATCCAAGCACTACTGCGGCACACAGCGCACGGAGATGTTCAAAAAATAAAGGTGTTTGGGTTGCGGCTTTTTTCATACGACACGTCTACAATTAATTAATAAGGCACACGAAAGAGAGCACCGACTCGCTTTCGCGAATCGGTGCCCTGTTGCTGCTAACTATACTGCCAGATTAAATCTCTACAAGAGACTGGGGTGGATAACTATTTTGCCGCTTTCCATAACACTTCAAACAACGCGCGTTGGCTCTGTACCGCCGTATCGCTTTTAACCCGCACAATCATGGCCTCTGGCTCATAAAAGTTAAAGCTCACGCTGCCTGGGCGAATACTTACTGTTACTAAATCGCCAATACCAGGAATAACGCGTGATTCATTTTCGATAATACTTTCCTCACGATTATGCCGAACATCTTCTTCTGTCCCGATATAACGCAGCTTGATTTTCTTCTCCTTACGCAGCGCCTCCCATTCTTCAATACGGCCCTCATACAATTCGACCCAGCGGTTCCCGCCCCCGCCCACAATATCTAAAAAATCTCCAACGTTAGCATCCCGCAACAGTTGCAGCTCGTCCTCTATTACGTTTTTACTTCCGCGAATAACCTCTACCACACCCGCCGGTGACCGGTCGTACAGACGCATAAGCTGCGACACTCCATCGAGCGCATCGATGCGTTGCTTCTCGGCCTCTTGCAGCAGACGGTCGGGGCTTGTGGCCTGGTACGTTACCCTTCGCCCCTCACCCACAGCGATACATAGTCGCCTATCCTGCAATTCGCCCAAAGCATCGTATACATATTGCCTATGCAACCTCGTGCGGCTGATTAAAGCCTTAGGTGGCAAGGCTACTCCCCCTTCCAACATGGCCACATACACAGCAGCTGCTTTGGCAGAAAGACCTGATTTTAAAGCACTTTCGAGGTAACCATGTTTGGTTGGTTCTTTTTTATTAGTCATAATTATGTGACTATAGTATACGAAACATATATATTTGTCAAGCTTTTCCGTCTTATTTTTACTGAATTAAAATCATGACTATCTATTGACATAAGCCTATTTTCAAGCTATTATTAGCTCAGACGATCATCGACAGCTAGGAGACTAGGCACATGCCCACAGACACAGGAACCGAAGTGGTGAAACAGAAGCAGGCTACGAATGAGCCAGAGATTTCTCTCGAGCGTCGAGCAGAAATCTTGGACAACATTTTGGAATTGGCAGTAACCCGCTGCTATGACCTGGGCGAGCTCATTATGTTGCTCAGGCCAGATGACTATGGAGACGATAGGAACCGTGCCTGCAAACTTGACGAGCAGGATGCGGATCCTCATGGTGACGGCGGATTTGGTTTTTTCCAGCAGCTACAGAGCAGCTGTGATAAGGAAGAGCTCAGAGCGTTGTTAATGCCACATATCGCTCAAGCAATCTCTTACAAGTTACATATCGAAGTGAGTATTGCATGGGAAAAACGCTGCCGATAAATCCGGAGTGAGTGACACCGGCTCTATAAATAACAAGATGTCCGAGTCGAAGAGCCTCGATAAAACTTTCTGGTCCGGGGAATACCAGTTCTTATTCCCCCTCAACCGAAGCCGCGATTCGTTCGCGGTTTCTGAGAGAAGTTCTTCAAAACATATAGGGAGGAATACAGCATGTCGCCACACGAAATCTTTTCGGCGCTTCTGCCGATGGATACGCGAGAAGCGGTTAAGGTAATTGACCTTATTGTTCACGACTCGAGCGTTACGCTTAATGACGTTGAATCATTCTTAATCAATCTGAACGTCTCTACGATGGATACGCGGCGCATCCACCACGATGACGTTGCACAGAACATGGAGCGCCTCTTGCTTCTGATGTGGGAGAAGCGCGGAGAGACCGAGCCGCTGAGTCACGCTATTATCGGGGTTGCGCACGAAGGAAACAACCCTACTAGCAGTTGTTTGGCAGACTACGGACGAATCATTTCATTGATCTTTAAAGTCGAAGCACCAACCTAACCGTCCCAACCAACGCAAAACCGTTTGGAGGGACGGTTTTTGCTTTTCATCAGGAATATTTTTTGTAAATTTTATCGTGATGATCCAAGTCAATCAGGCGTATTTCATTTCCTTTGAGTTCAAACAAAAGCACAAACGACCCATCAATGTGTACACGTCGGTAGTTGCGCAACGAGTGTCGCAGGGGCTTACCGAGCTCAGGGTCGCTAACGATCTTGGGGAGTTGCTGCGAGAACACACGTACTAAGTCAGGATTTTTTCTTTTCAGCAATCGAAGCGTCTTTTCAAATCCAGGAGAGAACGTAAGTCGGTTTGGTTCTCGCTCACTCATAGCTTTTTATATATTGTCTATAAAAGCTTGTGCGTCTTTCAGAGAAGTAAAATGACGGCCCTTTCCTTTATCGAGTAACCGGGACTCCCGTTCAAGTAACTTCATTTTCTGGGGCAGAATTTCCATCACCAATCCTACACCAAGCTCCCCTTCGGCATATTTTTCTGTCGCCATTTTTAAAAACGATGCAAACGGCACACCTTCTGCCTTAGCACGCTTCATGGCCTTTTCTTTAATCTTTGTATCTATTTTGAATATTACCTGGCTGGTCATGTATATAGTTTATATATAGCTAAAATATATGTCAATAATGCACAGCGTACCAAAAAAACTGCCCACTCTGGAAAGAGTGGGCAGTTTTTCTTTTTTATGGGGTAGAGAATTTTATTTCCGTCCTGCAACAATAGTTGCGGCAACGTTTGGCGGCACAACTTCGTAGTGGTCGAACTCCATGGTCATGGATCCCCGACCCTCGGTCATCGAGCGCAGAGCCGTCGTGTAGCCAAACATCTCGGCCAACGGTACTTTGGCTTTTATCGCGCGGTTCATACCACGCTCTTCCATACCCTCAATTGCACCGCGCTTGCCCGAAAGTGAGCCCGTGATGTCACCCATGAACTTCTCTGGCACCACTACCTCTACCTTCATGACTGGCTCGAGGAGTACTGGCTTAGCTGCCTTTGCTGCATCTTGGAAGCCCATAGACGCAGCGATTTTAAAGGCAATTTCTGACGAGTCGACGTCGTGGTACGAACCGTCGTAGAGTTCGCACGAGATGTCTACCATCTTAAAGCCCGCAACAATGCCGCGCTCCATAGCCTCGCGCACACCTTTTTCTACCGGTGCGATAAACTCCTGTGGCACCACACCTCCTTTAATACTGTTGATGAATTCGAAGTGGTCTTCGCGGGTAACATTCTTAGCCACTTTCTTTTCTGGGTCAAGCGCCTCAAGCGGTTTGATGCGCAAACGTACGTGGCCGTATTGACCCTTACCGCCGGTTTGCTTGATGTACTTCCCTTCTGCTTCGGCTTGCTGCTGGATAGTCTCGCGGTAGGCCACCTGTGGTTTACCCACGTTTGCCTCGACGTTAAACTCGCGCTTCATACGGTCTACCAAAATTTCCAAGTGCAACTCACCCATGCCCGAGATAAGGGTCTCCATAGTCTCGGTGTCGCTCGACACCTTAAAGGTTGGGTCCTCGTCGGCCAACTTCTTCATCGCGATACCCATCTTCTCTTGGTCGGCTTTGGTCTTAGGTTCGATACGCAGAGAGATAACAGGCTCAGGGAATTTTATTTGCTCGAGTTGGATTGGATTTGCTTCGTCGCAAAGTGTATGCGAAGTCTTGGTGTCTTTAAGCCCCACCGCCGCAGCGATTTCGCCCGCGTACACTTTCTTTACTTCTTCGCGCTGGTTTGCCTGCAAGCGCACAATGCGGCCCAAGCGCTCTTTCTGGCCAGTAGTGGAGTTGTACAAATATGACCCTGCTTCGATGGTACCGGAGTACACACGGAAGAAGGTAAGCTGCCCCACGAATGGGTCTGCTTGGAGTTTGAATGCGAGCGCACAAAATGGTTCGTTGTCGTCTGCATGACGAGTTACTTCCTCGCCAGTGCGTGGGTCGATACCGTTGACTGCTGGCATGTCGAGCGGAGATGGCAAGTAGTCGACAACCGCGTCGAGCACCAACTGCACACCTTTGTTTTTAAGTGCGGAGCCAGTGTATACAGGGAAGATTTTGTTTGCGATAACTGCTTTGCGGAGTGTTGCTTTAAGCTCTTCCAGCGTCGGCTCTTTACCGTCGAGGTATGCGGTCATCATCGCTTCGTCGTTTTCGACGATTTTTTCAATCAGCTCGGCGCGGTACTTTTGCGCCTCGGCCAGGTAAGCCTCGGGGATTTCCATCTCGATAACGTTGCTGCCCATCTCGCCTTCAAAGCGGTAGGCCTTCATCTCCATCAAGTTGACCACACCCTCAAAATTCTCCTCCGCACCCATAGGCAACTGCATGCGCACTGCGTTTTTGGTCAAGCGGTCAAGGATAGACTGGTACGACTTTTCAAATGATGCACCCATGCGGTCGAGCTTGTTGATGAAACACACACGAGGAACGTTTGCCTCGTCGGCGTAACGCCAGTTAGTTTCTGACTGCGGCTCCACACCCGCCACACCGTCGAACACCACAATAGCGCCGTCCAAGACACGCATAGAGCGCTTTACCTCTACGGTAAAGTCGATGTGGCCTGGAGTGTCGATGATGTTAAAGCGATATTTCTTTGCGAGGTCTTTTTTGTCGGGCTCCTGAGTCTTTGTCCAAAAACAGGTAATAGCCGCGGCGGTGATGGTGATGCCGCGCTCGCGCTCTTGCTCCATCCAGTCGGTGGTTGTCTCGCCTTCGTGCACCTCGCCGATTTTGTGTTGAGAACCGGTGTAGTACAACACACGCTCAGACGTAGTCGTCTTGCCTGCGTCGATGTGCGCGATGATTCCGAAGTTACGGAGTTTCTCTAGGGGGTAATCTCTTGTTGGCATACTAAAAAATAAGATGAAATAAATCCCGACGTTGGTCGGGGGCCCCGAAAGCGTCGGGAATAGCCTACAGGCGTAGGGCTAGAATAGCTTAAATCACAAAAAAAACAAGGATGACTTTCATAAAACACCTCCCAATAAAGAAGCCCCGTGCGTGTTATACACAGGGGCTTGTGGCTGGCCATTGGGCAGCTTTGTCTTCTGTCTCAGCAGCGTCCGGCTGGGCGCCGGCCGCTCGAGACTTTTTTGCTGCAGCCATCTCGCGCTTGTGCACCTCCCACCAATAGTCGTCGGTGCACGGGTGTTTTTCATCTGCCACTGTGGCAACTCCCTCGTTACAGGTTCAAGATGCAACCACTTACCAAGCGAAGTGGGCAAAGGCTTTGTTGGACTCTGCCATACGGTGCGTGTCTTCTTTTTTCTTAAAGGCGAAGCCTTCGTTGTTTGAGGCTGCGATTATCTCGGTCGCCAATTTCTCGGCCATAGGTTTACCCTTGCCGCCGCGCGCTGCGATAAGTATCCAGCGGAATGCGAGTGCGTTTTTGCGCTCTGGGCGTACCTCGCGAGGCACTTGGTAGTTTGCACCACCCACGCGGCGAGAGCGGATCTCCATCGCAGGACCGACGTTGCGGATTGCGGTTTCAAAAATCTCTACTGGATTCTCGGCTTTTGTCTTTTCTTTGATGATATCAAATGCATCGTACACCACCTTGCGAGCAGTAGACTTCTTACCATCCCACATGACGGAGTTTATGAACTTCTCAACACGCACTGAGTTGTACTTCAGGTCGGGAGAAACTATGTGTGGGTTTTTAATTGGGCGACGCATATATTAATTAACTTTTCTTACGTTTAACACCGTAGCGGCTGCGCGACACGTTGCGCTTTTCGACTGCACCAGCATCGAGGCGGCCGCGCACCACCTGGTAGCGGACGTTGATGTCCTTCACACGGCCTGCACGTACCACCACCACCGAGTGCTCTTGCAAGTTGTGGCCTTCGCCGGGGATGTAGGCAGTGATTTCTTGGCCGTTGGTCAAGCGTACGCGGGCGATTTTACGGATAGCGGAGTTTGGCTTGCGCGGGGTCATGGTGGTCACCTTGGTGCACACGCCACGCTTAAAGGGTGATGGGTAGAAGATAGGGCGATTTTTGAGTGCATTAAAACCACGCTTGAGTGCGGGTGATTTGGACTTGGTCTTCAGTTGTGTGCGGCCCTTGCGGACCAATTGTGAAATACGTGCCATTTGGGCTAAAGAAAACCCGGTATGCCGGGATGCGCACACTCTACTATAGAGCGCGCCAGAGCGCAAATGCCCTGAGGGCTACGCCCCAAGACCGACCCCGGTGATGAGTGTAAAGACAAAGCGCACGAGCGCCAGAAAGTACGGCGACAGTATATAGAACACAAGCAGCACCAGCAGTATCCCCGACACCAGACCGAGTCGCTCAAAATTTGCTCGAAAGAGTTCGTATTTGCGGCCCAGAGAGCCCGGCAGTATGCCCGCCAACACTTTTGAGCCGTCGAGCGGCGGTATAGGGAGCAGGTTAAACAAAGCTAACAACAGGTTGATGTATACAATAATAGTAAAGGCGCCCAGTAAGTCGGGGGTCATAGCTACCCCACCCAGCCGGATCATCAGGCCAAACAAAAGCGCTAAAAGCAGGTTGGTGGCTGGCCCCGCAACAGCGACCCACGTCTCGCCATACTTGCCCCGCAAATTGTAGGGGTTGTATGGTACGGGCTTTGCGTAGCCAATAAGCAGGGGCGAGTGCGCCAAGGCCAGCAGAGCCGGCAAAATAACCGACCCCACAGGGTCTATGTGCGACACGGGGTTTAGGGTCAGCCGACCTTGGAGCTTGGCGGTTGGGTCGCCCAAGTAGTTGGCCATGTACCCGTGGGCCACCTCGTGGAGAATGATGGAGATAATCAGGATAAGGATAGAGAATATGATGTCCATTTGCATAAATGTAAAACAATGATACCATATGCGGGCTTACGATACATATGGCAAAAATCTGTCCAATCACTGATAAAACCTCGAAAGTTGCTGGCGGCTACAGCAACCGTATTCGTGCAACCAAATTTAACCCTACCGGCAAGGTGCGCAAACAGCCAAATCTCCAAAAAAAGCGTATTTTTGTACCGGAGTTGGGCAAAACCATCACCCTGACCATCTCGACCCAGGCAATAAAGACTATCGCCAAAAACGGCGCCTACAAAACACTCAAAAAAGCTGGGGTTATCTAAAAAACGCTACATACAAAAAAATTAACGCCGTCCCACTGGGACGGCGTTTTTCGTTAATACTTGTTGCACCCTTCGCAGGGGCACTGGTCTGTGCACGCACCGCACGGACCAAAGTCAGGATACAGTGCAGCATCATGCTGCTCCCATACAGCCCGCTCTTCTGGGGTTAGGGGGATCATTCGGAGACTGGCTCCTGGCCACGCTTCGGGCTCGGATGATTTGTTAGACATAGGGTTTCCTCCTGTACAGCAGGTTTTAGAATTACACGCACAGCGCGCGTGTGTCAATCTATTCCCGCCATAATCGGCTTCCGTCGGATGTAAATACAAGAGTCCCCTCTTGGTCGGTACGCAGCACCTGTGCCCCCGCGGCCTCTAACCTCTCGAGCGTCGGCTGCGCAGGGTGGCCATAGGTATTGCGTGCACCCACCGATATCGCCGCAAAAGCGGGCTTGGCTGCCGCTACAAACGCCTCGGAGCTGGAATATTTGGAGCCATGGTGCGCCACTTTTAAAATATCACTCGCCAACTCCCCTGCCCCAAGCTCGAGCAAGTGCGCTTCCATATCTGCCGACATGTCGCACGCAAGAAGCATCGACACCTCGCCGTACACCAGGCGCGCAACTACACACCCTTCGTTTGCAATGTTTTGATTAAGGCGCGAAACATCGCGGTCGGGATACAACACTTCCAAACTCGCTCCCCCACCCAGATCAAGCGTCATGCCACGGCGGGCAATGTAGCGCGGGATATTGTTGTCTGTAATTTCTTGCTCTAGCGCTGTGGCAGATGCGGTGTCTTTGGGGATGCCGGGACTCACAAATGCACCCACGCTATAGCGCCCCACCACGTCTACAAAGCCACCAATGTGGTCGAGGTCTGGGTGCGTAGCAACTAATGCGTCTAGCGACCGGTCAAATTGGGGCATCACTTTGGGCAACTGCCGCAGCAGTGCGCTGTCGGGCCCGCCGTCTATAACTACCTGCACGCCCGTTGGAGATTCTATGTATATGGCGTCGCCTTGCCCCACATCCAGCACCGCAATGGTGAGCAGACCTCGCGGCGCCGCTGCAAACACACAGACCCACACAAGCATACACACACCCGCAAGCGCGCCGTACAAAAAAAGCGGCACCTGTTTTTTATATGTAGCGAGCCATTCCACGTACCCTTCAGTATATAGCGCGAAGTGCTACTATAAACGCATTACCTCGCTAACCCACCACAACTATGACGTACGAAGAAAAAAAGTTTGACCTACCCGCTATTGTTGGACTCTCCAAAGATTCTGTGGATGCGCACCTTGGGTTGTATGCCGGGTATGTAAAAAACTTTAACGCCATCAATGCGCTGCTCCACACGCTTATGTCTGATGCCGAGAAAAATGCCCACGCACTTGCCGAGCTGGTGCGCCGCGCATCGTTTGAGTTCGATGGTATGCGACTGCACGAATACTACTTTGCCCAATGGGAGCAGGCAGCAGTAGCTTTGTCCGAAAGCTCGCCACTGCACACTGCCCTTACTGTACAATTTGGCACATTTACTAATTGGGAGGTGCAGTTTAGAAATATTGCGCTCATGCGCGGACCCGGTTGGGCGGTGTTGTACTTTGACCCAACAGCCAAAACATTCCACAGCGCCTGGGTCGGCGAGCAGCACCAGGGACATTTCGCCGGACTTCCCATACTGCTGGCGCTCGATGTGTGGGAGCACGCATTTTTACCTGACTATGGCACAGGCGGCCGTGGACAATACATCGACGTCTTTTTTAAAAATCTCAATTGGGGCGTTATAGAGAAGCGGTTTTCTGATATTGCCTAACTGCAAACCACGCCAGGGGCACGTACGCGCCGCACAACACCAAAGCCGAAAATTCGGGGACAATCATGGTGCCGAGCGGCACAGCCGCTACTGCCGTAGCCACAAAAACAGTCCACTTGAGCAGCGCCTCTGCAAGTAGCGCCGGCACGAAACCAAGCACGGGAGACAGTACCCCAAGCAGCCCAGCCACAAACCCGAGCAGCATCACCGCAGGCATAAACGGCAACACCAAGACATTTGCCGGCACCGACAAAAACGACAGTACGCCCGAAAAATAGAGTAGCGCCGGCAGTAAAAAAATCTGTACTGCGATAGTAGAGGCTGCAATTGAGCGCACCGAAGGGAGTTTGGGGAGAAACAGTGGCAACCAACGCTCTACCCAAGGCGAGAGTGTTACGAGCCCAAACGTGGCCAGTACGCTCAATATAAAAGACGGGTCGTGCAGAAGTGCGTACGGACTCCACAGCGCCAGCGCGGCCAGCGCTACCATAAGTGCGCGCAGTGCCAGTGCGCTGCGGTTATAGTAACGCGCCAGCAGTGCTATAAACGCCATAAGAAGTGCCCGAAGCGTGGCCGAGCCGGCGCCCGCCATGAGTGCAAAGAACAACATCAACACTCCACCCACCACAAACTGTACTCGACGCGGCAAGAGTGCCAACATACGAAAAACCCCTTCGGCGACAATGGCGATATTGTATCCAGAGAGCACCACAATATGTATCAGCCCGCTTGCAATAAACGCATCAGTCAGCGCTTTAGGTATACCGTGCTTTTCTCCCAAAAGAATACCCGCCATCAATGAGCCTTCCGGCTCGGGCAGAAGCCGCCAGAGCGAGTGTTCGAACATATGTTTAAGTAAAAACAGTGTCCCTTGTAGCGACCACCCCGCCGGGCGTACCACCTCGACCGCCGCATAGGGCAGCTGCACCGACACACCTTGCGTAGCCAAGTAGCTTGGATAGTCAAACAAGTGGCCTGTGTCGGTTACAAAAGGCTCGGGTACTTCCACCTTTGCCTCTACGCGCACAGTGTCGCCGTAGGCTACTTTGGTGTCTCGGTCTGCCAATACAAGCGCCACACCCCGAGCCGGCGCAGCATCGACCGCATCAGCCGACACCATAAGCCGCAGTGTTTTGTCGCGCCTGTCTGGGTCGGCCACCACACTACCAACCAACTGCACACGCTGCCCCACATACAAGGCAAGAGTTTCTTTTGCTTGCGTCGCCAAAAACAAATCAGCGCGCACTGTGCCAAGAGCGCCTGCAGCACATACCAACACAAAGGCAAGGAGAAATATTTTTTTCGTATGCACATATACCCCAAACAACAGCAACGCTGCCGCAAGTAGCCCTGTAGCCACCCACAACCCAACCCCCAACACAAAAGTCAGTGCGATGCCGGCACAGACACTTGCCGCAAACACATAGACAAAGTATTTCATGGAGGTTACGTAGTAGAAAAATCTTTGATGATTGCCGCCTCTTCTGCGGCTGATGTTGCTTTTTTAAATCGTGCTTGCTTGCCGCGCACTCGTGCCTCGCACTCTCCCCAGGTTTTGTGCACCTCAACGCTGCCGTCCACTTTGCTTATGTACGAATATGCTTTAGCGCTAGAGCGACTTTTGGTAGCGGCCTTCTTTTCTTTTTTTTCTTCGTTGTGCAGCGTTACGGTGATATCTATCGTATAGCCTGCGCGCGAGCCGCAGTACAACTCTACTCGCTCGCCCACTGCAAAGTCAGAAGCGATTACATCCACCCGCTCGTTGCCCACTATGCCAATGTGCCCGCCAACATAGCGCCAATCAATATGGCTTTTGCATGCCTCTTTTGCTGCCACAAGCGCTTGCCACAGGTCTTGATTCAGTACTTCTTTTTTTTCTTTAGTTATCCATCCGCGCGACTGCCAGCCTTTTACCCATTTAGTTATGCCGTTTATGACATACGAGGAGTCTGTATGAAGCGCAATGGGTTGTGCGGGAAGTGTTGCAGCATACCTAAGCGCCTCTATTGCCGCCATAAGCTCCATGCGGTTGTTGGTGGTGTGCGCCTCGTGCCCCCCAAGTTCACATACAGTGTCTGCGTTTGCCACGAGTGCTCCCCACCCGCCCCGACCGGGGTTACCTTTTGATGCACCGTCGGTGTAAATTGTAATCTCCATGTGGCTTATAGTACATCAACTACGCGCACACGCGGGCCGCCGCGCCAGTCCATTTCGACATGTCCCACCACGTCTGCCTGTACACCCTCGGCCAGTGGTTTTTGAAATGACTCTGGGGTCGAGAAAAATGCAATACCAGTGGCAGTAGCGCCATCACAGGAGAGCGCCACTTCTAAATGGTCTTTATTTTTACCAAAGACTTTGAGCCTCGAGATAGTTACCTTGGGGAATATAAAAAGCGGCTTTGCGTTGTCTATACCAAAGGGCGCCAGTTTTGGCAGCTGGCGATGTGCGTGCCCCACCTCGGCCAAACTCAGCTGGCGATCTATGACACTTGCCTCTGTAGCCGCCACACTTGCAAGCAGCACCCCAGCCGCCTCTGCCAAGCGGGGCCCGAGTTCGTGTGCGCGAGACTCATCGAGAGAAAACCCGCCCGACGCTGTGTGCCCGCCATAGTGCGCAAAAATATCTTCTGCTTGCTGCATAATGGCCACCACGCTCACCTGGCCGTCGGAGCGGCACGACCCCCGCAACACCTCGCCGCCTTCCCGACCCCACAAAAACACTGGCTTGCCATGCGTTTGCATCAGTGAGTTTGCAACCAGCCCCAAAATCCCCGGGCGCCACGTCGGGCTGCCCATCACGATAACCGGCGTATCTGCCTCCATAGCACTTAGGCGCTTGTTGACCTCCTTTACCGTCGAGGCTACCACCCCTTTGCGTTCGTCGTTTATCGCATTGAGCACGCGCGCATGCTCTTTTGCCTCCTCTGTTGTTTGACTGCGCAGCAGCATGGCGGCAGTTTCGGGCGAGCCCATGCGCGACGCAGCGTTGATGCGCGGCGCTATCATAAACCCAATATCATCTTCGGTCAGTGTGTGCGGCTTGATGCGCAACAACGCCAAGAGCGCGGCCAAGCCGGGGCGACGGTTGCGGCGCATCACAAGTAGCCCATAGCGAGCGAGCATCCTATTTTCCCCCACCAAGGGAACCATGTCGGACATGGTGCCAAGCCCCACCAAGTCGAGCAGCCATTTTTCCTTGCCTACAATGTATGTACCTGCCGTGCCTGTGGCGCGCATCTTTTGCAGCACCCCTTGGACCAACTTCCACGCCACCCCTGCCCCACAGAGCCCGTCGAAGGGGTATGCGCTGTCGGGGCGTTTGGGATTTATTACTGCAAAAGCAGGCGGAAGATCTGGTACAAGTTGAAGATCTGGCGTAGGCGGAAGGTTATGAGTAATATCCTCCGCAACAACTTCCCCCACAAAAGTCCTCGGGTCTCCCTCGACCGTCTTCGGACGGTCTTCGGGCCAGACTGTTTGCGTTGGAAGTTGTTGCTTCGTACCGACCAAGTGGTGATCGGTCACGATGACATCTATCCCCTGCTCGTTTGCAAACGCAATAGAGTCGTACTCGGTGGTGCCCAAGTCGACCGTCATCACCAAAGTGACCCCTTCTTCTTTAAGCTCGGCGAGGCCGCCCACATTGAGCCCGTACCCTTCTTTGTGGCGGTGCGGTATGTAGTGCCGGACAGAGAGCCCCACGTCGCGCAAAAATTCTGTAAGCAACACACCACCGGGGATACCGTCGCAGTCGTAGTCGCTCCACACCGCCACCTTTTCGCCCTGTGCTTTGGCATGCAAAATACGGTCGACCGCCTTTTCCATATCAGGCAACAAAAATGGGTCGTGACTGTCGCGGTCGAAGTCGGGCTCCAAAAAACGAGCAATGGCCTCGTCGTCGGTAATACCGCGAGCGTGGAGCAGGTCGGGAATTAAGTCTTCGTGCGCTCGCTCCCGTACGCGGTATTTTTTCATCAAATTTAGTATACTAAAGGCTAGCGACATATGTAAAAAAAAATGGAAAGCTGTATTTTTTGTAAAATAGCGGCTGGAGAAATACCCGCCGACAAAGTATACGAAGACGACATGGTCGTCGCCTTTTTGGACATCAACCCCAAAGCGCCTGGCCACACCCTGCTTATACCAAAAGCCCACCATCAATGGTTCCAAGATTTGCCCGACGATATATACACCGACCTCTTTCGTACTGCCAAAAAAATAGCGCAGGATATAAAAATTAAAAACGACGCCGACTATGTACGGCTTGGTATTGTGGGCACCGACGTACCACACACGCACATACACCTTGTGCCACAAAAGTTGAGCGACAAAAAAGTCCAAGGACTTTAGTTTTTGAGCACCTCAAGCGCAGGCAAGGTACCGTCGGCCAAAAACTGGAGCATCGCTCCGCCGCCGGTCGAGACAAACACACGCTCTGCATCAAACTGCATACCCGAAAGTGCAGCGGCAGTATCTCCCCCGCCCACCACCGCTTTGGCCGTACCGTCGACAAGCGCCTGCGCAAGCAAGCGGGTACCGTCGACAAACCCCTCTTCATAAATCCCTAGAGGACCATTCCACAATACAAATGGTGCTTCTTTTGTTTTTTGCGCCCACGCAAGTGCTGTGGTTGGGCCTACATCCACCGCGCGCTCGTTGATGCGTATATCGTTGACCAAGGTACTGCGCTCGGCCTTGTGTGCCACATCGCTCACAATTAAATCAGTAGGCAGTGTGATGCGCTGGTCTGCCGCCAACTCTGTGGGCACCGCATTGTCCGAGACAAAGGACCCGCCCACAGGGAAGCCGCGAGCCTTGAGCATGTCGTTGGCCAAAGCGCCACCCAGCAACAATTCTCCGTACACAGCCATCAATTTAGTAAACAAGGGTATTTTTGTTTCAAATTTTGCACCCCCAACCACCGCAATAGCGCCCTGCGGCGGCGTGAGCGCCTGGGTTAGGTGAGCCACTTCGTCGAGCAGTCGCAAGCCAGCGGCGCTGGGCAAAAGTGTAGGCAACAACACCATAGACGCATGTGCGCGGTGCGAGTTGGCGAAGGCGTCGTTTATATATACGTCGCCCTGTGCAGCAAGCTCTTGTGCAAAGGCTAGGTCGTTTGCCTCTTCGCGCGGGTCAAAACGCAAGTTCTCGAGCATCTCTATGTTGGGAGACGATACTAGCTCGCGCAAACGCGCCAACACCGGCGCCACACGCAAAGAGTCGTCTGCGCCGCTTGGCCTACCCACGTGGGTAAGCACGATAATTTTTGCAGCACCGCGCTCTAGCAAAAGTTGCACCGTGGGCACCACGGCCTTGATGCGCGCATCGTCTACCACTTTGCCTCCAGCTAGCGGCACATTGCAGTCGGCACGAAGCAGCACCCGCTTACCCGAAACGTCCACATCAACAACACTTTTTATTTCTTGCATATACGCATCAATTCTATGAATGAAGTAACTTCTGTACTCGCCCGCCCCACCAAAAATCCGGAAATATCTCCCTCGGCAAGCAGCCCCGGCGCATTATGCGCATCCACCGAGCCGCCATAGAGTATCGGTATTTTGATGCCCACCGCACGCCCCAAGAGGTCTGCAAGAGTTTTGCGTATAAAAATTACCATTTCGCGCAACTCGGCAGGAGGCAATGCTTCGGACGCATCTTTGCCAATAGCCCATACGGGTTCGTAAGCCACCACAACCTTGGCTGCAGCGGGTTTGCCATTTGCGCCCATAAGCGCCTGCGCAAGTTGCCCCGCCACCACAGAAAAATGGGCACCCGACGGGTCGCGCTCTGTTTCGCCCACACACAAGACCACCATAAGCCCAGCATTGTGTGCTGCGGCAACCTGCGCCGGCACTAGCGCACCTTCGGTAGCGCGGCGCTCTGAGTGGCCCACAATAACCCAAGCAGCCCCTGCAGCCTTGAGCATCACCGCGGAAACCTCGCCGGTATGTTGTGCATCATCAAAAGGCGACACGGTTTGCCCGGCAATTTTTATGCGGCTCCCCGCAGCGGCTGCAAGCGTCGGCAGGAGCGTAAACGACGGCGCAAGCACTACATCAACGCCAGAGATATTTTGCGCCTTGCGTTTACATGCCGCTATAAAACGCTTCGCTTCCTCTGGCTTCTCGATATACATCTTCCAGTTACCCACGAGCAACTTCTTTTTCATGTAGCAACTATACCGTCTCTAGTCCTGTCCTGCCACTTTGAGCACCTCGTCTATACTGGTTAAGCCTTGCGCAGCCTTGACCACCCCATCCCCCACCAGCGAAAATAGCCCGGACTCTTTTGCTGCCTCTTGGAAAAGCGCTGCATCAGCTTCGCGCAAGATAAGCTCCTTGAGCACAGCGGAAGTTGGCCACACTTCTTGTAGCCCCAGCGCGCCGCTGTAGCCGCCTTTGCACTGACCACATGATTTTGCAGTAAAAAACGCGACATCCTTCCATAGTGCTTGGCTGTCGATTTTGTTTTCTGATTTTAAAATAGCGAGCACCTGGCCCAAGTCGGCATGCGTACTTATTGCATCCATTTGTGCGCGGCCCAGCCTGTGTTGTTCGTTGTTTGGGCAAAGTTTGGGCACCACCGCGGTACCCACAACGCAGCGTAGCGCAGAGGCAAGCAACAGCGGCGGCACACCAAGCGTCAACAAACGCTCCAAACCTGCAGCAGCAGACGACGCCTCTATTGCCGCCAACACCAGCACACCACGATTTGCCGCCTCGGCGGCAAGCAGCGCCGTGTCGGCATCGTGCAAGTTGGAAACCATCACCACGTCCGGGTCTTGGCGCAGCGCCGCGCGCAACGCCACCCCAAATGTAAGCCCCATCTCAGGCGCAACAGCTGTTTGTGTTACAAAGGGAAGATACATCTCTATAGGGTCTTCCACTGAGGCAATACTTGCCCCGCGGCCGCCAAGCATGTCGAGCAGCGTGTACAACAAGGTGGTTTTGCCCGACTGCCGCTGGCCCGCCACCAACACCAACCCAGACTTAAGCGACAGCGCTTGGTGCAACTCGTCGCGTGCTTGCGTGTGGAGCCCTAGCGACTCCAACGTAAAGCCCCGACGACCTCCCTGCTCGGACACCAGCTGCAACACCACCTTTTCCCCCGAGGCACCGCCGACCACAACAGGCACCGTGGAGACACGTACCGAAACCTCTGCATCGCCCACCGCTACGCGGAACCTCCCCTCTTGAGGCAGTGTTGTGCTGAGCGACAACTGGGCCAGCTGTTTGAGCCGCGCCGCAATGCCCGCAAATGCGGCCTTGGGTAATTGCATAGCATCATAGAGCGTCGTCCCTATCCGGTAACGAAGTAGGAGCCCTTGTTCGCGCGGCTCTAGGTGGACGGCGCTCGCGCCTTGGTATAGCGCGTGGCCAATAAGCGCATCCACCGCGGAGCGAGTATGCAGACGCTCGGCAAGCACGCCAGGCGTCGCTGCGTCAGCCGCCACAGCGGCTGCATCACGGGCAATATGTGCGCCAAACTGTTCTTTGAGGTGCCGCTGGTAGTGCAAAAGCGCGCGGGTCATAGACTCGCGGTCGGTCAGGCGAGGCGCGATTTTGTATTTTGTATGTAAATGCAGCTGTTCGAGCGCAGACAAGTCGGCAATATCAAGCAGCGCCACCTCAAGCACCTCGCCGCGAAGCGCCAAGGCAACCAAACTGTGCCTCCGGGCAAGTGGCTCGGGCACCATAGCCAGGGCATCGTGCGCAATTTCGTTTGGAGTAAAGCGCACAAAGGGTAGTCCGAGACCACGCGCCATCGCGCGCCGCACCTCATCCTCGCCCAGCGCACCCGTCTCGACCAGCACCCGCGAGAGCGGTGTGCCCGACGTCTCTGCTAGCCGCAGTGCAGCATCCAACTGCGAGCGAGACAGCAGCCCCGCGTCGAGTAAAAAATCTCGCAACCGCTCTTCTTCTGCGTACATCACTCATTAGTATACCGCCTTGGCGGCACACCTTGCACGGGATAAAACTACTGTTCGATATAACTTGGAAGCAAGTTCACCACTGCGCTTGCAGAGTTAGACCCGTAGGCATTGGTACAGGTGAGGGTGAAGGTAGTCTGCGCATCCAGGGGACCAGAGTCTACATCAGCGCCAGAGAGTGCCGTACTAGAGAATCCGTTTTGTCCGGTTACGGAACATGAGATTGCGTCGGTAGTAGACCAGTCGAGTTTGGTGGACGTATCTTTACGCACACGCGTTGGGTCGGCACTAAGAGAAATAGTTGGCAAACATTGCGTGTCTGATGGTGCTGCGACACTACAGGAGCCGTTGCACATCACCGTACCAGAACTTGTTTGGCCACAGACGTTTGCGCCGGAAGTGCATGAGTTGCCGTAGGTGGCAGGCACAGGTGGCACCGTTGCCGAGCAATTGCAGCCCGAGTCGTAAGTACCAGTGGCATAGTTGCAGGCATTTGAAACACTACAAGCAGCTCCAACGGTGCAGGCTGCCGTCACATTCACATCGGTCCATCCACCACAGTTGTTTGCTTCGTTTGACTCGGCAATGACACCTACGGTGTCGCCGCTATAGGATTTGTCGGCACAGACGCGGATGCCGTAGGTGCCAGCTGCAGGGAAGGTGTAGGACTGGGTAGCTATGCCACTACCCCACGCAGTCAAGGCAGACATGTTGGAAGCAGCTAGGTCGGTGATGACCTCTGCAGCGTGGGCGATGTTAAAGAGTTTGGTAAAGATGTTATGTGGAGCAGTGGCTGTGGTGTTGCTGCGTACTTGGTAGAAGTTTTGGAAGCCAATGTTGGTAGAGCCACCTCCTGTGTTGGTGACTGTGGCAGAGAAGGTGGTGGGGGTGCCTGCAACTGCACTAGTAGGGGTGATGCCCGAGACCGTGAGGTCTGGGGTACCTCCACAAGAAAAAACAGGTGTATTACCAGAAACATTCCAGTTTACAGGGTCCCCGGGGTGCACCCACGCGCTATACAAAGCGTTTGGGGTGGTGGGTACAGTTATGGATGTGCCAGAGTAGTTGTCTATATAGCAAACACGGGGATCCGCACTCCATGACGTCCATCCGCTTGCGCAGCTCTCTGTAGTTGGTCTGTAGTAGCGTGGATAGAATTTGGTAGCACCAGCTGGCGTTGACCATGAAAGGACTGCGGATGTTCCTCCAGCGTTACAAGAGGCGGTCATTGTAGGGGCTGTGAGTGCCGTACAAGAAAACGATGACATGTTTGCTGTCCAATTTACTGTACCGCCTACATTAGTGTGCACCCAAGTAGAATAGGTAACACCAGGAGTGATGCCCGAAAGGTAAGCGTAGGTTTCTGCAATATTATCTTTGTAACAACCGTATTCCCAATGTGTCCACCCAGCAGGACACGAAGAAAGGTTAGCGCTTACTCGCGGATAATAGGTAGCGCCAGAGACAGGGCTCCATGAGAGCGTAACGCCAGTACCACTTCCATCACACGCCGCATACACTGATGGATTACCAGCTGCTGGCGGCGCACATGCGCCATCCCCTGCGCGCAAGTACTGGTACTGTACTGGGCTGGTGTTGCTGTACTGCCACCATTGCCAGTTGTTGCCGTTGGGGTCGCTGCCGCCAGTACAGTAAGGGGTCCAGGTTATTGCAACCGGAGCTGGTACAACGTAGTACGTACGCTGACTCAATGGTGTACCCCAACTTGCACCATCATATCCAGATACAGAGAATATATATTCTCCTATTGGCAAGTTGTACACTAAATTACCATTAGAATCTGCGACAGGGCCGTGGATATTTGCCCCTCCTTGCCACCAAGAGGTACCCGCCGCTTGCACAACTGAATATTGGGCATTTTGTGTACTCCAGCTTACCGTCGCTTGGCAAGTAGTTGCACCCGGAGCAGCGACACAAGGGCTGCTTGGATAGACAGAGAGGTTCCCGCTTACTTGAGCGGCTGGTTGGTTTGCCGGCGGCGCACAACTGACCGCAGTAAAGGAGTATCGTTCGTATGTATAGCCAGAGTTATTGCCCAATACCCAAATCTGGTACCCAGCACCTCCGGTGAGAAGGCTTGAAAAAGACGACGACCCCGAACAAGGTACGCTGGAACCGAGAGATTGTACGAAGTTGCCCCCACCGTCGTGCAAGTTTATCCGAAGGCTACTGTCGCCGTTACTTTCACAACTAGGTGAATGACCAGATGCCGCTGTTTCGTTCCAAGAAAAAGATAGGTTGTTGCGCCCAGACCCATCACAACTAGGCCCTAAACTACCAAAACATGCAGCAACCCCCTGCCCTAGGCCAATTTGCTCAGGAGCCAAACTCACCACAGAAGCACGTTCTGATACAAACGCACCTGCAAAAACTAAACAAAAGGCAACAGTAGCCCCCGCCGCCATAAACTGTGGCTTTTTTATCAAAACAGAGGGGCGTACTATTTGCAGGAAAACTTTTTTACTGCGCTGCAAATATGTATTAAATTTTGTCATATACTACTTCTTTGCTTGAGCTAGAGATAAATTTGCCTCTATTGCAGCTTGGAAAGCTTTGATGCTTGCCTCTATCGAGGCTGGGTCGTTGCCCGAATATGCTCGGTGCCATTGTTTTGGGGTCACCTCGCGAGCCAACGCAAGAGCTTGTGTAAAAGAAGCTTCCGCGTCTACATAGTGTAACCTGTTTAATTGCGCCAACCCCAAAGAATTCCACAACCAGGGGATATCTTTTGCCTCCGGTACTTTTATAAAAGCATCTTGGATAACAGCTTCTGATTCTGTGTACTTGCCCTCTTTGGCTAATACGAATGCCAAATCGTTGTATCCACCCCACTCTGCAGGCGCCCAAGCAACAAAATTTCTAAAATCCTCCTCCGCTGCAGACAGGTTGTTTAGACTTATATACGTAAGCCCGCGCACATATAGGGAGCGTGGGTTGTAGGGGAACAAAATTAATTCTGCATTGATATGTGCGAGCGCTCTATCAAGCTGGCCGTCCACAAAATAGATACGCGCCAGCTGGTAGCGCACCAATTGCGTCGCCGGGTCCAGCTGCAGCGCCAGTTCATATGACGCGGCAGCTTTGCGCAAGTTGTATTCCCCACCGCCAAAGTAGTAGTTGCCTAGTTGCGCCGCCAACGCGGCATCTGAGTGATTGAGGTAGTACGCAGCCGTTGGTGAGTGAGTATATACAAAACTGGCCACAAACTTTTGAAACGAAGGCGGCGCAACCCACCAAACTACCACCAAAAGACATAGGGCAAACAAAAATAAGAAAGCGTATGTGCGGCGGCGCATCACACTACCTAGTGTACGCTATATATCAGCAACAAAAAGTGGAAAACTACAAATGAGAAGACCCAACGCCGCGAGTGCAACGTTGGGTCTTGTGCCGGAATCATCCGGACTTCGAGGACAGGCTCTGCGTAAGGACCTGCGCCAGGCCCTTGGCATAGTCTGCGGCGTTCGCCGCGTCGAGCCCCATGTTCTGGTCGGTGTACGACCCGACACGGAGCCCGTCGATGCGCGCCTGCTTCAGCGTGACTTCCGCCACCTTGGCGCGGTTGAGCGCCGCGTCGCAGACGAGGTCCTTCTGGCAGGCCGCCCGCTCGTCGAAGCTCAGCTCCTGGCCGAGTGCGGGGCCGGCAAGCGCGATCATGATTACAAAGAAACGTCCGATATTACGCATAACAACCTCCATTGGATGTTTCGGTGCGTCCCACCTTGGGCCACCAATACATACTATCTTAGCATGTTAAGCAAATTTTGTCAAGTATTTTGTAGCGACCCAACATCCAAGAGGTATTGACTTTTATATAATAAAAGTGTCAAGTAACCTTTAGTTGCAACCCGTTCCTTCCCGCCTTGGGCGGCATAGGACCACATACCAGTCGAGGTATCCAATGATTAAAGTGTTCTTGTTGGCGGCTCTCACTGCGCTATCCCCTTCCACACTTGTAGCGCAGTCAAAGGAAGTGCCGAAACAGTGTCGGGCGGCCTGGACAATCACAGACGACCCAAGCAAGCGGCACGAGCGCAACACTGGAGCAGGTCTTGTTGATCTGCTCCAGAAGCGATACTACTCCAAGCCAGGCATAGAGGCATTCCATAGCCCACCAGAAAGCGGCTCTGGGTACGTATACTCAGTCCCAATTGTCGTGGAAGATTTACCGAATGGAGGTAAGCAATTTACCTTCAATCGAAAGAACGACAATGCGTTTGTAATCGGCACCCTGCATCAAATTCCGGACGGCCGATGGGAAATGGCACTTTCAGTACAATTGCTAGGATACGTAACGGCAACTGGCCTTTGTATCGAGTAGCTCGCCCATGCGCACAAAAGCCCTGCAAATATGTTATTTGCAGGGCTTCCACTATAAAAACTGTATAAATGCTTACACAAGTATATAGTTAATACAGTGAGGGGGTTGACTTTTACACAATAAAGGTATATAATAAAGCCAGTTGTAACACGGCACATTTTCCCATTTGGGAAGGCGTGAGTAACATAGCAAGGAGAAAGTACATGCGTATTTTGTTCGCACTTAGCATGCTGTTGCTCCCGAGCCTCTCTTGGGCGCAGCAGTACACACCGATCCCCAAGGGGAAGCAGTGCTTTGCACTGCTCGGAGAAGAGCGCGCCCCGCCCGGAGTGGCGACAATGAGCCCATCCACCGTTCCTGGTCGAGGTTCCGTCTTGATGTCGTTTGAAGAAAACGGCACCGTTCGGCTCTACTTCAAGCGCTCGATCGACCCGTACAATGCGGCATTAAGCGGAAAACCTTTCAATGAAGTCGCCCGGTCAATGATAGACCGGGGAAACCGTCCCATCACTCAGATGGACCGCTGGCTTTCATTCGACCACGGCACAGCGGATCCGAGCAACGAACAAACGTACCAGGTTACCATAGGGCCAGATGGTGGCCCTCTCGGGCGAGCGATTTCTCGCAACGGGCAATTCTCGGTAACCAAACCACTATGTCAGTCCAAGATCGGCTGAACATGGCACGAAATCGCCGGCGCACCCATGTGCGACCGGCGATTTAACTTTTTCTTACAAATAAATTTCTCCAGTTTTGTTTTTTATTTTCACCTAAACTTTCGTTTGGATACAGTATGTTTTTTAACACAGCCACCAACCTATCAACATCAGATCTTTCGTTATACACATAAAAACTAGCCCGACACACACCAGCAGTATCTATTGTTTTGACCAATGGCATAGCGCAATGATACCCTCCTCTACTGGAAATGTGCTGCTTGCCCAAGGCTTGAGTTACTTGCATCGACGTAACGTCCCTCACAACAAAAGACACTATACCGATATTTTTTTGCTCATTCTTTTCAGAAACAATTGTAATTTCTGGTATACGACTCAGAGACTCTGTGCAATATTGCACTAAATCTTGCACATGAGACGAAATAGACTCAATCCCTAAAGACTCTATGTATTCTACGGCTGCGGCCAAGCCGATCGCCCCCGCAATATTTGGTGTACCCGCCTCAAAACACATAGGAGAATCTCGATATATCGTTTCTTCTGGCGAAACACTCTTGATAGCTCCGCCACCACTAAAAATTGGCTGCAATTTAGCAAATATGTCTTTTTTGCCGTACAAACCTCCTATGCCTGTAGGACCGAGCATTTTGTGACCTGAAAAAAATAAAAAATCGCAGCCTAGTGTTTGTACATTCACGTCCACATGCCCTATCGCAGTAGTTGCATCAACTATAGTTACTGCACCACACTCTTTTGCTTGTCGTATAATCCTCTGGACATCATATATTGTGCCCAAAACATTACTTGCCAAAGGTATGGCTACAATTTTGGTTTTTGAACTTATTAGATTTTGTGCAACATCATAATCTAACTCTGTACCCTTCAGAGGAATGAGTTGCATCTTTGCTTTTGTCCGCTTAGCTAACTCTTGGAATGGAATAAAGTTTGAATGGTGTTCTGAAACACTAACAACAATGCCGTCGTGCGGTGTAAGATTTAAAAACTTTTCAAGCATCAGCACGAGCATGTTTAACCCCAAAGTAGCACCGGGAGTAAACACCATCTCCTTTGTCTCTGCATGAATAAACTTAGCCACCGTAGCACGTGCCTGTTCATAGGCATGTGTTGCCTCCACGCTGAGCGCATGCGGCCCACGGTGAACATTTGCTCGGTAGTTAAAGTAATAATCATTCATAGCCTCCACCACTTGCTGTGGGGTTTGCGACGATGCCGCAGAGTCCAAATACACAAGACTTTGTCCATGTGTATCTTTATAGTTTTTAAAGATAGGGAAATCTTTTTTAATTGTTCCGACGTTTATCATAAAATGCCTGCAATGGTCACAGTGTACACTAGCCATTTCTTAATCACACAGGGCACGGACCGTGATATGTTTTAGATTTGTAGAACTGCTTTATATATCCTAAACTTATCTCTATGGGCCGTGTTTTTGAATATCTTCAAGTGGTATTGTTCAAAAAAACTCTTTCACGGTACGCAAAACTACTTCCAAAAGATTTTTTCACAACTACCACTACTAAAAAAACTGAATTATATAAAAATTTACTACGTGCAGAAATAGAAACAATTAAACAACTCCAAAAAGAAGAGTTTGAATTTGTCAAAAAAATACAACTTCTTCGCTTAAGAGAAGTGCTTGTGTTAGCCGCACAGACAAGGTGGTGGAACAATTACTTTCTGCAAAAGAAAGTTGCTTGGAAACGTATTGCTACTTTTGATGACTTACAAACTATCCCACCTATCACCCGCAACAATATTGTGGATGTAGAAAAAAAGGACCTTCTACTACTAGAGGCTAACGACCCCTCATTACTGTGGCGCAGCTCCAGCGGCAGTACGACAGGCACCCCTGTCGTGTGGGGTTTAAATAAAACAATTCTAATCTTAAACGTATTAGCAAGTTTATTAATACAACTCGAAAAAAGAGGTTTTTTACTTAGCGCAAATCTGAATCATAAATTTTGCCTCCACTACAATATGTTTATGACAGCCGACAAGCATGCTTTTAAATGGTTTGCTCAACCGGACTTCCATATCCCCAACCACAGCAGTGACCGTCGTAAAAAAACTATAGAGCTAAGTTTAATTATTGCTCAAACGCAAAATCTAGTCCTTTTTACCAGTCCTAACGAATTAATTTCCCTGGTAGACTCTTTTAGAGATATTGGCGATCGACCCCATATACCTTTTATTATTACAGTTGGCTCTCCGCTACCTCCACACGTTCGTGACACCACAACGCAGTACTTCCACTCTCAAATATTTTCTTTCTACGGCGCACAAGAAACAGGACCCTGTGCAATAGAGTGCGTAAACGTTAAGGACGCCTATCATGCATTATCAGACCGAATAATTTTAGAGCTCCTTGATGAACACAATCGGCCCGTAAAAGAAGGCGAAGCGGGATTAATTACCGTAACCTGTCTGGACAACACCGTTATGCCACTTATCCGATACCAACCAGGTGACTGGGGAGTGTTCGTTTCTAACTCTCTGTGCACATGCGGCAATCACTTTCCTTTATTTAAAGTACTGGAGCGCACCACCGACGTGGTTACTTTTAGCACCGGAGAGCGTCTGTCTATAGTCCCAATTTTAAGATTTTTTAACAGACCTCCTTATATTTCTTTTGTGAGGCGCTTTCAGATCGAACAAGATCGACACGATCACATCATTGTGAGACTTGAAGTTAAAAAACTATTATCTGAAACCGCCATAACTAGACTTCACGAAAGAGTTGGGCGTATTTTTAAAGGCAAACTTCAGGCAGATGTTGTGCAAACCACAAACCTTACGCAAGAAAACCCAAAATTTAGAGTATTTATACCCTTAAAAACACCGCGACCTTAATTTACGACTATCCCAAGTTTATCTAAAAAAACTCTAAACTCTGGGGAAATTTTAGCCAGCTTGATTGCTACCATTTTATTGAAATTAGTATCAGGAACGTTCTTTAGGTTTGCAAAAAAACGCAACTCCTCTGACAAAGGATCAGCATCTGCAAAAGGCTGGAGAATAGCACGTATATCCTCTTCTCTATTCAATTGAGATGAAACAAGATTTGCATTATAAAAACGAGCGCGCCAAATAATTATAGATGGGTTTTTATCTTGTCCTGTCGCTTTAGCAGTATCAAAAACCAGAGCATAGGCATCTTCTGCCTCTTTTACTGATTCTGCGGGTGATCCGAGCAAGAAAGAAATACGACCCAACGATACAGCTCTGTGGTAATATCCATGGACAAGAATTGATGGTGAATAAATCGACTCATCGTGGCGAGAATCCCCATCTTTCACATATTTCATCATCATCTCTGCGGTTTCTTTCGGATCCGCAGCAGTGGGATTACTTACACTTAAAGATGCGTACTGATGCGCAATTGAATATTCTGCCCACGACGTTGGGTATGTATCGTCTGAGTATTTAAGCAACGCAAGGTATGCAGCGCTGACTTTTTGCGCCTCGGTACCTTCTGCTGGCACAAAGGCATTATATGGAGCTTCGCTAAAGTGAATTTGGTAGAAGGATAGACTCGAGTCGTTTACAAAACGGGCAATACTGTTGAGCGCCTGGGCGCGCCACGCAGCAGGTATTGAGTAGTCGTTCACTACTTCTTTTAAGGTTTTGATTGCTTGGGTGCGGTCACCGCTTTGGTTTCTAAACCAATAACTCACCCCAAGTAGGATTTTGAGCCGTCCAAATTCTGATTTATTTGGCGCCTGAGCAATAAGGGTCGGCAGGTTATTAATGGAAGCCGCATAGTCTCCCGACACAAACGTATCGTACGCAGCCCTAGCATCAGCTTGATATGTGTTGCTTTGTTGAGGCATGTAAAATCGCATGTAGTATATATACCCGAAAACAACAGCCCCTGAAAGTATTAAGGCGAGCAGTAGTAGAGTGTAACGTTTTCCCATAAATATTATCAGGTTAACAAGGACTTTCGCTATCACCAGCACCTTCTGGAGAATCTGATTCACACGCATCACCTTCACCCCCGCCAGCACCAACACCTTCAGCTGATGTGTTTGTACTGGGGAAGTCTGCATGAGCTGTATTGAGCCCAAAATCTTTTGCCAGTTTTTCCTGTTCTTGTGGGTCAGACTGTGTAAACCTCGCAACCAATCCACCAAAAAAGACAAGTGCTGTAAGCGCACTGAGTGAAACAAATCGGAGTGATAGTTGTAGTAGGCTTCTCATATATTGTTTAGTGTAGCAGGCTGGCTACTATTGAACACCCAACTATCCCCACCTTAGTCTTGTGCCGGAATGCGCTCTGTATCCCCCACCACTGGAAGCCCCGCATCTGCCCAGTGGTTTAGCCCACCCTCGATACGCAGCAGGTTTTGGAATCCTTCTCGCTCTAAGTAGCCGTAGGCAACCCCGGCCAGGCGCCCCGTCGAGCAAATAAGTACTATTTTTTTGCCCTTTTTAGGCAATACGGTACGGTCGTCAAATAAGTTTGCTATAGGTTCGCTTATAGAGCCCTGCGCATGGGCAATATCATACTCTCTTTTGCTCCGCACATCCAACAGCAAGTATGCATCAGGGTTTTTTTGATAGTCCTCCCAAAAAGCAACAGGGTCGACATCGTGCATTGTTGGCTCAACAAAGTTCATCCACTTAAGTGGGGTTAGGTAAATAACCGACGCCGCCCCCACCCCGCCCACCAATAGTCCAATAATTAGAAAAAGTGCTGCAGACCAGGTAAAAAGTGTTCGACGTATCCACGTAAGCATACGAAAATTGTATCACGGACAAAAACTTTTATGGGAAAGGGTGCGGGTACGTGTTTGTTGGTTCCACCCCACCAAGCACCGGGGTCGAGAAGCGTTCGTGGAGTGCGAGTTTGTACAACCCTGGTGCAAGTAAGCGCACAGAGTGGAAGCCTACCTCGTCTAGGTACGGCTGCTTTGCTTGCACCACGCACAGCTGCCCCTTTGCCAAAACCTTAAGCACATCCACTGGATGGTTTGCCTTCTTTTTTAGCAAATCATCAAACAACACTTCCCTGCCTGCCAAAAAGAGCTCGCCATTTTTTGCTATATGCGCTTGAGACCATGCGTGTATACGCTTAACGTCTGTGATAGAGCGATCACAAAAACCAGCGGTGAGTGTTGTTTCACTCAATACAGGTGCTTGTGTGTTGTTAGCACCATCCATCGCCCAGGTATATACAGACAAGGCTTCGCACACTGCACGCTCCACAGCCCCGCAGTAGTCCACTTTTGTGGCCATACCCACAAACCAGCCCAACCCCGGCTTGGTAAGCACTGCAGCAACCGACGGCGTACCGTCTACTAATGTACAGTCCAGCAAGTGAGCAGTGAAGTCGTATGCAGACACTGCGCGCAATAGTGTTTTTGTGCCCTGCTGTGCCAGCGGGCTTTGCAACACGCTATGCAATGCAATTTTTGGTGGAGCTTTTTTTGCATACCAATGGGTAAAAAAGCTGTGTCGCTGCAACAGCTCTGACGCACCGCTGAGTACAGCCTCGCCGTATGTATATCCAGCACCAAGGCCATTGGTATTCATCTCGCCTAGCAATGGCTCGCCCTTTTGTCGCTTGTACCCCCAGTGCAAAAGTTGTGCTGGCACCCACGTAGGCGCCTGTGTAAAAATGTTTGTTGCTTGCACCCATCCAAAAACAGAGTCCTCGTCCCACACCAAATCAGTAAAGGTCTCTTTCTGCTTCTTGGTTGTTTGTGCCAGCTCAAAGATAGGAAACACAGACTCTTTTTGCTCCTGTAATTTTTTGTAGCTTGCATGCACCACCTGTTGCCCAACAGGCACAAACCGCATAGACACGCGTTCGTACAGCTCGCCAAATGCCCTGGCAACTGCCTCGTCTAAAGACAAGGCTGTCCCTCGTGCAAACACTCGCCCATCTATTGCCCGCAAACCCACATCATAAAAATGCACATTCGGGGCCAGCTGGAGCGCCCGCGAATAGCCAACTGTTTGGTGTAGAATATTCTGCCTCTGTGCTTGTGCTATCAATTTTTTGTGCGTGTCGGTTGTAGCTATGTTCCCCTGTGCCGTAACGCCCGAGAATAGGTGTGTGTCCCGCACCGCGGATACATACTGCGCAAATAACCCACCGGGGGTTTTAAAACGTGTATGAAATTCGAGCAACTCGCGGATGTTCATACGTTTTTTTGTTTGTCGGCCAATAAGTAGCACAGCCCCACCAGCACATGCATATGCACGTCGTCTATATATAGTGTGTTTGGTTGCGAAAGAATGTGCTCGTGGTACTTCCCCAGCGTCTGTTTTGCGTAGTGGCTTGTGGCCCGCTCGTGCAACAGCCGTGTGTAAAGCCGCTCGACCAACGCAGCATCGGCCGCATAGTAGGCCAGCACTTCAAACACCTTGCCCACAGGAGACGACCACGCACGAACCCCCGTGTGTAGGTCTTTAAACCAGCCGTCGGCAGTGTAGCAACTTTCTAAATATTGATACTCCTGTTGAGCCAGCTCTGGTGCCGCACTTTTTGCCCAGACCAGAGTGTCTGCATAATCAAAAAAACGACCCTGCCTTGGCGCCAAGCAAAGATTGTACCGCAGCACCTCTTGTAAGTATGTAGTGTGCGGCAGAGGTTTGGGCAGCAGCCCCGAAAGTCGCAAATACAAACCCACGGCAATGGGATGCGACAACATATCGGGCACAAGAGCTTGGTGCACTAGTGCAATAGACACCTCTTTTTTTGCATATGCCTCTGCGAGCGCCGTATACAGCATGATGTAGAGTTTTTGAATGGGAGTTTGCGACTCAAGATTGTCTTGCACATACCGCTCTGACAAGTTTATCTGCTTTTGTATATCCAGCGTTGGGACAAGTTGTTGCGCAAACATGAGCGCCATGTTTGCCATAGACTGTCGCACAATATCTTTCTTTCTGTCTATAGAATCGGAGACTGTTATGTAGGAAGGGATCATCCCTTCTGCGTCTTGGGTTAGGAGAATTTTTTCGACATGCCACGCAATACGTGCCTCCAGAGAGTCTCCCGTAACATCTTCCATGGCCTGATTATACTCAATGGTGCAGATTGACTTATGTATATATAGGTGGTATAATTAAAAAAGAGTACAACAGGAGGACTTTTCCATGAACGTTCTGCAAATTGCCGCCCTGGCACTGCTTGCTTTGGCAGGATGTGCCACAGACAAGCCAACAAGCGCCGTCGCCGACCCCACCAAACTGGTCGCGGGGAAGCGGTTCACCGGCAACACCACCCCCGACGTGCGCTGCGTGGGCACCGGATGTTATGGGGGCATCGAATTCAACTTCGACGCCACGGATGTCTCCATACGATTTTTGGGAGACAAAACCATCGAGCCGGGCAGCCTACTGCTGGCGCGCGGAGCCGTCCATCGAGGAGTCTCCAGCTTTGCCATCGAGGGCGGCGAGATCGAATTCTCGGATGCATCGAACCGCAAGTACAAGCTGTGGCACGACGGCACCTGTCTAACCGGCAGTGCACACACGATCACGAACCTACACTCAAGCGTCCGGGCATGCCCGGTGCGTTAAGTCCACCCCAAACACCAAGGCGATGCTGGAAATCTTCCACCAGCATCGCCTTTCTATTTTTCTATATACAGAGAGAATGGTTGTTTTATGCATCCATTGACTTCTGCCCACAAAAGGGATATTCTGTGCACATCTGGTAACTGCCCCGAGTGGGTGGTTTTTTTCGTTCTAGAGATATACAGAACGCCAGTGACTATATATCTCAGACCCTGTTAAATCCCACTACTCATTAAGAATTTATATTATGTTTGACCTTAAAGTAATGAACTCTGTGCTGGGCGAGCTCGAGGACGAACGTGGCATACCCCGCGCCAAAGTCTTGGAGGCTATTGAAGCCGCACTTGCAACCGCCTACAAAAAAGAATACGCAAAGCGCGGGCAAATTATCCGTGCGCAACTCGACATGGACACTGGCACGACCGAGTTCCAGCAAGTAAAGGAGGTGGTAGACGAGACTACGGTGCGCTTCCCTACCGACGATGAGGACGAAGATGAAGCAGAGGTAGCAGAAGGCGAAGAAGCGGTAGAAAAACTCCCTATCTTTAACCCCGAGCAACACATACTGCTTGCCGACGCCAAGCTTATTAAGCGCGACGCAAAAGTTGGCGACGAGCTTGTCTTCCCACTCGAAACTAAAGACGACTACGGCCGCATCGCTGCGCAAACCGCAAAACAGGTTATTATCCAAAAAATCCGCGAGGCCGAAAAGGTTTCGGTAGTGGCCGAGTTTGGCAAACGCCAAGGCGAAATAGTGTCGGGCACCGTGCAACGCATGGAGCGCGGCAACATCTTTATAGACCTGGGCCGCGCAACCGGCATCTTGCCCTACGACGAGCAAATCCCTGGCGAACGCTACCGCCAAGGCGAGCGCGTGCGCGCCTTGCTGTGGCAAGTAGAAGACAGTCCACGCGGCATCTACCTACGCCTTTCGCGTGCTAACCCGCAATTTTTGGCAAAACTCTTTGAACTTGAGGCACCCGAAGTGGCACACGGCACTGTGGTATTTAAAGCTGTTGCCCGCGAGGCTGGCAGCCGCTCCAAAGTGGCCGTCACCTCGACCGACCCACACATCGACCCAGTTGGCTCGCTCGTAGGCCAGCGCGGCGTACGTGTCAGTACCGTAACCTCCGAACTTGGTGGCGAGAAAATCGACATCATCGAGTGGTCCGAAGACCCAAAGCGCTTTATAGAAGAAGCCCTCTCGCCTGCGCGCATTACCGAAGTGGTGTTGGATGAAGCAGAGCACAAAGCAAGCATCAAAGTTGCCGAGGACCAGCAGAGTTTGGCCATTGGCCGCGGCGGGCAAAATGTACGCCTTGCAGCCAAACTAACCGGCTGGCGCATCGACATCCAGTCGACCCAAGGTGCAAAAATAGCTGACGCCGCACCAGATGCTCCAAAAGATGAGACAGGCGCCCCTGCAACAGAGGTAACAGAATAACGTAGTACAATTTACGCATATGAATTTATGGCACGATATAGCTCCGGGCACAGCAAAGGAGATGAACGTTATTATCGAAATCCCACGCGGCTCTAACAATAAGTACGAAATAGACAAAGAAACGGGCTTGATTAAGCTCGACCGCGCCAACTACTCGACCGCCGCATACCCCTTTGACTACGGCTTTGTGCCACAGACTCTCTGGCACGACGGCGACGCACTGGACGTAGTACTACTTACCACCTTTCCCCTATTGCCCGGCATCTTGGTAAACGCACGCCCCGTGGCGGTGATGGAGATGATGGACAGCGGCGAGTCTGACTATAAAATCATCGCCGTACCTACAGAAGACAAGCGCTGGGACGACGTGCAAGACTTGGGCGATATCAACCAGCACACCATCAAAGAGATCCAGCACTTTTTCGAGACCTACAAAGCACTTAAAGGTAAACCAGCACCAGTCGAGATTGGCGGGGTCAAAGGCAAAGACGCTGCACAAGCAGCTTTTGCAGAAAGCCTGGAGCTCTACAAACAAAAGTTCGCAAAGTAGTAACGGAACAAAAAATACGTCTCAAGGGGCTCCACAGCACGACGGTGCGAGGACTGAGCAATTTTCTAGCAAGAAAATTGCGTACCCTATGAGACGTATTTTTTGTGAAGCCCTGTGGACAACCATTTGTGCGCTATGATTAGCGCATGAGTGAGTCTCCTCGAAAACCTGTTGGACCCATTGCAGCAATGATCATAATCGTTCTGCTCTTTGCTGTGGGTGGCGTGTACTTTTTTGTCACCCAGGCCGAGCGGATTAAAACCGAACAAGCAGCGGCTGCCGCCGAAGCATTGCAACAGTAGGCTCAAACTGCTACTGTTCTCCAAATGACACAGAAAAATCAACTTGAGGAGGTCGCAAAATCGTTTACCCGTAAGGATTTGCCAGAGAGTGCCGTAGAGCTCGCCGGAGCAATCCCCGCCGAGGTTATTGCTACATATAAGGATGATGCGCTCAAGCACATTGCCGCCGAGGTAGAGCTGCCCGGCTTCCGCAAGGGCCACGTCCCCGCAGACCTGGCGCTCAAGAAAGTGGGCGAGGTAGCCGTGCTCGAAGAGGCAGTCGAGCTATGCATGCGCGACCTCTACCCCGTACTTATTGATAGCCAAAAAATAGATCCTGTTGGCCGCCCAGACATCCGCATAACCAACCCACCAACCGGCGGCCCCGTGGGCATTACCGTTACACTCACCCTCTACCCTACGGTCGAGTTGCCCAAGGTACCTACGGGCGGCTGGCAAAACTTTGCCGGCAAGATCGAGATAGAGGCAGTGCCCGACGTGCTTGATGCCGAGGTGGACGAAGCTTTACACAAAATCCGCGCAGCACGCGCCACACAACCTACAGCCACCACCGACCCAACCCTGCCTGCAACCCCTACAGAGCCGGTGTTGCCTGCCCTCGACGACGCTTTTGCCCAGTCTTTGGGCCAATTTGCCGACTTGGCAGACCTTAAGGTCAAACTCAAGGAAAATATGAAGCAGGAGAAAGAGCAAAAAGCCAAAGAGGCACGCCGTGGCAAAATAATCGACCTATTGCTAGAAAAAACAAACGTGGCTGTGCCTGCTATTTTTGTGGACAGCGAGCTCGAGAAGATACTTGGCCAGATGAAAGAGGATGTGCAGCGCTTTGGCCTATCGTTCGACGAGTACCTCACCCGTATGCAAAAGACTGAGGACCAGGTAAAAGACGAGTTCCGCGAGCAGGCGCGCAAACGCGCAAAACTCCAACTCGCACTCAACAAACTTGCAGAGGATGAAAAAATTGAGGCCGACAAAGACAGAGTGGACGAAGAGATGAAGCACGCTATAGAGCACTTCCCCGATGCACGCCCCGAACTGGTGCGTATCCATATTGAAACCGTGCTCCGCAACGAAAAGACATTGCAGTTGCTTGAAGGCGAGGCATAAGCACCAAAAGCCTAGCGTCCACAATAATATAGAGAAATAAAAAGCCGGGGCTGACGAAAGTCAGCCCCGGTGCCCTGTTCGGGGACGATTAAACATTTTCCGATACATAAGGATAAATGCCCAACCGACGATGTAGAGGGTCAACAGTGATTGAAGCATAGTGTTTACTACACCCCGTTCCGAGTACTGAATAGGGAGATACGCATGTAGAACCATTATTCCTACAAGAATACCCCCCAACCCATACCACGGATGATGCTTAAAGGCATTTTTGCCTTTTCGGCCAACAGCTTTAACACCGCGACCACTTGCTTTGACGCCACGGCCAAACAGGGACCCTAGCCACTTAAGTACCGCCCAGATGCCATACCCGATCCAGGACAGGGGCCACCAAATGAGCCAGTAGGCCAGCTGCTTGATCCCCCACCACACTGTGCCGAAGACCAGCTTCACCAAACTTTTAATGATCAAAATATGCAGAATCCACCCCACCATAAGCAGGGCAACCAACACCCACGAGAGATTACCCCCCGCAAACGCAACCAAACTCTGCCACCAACTCGAAAAGTCTGGCAGGTAGGCTAACAACGTCGACAAATCTGGCATCTCTGCCTCCCTATTTGGCGCCAATAGCGCAACTAGTACCTTTTTTAATTATACCATTTATATGTAAAGAGTCAATGTATCCGTTGCGATTAGGGGTATTTTTGGTAGTATTGCTCCTATGCAACATAATCCTATACAAAATCAACTCGTGCCCATGGTTATTGAAAAGAGCCCCATGGGTGAACGCGCATTCGACATATACTCACGCCTGCTTAAAGACCGCATTATTTTCCTTGGCGGCCCTATCGAGGACCACACCGCAAACCTCGTCATCGCTCAACTCCTCTTTTTAGCATCTGAAGATCCTAAAAAAGACATCCAACTCTACATCAACTCCCCTGGTGGCTCGGTAACGGCAACTCTTGCCATGCTCGACACCATGAACCACATCAAACCAGACGTAGCAACGGTGTGTGTAGGTATTGCTGCATCGGGCGCAGCCATCCTCCTTGCAGGTGGCACCAAAGGCAAGCGCTTTGCCCTACCCAACGCCGAGGTAATGATCCACCAGCCGTGGGGCGGTGCGCAGGGCCAAGCAACCGACATCGAGATTACCGCCAAGCACATTGTGGCTACCCGCGACCGTTTGAATAAAATTCTATCCAAGGCAACTGGGCAAAGCCTCTCTAAAATCGAGGCAGATGTCGAACGCGACTACTTTATGAGCGCCGAGGAAGCCAAAAAATACGGCGTGGTGGACGAAATCTTCCACAGCAGCAAAAGCGCAAACGCTAAAAAATAGTCCTGGTGTATAGTTATCGAAAACCAACTTGCTAAAAATCACAAATAAAAATGATTAGACCGATCATAACATTTCGATACGCACCCGCCCTTGATAACCATTGTCGACTACTATCTGGAACTCTCTGGAAAACTGAGTATGGGCAGATAATGGGTGAAAAACCATACCCTTCTGTTGATTTTCTTAGAGAATTAAGTATTAGCCGCGAAAAGATATGGGGAGAAAAAGCTGTTGAGGTTATTCAGAAATTAACTGAGTTATTAGGATTTCAATTTACAGAAAAAGAAATACTTGTATACACAGTAGGTTTTGGACAAGCTCATAGTGACCCTGTAATTATACCGAGCAATTTTAATGAATGGGAGTTTATAAATGTAGTTACACATGAATTGATTCACCGCCTTTTGACATTTAACACATCAAACTTCAACGAAGATGTTGTTTCTCCTAGACTTTTCCCTGACGAATCTCCGACTACTGCTATACACGTTGTAGTAAATGCTCTTTTACAGTTCGTTTATATCAACGTTCTAGATGAACCAAAACGATTAGAGTGGGATAAAGAGAAGAGTAGTGACTCCTATAAAAAAGCTTGGAACATTGTAGATAAAGAGGGCTATATGCATATAATCGAAATGGTGAAGGCCCCGCACACGGCGAGGCCTTAAGGCACGGAACCACTAAACAGAAAGATCGACGTTGCCGCTCCATCCGTTGTCGGAAGTGAGAGCCGTCATTCCCTCATAACTCTTGGGCACGAATCCGAACTCGCTTCGCCAGAGCTCGCGCGTATTGTCGAGAATGCGAACATCCTCGTCAGGATTCTTTTTTTGCCGGCCGAAATGCGGAATATGGTGACGCATTTCGCCGAAGATCTTTTCACAATCAGCACCGTACCGACGTGTGAAAAGGATATGTTGGTGCCACACCTCGTCGATATCATACGAGGGCGCCACCGGAAATCCTGGATACTTCAGATTCAGGAAAAGGTACCGCCGATAGTCCATGAGAGCCTCGTCCAGCCGTTCCAAAGGAACAGGTGGGCAGTCCTTCTCGCGACCACTGGTCGCCCGCTCAATGAGCTTCTCCTTGATGGAAGAAAGTCCATTTGGGTGATTGGCGGCGGAAGCACTCCTCTGGCATATTCCGAACGCATCGAAGGCGTTCGGTCTGCCACAATAGACAAAGCTGACGTCATAACAAAGTCCTTTCTAGAGTTGCCGTCCTTAATCCACAGCAGACTAAGGTGCTTGCGTACTATACCATAACTATTTTTATAGTCACCTTGGACGCAGAGAGGCGGATCAATACAGCTCTTTTTGTGCAAGTTTACCGACCGGTGAGGGGTGGGTTGCCGAAAGAGGTTTTTCTTGGTATCGTACGAATGTTCCCGTGCGATACCGTTTTAGACCCTACCTATAACTTTTAGTATTTCCCTTCCTTCTTTGTCTTCTATGCACCTCACTGTGACTTCTGTACGCACACTTTCAGCACGCTAATCACAGCATCGACGCTGGGCAAAGGCGGTTGGGTAACCCCCAAACGCTATGTCACTTAAACTATTGTTCACACTCCTTGGGCTTGCAGCACTGGGAGGCGCCGTTATCGGATACGTATTTCGTTGGCTCTTGCTCTTGGCACGCAAGGGCTCTATTGAGTTGGAAATAAAGCAGATTTTGCTCGACGCCCGCGAGGATGCCAAAAAGATAACCGCCACAGCCGAAGAAGAGGCCAAGCAAAAACTCACTCTTGCAGAGAGTGAATTGAAGGAAAAAGAGGACAAAATCACCCGTGCCGAAGACCGCGTTTTTAAACGAGAAGAGTCGCTTGATGCAAAACAGCAAGAGCTCGAGCAAGAGATTGCCGCAGTCAAAAGCCGCATTGAAGACGTAAAAGCAATCAAAGAGCGCGCCGAGGCGCTGCTGGGCGAGCGTGCCACCGAGTTGGCAAAAGTTGCCGGCCTGACCCGCGAAGAGGCGCAGGCGCAGCTGTATAAAGAGCTGGAGCGCCAGTCGGACGAAGACTTGATGATGCGCGCAGCTAAACTAGAGCGCGACGGGATGGAGAAGTTGGAGCGCCGTGCAAAAGAAATTTTGACTACTGCAATACACCGCTTGGGCAACTCGGTGGCGTCTGACACCATGGCCACAGCCATCACCATCCCCAACGATGAGCTCAAGGGCAAAATAATCGGCAAAGAAGGCCGCAATATAAAAACATTTGAGCGTGCCACCGGCGTGGAGGTCATCATCGATGACACCCCCGGCTCTATTGTGCTGTCATCGTTTGACCCTATGCGCCGCGCCGTTGCCCGCATGGCGCTGGAGAATCTGATATTGGACGGCCGCATCCAACCTGTGAAAATCGAAGAGACAGTAGAAAAAGCAAAGGCAGATATTAATAAAATAATCAAAGAAAAGGCCGATGCCGCAGCGTTTGAGACAGGGGTGCTTAACTTGGACCCTCGGCTGCTGATGATTTTGGGCCGACTCCACTTCCGCACATCCTATGGCCAGTCGGTCTTGCAGCACTCCATAGAAATGGCGCATATTGCCGGCATGTTGGCCGAAGAGTTGGGCGCCAACCCCGCAGTGGCCCGCGCAGGAGCCTTGTTGCACGACATAGGCAAGGCGCTCGACCACGAAGTACAGGGCACCCACGTCGAAATTGGCCGCCGCATACTGCAAAAGTTTGGCGTGTCGGAAGAAGTGGTCAAAGCTATGCAGGCCCACCACGAGGAATATCCGTATGAGACGGTGGAGTCTGTCATTGTGCAGGTGGCCGACGCCATTTCTGGTGGCCGCCCGGGCGCACGCCGCGACAGTGTCGAGAATTACCTAAAACGCCTTGCAGATATTGAGGAAATCGCGAACTCCTTCCCCGGAGTGGAGAAATGCTACGCTATTTCGGCCGGCCGCGAGGTGCGGGTCTTTGTAAAACCCGAAGAAATGAGCGACTTTGCCTCGCGCGAAGTGGCCCGAAATATAGCACTACGTATAGAAAACGAGCTCAAATACCCCGGCGAGATCAAAGTTACCGTCATTCGCGAGTCCCGTTCCATAGAGTTTGCTCGATAATCGACAATAATTTTATTATTTGTCAAAAAAATCCTATCCCCGTGGCTCTATTGCGTGGTTTTTTAAGCAGGCTATACTAGCCAATAGGTTTTTTCGCCTTGAAATAACCGCCTCCCTCCTTGTAGGGGGCCGGCCAAACAGGGCAGAAAGCGAAAGAACCCCCAATTGGGTCGGATAGAAACATCGGCTCTCCGTTATCAATAAGCAACAACACTATGAACAAGCAAGACATAGCAGAGAAAGTGCAAGGTGTTTTGGGTACAACCAAAGCAGACGCAGAACGTGCGGTTGAGTGCGTTATCGACACTATCGTATCTGCTCTTAAAAAAGAGGAGGACGTATCAATAGCAGGTCTTGGTATCTTCAAGACCAAGATGCGCGCAGCTCGTGCAGCCCGCAACCCTCGCACCGGCGAAACCGTGCAGGTGCCTGCAATGCGTGTGCCTAAGTTCCAAGCAGCAAAAGCTTTGAAAGAAGCTGTTAAGTAAGAGCTCGTTTCCAACGAGTCACAAAAAATCGCCCCACGGTGGGGCGATTTTTTGTTGCTACAATACAGACTGTATGCGCAAGAAAAAAAGCAGACTCGAAGCGTATAGCGCCACAGCCCTGCTGGGTTTGTGCATGGGCATCTTGGCCGTGTACCTAGCACACACCCACATAGCAACATTTGTACAAAAACAAGAACAGTCTGCCGCGGTATTTTTTAAACCAGGCAGCAGTGTCGCCGACTTGCAGCGCAAATACGACCGAGCGGTCAAAACCAAAAAAGCAGTGCGCATTCTTTTGGTGCCCGGGCACGAGCCTTTTTATGGCGGCGCAGAGTATCGCAACCTCAAAGAGCGCGAGATGGCGTTGGAGTTGTCGGCACATCTGGCAAAACTCCTAGAGGCTAACCGCCGCTACGACACCTTTACCTCACGAAATAGCGACGGATGGGACAGCGCAATGCTCGCCTACTTTGCAGACAACTGGGAATCTATTGGCACCTTCGCACAAAAACAAAAAGTAGAGACAGCCAAGCATATAGGTACAGGAGCACTTGTAAAACACGACCCTGCGATGATACACAACGCAGCACCAAGCGACGTAGGGCTCCGCCTGTATGGCATACACAAGTGGGCAAACGAAAATGATATAGACCTGAGCATCCATATCCACTTTAATGACCACCCTCGCAAAAACGCTACTAGCCCGGGCAAGTACACCGGCTTTACCCTGTACATCCCCGACCCGCAGTACTCCAACGGTAAAACAGCCCGGGCTGTGGCCGAGCGAATTTTTGCACGCCTCTCACAAACTTACAGCCCAAGCGACATGCCAAAAGAAGCGCCAGGTATTGTGGAGAGCCAGGACTTGATAGCTGTAGGCTCGTATAACACCTCCGATGCACCGAGCATACTTGTTGAGTACGCGTACATTTATGAAGCACAGCTCCAGGACGAGGCGACCCGCTCGCTCGTGTTGCAAGATATGGCTCTCCAAACCTACGAAGGTTTGCAAGACTTTTTTGAGAACAGGAACAAACACCTTGTACAAAAGACTCGGTAGTGGTGCGGGATGGGAGAATCGGTCACAAGTCAAAGCTCGCGACCCCGCCTCATAGCCGCTGAAGCGGCATATTCCGGCCTTCGATTCTCCACACCAAGCAAAGCAGTTTGCTTGGCTCACCCTTACTTTGTGCGGGATGGGAGAATCGAACTCCCCACCTCAGTTTGGAAAACTGATGTTTTACCAATAAACTAATCCCGCAAAATAAATCCCGACGCCCTGGTCGGGACCCCGACTAAACGTCGAGGCTACTCCCGCATAGATTGAGACCCTTTGAGAGTACCAATAGTATCCTGCCTCTGCAACAAATATTCGGTATACTTACACCATATGTCGTCTCGCGTATTATTGGGCACCTACATAGCCGCAGCAGTTATAGCCGCAGGGACACTGCTTGCCGCGCCAGCCACCACCTTGCCGCCTGCCACCGTGGCCACTAAAGAACCTCTGTCCGCCATACCCGCCACGACAGGAGGCGTCTTCCCTGTAGCCGACGATAGGCCAACCCTCGCAACCAGCACACCAACGGACGCACCCACACAAGTAGCCGCAGTTGCTGCAACGCCTACATCTACAGAAGCCACGCCCGCACCCGAAACAAGTGTGGATGTAAATGCCAAAACCCGCGCAGCGCTGGTTAATATTTTTTGCTCATCCAAAAACGGCGGGCCCATTAGCGGCAGCGGCATCGTGGTCGACAGTCGCGGCGTCATTTTGACCAACGCGCACGTCGGGCAGTTTTTACTTTTGCAAAACGCACTCCCCGACCAAGTGCAGTGCACGGTGCGCACCGGCAGCCCCGCCAAGCCCGCATACCATGCCAAGCTTTTGTACCTCTCGACCGCATGGATGGCAGAGAACGCCGACAAAATAAGCGAGAAGCACGCAACCGGCAGCGGCGAAAACGATTACGCGTTTTTGTATATCACCGGCCCGGTCGAATCTGCCACCATGGGCGAGCTTTCCGCTGTAAAGATGACTACCAACCGACCATCCCGCGGCGCCCCTGTGTTGTTGGCAGGCTACCCAGCCGGCTTTTTGGACAGCGCCACCATAGAGAAAGACCTCTATATCACTTCATCGTTTACCACGGTCGAAAATTTGTTTACCTTTAACGACAACGACCAACAAGTGGACTTGGTGTCTGTGGGTGGCACGGTTGTCTCACAGTCAGGCGCATCGGGCGGCAGCGTAGTGCGCCAACAAGACGGCACCTTGCTTGCGGTGATAGCCACCGCGACAAACGCAAGCAACACTGCTGCCCGCGACTTACGCGCCATCACCGTGGCCCACATAGACCGCAGCCTCGCTGCCGAGGGTAAGGGCGGCATCATCGCACTCTTGACCGGAGACTTGCCCCAAAAGGTGGCGGACTTTCATACACAACTCGCCCCCGAGCTTACGCAAAAATTGTTGGACGGCTTAAAAAAATAAAGTCCCGCGACCACAAAAGTGGGGCAGGACTTGGACTCTATTGAGCAGTTGTGCGTTTGGTGTGCACAGGTTCGACGTTGTGTATGCCGGTAATAGTGTGTATTGCCGGGCAACCACTACAATCCCCCACCGAGCAATTTCTGCAGTTTTCTCCACGCGTCATTTGTATTGCAAGCAATGGATCATCTGGATCGCCCCGAAGGACGCCTGGAGCAGATTTGCTCATATTATTTTCTCCCTACAAGGTACGAGTCATCCGGAGAACTGTATAAAAAAGCCTTTTGCTTGTCAAACGCAGAAAATAAAAAAGGACGAGCTGTGGAAATTCACAGACCCGCCCAAAATTGACCTTGCCCAAATTAATTATCGGACTTTTATTGCGGTAAGTCCTCTTCTTCCTGCATCCGATCAGAGCCACGTGCCACAAACCCCCGCGGCAAAGGTTCGTTTGCCCGCTTTACAAATCCCACACCATCAGGTGCTTTTAGCGGCACACTCGGCGCTGCCACCTGCCCAGTACAGCCCGCAAACCATCCGGTTTGGGTTGGCTTTTTCTTGTCGGCCATTTCCCTACTCCTTGTCTTGCTTCGACGTTTCTTCAGCGCCGGTCTTTTTGTCCCCACCCGCTTGTTGGGCTTGCTCGTAACTGAGCTTCACGTCCTCTCGAGTCGGCACTCGTATACCATTGTACGTAATTTGGGTATGCGCAGGCATGTAACACTCCTCACTGTTTCAAGAACTCCCACCGTCATCCTAGTACCGGCACACCATGCGCCTGCTTTAGGGGTGGGTGTAAAGTTTCTTTATCTAAAAAATCCTTACATCAACCTCCAAAACGAAACAGAGCCCCCTAAGGGGCTCTTGCGTGTGTTTTATGTAAAAAACTAACTTATATCGCAAGACCCCTTCTGGTAAAGGTAAAAAATGCCCAGAAGAAATAATTGCGCGACTGCTGCATGTCTCTACCCTACTGCAGCAACACACAGGCGTCAAGAAACCTCTGTGTAGAAGTAAAAAAATAAAGTGCGTACCCACCAGCGCTTTACAGCACCAGCAGATACGCACTAAAAATCTAGCAAGAACCCATCAAGACTGTGCGAGAGCCCGCCCGCCGAAGCCGCCAGTCAAACCGGCACATAGGGTTGCGGATTGTTTGCACTGGTTGCCCCCACGGCAGCCGGTCTGGCTTCCTTGCGTTCACCGCCGCACCTTGGGTAAAGGTGTGCAGTAGGAAGTGCGCCCGATTCTGCACCACTTCGTCGCCCACAGCCGCCTCACCCACCGCAACAGCGTACGGCAAGCCTTGCACCCACTGTGGCCACCCTTGGGACAAAAGTATCTCTTCCCCCAAACGGTCTTTCAGTAGTCGTGGCGCATACATCCCCAAGTGCCTGGCGCTCGGGCGTGCTTGAGACAAACTAAGTGAGTGGTCAAACAAGCCAACGCCAGTGCCAGGCACTGTTGGCGCAGAGGTAGAACACACAACCTCAAACCCAGGCGCACAACCTTGCATCCTGAGCGTGGAAATAATCTCCAACATTTGCACAGAGCGCGGATTGCCGGGCAACGTAAAGAACACTACGGACATTGTTTACTCCTTTTGCGTACAGAACGACTCATCCAAAAACAAACAAGGCCCCCATTCGGAGGCCTTGTGATTTGTTTTGGTTAGTTTAGGAACTTAGCAACCATCAAGGCCTCCGCATATGTGCAGTGTAATGACGCGGCGGACCATGTGGAAAGCTTGTTCCATATTCAAAATGTACTTAATTCCCCCTAGGGCGTCAAGCGACGTTGTGAATATCGCTAGTTAGCTTTCCAACGCGCAAAGATGCCGCACGGCAAAACCCTGTCCCCTGCTTCTTGCGCAATAGCCAGGTCGCCATACTCAATTTTTCCGCCAAATTTTGCTTGAAATTGCTCTAGGTTGTATGCAAAGGCCAAAGGCGAATACCCTGCTGCATAACCGTTTATCAAAAAGAAAAGCGGCTTGTCGCTCAAGAGTTGGCCGCACAGGCCTATAAGCTCTATCAAATCTTCTTCTATCTTCCACAATTCATCTTTTGGGCCATGACCGAACGCTGGTGGGTCCATGATGATGCCGTCGTAGCGATTCCCCCGTTTTATCTCGCGCTTTACAAATACCAACACATCTTCAATAAGCCAACGAATTGGCTTATCTGTCAAGTTTGACGCCTCTGCATTTTCGCGCGCCCATGCAACCGCTGTTTTAGACGCGTCTACATGTGTTACCACCGCCCCCGCTTGTGCAGCAGCGAGCGTCGCCCCACCCGTATACCCAAAGAGGTTGAGTACTTTTGGCTGCGATAGAGGCACATTATCGAGAGACGAAGCAGAAGAAGGTTGAGGGAGAGTCTGAGGCGCGACGGCGCCGAGGCGAGGGAATTTATCAGCAGGAAATTCCCGCTCTCCTGAAGCCTTGCTTCTGCGCAGGACCTCCCCTACCCACTCCCAGTTAGATAACTGCTCGGGGAATAGTCCTGTATGTTTAAAACTCGTTGGCCGGATTAAAAATTGTAGACCTCCAAATGTAATTTGCCATTGCTTAGGCAAATTATCTGCGACCCACACCCCATCCTTACCTTGTCGCTCAAACCGCCCTTGCGCCTTTGCCCACTCCCCCACCCCAAGTGTTTTTTGCCACAAAGCTTGAGGGTCTGGGCGCGCAAGCACTACGTCGCCATACCGCTCGAGCTTTTGTTGGTCGCCAGAATCCAGCAGCGCATATTCGCTGCTGGGGCTTGTTACTAAAGTTAGACGTTCCACGTGAAATGTATATTGCGAACTATTTTGTCGGGGCGCCGAGAATCGGACTCGGTCTACCTGCTCCCAAAGCAGGTGTACTACCGGTATACTACGCCCCGGGTCAAAATCACTCTACCACAACTCTGCAAAATCTGCCTGTCCTTTAAAGGACAATATTCTCGAACAGCTCTACCCTACCCTTTTTAGCCTGCATGTCGATATATACACAAGCCAAGTCTATCTGCCACACAGCACTATCTGGCACTTTTTTACCCAGCAAGTACGTTTGTATTGCCCGATGGAGCCTCTGTACCTTTTTGGGGTGCATATTCTCCTCTGGGCGCAGTGTTTCGCGTGAAAACCACCTGGACGATTCACGTGAAACGGATTTTACCTCCACAAAGCGGAAGGTATCCCCTTTTTGAGCCACAATGTCGATTTCTCCCCAAGGCTTCCAATAGTTACGCTCCAACACCACAAAACCTTTCTTTTGCAGATACCTGCAGGCAATCCCCTCGCCAATATCCCCTATTTCGCGCTTTTTTGTCTTTGCCATGATTCACATGAAACAACTGACAATATGTCACCTTAGAAACAATTTGGCCTATATAATGGCTTAAAGACTCACTATCGATCATCTCAAGGATATGTCCTTAATACACATTTCCCCAGAGTTATCCACAGAAATAGGGGATTAGTGCCATTTATCAACATTTCTATTGCCCGCCTTTGAGACTGTCCTTTTGGGCGGGTAGGGAGGGGAATCGGTCACAGACAGGGGGGTCTCTAGTTCTGTCCTTACTTTGTGCGGATTAGGGAGGGAATCGGTCACAAGTTCCCTTCGGGACTCGCGACCCCGCCTCATAGCCGCTAAAGCGGCATATTCCGGCTTTCGATTCTCCACGCAGGCAAAGCAGTTTGCCTGCTCTGTCCTTACTTTGTGCGGCCAGGGAGAATCGAACTCCCGTCTGCTCCTTGGCAAGGAGCCGTCATACCATTAAACTATGGCCGCTTTCTTCTTACGTTCGATACTATAGCACAAAAAATTAAATTCGGTCAGGATTCTGCCAGGATTCGGTCACAAGCAACTTTTCGTTCATTTTGCTTTTTTGTGGTCACGAATAATTCTTCGCCGTCGCTCAGAATTTTCTCGACCCCGGCTCGCGGTCCTGCTTGCTAGCAGGACATCGCTCCGCCCAGCACAGAAGCACAAAATTCCGCGCAGGCGGAATGTTTGTACCTTCTGTGCTCCCGCCAGGATTCGAACCTGGAACAACTGCTTCGAAGGCAGGCATGATATCCATTTCACTACGGGAGCGCTTGAAAGCGCGATAGGGCATCGCGTGATAGGATTGTGCCATGCAACTGTCCCCAAGCCAAATACCTCCAGAGGTTTCACGAATAACCAAAACCTTCGAAAACGCGGGTTTTGAAGCCTGGATAGTGGGTGGATGTGTGCGTGATTTGCTGCTTGGTCGCAAGCCAAAAGACTGGGACGTAGCCACCAACGCCACACCCGAACAGATCCAAGGATTGTTCGAAAACACCTTTTATACCAACGAATTTGGCACGGTCGGCATAGTTAACGAAGACGTGGAAGACGAGAGTCTCAAAGTGGTCGAGGCAACTCCATACCGCGTAGAAGGGAAGTATAGCGACGCGCGCCGCCCAGACAGCGTTATTTTTAGCCAAAAAATAGAGGACGACCTTAAGCGCCGCGACTTTACCATCAATGCTCTTGCCTACAACACCGCAGGGGAGCTTATAGACCTTTATGGCGGCATACAAGACATTGATGCAGGGCTTATACGTGCCGTAGGGGACCCGATTGACCGCTTCGAGGAAGATGCGCTGCGTATTTTGCGGGCAGTACGCATTTCGGCAGAGCTTAATTTCGCCATAGAAGCCTCTACAAAGACTGCGATGCAGCAGTGTGCTACCCAGCTCGGAAAGATATCAAAAGAACGCGTACGCGATGAATTTGTGCGAATCATAGGCTCTACACAACCCATGGCAGCCTTAGTACTTGCCCGAGAGTTGGGTATTTTGCAATATATGGCGCCCGACATAGAGCAGGGGATTGGTGTTGAACAAAATCAGGCACACAGCTTTGACGTATTCGAGCATAACCTGCGCTCGCTCCAGCATGCTGCCGACAAAGGTTGGGACTTTGATATACGGCTTGCAGCCCTGTTTCACGACGTAGGCAAGCCTGCCAGCCGTCGCTGGTCAGACGAAAAACGCGACTGGACGTTCCACGGCCACGACGTTATTGGGGCCCGGATGGCCAAAAAAGCCTTAGGAGACCTTAAATTTTCACGTGAAACAGTAGAAAAGGCCACAAAAATGGTGCGCTGGCACATGTTTTTCTCCGACCCAGACAAAGTCACTCTTTCTGCGGTGCGGCGCATTATAGCCAACGTAGGACGCGAAAATATAGAGGATTTGGTGAAACTGCGTATTTGTGACCGCATAGGCACCGGCCGCCCCAAAGAGCAGCCATTCCGCCTGCGCAAATACCAAGCGATGATAGACCAGGCACTGCGCGACCCAATTTCTGTAGCTATGCTCAAAATAGACGGCAAGCGTTTGATGGAAGTAACAGGCGAGAAACCAGGCCCACGCTTGGGCTGGTTGTTGCACGCACTTTTGGAAGAAGTATTGGACGATCCAGCACGCAACACAGAAGAATATTTAGATACAAAAGCAAAAGAGCTTGCAGCGCTCTCGGATGCCGACCTGCAATCTAAAGGACAAGAGGCGAAAGAGAAGAAAGAGCAAGCAGAGCAAGCTGATTTGGACGAAATCAACAAAAAGTATTTCGTAAATTAAGTGGCCAACGGAAAGGCTTTGTCCTTTATCTTTTATGTTATCCACACATATGTCCTTTACACTGTCCTTGATAGAGCGCATAGTTACTTCAGACATAAACGCCGACCTAACAGTTTTGCCCTGGACTGATTAGCGGCACCAGTACATTCGTGCGAAATAGCGCGCGCACATTAGTATGTTATCTTGCAGCTCAATATTACATTTGAGCGAGTACGAAAAACGATCACACATAGTCATAAAATTTTGACCAAAAACGTATTTTCGTTTAGTTCTTAAAAAAGAGCTACAAGATTCCAACATACACACCCCCGACCAATCTCCGTTGTCGGGGGTTATTTGTACCCAAATTTCCAACACATAGGCCGGGCCTATGTGTTTTACTTACTAGACAAGCCCCACAACACTTCAAAAAAGCAGCGGTACCCATTTGCGATCTCCTTATTTTTGAACGCAAAAGAGACAACAGGGTCGCCAAATAGATGAAAAACTATTTTGTCGCTCAAAATATCTGTATCCACCCCAGGCGCAGGCGAGGGGAGTACGCGATAGTCGAAAAAACGCCTAGTTTGAGCCATAACTTTAAGATATAGGGGCGAGCCACCAGTGCTTATGTAGCGAATTTGGACCCCTTTAGCGACTCGTTTTCGCTCGTATTCGTCTATATGGTCTGCCATAAGCGCCATATATTTGTCGCCCCCACTGCCTAGTACGTACATAACCGCCTCGTCGGGCAACTGGTCCAGCAATGCAAATTGCTGAGCCACAAACGCCGACGCCCCCTGGTAGACCTCAAAATCTTGCCCCTCTTTGCCTACAAAGCGCTTGCTCAGCTCTTGGGCGACCACTTGGGCGGCCAAACGCTTTTCTTCCACCAAGGCCACCAACCGGGCAGGAGGGTTGGCGCTAAATTTCTTGCGACCATTATGGACCGCGTGTTTTGCCAGCCCCAACTCCTCTAGTCGCTCTAGCGCCGCATAGACAAACTGCCCATGCAGGGCAGTTGCCCGGATGAGTACCGAGCTCCCCACTTGCTCCTGCCCTAAGAGAGCTAGGTACACTTTCGACTCTTTAGCAGAAAGTCCTAGTTCTTCGAGCTTTTGAAGCAGCTCTTTTTCTTGTTTTTCATCAAAATTTCCTGACACACTTTTACTATATCATTAATTTAAAATGGTTTATATATTAAAATTTCATCATCAATTTTTATTGATAAAATAACCCCTGCACACCACTCTTCCAAAAGTTATCCCCAGTTTTCCGTACGAAGGTCAGTCCTTCGTCGAAGGACTGACCTTCGTAAATTTTTCTGTGGATAACTTTGGGCTGGGATAGGGGACTGATACAAAAGAAAAACCTGATGGCAATCTGGAAGAAAGCGCCTGTCTACTTAAGCTCCAAGAGGACAGGGCAGTGGTCGGAGCCCAGGACGTCGGGGAGAATTTTGGCAGCTTTGATGCGGGAAGTGAGGCCGCGGGAGGCAAAGAAGTAGTCGATGCGCCAGCCAACGTTGCGCTCGCGCGAGCGGGCAAAGTGGCTCCACCATGTGTAGTGCCCGTTTCCCTTCGTAAAAAGCCGAAACGTGTCGATAAAACCTGCTTTAATAATGGCGTCGATACCCTCACGCTCTTCTGCTGTATAGCCATGTTCGCCTTCGTTGGCTTTTGGGTTGGCTAGGTCGTCGGGACCATGGGCTACGTTTAAATCACCGCAGAAAATAACGGGTTTTTCCTCTTCGAGTCGTTTCATGTATGCCAAAAAGACTGGGTCCCACTGTTTGTGGCGTAGTTTGAGCCTACTTAGGTCTGGTTTTGCGTTGGGAGTATAGGAGGTGATGACGTAAAAATCATCTAATTCGACCGCAATAACGCGACCTTCTTCGTTTGGATCGCCATATCCATCGTCACTCAAGCCAAACTCCTCGCATAAGTCTTGCGGGAGCCCCAGCTCGACCGAATGCACTACTATATCTTTTTTAACAAAGATGGCCGTGCCGCTATAGCCTTTGCGCTTGGCCGAGTGCCAATATTCTTCATACTCGGGCAGATCGAGCGCAGCCTGCCCGCGCTCGGCCTTTGTTTCTTGCAAACACAGCACGTCGGGCTTGTACTCTGCAACAAACGGCGCAAACAGACCTTTGTTGTGCACTGCGCGTATACCGTTTACGTTCCAGGAGATGAGTTTCACACCCACATCATAGCAAATTCGCTGGTCATATACCGCGCTCGTCCTCGCGCATCCGCACCTCGTGCTCGTCCATGCCAAAATGGTGCGCAAATTCGTGCCACACGGTGTCTGCCACCATTTTGCGTACACATTCCTTATATATATCCTCGGATGCACCTGGTGCGTCTTCTGCTGCGGCATCTAGAATAGGGTTTTGAAAGATGGTTATGGTGTCGGGTAAGACTGCGCCACCCACGCCATACACGTCCCCGCGCTCGGAGAGGGGGACACCGTGGTAGTAACCAAGCAATGTTTCATGCGGCCCCAAGCCCTCGCGTGCCCGCACCTCTGCCGATGGTTCGTCTTCCACCAACACCGCCACATTTTTAATCTTTTTCTTTACCCATTCGGGCAGTAAATCGTATCCTTCTGCTACTAACTGTTCAAATTCCTCGCGCTGCATAGTTATTTTCGGCGTTTACCATGAAAGGCTTTGTGGACTTCGTGCAAATGCTTGTCGGTGATGTGGGTGTACACCTGGGTAGTCGCGATGTTGGAGTGGCCAAGGAGTGCCTGCACCGAGCGCAGATCGGCACCGTTTTCCAAAAGGTCAGTTGCAAAGGAGTGGCGGATGACGTGCGGCGTGACTTTGCGGGTAATGCCCGCCTTGGTGGCATATTTTTTAACCAAACGCTCGACTGAACGGGGAGTGAGCCGCCCGCCTGAGGGGGATTTTTCTTTGCTTCCTAAATTGCGGCTCATCTGCACAAACAGCGCGTCATCTATGTCGCCTCGTTTGTCTAAGTACTCTTTTATACAGCGCTTGGCAGCAGGGGAGAGAAAGACCACACGTACTTTTTCGCCCTTTCCGCGCACCGAAAATTCGTCACGAGAGAGATCTAAGTCGCGGTTGAGGCCGCACAGTTCCGAGACACGCAGACCCGTAGAAAAAAACAGCTCCAGTATCGCCCTGTCGCGCAAGTCGCTGAGCGACGAACCTTTTGGCCCTTCCATCAAACGCTCCAGCTCGCCCGCGGTAATAAGGTCGAGGTCGCGTGCGCCAACCTTTGCCAATTCGATACGCTCGGGGTTAAGCGACTCGATACCGCGCTTGCGCAAAAACTTCAAAAACGCGCGCAGCGAGATCATGTAGTAGTTTTGGGTCTTGTGCTTCATTGTGCCACTCGTGCCTGGCTGGCGGTTGAGGTGCAAACGGAATTCGCGCACCGTGCGCTCATCGAGCTTGGCAGGGGAGGTGAGTTTAGTGTGGGCCAAAAAACGCGAAAGGTAGCGGTCGTAATTTTCGACTGTTTTAATACTGCGACCTTTCTCTATCTCTAAGTATTCGAGAAATTCGGTTTTGAGGCTTTTAAGGTCCTGTGCCATGTGTCGCACAATTTTACCATGCACTAGCCACAAATCATGATTGCTGCTATTTTGGTCCCAGACGAAATACCTCGTCTTGTAGAAGGGAGGGTAACATGGCCGAGATTGGTCGAGTCCTATGGGTCTGGTTCTGGTACAACCAGAGACCCATTCCAAGAACGACAACGAGATGGCTGGCCACAAAACTCCTGCTCTGTATCGCAGGGGTGCTGCTGCAAGTTATGACAGTGACCCTGCCAGACACAGCAGCATTGGCTATTTTGGTCGGCACCACAGGGATAGTGACCATCTTGTGGGTAACCAAATGTCTCGATGTAGGTTTCCTCACGTGGACAGTGTTTGCGCTCTCTGCTGCCGGAATTCTGTGGGTGCGTGCGGACGGTTTCGCGCCCATATTTTCATTGATGCTACTCATGTTTGGCGTCATGATCTTCGACATCACCGGAGGAAAGGCACACAATGAAGCCGTAGAGCGCCTACCAAAACTCACGTTCAGCAGCAATATCAAAACCCTTGTGCCAGGGCCGGCGCTAACCTGCGTCTGGCTTTGGTTTGGGGGAAACCTGGACTGGTGGCTTGTAGCCCCGGTAGCAGGGTTTTGGTTCTCGGTGGTCCACATCGCACTGCAAAAATTCTTTGATACGCAGGACGCACAAGCTGACCCGCACAGACGCATCTGACTGACCAACACAGACTACCAACCGCCTCCTTAATGGGGCGGTCTTTTTATGCCGCAAGGCGTCCAAGTGCAAAGGGCTTGCAAAATCCAGCAGCCTGTGCTACGATATCTTCATGCTCACTGCAAAGAAAAAAGGCAAAGTTATCAAAGAAGCAGCAATTCATGACAAGGACACCGGCTCACCGGAGGTCCAGATTGCCGTGCTCAGCAAGCGCATCGACGAGCTTACGAGCCATTTGAAGAAAAATCTCAAAGACAAGCACTCGCGCCGCGGACTTTTGCAAATGGTTGCAGACCGCCGCACCCATCTGAAGTACCTAGAGACCCACAACAAAAAGCGCCACAGCGCTATTGTGAAGAAACTCGGCCTTAAGAAATAATTTACTCTTGTAGGGTAGGAGTAGGGCATATTTTTTTTGTTGTATACTTTGTAGTAGGGGCTGTTTTATTTTAATTAATTTTAGTATGTGCTTTAGACTTACTCTCTAAAGAGTAGGTTGGGCATCAATTTCATGGCAATCATTAAACACAAAAGCCAGCGTGTTGGCATTTTTATAGACACGCAAAACCTCTATCACAGCGCAAAAAATCTCTATCGTTCGAAAGTAAATTTCGCCAACGTGGTTAAAGAAGCCCTTGCAGGCCGCACTTTGGTGCGCGCCGTTGCATACGTTATTCGCACCGAGTCAGAAGAAGAGAAGAGTTTCTTTGAGGCGCTCAATAAAAGTGGCATCGAAACCAAGGTAAAAGACATCCGTATTTTTGCAGGCGGCGCCAAAAAGGCCGACTGGGACATTGGTATGGCAATAGACGCACTGAGTATGGCCGAAAAGCTCGACACTGTTGTGTTGGCTACCGGCGACGGCGACTTTGTACCACTGGTTGAATATTTAAAGAGCAAAGGCTGCCAGGTGGAGGTTATTGCCTTTGGTAAGTCTGCCGCAGGCGTGTTGCGCGAAGCAACAGACGACTTTATAGACATGTGCGACGACCCACGTAACTACTTGATAGGCTACCGTGGCTCTGGCTCGGGGGTGCGTGGCTTTATACCGGGCTTTGCCGCATCCAAATCCGACGAGGGGGTGGACGTAGGCCAAGAGGTGTACGAGGACGAGGACGAGAAATAAACTTGAGAAAATATAGATAAAAAAATCCGCCGGATCCCATGTGGGTCCGGCGGATTGTTAGGCGAAGGCGCGTCGCACTCGTCGTGCAACATACCAACCTAACAAAAAAATCACGAAAAGGGCGAGAGAATACGCTACGAAGGGCGGGATGCCCGCGGCATGCAGCACCGTGTTTGCAGCGCTCGCCACCATTTGCGGCTGTGTCACCAAAAGGTACACACCGCCAACAAATAGGCCGAACTTTACCACAGGTGCGATAACATGCGGTGCAACAAGCGCCGCAAAACTACCCACGCCGTGCGCCGCTGTGGCGACCTTAGCAGACAACCCCACCTTGGCCACCGTTGCTGTCTTAGCTGCCAAGGCAGCCTTGCCTGCAAGCCCGAGCGTGCCTATGGCGATGACATCAAGCGTCGCCATGCCTGCTTCGCGAAGTGTTGGTTTTTCTCCGCGCACCAGACGCGATTCGACCACCTGGAGCCCGCTAGTCAGCATCCGTTTGGCGAATGCAGCCACCGAGCTACCAGGGAGCCTGCGAGCCACACCTGCTTCGTCGATGTCGTACTGTCCAAAGAAGTCATTCTTGGCCAGCAACATCAACTCAATGGCATATGACCCACACTCAAACGGGGTCAGCGCCTCAGGCTTGGCTGGCATTTCTGCCCGAACGAGCGTTTTCGCTGCCAACGAAAACGCATAACTCGCGTCAAGGTAGCCGTCGCCCTCCGTCAGACACTTCCAGATGATTGGTACCATCTGGTTGTGCCCAAACTGCCGCAGTGCACGCTGGAACCTTTCGTTGGTCCCATACGCAGCAAAAACAGCAGGCGACATGCTTGGGTATTGCTCCAGCGCAGCCTCAGCTTGAGTGCCCAGGCCAACATGGCGCATCTCTGCACGTACGACCGCCTCTTCGTAGGAGGTTCGGTCACCGAGCAGCGCCAACGCAGCACCCAGCAGTACGGCAAGTACTGCTAAAGTGACGAACGGGAAACGCCACCGCTTCTGCTTCGCCAAGGTGAAATTGATTTCCCTTGCCATTTCAAAGTCCTTTTTCAGTCCTATTTTAATTATACTATATTATAATATATACGTCAAGTAGTGCTCAGCGGGCTAAAGTGCCTTACAGTTACAGGGTTATTTATCTACTTATTTGGAAGCTAGGCTATGCAATCAAAAACATTTGAAACAGAGGTAGGAGGCAAGAAAATGGTCGCGGAGTTTACCGACTTGGCCGAGCAGGCAAGCGGGTCGGTCATATTGCGTTACGGCAACACAGCGGTGTTGGCAACGGCAGTGATGGGCGACAAGAGCCGCGACGACATCGACTACTTTCCACTTACCGTTGACTACGAAGAGCGTTTTTATGCCGCAGGGCAAATTTTAGGCAGCCGCTTTGTGCGCCGCGAAGGCCGCCCCAGCGAAGACGCGATATTGGCCGGCCGCGTTGTTGACCGCACCATACGCCCACTATTTCCCCAACATTTGCGCAATGAGGTGCAGGTGGTTATTACAATTTTGGCACTCGATGAAGAAGACCCTGCAGTTGTGGCCGTTAATGCCGCATCACTTGCACTAGCGGTGTCGAACATCCCATGGAACGGGCCCGTTGCCGCAGTGCGGATTGGGAAGTTTGGTACCTCCGCAGAAAAATCACTTTCTCCAGCTGCGGACACATTCGTCATAAACCCTACCTACGTACAACGCGCATCACTAGAATTTGACCTTTTGGCGTGCGGCAAAGACGAGACCATTAACATGATAGAGGTTGGCGCAAAAGAAACATCTGAAGCAGTAGTGGCTGCCGGGTTTGCTCGCGCCGCAGAAGAACACACAAAGTTGATTGCCTGGCAGCAGGAAATTGTGCAGCAAGTGGGTGTTGCAAAACTGTCAGCAGCAGCACCAGAGATCCCACCAGCTTTGACCACGCTGTACGAAAGTGAGTTTGCACCAAAAATGACCGCCGCAGTGTTTTGTGGGCTCCCTAGCAAAAAAAGTACCTACGTACTCAAGAAAGAATTTTTAAACAGGGTGGGGGAGAGCGAGGAACTCAGCGCCTACAAAAAACTCGCCGACCAGTTTTTTGAAGAAAAAGTAGACCAAGAGATACATCGCGGTGCTATAGAAGACAATAAACGTGCCGACGGACGCGCATTTGACGAAGTGCGGCCGCTCTTTGCTAAAGCCGGGGGAGTGTCGCCCATATTACACGGCTCGGGCATTTTTTATCGTGGTGGCACACACGTCTTTACAGCACTGACCTTGGGCGGCCCCGGGGACTCGCAGGTAATAGATTCGATGGAAGAGCGCGACGCAGAAAAACGCTTTATGCACCATTACAACTTCCCCCCATACTCTTCGGGCGAAACAGGCCGTATGGGCGGGGTCAACCGCCGCGCAGTCGGACATGGCGCACTGGCAGAAAAGGCGCTCGAAGCGGTTATCCCAAGCAAAGAGATATTCCCGTACACTGTGCGACTAGTGTCTGAATGTTTTGCCAGCAACGGCTCAACCTCTATGGGGTCGGTGTGTGCATCTACTTTGGCACTTATGGACGGCGGCGTGCCCATTACCGCACCCGTTGCCGGCATCGCTATGGGGCTTATGCTGTCGCCCACCTACACACAAGACAAAAAGTATAAAGTACTGACTGACATTCAAGGACCAGAGGATAGCCACGGCGACATGGACTTTAAAGTGGCCGGTACAAAAAACGGCATTACCGCTATACAGATGGATATCAAACTCGATGGCGTGCCGGTGGATATTTTGACTGAGGCGCTTGAAGGCGCCCGGCTTGCACGACTTCATATTTTGGAGACTCTGCAGCAAGCATTGGCCGCACCGCGCGCAACCATTAGCCCACGTGCACCAGAAATTGTGACTTTGAAGGTACGTCCCGACCAAATCGGCTTGGTTATTGGCGGCGGCGGCAAAACAATCAATGGTGTTAAGGAGGCAAGTGGGGTGAGCGACATCACCATAGATGACGACGGCTCTATCTTTATCACCGGCAAAGGCGGCACCGCAGGGAAAGCCCGCGAGATGATAGAAGCATTGGTGAAAGAATACAAAGCAGGCGAGCTATATGACGGGGAAGTCACCCGCTTGATGGATTTTGGGGCTTTTGTGCGCATTGGCCCAAGCAAGGATGCCGAAGGGTTGGTGCACGTATCAGAAATCGCACCCTTCCGTATTGACTCTATTGCACAAGCGGTCTCGGTCGGAGACAAAGTGCGGGTTATGATAAAGGAGATAGACGAGAAAGGCCGCATCAACCTCTCGATAAAAGCGGCTGACCCAGAGTTTGCCACGCGCAAAGGTTTGAAACCGTCTACCAAAGAAATCAATGGACAAAGAGATAGAAACACCAACAACTCCGGCTACTCCCGCCCCCACTAGCCCACAAACTCCCCCTCAAAAAAAAGAAGTGGATTTGGGCGCAATCCTCCTACCTAAAAAAGAAGTACACGACCCCTTAAACGCACCTCGCGCCGAGGCTGGGGTCTTGCTCAAGCAAGAACAAACTGCAGAGCTCCCTAAAACAGCAGCACCAAAAGCGCCACTGCCACCGCGCAACGACTCTATTGTGCAGCCGCTCGTCACGTATCAGAGCGACATGCAGAAATATATTCAGCAAAACAACGTCTCCAACGTCACCATAGCTGCCGCCGAAGCAGAGCGCCGTGGCAAAAACCCAGACACGAGGGAAACCCCTGGCCAAACGGGGTCGTTTTGGTTTCGATTGGGGATGATTTTTTTAGGATCGCTATTGTTGGGCGGCGCTGTGGGACTTGTGGGCTACGTAGTGTACCGCTCGCAAGCGTTGCCTGCCGCCGTAAATCCACAAGCCCCGGTTATTGCTATAGATGAAGTGCGCATGGTGCCTATTGCCACAACAGACTCCCGCACCACAGCGCTCGACAAGCTTACCCAGGCCAAAGACGCCGTAGCTCTTTCTCTTGGGCTGGTTGCACAGTTGCAGCCCGTGTCGGCAACCAGCACGCCGCAAACACCCATGAGCGCCCGCACCCTGTTGCCGATACTTACCCCAGCTATGCCCCAGGAATTGTCGCGTACACTGCTGCCTACGTTTTTGCTTGGCGTGCACGCATTCGACAGAAACCAGCCGTTTTTGATACTTAAAACTGACTCGTATGAGCAGGCATTCTCTGGCATGCTCGCGTGGGAAAACACCATGCACGATGACTTACTGCCGCTTTTTGCCTACACACCAAGCGAGCCTATACAGATGGCGCCTGTAGTTACTGCAACCACAACAAACACTGCCACTACCACCGCAGCCACATCAACCTCGGTCTCGACCCACTCGACCACTACGCAAATACTCCAACCTGTACAAGCGGTGCTGCCGGGGGCATTTTTGGACAAAATACTCGAAAATCACGACACCCGTGTCCTACAAAACAGCAATGGCGACATATACTTTTTGTGGACATTTATAGACCGGGGAACCATCCTTATTACCACCAACCCCCACACGCTTAAAGAGGTTATTGTACGCACACACGAGGCGCCTATAGTGCCCATACCGGGGCAGTAGGCCAGGCAAAGGAAAAGCGCTATACTCCTTAGTATATGCATAACGACAAGACAGGTCATTTTAAAAAGCGTTTGGCAGAAGAATTACAAAAGCTAGAGAATGAGCTACAAACGCTCGGGTGGCAGAACCCTACAACAGGGGACTGGGAAGCAGCTGCCGGAGATATTGACTCGAGTGCAACTGAGAGTGATGAACTTGCAGACCGTCAAGAGGAATATGGCGAGAATCGTGCAGAAATTGAAGAAATTGAAATCCACTGGCGCAATGTTAAACGCGCACTACAAAAAATAGACGAGGGCACGTTTGGTGTATGCGAAATTTCTGGAGATGAAATTGAGGAAGACCGTTTGGAGGTAAACCCATCGGCTCGCACCTGCAAAGCGCACATGGAAGAAGAGGGGGAACTCGGGGCGTAACTACACATTCATATAAAAACTATCCCCGCCATTTGTGGTGGCGAGGATAAGAAGAATTTAACGGTAGATATTTTTACTGTAGGGACTTAAACCTGCTGGCCTCGTCGTTACTTGTCCAATACGTTGCCCCTGCGGCCAGCGGCATCGATCGCGCCTTGGCAACTTCGGCAGCATAGAGTCCGTTCGCTGCGGCGCGGCTCTTGCACGTATACACTTGCCGACCCGAAAGGACGAGGACTGGTGGCGCCAGGTCTTCAGGCCCGCTTCGCTCGACTCTGACACCTCGCCGGTCGTAGTATGTGCCAACAAGTATATTCCAGCTTCCTTGAGCATCCACGCTAGCTAGCCAAGGGCCGCCTCGAGCGACAACGCCTACCTGCACACGATGACCTTCGGAGAAGGGGTGCGGATGGTCCTTCACCGTCGCGGTTAGTACCGGGTCGAGACGACACGAAGCGACCATGACTTTGATGCGAGGAGTCGCAGCCGGGCGCGGCGCTGTGACAGCATGGAGCTTCAGCCAATCTTCGGCAGCGGCAAGGCTGTCACACCTCACGCCGTCGCCTTGCAGATTGATAGCTGTACCTTCGGCTGGGATAGAGTTGCCGAAAGCAATTACCCAGTAGGTGGGGCCTTGATATATGACGGCCGATCTGGGTTGACTGTCAACCTTGGCCAGATATATCCGACCCTGGGGAACTTCCCCCTGCACCTTGATGATATCGGTCGAGGCAACGCAGGTATCCGCCGCCATCGCCGGGGCGACGAAAGCAGTCAGCAACACGGCCAAACAGATGGCCATAAACCTTCGGCACATGAGTCTTTCCTCCAAGCACGGGAACGTGCTAATTGTTATTAAACATTAAATACAAAGGATGTCAATCATCCCTAGGGTGGGGACTATTTTAATAGCAGAACAAATATCGTATACAATAATTGATATGCAGTACGCTCGCACTTGGGGTGCGCAGACGTCGATGCTAGCGCCGCATTTAGTCTCTGTGGAGACAGACCTCTCGCGCGGCCTCCACTCATTTACACTTGTTGGACTCCCCGACAAAGCAGTTGAAGAATCGCGCGACAGAGTTGCCGCGGCAATAAAGCACTCTGGGTTTGAGTCGCCAAAATCGCGCAACCAAAAAATTGTCATATCGCTTGCACCGGCCGATCTTAAAAAAGAAGGGCCGCTTTTTGATTTACCAATCGCTCTTTCGTACTTACTTGCAGCAGATGACATACGCTTCGACCCCGAACCTTTTTTATTTATCGGTGAGCTTGCGCTCGACGGCACACTGCGCGCAGTGCGTGGCGTGTTACCACTTGTAGCCGAAGCAAAGCGGGTGGGGAAGCGTGCCGTGTTCGTCCCAGAAGCTAACGCCCGCGAAGCGGCACTTGTGGGCGGCATCGATATTTTTGGTGCAAAAAACTTAGGAGCAGTGATTGAACATCTTAATCAAAAACGTGTTGCCAAAAATGCAGCGGACAAAAAAGTAGCGAAAGAAAAACAGACACTCACACCAACACCACAGACCATGCTCGAGCCGAGCGTCATGCACACGCAGTTTGCGTTTGAGGATATTCGAGGACAAGAGAGCGCAAAGCGCGCGGCAATTATTGCCGCAGCGGGCGGACACAACTTGGGACTCTCGGGCCCGCCGGGTACCGGCAAGACGATGCTCGCGCGAGCACTTGCGTCCATACTCCCACCACTCTCCTTTGACGAGATGCTTGAGGTCAACAGCATCCATTCCGTTGCTGGCGCACTCCATACCGACCTCTTAACCACGCGCCCATTTCGCTCGCCGCACCACACATCTTCGTACGTATCTATTGTCGGTGGCGGCGCAACACCCAGACCAGGCGAGGCCACACTCGCACACCGCGGTGTTTTATTTTTAGACGAGTTCCCCGAGTTTGAGCGGCGTGTCATCGAGGCTCTGCGACAACCTCTTGAAGACAGAGTCATCGCAGTGGCACGTGCAAAAGGGACTGCATATTTTCCTGCGCGCTTTACGTTGGTCGCCGCAATGAATCCGTGTCCATGCGGCAACTGGGGGCATCCAAACATTGAATGCATCTGCACCCCTATGAACCTCGAGAGGTACAGAAGAAAAATCTCTGGCCCCATCGCCGACCGCATCGACCTGTGGACAGGCATGGGACCAGTCGACTTGACCGAGCTTGGCAAAAAAATAATCCGCGGCAGCGAGACAGACGCTGCGCGCAAAATAGTTTTGGCGGCGCGTGCGCGACAACAGGAGCGGTTTGCAAATACAGAACAAAAAAATACAAACACATCTGCAAAAACAAATAGCGACCTTTCGCCCAGAGAACTCGAAGAGCTAGTACCACTCACCACAAGTGCACGTACCACACTAGAGCGGGCGGGCATGAGACTCAACCTGTCGCCCCGAGCATTCCATCGCGTGATTAAAGTTGCACGCACTATTGCAGACCTAGACGACTCACCCGACGTGAATGATTCTCACATTTTGGAAGCGTTGCAATATAGAGAGCGCAAGGGTTAGCGGCGTTTCACAAGCATATACAAGTGCATTTTGTTGTACACCGTAGCACATCTCTGCTATGGTGTGACTAGAGCAGGTGAGGAAACACTTCCTATGGACAGCTCACAAATGCTGCAATATGCATGCCGCACACACGACGTAGACTATTATCGTGAACGACCAGAGGATAAAGACAAACCACCCACAGAGCGCAGGTGGGAAATGTTGATCAACCCACACATAGTAGTCGACATCATTGAGAAGCTGATCCTTTTTGTTGGCACAGAAGAAGAAGCACTCGCAAAGTTGGACTGGTGCCAACAAGCCTCTCCACCTCTAATGGAGAGGCTGCGCACACAAGCACGCAAACGCTTAGCCGAAATAGGCCCCATAAAAGACACATGCACAGAGTGCCCGGTGGGTAGCATTGCAGGTAGATGGAGCAGCTTTCGCCAAAAGTGACTATTACACCGCCGCGACCCACACAAGGTCGCGGCGGAATTTTTATACAAACTAGGGCAAGGTATACTGTATTCCGTATGAAGAAAAACAATTCGCCCTGGCTGCACCAACTTGACCCAAACCGCGAGCACACAAAACTTACACAAGACCTAACTACCGATGTGGTAGTGGTGGGTGCAGGCATTGCCGGCATTGCGACTACTTTTTTTATTTTAAAAAACACTGACAAAAAAGTAGTGCTCCTGGAAAAATATAAATTGGGACACGGCGCAACCGGCCACAACGCCGGACAAGTGGTGAGTTACTTTGAACGCGGGTTTGCAAGTTTAGCAAAAGAGTTTGGTATCACACTTGCCGGACAGGGCCAACATGCAGTTGAGCAGGCGTGGGAGCTGCTCGACGAGATGTACACTGACGCACATCTCGACATTCCATTTTCGCGTTTTGTAGGACACGCCGGACTCACAAGCTATGAGCAAGTCTTGTGGCACCTAGAAGACAGTTTGATGCGCAAGCAAGCAGGGCTCCAAACGGAACCTATGCGCGTGTGCGCCGAGGAAGATTTTATAGAAACTATTCCGGAGAAATATCAGGGACTCTACATAGTTGCCCCAGCCAAAGAAGTACTCGCTACACTCGAGACAAAACAGCAGCGATTTGTCGCTGTGATGTCGTCTCAAAAAGGATGCGTCAACAGTGCGCTCCTTTGCCAAGAAGTACTCGCGTATTTGCTTGCTACTTACCCAGAGCGATTTGCATTATACGAACACACGCCGGTACACAAAATTATTTTGCACGAACATGACGCGCTGCTCGACGCCGACACACACACCCTGCAGGCCGCGCGCGTAGTGTTGTGTACCAACGGATTTGCAGACCTGCACATCATCAACGAAAACGGTCTTGAAGTTGATGCAAAATATCATCACTTACTTAGCGGCAAAATTGGATACATGTCCGGATACTTAGAGCAGCTCAACAAAACACCGACCGCTATAAGTTATTACACTGACCCGAAACCCAGTGTCGACAATTCGTACTACTATCTGACACGTCGCTCGTGGGAGTACGAAAAAAATACCGAGCACAACCTGATCTCTATTGGCGGGCCCGACATGGATATAGAGGAGAGTCACACATACTCGCACGAAGACGAGTATCCTGAAATACACGAGCAAAAAATAGATGCGTTTGTACGCAGCGTATACGACACCGAACCGAATAAAAAAATCGACTACCTGTTTACCTGGCACGGACTCATGGGCTATACAAAAAACAAAGTGCGCCTCATCGGCGCCGAACCACAAAATCCTATATTGCTCTACAACTTGGGATGCAACGGTGTAGGCATCTTACCGTCGCTCTATGGGGGAAGACGTATCGCCCGAATTATCGCAGGGGAGTCGTTAGAGAAAACTATCTTCGACGTTCCGCAAAAAAGTTCTGAGTAAAAAATTAGCGCGCTCCGACGCGTAGTGCGCCGAATGGGTTTTTGCTGCCGCGTACCTCAAAGTGGAGGTGCATACCGGTGGCTTTTCCTGTTTGCCCTACACCTGCGATTACTTGACCCTTCACCACGCTGCTACCCACCGCAACTTGTACTGAGCCAGTCTTGGCATGTGCATAGAGTGTTTGCGTGCCGTTTGCGTGTTTTATAACGATGTAGTTTCCGTATCCGCCGTTCCATCCACCGTTGTCTCGTGCAACTACCACTACACCACTTGCCGCTGCAAGTATTGCAGTGCCTTCTTTAACACCGCCGATGTCGACGCCGTTAAACCCGTGGGAACCTTGGGTTATGCGCCCACCGCTCACCGGCCAGCCATAGTAAGTTCCTGATGGGGCTGCTGTTGCGCCAGGGGTAGCAACCTTGGCCGGCGCCGCGGCTATTACTCCATCTGGAATGATGATGGTGTCTCCAATGGCTAGTGAAGTATTTTCTGGAACGTTATTATACCTGGCAATATCGGCCACCGATGAGCTGTACTTTTTAGCCAAACTTGCCAGAGTGTCTCCTGAACCAACCTTATGCTGCACCCCTGTAATAGGCAGTATCACCAGCTCTTGCCCTGGATGCACCACACCACCCTTAATGTCGTTTGCCCACAAAATAGTATTTACCGAAACGCCAAACATCTCGGCAATGACCGAGAGCATGTCTCCCTCTTGCACCACATACACACTAATCTGCGACGCAGCGGGGCTCTCTATGTCGGACAAAGTGCCCGAAGGGCCATCTTGCGCCAACAGGGCAACCCCACCCACAAAAGAAATGTCGCCGCCACCCACAGCAGGCCGCGGGTCTATATTGGTTGCTGGAGCAAGGGCCGGCAGTGTTTGAGAATTAAAGAGAGCACCCGACGCGTTGCTTGGAGAGGCTGTTTTGTGCAAAAACGCAGAAAAAAGGCTTGCATCAGCAAGCAGGGGGTATAAAAATACAAAAAAGCCGCCGCCAAGCATGACGCCTACAAACAAGGTTTTTTTAGCTTTTTCTGAGAATCTACCCGAAAGTGGGCCCTCTGTAGTCAGAAAAGCGTCTGGATTGTCTTTTTTTATAGGTTTGTGTGCCTGGAATATCCGCTCACTCGAGCAAAGACTAAAGTTCTTTGCTTCTTGTTTTGCTTAAACCCAAGCCTCAAGGGGCACTCGCCCAGCTGTTTTTTGTACAAAATGGCTTAACAAGGCCGTTTCATACTATCCTCATGCAGTACAATACAACTATACTGCCGCACAAACCCTCGTCAATTGGGGTCATATGCCCGTGTGGATAGCTTTTGCACGCTCCAAATTTAGCCTTGTCTGGTATAGTGTTTTAGTGACCGACTCTGCAAACCATCTTGCCCATCTAAATACTGCACAACAAAAAGCTGTTCGCGCAATAGATGGACCGCTTCTTGTTCTTGCCGGAGCAGGGGCGGGGAAGACCAGGGTTATTGCCCACAGGATTTTGGAAATTGTGCGTCAGGGCACGGCGCCCGAGCGGATTTTGGCTATCACCTTTACCAATAAAGCAGCCGCCGAGATGCGCGAGCGAGTGTTGGGGCTTTTGCCAGCTGCCGGCAGGCCGCCATTTGTCTCGACATTCCACTCGCTTGGACTCTCTATTATTAAAGAGAACGCGGCACTGTTGGGTTTTGCCAGGACACCAGCCATATATGACCGAAACGACTCTCTTCGCGAGATGAAGGCTGCGCTCAAACAACTTGGTGTCGAGGATACTGAACCCCGAGCAGCACTCAACACCATGTCCAAGCAAAAAGGACAGGGGGTGAGTGTGCACGATTTTGCTGCACAGGCGCATAGCTTCCATGACCGCACCACCGCATCCGCGTGGAGCCTGTACGAGCAAGCACTCCGTAAAGACGGCGCGGTGGACTTTGATGACCTTTTAGTGCGCGCGATGCAGCTGCTACGCGATAACGCGGCAGTGCGCACGCATTATCGAGAAAAGTGGTCGCATATACACATAGACGAATATCAAGACACCAACCAGGTGCAGGCGCAGTTGGCAGGACTTTTGGTAGGGGACAAGCAAAATATTTGTGCCGTAGGGGACATTGATCAAACTATTTACGGCTGGCGAGGCGCCCTGATAGAAAACATGATCCATTTTGAACGCACGTTCCCTGGTGCGCAAACTGTTATTTTGGAAGAGAACTATCGATCGACGCAAAATATCTTGGCCGCCGCAAATGAGGTGATAGTAAAAAACCCAAACCGACCAGAGAAAAATCTCTTTACTAAAAACAAGGAGGGCGAGGCGCTTGGTCTGTATCAAGCATTCGACGAACTCGACGAGGCTGCGTTTGTGGCGCGCAAAATACAAGAGCTTCGTAAAGAGGGTGTCGCACCAAAAGATTTTTGTGTGTTGTACCGAGCAAACTTTCAATCCCGCGCGCTAGAGGAAGCACTGCTCGCAAACAACATCCCGTACCAGGTTTTGGGTACGCGCTTTTTTGAACGCAAAGAAGTGAAGGATGCACTGTCCTTTATCCGCGCTGCCTTGTTTAGCACCCCCGCAGATATCGAGCGTATTACAAAAGCAGTACCATCGGGCATTGGGAAAGTAACCCTTACTAAAGTGCTTGAAGGCAAGGAAAACGAGCTTACCGGCGCGGTCAGAGAGAAGGTGGCAAAACTGCGCAATTTACTTGCGCGCATCCGCGAAAAAGCAGAGCAACTGAGCCCAGGAGAGTTGGTGCAGTTTGTTATCACCGAGTCGGGCATGGAGCGCTTGTGTAAGGAGGACAAAGCCGAAGGAGTAGAGCGGCTTGAGAACTTGCGCGAGCTGGGTAACCTTGCCGCCCGCTACAACACCCTGCCACAAGCAGAGGCGCTTGAAGCATTTTTGGAATCCACCTCGCTCCAAAGCGACCAAGACGAACTTAAAGAGGACGCAAACGCAGTGCGCATGATGACCGTGCATGCGTCCAAAGGACTTGAGTTCCCTTATGTATTTATAGTGGGACTTGAAGAAGGACTCTTTCCATATTCCAGAGAGGGGGACAGCGCCAAAGAAGCACAGGAGGAGAGGCGACTGATGTACGTAGCTATTACCCGCGCAGAGAAAAAAGTATTTTTAACCTATGCGTCCTATCGGACGGTGTTTGGCTCAAAAAACGCAACCTTTCCGTCGCAGTTTATATCCGACATACCGGACTACCTGCTTGAAGTAGAAAACCCCGAAAGACTGGGTCGCACTATTTACCTTGACTGATATGTATAAAAAGAAATCTCTCGGTCAACATTTTTTGCACAACCCGCACTATCTCGGGATGCTAGCTGACGCCGCAGATATACAAAAAAGAGACGCGGTAGTGGAAATTGGCCCCGGCGAAGGAGCGCTCACAAAAGTGCTGCTTGAGCGGGGAGCGCATGTTGTGGCGGTAGAAAAAGATACGCGACTTATCCCACTACTCTCTGAAAAATTTGCACAAGAAATAAAAAACGAGCAGCTAGAGGTTATTGAGGAAGATGCCTTGCGACTTAATACAGCAAGTCATTTGAAAAAACACGCAGGAAAATCGTCAAAAAAAGATACCTACAAAGTGGTAGGCAACATACCGTACTACATCACCGGTGCTTTGTTGCGCAAATATCTAACTGACACCAAGCAACCAGCAACGCTCGTTTTCTTAATACAAAAAGAAGTGGCAGAACGCATTGCGCGTAGCACAAAGGAAAGTCTTTTATCTCTCTCTATTAAGGCGTACGGTACGCCCACCTATATTAAAACCGTACCGCGCGGAGCATTTAACCCACCACCCGCAGTAGACTCTGCCATTTTGCTTGTCTCGAACATATCGCGCAAAAACTTTAAAAACAAAAAACACGAAGAGCGGTTTTTTACACTCCTACACGCTGGCTTTGCGCAAAAAAGAAAGCTCCTTAAAAGAAATATTGAAAAAGTGCTTGGGAGCGACACGGAAAAGGTTCTGCAAGACGCTGGTATCCCACTTAATGCCCGCGCAGAAGACGTGTCTTTGGCACAGTGGCTCGCACTTACACTGAACTAAATAGGGGATGGTGCTGTTCCAAATCCGGGGATAGGAAGTATGGGCAGCCCTGCACCAACAAACAGCGGCCCTACAAAACAAGGCACGGGCACGGGCGCTGCTTTACCCAAAATTTGGAAGCCAACCGGAGGAGGCATGCCCATGGTTACTAAGTTTGGCTTTGAGCCAGGCATCCACATAATAGGGCCCGAGTAGGGAAGGCCACTTTTTGAAATCACCCAAAAAAGCACACCCGTGTTGCAGGGAATGTACGGCGGCGACACAATACCGCCAAAAGAAATACCCGTAAGCGGGCTCGAGGCCACACTACCTGCTGCTGCAGTAGTGCCGCTTGTTAAGAAACTAAGGCCCACTATCGCCGCAATACCAAGCACGCCAACAGCTAAAATGCCTCCAATACCGCCACCTTCGCTGGAATTCTCGCTCGACGCATCTGAGTCAGAACCCGCACTAGCCCAAGTGTCATAGTCTCTTGCTGCTTGGTCTGCAAAAGGCACCACCACCTCAGCGCCGGGCACCCCAACTGTCTGGTAGATACCCTCGAACAAACCCTTGCGTATAGGGCCCCCGACAAAAAAGAGGTTGTATTGGTCGGCACTGTCTATATTTGTAACCACTTCGACGTTGGGCGCTGCCACCAAAGAGCTGGACGCTGCTTGTATAGCCAAGCTATTTCCACCCGAGGCTGCCCAAAGCAGCCCATCATCACTGACGTAACGCTCTATGGTTGTGAAGTTTTTGTTTAAAAATAGTACATATTTGCCCAAATCCCGCGATACGTGCACGTCGACATTAAACCCTTCGAGCGTTTTTTGGCCTTGAATATCGACCACATAGAGCCTGTCGGTACCCAAAATAGCCCCATTATGCGTCAACCGCGTCCGATAGACGTGTATTTTGCCCGGATAGTTGGTGCTGTAATAGAGCCATATCTCGCTACCCACCACCAACGCACTAGGCGCCCAGCCCCCGCGAGTATCGAGCCCGTTGTCTTGGTCTATAACTATGCCGCCGTCTACCCAGTCGACGCCGTCGGTACTGTACGCTTGCCCTATGCGATTATTGGTCTTAGCCAGGGTACTCGAAGCCGCATCGGTATTGGAAATAATACTGTAATACATGAGCAATCGGTTGGCGCTTGGGTCTGGCAACACCTCCGGGTCGGCAAGCTGGTGCCCTGCAACGCCAAAAACCGGCCGCGATTCTAGCCATCCGCCGGATTGATCATAAAAACTGACGTGGATTAGGCCAGAAGAGGCGTTTTTTGTAGGTTTGCCGCTGAACCACATCTTCCGTTGTCCAAAATCAGAGGACACAGTGGGCGACATGACGCTGTAGAACCCGCCCACAACCGGCACGGACACTTCTTGCGACCAACTACCCACGGCGGCGAGTTGCTGCTGTGGCATAGTGAGCGCCGTAAGGGGAGCGGTCATCACCGTAAACACCGCAAGCACAAATGCGACGGCTTGATTTAAAAATTCGGACATTACCCCAAGTATAGCGTCAAAATAATCTTGTATACTAGAGGTAATGAGTGCGAGATATTTACCCAGTGCACAATTTAGCCTATTTGTAGTGTCGTTGGCTATTGCTGGCGGGTTAGTGGTGGCCGCAAACTACTCGACCAAACCAAACACAGCCAACCTGGCAAGCATTACGCCGAGCCAAAATCCTACGTATGACTGGCGCGCTGCACTTGGCGCCGTACAAACAGAAAGCGGTATAGAGGCACCCGGCCCCATAGATGCTGCAACCATAGACTCTTTGCGCGATGCAGCAAAAAACACATCGAGCCTCACCGACGCCGTGTCTCGTACACTGCTTATAAACCTAAGCAACGCCAAAGCACAAGGTCTGGGGAGCGATATACCTACACAAAACCAACTAGTCGCAAGCGCAGTGGGGCAAATAGACGCTACGCAACAGGCGCGACTATACACCCGAGCCGACTTGACTGTGGTTGCCGACACTTCTGATGCTCAAAAAGCATATGGCAACGCACTCGCAATCGTAATGAGCAAAAGTGGCGGACTTGGGTACGCAGAAACATTGATCGCTATAGATATGGCCACTGCAAAGAATAGCCAAGCAGAGCTCGAGCAGCTTCCATCTATTGCAACCGAGTATAGCGAGTTATCTAAAGCGCTACTTCGCATACCAGTACCACAAACACTTTCACCTTTTCATCTTCAACTTGTAAACAACTTCCAAAAAATTGCCGGGGCATATACACCCATGGCGACAATACTCACGGACCCACTACGCGGACTCTCGGCAGTTAAAGACTACCAAGCACTTACCCAAGAAACACTACTTGTGTTTATAAACATCGGACAAACATTACATAAAAACGGTATACTTTTTACTAAGGACGAGCCAGGGAGCGCTTGGGATGTTCTGGTGTCTGCACAATAAACCACATGGTAAAGAAGATATTTTATGTCGTACTCATTACTGCAGCGGTAGTGGGGATTGTCGCCCTTATTTGGTGGTTTTTTAATCGCGACACCACTCCAGCTCAGACAGGAAGCGGCACTTTTGGTTCTGGCCAAGACGCACCACAAAGTGGTAATGCTGTCGGCGGCACCCCTACAAACGTGGCGTTGCCTATAGAAGGACAAAATGTAGGACAAGGAGGATTAGGAAGCAGCCAGAGCATACCTGCAGGCACCTACACTGTACGTACAGGAACCCTAGCGCGAGGAAGTTATACCCTTGCACCAGCAGAAAGCTTTGGCACGTATACGGTAACTTCTGTAAACGGGGGGCGGCTGGAAGCTGGCCAATACACCTTTGCCGCACCAAACCTAACCACCACATACGGAGTTATGTTGTCTCCAATGGGCACTTCGTCGAATGTATATACCATTACACCTGGGCAGATACGGAGCAACATTGTAGACGGTATAGTGGGCACCTCGACCAATACAGGGAACATCGGTGTACCGGGTGTTACCTGGCTCTCGGGTACTACCACAAACAACGGTACCACCGGTAACAATGCAGGCACAGTATTTAATCCCACAGGCATAAATCAGCTAAATAATGACACCCCAAGTGGCGGCGTATTGCCAAATATAAGCGGCGGAGGGGGAGGCACCGGCTCACAAGGCGGACTGGGGCTAGGAGGAGCTTTGGTTGGCGCCGCAGTTGCGGGCGGTCTTAGTTGTGGAGCAGCAGAGGCACTTGCGTGGGCTGGTAAGGCTCTGGGAATTACTGAGAGCACTACACTGGGAGCTCCTGGAGTAGCACTTACAGTAGGAGGGGAGGGAATAGAACTTGGACTCACTCCAATATCGGTTTCGACCGTAAACAACGGACAAACAACGGTTCTTACGGGCACAAATGCTTTGCTGGGAGCAATTCTTATTAAACTTGGTGGCGCTCATGGGGAACAAAAGGTGGACGATTCGATTAATACTTTTTGGAGTTGCCTCGCCCGAACCGTGGCGCGCATAGCACTCAACCAAATCACCAACAGCGTGGTCAACTGGATAAACTCGGGCTTTGGCGCAGACGGCGGCCCTGGGTCGGGCGGACCATCGTTTGTAACCAACCCTGAACGCTTTTTTACTAACCTGGCAGACAAAACGGCAGGGGAGTTTATCAAAGGCAGCTCGCTCTCGTTCCTATGTAGCCCATTCCAACTACAGATACGCATCGCCATAGCCAAAAGCTACGCCCAACGCAACGCGTACTCGTGCACGCTCACAGGAGTTACCAACAACATACGCAACTTTATGAACGGCAGCTTCAGCGCCGGAGGGTGGCCAGCCATGTTGTCGTACACGACCATGCCCACCAACAACCCGTACGGTGCATTTATGTATGCCGAAGCAGGCTTAAGCTACAGCGTACAAACAGCGCAAGGTGAGCAGCGCCGACAACTGTCGTTAGGTAACGGCTTCCTCGACTTTAAGCAAAAGAAAAACTGTCGCAACTCGTTTGTGCGTCCGGACGCATCAAGCGGCCAGTCGGTGAGCGAGGTGGACACAGGAAACGGCACCATGTACGAAAGTTGCGACATAGTGACCACCACCCCGGGCAATGTTATCGCCCAAGCAATAGGTGCAACCGAGAGCAGCACACTCGACCAGCTGAGTCTGGCAAAAAGCTTTGACGAGATAATCAGCGCACTTATCACCCAACTGATGACCCGCACACTCCAAGGCGGCCTCTTGAACCTGAGCGGGCAAGACGGGTATGCAAGCAACTTCTACTCTGCCGAAGAACTTGCTGCACAGCGCCAAGCGCAAGACTTCTTAGAGGAGCTACAAACAGACTCCAGTGTGGCACAAAATCTTGGGACAATTAAACAGGGGAGTATCCAAGACATCCAGAGCGCACAGCGCCGGTTGAGCGAGTTGCGCAACTGTTGGCTTGGTACAAGCGCGGCCGGAGCTGCAGAAAATGCTGCCGCAGCATCCAGCACCGTCGCCATGCTCGAGACACGGGTCGCATTCTATAATGACCAAATACTCCGCATAAACGAAACCATTACCACATTGGTGGAATTCCAAAGCCGCACACTGTCGGCCGGCTCGCTAAGCGACCTAGAGGCGGTGCGACGCGACCACAGCGCAGCCGCTGCACAAGGTAGACTCGTGTCATCGGTAGACATCACCACTGCGCAACAAGACCGCGCAACACTGCAAAGCCAGATGGCAACCATAAACCAACAAACAACAGCAGGACTCACACAATGCAATGCATTTAGGTAATTACATAGCCGCACAAAAACAGTTTCTTATAGTTGCTGCTTTTGTGCTGCTTTTTGGTGCAATCTCCTTTTTACCAACGCAAAATTGGACACCGAAAGTACAGGCGCAATTTACCGCTTACGAATCAGGAGAAGCTCAGCGCACTGGCCAAACACCCGGCGATGTGGCTGTTCAAAATCAGACAAAAAAAGAGGATCCTTTAAACAAAATAAGGAAAGAGGACAAGTGGTGCACCGAGGCAAGCACTTGTGTGTCTGGAATTATATATGTTTTCTCTGTTGGTTTGGGGAGCATGCTTGCCTATATGGGTAGCTCCGTACTCAATCTAGGTATCCAATTGTCGCTCCAAAGCGAGGCGTACTCACAATTGTTCCTTACCACGGGGTGGGCTGCGGCGCGAGACATCGCCAACATGCTCTTCATCTTTATCCTCATTTATATAGCCTTTACCATCATATACAGCGCCGAGACAGCCAACACTATGAAGACGCTCGCTGCGGTTGTGGTAATGGCACTGCTTATTAACTTTAGTTTTTTTATTACGCGTGTCGTGGTCGACGCGGGCAATATCCTTGCGGTACAGTTTTATAATGCTATTGAAACTCCACAATTATCACAAACAGCTGCCAATAGTACACTTGCAGATGCAACAAATCGACTCGGTTTTTCTCCCGGGGACAAAAAAGACCTTACGTTTTATCTAATGGAGACAGTAAAGGTCCAAAATATTTTAAATGAAACTTCCTTTAAAAAGTTTACCGACCAAAACGGTTTCCTCACCAACCTTATAGTGCAAAGCACTGTCTATATTGTTCTTGGATGGGCATTCGCCATTATTGCGCTGACTTTTTTTGCAGTTGGGTTTAAATTTGTCCTACGCATTATTGTGCTGTGGTTTGTAATTATCGCCGCGCCATTGGCCTTTGCTATGCGCGCATTCGCCAGCAATGACACCGCGCGCAAGTTCTACAACGAATGGCAGAGTGCGCTGCTTAAATTTTCGTTCTACCCAGCAGTCTTCCTCTTCATGTTCTTAATAATGAACTTTATTATGCGCGAGATGGGTGGAGGGGGAGGTCTTATACCGGGTTTGTTTGAAGATTTGTCAAAAATCAGTGTCACGAACAACGACACTCTTGGTTTAGCTGCGCTCGGCGCCGCAATGGCACAGGTTATTATCCGCCTGGGCTTTGTGGTGGTGATGCTGTTGTTTGGACTCAAGTTAGCAGACCAAATTATGCTAAGCGGTAGCACCTTTGCCGAAAATTTTACCAAAAAAGCGAGCGAGAAGATGAAGGGGTTTGCATACCGAAACACTGCCGGCCGCGCTTTATATGGCACCAACAAAGCACTTGAGCGAAGCAAGTGGGCAAACAAACCCGGCGCCGTAGGATGGATTGGCACCAAATTGCGCAAACAGTCGTTTGCATTTGCAGACAAAAGTTACGGAGGCATGCGTTCGCGCGTAGGGGTGCTTAAAGATAAAAGTTCTGCTTTGGAAGAACGCAAGGGTTTGCTAGCAAAAATAACGAACAAAGAACGTGATGATGCAAGGAAGGCGCGCATAAAAACAACGGTAGACAAATTAGCTCCAGAAACTCATGCATCGCTAACCATAGAAGATATTCGTCTTATAGAAAGTCTTACTAAGAAAGATTACGAGGCGTTAGGTGAAACAAATACCGCAAAAATAGCTAGTTATTCAACACCTAACACTCCTTATGAAAAATTCTGGAGCGATGGGAAAACCCGCATGATAGGTGAGATTGACGCTTTTACGGATAATGGGAAGACCCAAATTCATGCATCTCGCGAATCGGCACTACAAGATGGCGAGGAAGAGGAATTTATTAGAAAAAAACGCGCTGAAAAAGAGGCGACTGAAAAGAAAGAGGCGGAAGATGCAAAAGCAGCGGAAAACAAAAAGCGCGCCATTAGGATGGCTTTAAACCGACCAGACTTTCTACCACCAGACAATACACCCCCATTCATTCCCCCGGGCACGAAAGAACCTAGACAACAAAACAGAGGCGGAAATTCTCAACCTCGACAGCGCATCTCTCGCCTCGCACGCCCAGATATTGCCGACAGGCTCTTGGAGAAGATTGATGCTGGTTGGGCAAATGTAAAACCACGAGAGTCTCGTGCAGCAGAGTTCACGAACCTCGACAAAGCGCTTGCGGGAGTCGCAGAAGTGGCCACACGTGCTCAGGCTCGGGCCGCAACACAACCCCCTGCAGCCCGCAGCCTATATATAAACCAGCCCGCCGACGCTACAACACAGACAAAAAATATCCCAATAGACACCACTCACAGCATGCCGTCGCGCGTGTCTCGTCTAGATCCTGCACACACAGAGCAACCAACAAATACAACACCAACTCCGCAAACTACTCCTATATCAACTCCCACCACCCCTAAAACGCCCGCACCTCAAACCAGTCTTGCTTCTTGGTGGAATGTTCCTAAAGACCCTGCAGCAGAGCAACTAAAAGCATTGCACGGTATCAAAAAAGAGCTTGAGGAGATGCGCGAGCATGCCGCAGAAACAGTGCCACATAATAAAACAACTGAAGCGCCCGTAACCATAAATCAAACAGTGGTACAAGTTGGGAGCACACCACCCAAGACAATAACTCCAGAGGCAAAGGAGTTACTTGCGTCTATAGATAAAGGCGGCGTACCAGCATTTATGACCCAAAATCTGCGTCGCGTGCTGCAACAAAATGGCATCAAAAATAGTGACATCTCGCAAAGACCTCTAAACGAGTTGCTTGAGCAGCTGCGCAAGTTGCAAGCATAATCTGCTGCTATGGTAGAATATGCGTATATAACGCTGTATGGAAGAAGCATTGGACGACAAAATTACAAAACGCCTTGCTGAGTTGCCCGCAGACGTGCGCCAAGCGGTCGAGTCGGTAGACATGGGGGAGAAAATACGCGCCATTGGCACACGCCACGGGCTCCACGTCGACCAGTTGGGCGCCCTAGAAGACGAGATAATGCTTGTTATGTTGGGATTTGCCGACCCAGGCGCCTTTACCGAGCGCCTTGAAGCAGGGCTGCACCTGTCTGCCGAGCAGGCCGCGCAAGTTACAGAAGAGGCGGTTGAGCAGTTTTTCCTCCCCATCCGCGAGTCTATGAAGCATTTTATGGCTGCCCAGGCAGCGAGCCATACTTTGGAAGCACCGCACACAACAGAACCTGTTGCTGCGCCAAAGATGCCCGCAGCCGAGCAGATGCTCGCAGAAAAAACAGTGGTGGTACCACCCAAACCAGAAACGCCAAACACCGCACAAGTGCGCACCTACACAAAAGACCCGTACCGCGAGCCGATAGAGTAGGGGTACAACTTATCTTGGTCGCACCCCCATACCCCAGGTATACTAAGATACGATGCAGTACCAAGTGCCTCAGTTTATTGAGTTGGAGGATAAAATATTTGGGCCACTTACGCTCAAGCAGTTTATCTATCTCGCTGGAGCTGGCGGTGTGTGCCTTATATTTTTCACGCTTCTACCTATATACCTCACCATCGTTCTGAGCGCACCAGTTGTAGTATTTGCGCTTGCGCTTGCGTTTTACCAAATAAACGGCCGGCCATTTATTGTGGCGCTTGAGCACGGCATGTCCTACTTTTTTGGATCAAAGCTCTATTTGTGGAAGCAACGCGACCAAAGCCCGCAAAAAGCAGCTGCAAAACCAGCCAATACCCCTGTAGCGCTTGTACCAAAACTCTCTGAAAGCAAGCTCAAAGACTTGTCGTGGTCGCTCAACATCAAAGACCGCGCACAGGCGGGCATATCCAGCAATGACGACTTGGCGATATAACCTATGGCAGACGAAAAAGTAAAAGCACAAGCAACACAAGACTTCGTACCTATTAAAGAAGTGCGGGACGGGGTTATTGTCCTCAAGAATGGCAGTTTGCGCATGTTGCTTATGGCGTCTTCCATCAACCTGGCGCTCAAGTCGCAAAACGAACAAGAGGCCATTATTGGGCAGTTTCAAAACTTTTTAAATTCCCTGGAATTTACGGTGCAGTTTTTTGTCGAGTCGCGCGACCTAGATATACGGCCGTATATAGCCCTTTTAGAAGACCGCTATGTTGCCGAGTTGGACGATTTGATGAAGATACAGATACGCGAATACATTACGTTTATCAAAGACTTTACTGAGCGGTCAAACATTATGTCTAAAAACTTTTTTATCGTCGTACCCTACGACCCGGCAATAGTTGCGCCAGGCAGCGGGGTAGGGGGGATGTTGAGCGCACTACTACCATCCAAAGACGGGTCAAACGCGAACATAACCTCAGACACACAGTTCGAAGAGTACCGCACCCAGCTTGAGCAGCGTGTGGCAGTTATCGAGCAGGGCCTGGTGCGCACCGGGGTGCGCATTGCGCCGCTTGGCACCGAGGAGGTGATTGAGCTCTTTTATAAACTCTTTAACCCTGGCGAACTTGAGAAACCGCTCCAAGTAACCCAGGTTGTACAATAAACACTATGTCTTTTCTTGATTTTTTAAAGGAAAAAAAGCCAGAGCTAAGTACAGCGCCCGCGGCATCCATCATGCCCGAACAAATATACAAGCAGGGCGTGCTTGAGCTCCAAGATGTTATCGCACCCTCTGCGCTCAAAATCACTCCACGCGAGATAAACTTGGGCGACAAAATAGCTCGTACTTTTTTTGTGATGTCATATCCGCGCGTGCTGACCGATTCGTGGTTTGCGCCCATCATCAACCTCGACCGCGTGCTCGACATATCTATCTTTGTGCACCCAATAGACTCGGCTGATATTCTTAAAAAATTCCAAAAAAAGGTGGCCGAGGTGCAGTCGCAGATAGCCGCACGGGAAGAGAAGGGTTTGGTGCGCGACCCAATATTGGATACCGCATACAACGACTTGGAAGATCTGCGTGACCAACTACAACAAGCACAGGAGCGCATCTTTGACGTGGGTGTCTACATCACCGTGTATGGAGCATCCACCGAAGAGCTCGACAAAGCCGAGAGTGAGATAAAGTCTATGTTGGAGTCGCGACTTATATACGTCAAACCAGCCCTATTCCAACAGAGCCAAGGGTTTAAAACGGCACTGCCGCTCGGGCAAGACGAATTGGCGGTCAATTCAAAGCTAAATTCGTCCCCACTATCGTCTATATTTCCCTTTGTTTCGTTTGACCTAACCTCCGACAAAGGAATTTTGTACGGCATCAACCGCCACAACGCGAGTTTGGTGTTGTTTGACCGCTTTAGCCTAGAAAACTACAACTCCGTTATCTTTGCTAAGTCGGGTTCGGGTAAGTCGTATGCAACCAAGCTCGAGATTTTGCGAACACTGATGTTTGATACCGAGGTTATTGTTATCGACCCAGAACGCGAGTATGAGTTTTTGGCTCAAACAGTGGGTGGGCGGTACTTCAACATATCACTCAACTCCGAGCACCACATCAACCCGTTTGACTTGGCGGTGCCACGCGAAGACGAGAGTCCTGCGGACATCTTGCGCTCCAATATTGTGGCTTTGGTGGGGCTTTTTCGCATTATGCTTGGTGGCCTTACCCCCGAGGAGGACGCGATTATAGACAAAGCCATAACTGAAACGTACGCACTTAAAGACATCACTGTCGACAGCAACTTTGCCGAAATAGAACCGCCACTTTTGTCTGACTTCGAGATGGTGCTCTCGGGCATGGAGGGGAGTGAGTCGCTGACGCAACGCTTGTCGAAGTACACCAAGGGCACCTGGTCTGGGTTTATAAACCAAGCAACCAATGTCGACATAAACAAAAAGTTTGTCGTCTTTTCTGTCCGCGATATGGAAGACGATTTGAAGCCTGTCGCCATGTACCTTATTACCCATTATATATGGAATGCGGTACGCAAAAACCTTAAAAAACGCTTGCTTGTTATCGACGAGGCTTGGTGGATGATGAAGTCGGAAGACACTGCATCCTTCCTCTACAGCATGGCGAAGCGCGGCCGCAAGTACTACCTGGGGCTTGCGACTATCACCCAAGACGTTGACGACTTTTTGAAGTCGCCCTACGGCCTACCCATGATCACCAACTCGTCTATACAGATATTGCTTAAGCAGTCGCCTACAACCATAGACAACCTACAAAAAACATTTAACCTCTCGGACGAAGAAAAGTATTTGCTTTTGGAGTCTGATGTGGGGGAGGGGATCTTTTTTGCAGGCTTAAAACACGTCGCTATTAAGGTTATAGCCTCCTACACGGAAGATCAGATAATCACCTCTGACCCGTCGCAAGTGCTTGCACTGCGCAAACAGCGTGCGGATATTGCAAACGCACCCACACCACCCACACCTGCGGTACAATAAGGATATATACTATCCATATGAAGGCTGCTGTTCTTATTTGTTTTGCACTGGCAATTGATGGGCTCCAAGCATTGGTGTCTCTTGGCTTTTTTATGATTGCCTCTGCCGGCGGCACGATTGCGGGCGGTGCCGTTGGCTGTGCTATTGGCGACTACGTTGCAGGACAGCTTGGCTGTTGGGTGGGTGGTGGTATTTTGGGTATTTTTGGCACCTTTGCAAACACCGCAATCGCACCCTTATTGGTACCCATTGGGGTGGTGCTTGGTATTGCGGTGAACGTTTGCATGAGCATTGTGTTGGGAGGCCCTCTTTTGTTTCTTTTGTGGCACTTTAAATTTTTTCATGCGGGATACCTACCAGGTTTTTTGGCAGAAATAACACCCGGTGTAGCAAATATACCCTTTTGGACTGGGTTGGTTGTTGCTTCAATACTGCGCACCAAAACATCAAAAGTAGTCAACACGGTTGCGGCAAGTACAGGATTGGCAGCGCTTTCTGGCGGGGCAGCAGGGGCTTTGCGCAGTGTGCTGAACATACGGAACATAAATACACAAATTTTTGCTCAAAGTAACCCTGAGTTACTTACTCAGGCACAAAATGCCGCAGATGCCGTACCAAAAGACACCCATCAACGCACCGCAAGCGCCCTTATCCAAAATATAGACGGCATCCGCGCACCAAAAAATAGCGGGAGACTTGGCAAAGCAGTAGGAGCAGCACTTGTCCTGTGTTTGCTTTGGATCACGCCAGCACACGCGCAAGGTATTGTGCAGCAGCCAGACCCTGTGCAATACACGGTCATACCGGAAACACCCGGCCCAAATGAGCCTGTGCGCATTGTGGTAGACGGTATAGGAACATTTTTGGGCAACTCAATGGTAACTTGGCAGAAAAATGGTATCACCGTTGCAAGCGGCGCAGGACTACGCTCGTATTCCTTTACAACCGGAGGAGTCGGGGAAGTAACGCGCATACGCGTGTCTGTTGCATCAACCGTGCACGGTACCATAACCCGCGAGTTTGTATTTTCTCCCTCGGTCGTACATTTGGTGTGGGAGGCAGACACAACCGTACCACCCTTTTATCAAGGCAAAGCGCTGTATACAGCCGGGTCGCGCATCAAAGTAGCAGCCTTCCCAACAGTGCTGCTACAGGGCGCACGCGTACCAAGCAGCCAGATATCATTCCAGTGGCGACACAACGACGCACTAGTGCCCGAGCAGTCGGGATTAGGCAAGAATACTTTTACCGTCTATGGCGACCAGCTACAAACTGGCGAAAATATAGTGGTGGATTTGTATATAAATAGCACCCTTGTAGGGCAAGGGCGTATTTTTATCCCCGCAGTTGAGCCGCAGGTGTTGGTATATAGCCGTGACCCATTACGTGGCCTCTTGCTCGACCAAGCATTGTTTGGGAATGTGAATTTGAGCGGTAAAGAAGTAACGCTACAAGCTGAGCCATTCTTTTTTGCAAACATTAGCAAAATACGCGAGACTTTGAACTTTGCGTGGACATTGAATGACTTGGAGGCTACGGGGCCAGATAGTGCACGAGGGCTACTTACATTGCGTCAAACAGGCTCGGGGGCTGGGTTTGCGTCCGTTGGAGTATCGCTCCAAAATACCGACCTTGACCGTCTTATACAGTCTGCGGATACAGCGCTCGGCATCGCTTTTGGCCAAAATAATTCTCTTATTTCTAATCTATTTGGGATATGAGAAAAAACTTTTTAAGAATTTTATTCTATACAGCGTGTCTATTTTTTCTGCTACCACAAACGCACATATTGGCACAAAACGAAAGTGCGTGCGCCTCTGTGTCTGAAACCGTACCTGAGTTAACTGCCAACTGTGGTGCTTTTTATGACGCTTGTAATGCAAGTAACAGTGACCCCCAACAATGTTCTATAAAATCAAGCTTGTATGTGCTTTTGCGGCACACCTATGATGTTTGTACAGGCTCTATACCCGCAGACTCAAGGATTAGTTGTGACAACTTTGATGAGGTGGCCGTACGTGCAGAGCTGAGAGAGTTATTTGGTTATCTAGAACCAAATAATACCGTGATAGACGTTGGCGCCCCCCCAAAAACTCCTACCCAACAAGGAGGCGCAGGAACCAATCAACCTTCAACAGGTACAGGGAATACTTCCGATTCAGGTACTGTGAACCAGGGAACTTTTGGTGGAGGCGCTGGTGCAGGAACGGGAGCGGTTAGAAAACAAGCAACGAGTGGAGGTGTCTTAAATTACACTCCTCTGGAGCCTTTGCCAGGGCTCGAAAATGTACAGTCTGGAAGACTCAACTTTGCAAATCTGCTTGAGAGCTTCTTTACTATTCTTATATCCATCGGCGGCCTGTTGGCCGTACTGATGCTGATTATTGGCGGTATCACCTACATGGTGTCGGACGTGGTGCACAAAAAAACAGCCGCGCTCAAGCGTATACAAGCCGCCATTTGGGGTATTTTGCTCTTGGTGGCATCATGGCTCATTTTAAATACCATCAACCCACAACTGCTAACCTTTAGCGCTTTGATACGACCTGCGCCGCCTCCATCAGCAAGCGGATTAAACACTGTAACTTCTGGTACTGTGGGAGAACTTACCGTAGCTGACAATGACCCAAACAGAGACACGAAGCTACAGAGTTGGTGTCCAGGGGGACAAGCTCAACCTATAGGCGCACAGGACGATGAATTTGGTAACCGGTTTTCGAATTATACCTGTACTCCGGCTGATAATTAATACAAACATATGCAACTACCTTGGAAATCACTCGTAGCGGCCGCTGGCGTACTCATCTTATTTGGTGTGGCGGTTTGGTTTTTCTTTTTGCGTGACACTCAGTCGGTCGTGCCAGTTGCCACTCCCCAAAGCAGCAACTTTACATCGGGCGCGGTAGTTACCACTTCCACAACGCTGCCAGATGAAAACACCAGCAGCACCGAGGGTTCTTTTGGATATACCGGGACACAAAAAGTGTTTAAAATCGCAGACGGCCCCGTGGCAGCGGCTACGTTTATACAAACATTTAACCCCACCACGACCGTTGCCCGCTATGTGCAACAAAGCAACGGCCATGTGTTTGATATGCCCGTTGAAGTGCCAGGCAGTATGCCACGTGCAATATCAAACACCACCATCCCAGGCATCGCAAATGCACTCTGGGGCGAAGGCGGAAACTCGCTCATCCTCCAGTACCAAGAGGAGCGCCTAGTAAAAACACTCTATTTGGGGCTCCCACCACGAGCAACCAGCACACCAGGGTCATTGATAGCACCAAAAATACGCTTTTTGCCTGACAACATTACCTCTGTCGCTCTGTCTCCCGACACCAAGCAAGTGGCCTATCTTTTGACCACCGCAAACGGGTCGAGTGGGTACGTTGCCAACATAGACGGCACCGCCAGTCGCTTGTTGTTTTCTCTACCTTTGGCCCAAGTGCGCCTTACGTGGCCAGCACAGGGGACACTGCTTGCACAAACTAAAGCAGCGACGGGCGTACCGGGTATTGCCTTCTCTATTGCAGCACAAAGCGGTACAGTAACCCCGCTACTGCATGCACCGGGCTTGTCTGCTATTGCGGACGCTGCATTTGCAAAAATTGTCTACCAAAACGCTACGCTTGCCGGAAAGAAAACATACGCACACGACGTGGTGAGTGGAGGGGACATACAGCTGTCATTCAACCCAATACCCGAAAAATGTATCTGGGGCACGAGCGCAGCGTCACTCTTGTACTGCGCACTACCGCTGTCTTATACCGAGCCAAACTACCTTGATGCGTGGTATCGGGGCCTCGCGAGCGCGGCCGATAGCCTTTTGGCCATAAACATTGCTACTGGGGCGCGAATTATTATTGCCACACCTGGACTCAACGGCGGTGGCAAGCAGTCCGACATCATAAGCCTATCTGTCGCACCAAAAGATGACTACCTTTCTTTTGTAGTAAAAGGGGACCGGTCGCTGTGGGGGGCACGACTCGTGCAGTAGTATAAAAAACTAACGCGGCGCAAGCACCACGTGGCGAAACTTGCCCTCGCCCTCGGAGCGCGTCTCTATGTCTGGATCGTTCGCAAAAAGTTCGTGTACCACCAACCGCTCGTAGGGATTCATAGGCTCCATCTCTACTTCTCGTTTAAACAGCCGGGCACGTTGAGCAAACATGCGTGCCGTGGCGCGCACCGACTCCATTTGGGCTTCGTGATAGCCATTTACATCGATCAAAAAGTTAGCAGCCTCTTCTCCGTGTTTTTGCTCTACCATGCGGCGCAGTAGGGTGTTAAGCGCGCGCAAATGGTCGCCGTTTGGGCCTATAAAAAGCTCAGCGTCGCTCGAGCGTATAGAAATAGTGGTGCGGCCGGGACGTGTTGTAGATGCCGGTCCCACAGACACCTCTGTGCTGTCTACCGCTAGGTCGAGTAGCCCCACCGCATGCGTAACCCACTCTTTCAGTGCATCGGGACTCATAGAGCCACAATACTCTAGCTGGGGGGCAGTAGCAACTATTTAGTTGGTTGTCGGCGAATTATCCACTCTTGACCCAAAGAAAGGAGGTTGGTGGTCGCAAAATAGAGCCCCGCAGCAGCTGGAAGAGAGTAGGACACCACAGCCATAAGTGCCGGCAAGAAGTACAACATGAGGTACTTTTGCATCTTTTGCGCCATTTCTTTTTCAGGTGCAAGTGGTTTTTTGCCCGCCTGCTGCATCCGCCCCAGAGAGAGCATAACCACCCCATACTGCAGCCCTCCAACCAAAAGCGAGAGTATGATGTTGTGTGGTGTCAGCAAGTTTACAAACCCCAAAAACATAGTGTCTACAAGTGCTGGAGCCTGTACAAACGAGTACAAAAGGTCGGTTGCGATGTTTGGCAAACCTTCTTTAAAGAAGGCAAAGTATAGGGCGATAAAGACGGGGATTTGTACCAAAAGTGCCAAAAAACCACTAAAAGGGCGTATTTTGTGCTCTTTAAATAGAGCCATGGTGCGGCGCGCGCGTTCTTCTGGCTTGTCTTTGTATGTGGTGTTTATCTCATCCACCTCGCCTTGTATGGCCTGCATGCCCATCTGAGTGCGGATAGAGGCGGTAAATGCAGGATAAAACAGGATGCGCATAATAAGCGTCATCAAAATAATTGCGAACCCAACATCACCGCCCGGCATAATACTGATTAGGTATATAAATCCGTTGTATATGGGCTGTGTCAAAAATGTTTCAAACATATATTAGGTGCTTTTTTTGAGTAATGTTGCCAAGTCGGCAGCAAATGCCTCGGTAAGTGGCGGGGAAGGGATTTTTTGCACAAAAACGACTATTTCTCCGGTTCCGGCAACTGGCATGAGCGCCCGATAGACTGCACGGCGCAGCCGATTACGAACTACTGCCTTCTTTGCTACCGCCTTGGATACCACGACCGCAGCACGCAGGCTCGTGGTGCCTGGGAGGTGTTTGAGTGATATATACATGGCCCGGCTTGAGCGGCCTCGAGCCAGCACATGCCGAACCTCTGCTGCGGCAAGGCGCCGCTGTTTGGCAAGCATACGTAACTATTAGACGGACAGCTTTGCCCGGCCCTTGCGCCGTCGGCGCAGAATGGTCTTTTTGCCTCCCGCAGTGCTGGTACGCTTCAAAAACCCGTGTGCACGGGCGCGTTTGCGCTTTTTTGGCTGGTACGTCTGTGACATGGGTCAAATATACCGTATCCCTACCTTGTGCACAACTTGTGTACAAAGGCGACACTTTTGACGCATGGGTCTCACTCGCGTATCCTTACCTGTACCTACTTCCCATGACTACTACAAAAGAACTTTGGGAAAACGCGCTTGTTGAGCTTGAGCTCACCATTTCTAAACCAAATTTCAACACTTGGTTTAAAGATACGCACGTAGTGCGTGTTGAAGATGGGGTGGTGTACCTGGGGGTGCCGAGTCAGTTTGCTAGAGACTGGCTTTCGACCAAATTTCATAAGGATATATTGCGGTCGCTGCGTGGACTCTCCGACAGTGTGCGCTCGGTCGAGTACGTTATATCGCGCGGGGTCAAAAAAACGGACGAACCAAAAACTGTCCCCTCGGCACCGTCGGAGTTGCCGCTCGAGAACGTACACGCAAAAACCAACCTAAACCCACGGTTTACCCTACAAACGTTCATCGTAGGACCCTTTAACGAGCTTGCGCATGCGGCAGCCCAAGCGGTTATCCGCAAACCCGGCATCGCCTACAACCCACTCCTTATCTACGGCCCAACGGGCCTTGGCAAAACACACCTTATACAGTCGATAGGGAACCACTTCCGCATCAATGCACCCGACCGTAAAGTGCAGTATGTAACGTCGGAGAAGTTTTCGATGGACTATGTTTCGTCTATACAGTCGGGCAAAATACAGAGTTTTAAAGAAAAATATCGCCAATACGACCTCCTTATCATGGATGACGTGCAATTTTTGGCGAAAATGGAAAAAACAAAAGAAGAGTTCTTTCATTTGTTTAATTACCTCCACGACGGCAACAAACAGCTGGTTTTTTCATCCGACCAACACCCAAACGTTATACAAAACCTAGAAGACAGGCTTAAATCGCGCTTTAGCGCCGGAATGATTGTTTCGGTGACCCCACCAGACCACGAGTCGCGTCTTGCTATAGTGCGCTCTAAAGCATCTGCCCATGGCGTGGTGTTGCCTGACGAAGTATTAGAGTACCTTGCGACCGCGGTCGAGGGGAACGTTCGCGAACTTGAGGGAGCACTCAATCTTCTGCTTATTCAATTAGAAATCCGCACAGAACCTCTGACTATAAACGATGCTAAAACACTGCTTCGCGGTGCAAGCAATATGACCAGGAAAAGCGTGTCTGTGCAGGAAGTGGTCAAAACCATTGCCGGTTTTTATGGCGTAGAGGAGGGGAGTATCTATGAAAAAACCCGCCGAAAAGAGGTAGTGCGTCCACGGCAAGTGATTATGTTTTTATTGCGCGAAGACTTTAAAATATCGTTCCCCACTATTGGGGAAAAACTAGGAGGGCGCGACCACACCACTGTTATCCATTCTTGCGAAAAAATCCGCACCAACATACAAACCGACAGTGTTTTGTCCCAAGAATTACAGCAAATCCGACTCATGTTGAAATGATGTGGATAAGTGGCAGAATAACCTATGGAGATATGTTGAAAACAAATGCACAGAATTGTTATCCCCAGAGGAAGTTGTTAGTTACACACAGGTATTCCGGGCAAAAAAATCCTTAAAAACAGCTTCACAGCAACAAACTAACGACTTATCCGAGTAATCCACAGCCTTAGTAGTAGTAAAAAGCTTTTATAAACAGAGACTTATGAAATTTGAAACAAGTACAGAACAACTTTTTACAGCAACGACTATAGCGAGTCGCTTTGCTGAAAAGCGTGCAAACCTGCCAGTGCTGCAGAGTGTGCTTTTAGTTGCTGAAGGTGGGCGCTTGTCTCTGCGCGCCACAAACCTTGAGTGCGGTGTCGAGATTATTGTTCCTGCAAAAGTTACGACGGAGGGTGTAGTGGCTATACCCGCGGGCGTGCTCAGTGGTTTTTTAAGCAATGCGCGTGGCAAGGTTGTTTCGGGAGTGCTTGAGGGTGAGGTGTTTAAAATAGAAGCTGAGCGCGCTGCAGCGTCGATGAAAACCATTCCGCACGAGGATTTCCCCTTGTTGCCACGAGTATCTGCAGAAAAAGCCTTTACGGTTAAAAGCAGCGACCTGTCTCGCGCGATACGCAATGTTGCATACTGTGCATCGACCTCGGCGGTTAAGCCAGAGCTACAGAGCGTGCTGCTGCAAGGAGAGGGTGGAAAGTTGCTTGTTGCCGCTACCGACTCATTTCGGTTGGCAGAAAAATCTATATCACTGCGCTCTGGTGGGTCGGTGCCACAACTCCTGCTCCCTGCACGCAATGCGGCAGAGCTTATGCGCATTTTGGACACTACAAACGGCGATGTAGAGGTGTATTACAACGAAAATCAGATATCTACCCACGTCGACAATACCTACTACACCAGCCGGCTTATAGATGGCACGTTCCCCAACTATCACCAAATAATCCCCAAAACATTTTTGACCGAGGCTGTGGTGCTCAGAGAAGATCTGTCCGCGTCGCTTAAATCGTTGTCGGTGTTTGCTGATAAATTTTCGCAAGTATCGCTGGCAATAGATCCGGTAAAGAAAACCATACTCCTGTCTTCTAGAAATCCTGATGTGGGCGAGCAAACCAGCTCTTTGCGCGCAACTATAGTGGGAGAAGAAACAACCATGTCGTTTAATGGTCGTTATTTGGCAGACAGTCTGCAGGCTATAACAGGGGAGAGTGTTCGACTGCACGCCAACGGCGCGGGCAAGCCCATGCTTATTAAAGACGCAGTAGACGAATCGTTCTTCTACTTGGCGATGCCGATGAATCGCTAACTACTGTCCAGTTTGTGGACCGCCCGGTGGGTAGGGTGAGGTTGGCACTACACCACCGCGTGATTGCATCCAGGATTGCACAGGAGCATCCCAAAAAACAAATTGTGGGTCTTGTGCCGGATTGGATGGTACAGCTCCTAGCGGGTCATTTTTGTCGACCCAGTAGAGTATTTCGTGCACCTTGCCGTCATCTCCTTGTGTTTGCCACATGCCACGTATTGCAGGTTTACCGCTTTGGTTTGGATCTTCGCTGCGCGTAAACGCACTTGCAGGCTGTTTGCCTAGTGCGTACTGCATCACATCGTGCCACATAGGGCCCACAATAAGGCCCGAAACTTTTTTAACCATAGAGGAATTGTCGTTGTTGCCTGCCCAGATGCCCAAAACAAAGTTGGGGGTATACCCAATGGTCCATGCGTCGCGGTAGTCGTTGGTGGTACCGGTTTTGACCGCTACGTCATAGCCAGGGAACTGCAAAGCGGAGTTTGCCCCAAGTGGTGCGCGGGCAACAGAGTCTGACAACACATCATTTATCTTTTCTGCTACTGAAGGTGTGAGTATCTGTGTGCCTATAGGTTGAGTATTGTCTTCGATAATAGTGCCCGCACGGTCTTTAACCTGCAGCACGGGGGTTGGTTGGTAGCGAGTGCCTCCATTGGCAAACACGCCGTATGCGCTGGTCATATCGAGCAAGGTTACCTCACCACCTCCAAGTACTAGGGTAAGGCCATAGCGGTCGGCGCTACCAAGTGTGGAGATGCCCATAGATTTTGCCAAGCGAAGAGTGTCGTTTATGCCTGCAAGATAGAGCACTTTGACTGCAGGGATGTTTATGGACTGTGCAAGCGCGTCGCGTAGCGTCATCGGCCCGCGGAAGATATTATCGTAGTTTACCGGAGAGTAACACCCCTCGGTGTCGCCATAGTCGTATGGAGAACAGTTGGTAGAAAATTGCGTCTCTAGGTCAAACAAAACAGTATCGGGTTGGTAGCCTTTTTCAAACGCTTTTGCATAGGCAAAGGGCTTAAATGCAGACCCAGGTTGGCGTGTGGCGAGCGCGATGTTGAAGTTGCCATCTATTTCGGTGTCAAAATAGTCGCGCGACCCAACCATCATAAGTATCTGGCCGTTGTTTGGGTCTATTGCCACCATGCCCGTGTTCGAAGCGTTGAAGCTTGTTTGGTTGCTCTGTGCTTTTGCCTGTACCACTCCTTCTGCGTGTACCTGTAGGTCGGCGTCGAGTGTGGTGATGACACTCCAGCCGCCACGCTCAAGCGCATCTTCGCCGTACTTGTCCTCCAAATACTGCTGCACATAGAACACAAAGTGAGGGGCTTGGATGGATGATGCACGCGGCACCACAAAGTGCACCCCTGTAGCCTTCGCTGTTTCCATTTGTTCTTTGGTGATGTAGCCGTGCTCGTGCATTTTGTCGAGCACTAGGTTTTTGCGCTTATCCAAAGCATCTTTGTGGTTGCCGTACGGCGAGTAATAGGTCGGTGCGGGCATAACTGCGGCTAGGTAGGCTGCCTCGGGCAGGGTAACCTCGCTTGCATGTTTGCCAAAGAAAGTCTCGCTTGCTTGCTCGGCGCCGTACACGCTGCCTCCGTAGGGGATTTGATTTAAATACAGACCCAAAATCTGCTCCTTGCTGAGCACACGCTCTAGCTTTATAGACAATACCCATTCTTTAAGTTTGCGGGATATGGTTTTTTCGGTAGTCAGAATGGACCCTTTAACCACCTGCTGCGTTATGGTGGAGCCGCCTTGGGTTAGACCTGTGCCGGTCAAAATAACCTGTATGTCTGCCAATATAGCGCGCACAATAGCCGTTGGTTGGATACCTTTGTGCTGGTAAAACCCTGGGTCTTCTATGGCCAAAGTTGCCTGTTTTATGTAAGGAGATATTTCGTCGAGCGACACAATGGTGCGACGCTCGTTTTTGTTGAGGTCATACAAAAGTGTGGTGCCGGTGCGGTCGTATATTTTGACCGACTGCTCTATCCGGCGCGTCTCTATAGACGACAAGTCGGGGACTTGCAGGGTTGCTGCCCACAGAAAGAATCCGCCAACCGCCAAAAGAGAAAAACTGACGCCCCACACCAAAAGCCCAAACCAGTGACGACGGATAAAACGACCAACACTGCGGGCGACCGTAAGGAGTTTTGCCATAAAGGCCATTTTACCACACCGCCACAACATTTCTACTGCCATGGCTAGTGTGGTAGAGTGTTGCGTATATGGGGATTTTTTCTCGCGCAGTAAAACAAAAAGTTTCTACAGACAAAGAAACTGTCGAGGCGCTTATGGGGCAGGGCGTCGAGAATGTTATTCCAAAAGACCTAGCACTTAAAAAGCTGGGTAGTGGGGAGCGGCTGCGCATTTACTGGGGCATAGACCCAACCGGCGCGCGTATCCACCTGGGTCATGCAGTGCCGCTGCGCAAACTTAAACGTTTTACCGAAGCGGGGCACCAGGTAATTTTTTTGGTGGGGAGTTTTACCGCAATGATAGGCGACCCAACGGACCGCGACGCCGCACGAGCGCCGCTTACCAAGCGCGAGGTGGAGGAAAACTTTCAAACCTACAAAAAACAGGCAGAAAAAATACTCGACTTTTCTAAAGTAGAGGTGCGTTACAACCACGAGTGGCTCGAGCCTCTCGACTTTTCAAAAATTGTAGAGCTGGCAAGTAAATTTACCGTGCAGCAGATGCTCCAACGCGACATGTTCCAAAAGCGCATGAACGAGGGTAAGCCTATATCGCTGCACGAGTTTTTGTACCCATTAATGGTCGGCTACGATTCTGTGGTGCTTGATGTGGACTGCGAGCTGGGCGGCTCAGACCAGGAGTTTAATATGCTCGCCGGCCGACACTTGCAACAAGTGTTTGGTAAGCGCGAAAAGTTTGTGATGACTACGAAGCTCATCGAAGGTCTCGACGGCCGAAAAATGAGTAAGTCGTACGGCAACTGCGTATACCTAGACGATGCGGCGGGGGATATGTACGGCAAGGTTATGTCGCTTAAAGACGAATTGGTGCGCACCTATTTTGAAATAGCGACGGATGTGTCGGCAAAAGAAATAGAGCAAGTGCTCGCCGGCCACCCCAAAGAGGCTAAGATGCGCTTGGCGCGAGAAATTGTTTCTATGTACCACTCCAAAGAAGCTGCAGAGGCGGCAGAAAAAAGCTTTACCGCAACCTTTAGCGAGGGGGGAGTGCCTGATGATGTTCCGGAAGTTACGGTTGTAAGAGAAACAACCTACCTAGAGGCGCTCGAGAGTCTGGGTGAGTCTAAAAGTGAACTGCGCCGCTTAGCTGAAGCGGGTGCCATACGCATTGTGGGCGGCGAAGTGGTTAAAGACATTACAAAACCTGTAGCTGCTACCCAGACTCTGCGTATAGGCAAACACCGCTTCCTTAAAGTAACTGTCAAAGAATAAAAAACACCCTGGCTACAAATGCCAGGGTGTTTTTTATGATGCGCTAGAGATCCGCGTCATCATCATCCTCTTCGTCCTCCGCGTCGTCCTTCTCTTCTTCGGCGTCGTCGCCGAGTTCGGTGTCCTCTACTTCCTCATCGAGCATAAACTCATCGGGTGCAAACTCGTCGTGCATATAACGTACGTTTCTATCCTGATAATTTTTTAATACCTCGTAACTTAAGTGTTGTACCAAACCACAAATTCTTTGCAAGTATTTTGCAAGAATCCTGTGGATAAGAGCTATTTTATCGGCCAGGGCGTACCGACGCAAGGCAGGTAAGACCCACGGCTATTGCGTCCATTTCGTCATCCAACGCTCGTTTACCCGAGGGGAGCGTCTGTAACCCTAGGAGCCGCAGCACCATCATAGAAACAGCGGATTTGTTGCTCTGTCCGTAGCCCGTAATGGCCACTTTTACTTGCAGCGGTGTGTATTCGTAGACAGGTAGATTGTTTTTTGAGGCAAGATACAGCAGTACGCCACGCACCGCGGCAACATTCATAGCTGTTTTTGCATTTTTTTCGAAATAGAGACTCTCTGTGGCTGCCATGGTTGGCTGCCACTGCGCAAGAAGTGCTTCGACGGCGCTACCAAGCTGGTGCAGGCGCTCTGCAAACTCCAACTTTGCGCTGGTTTGTATGCAGGTTGAGTGCAATAAAACTTCTTTACCGCCCTGTTTTTCTACGACCGCTACCCCTAGGCGCTCAAACCCCGGATCAAAAGCCAACACCCGCAGAGTAGATAACGAAGGACAGTCCTTCGCGAAGGACTGTCCTTCGTTTGGTTTATTCTGCATTGGTGTATACCTCGTTGACGTCGTCGTGGTCTTCGAGCTGGTCAACAACCTCAGAAAGTTTTTCCAAATCTTCGTCGGACAAGTCGACGGTGGTGGTGGCGACTAGGCCTTGTTCGCCTTTGGTAAATGCCCATAGTGCCGCCCCTTGGGTAGCAAGCTCGATATCGTTTTTGCTGAGGAGATGTTTAATTTCTTGTACAGTGCGGTTACGGTTGTCTGTGTAGGCTTCGATGATAATAGCCACACCTCCAGGGCCATAGGCTTCGTACGTTACGGGCTCAAGCTCGGCTGCGCTAGACGAGGCTTTGTCTATGGCGCGGTCGATATTGTCGGCGGGCATGTTTTCTGCTCGAGCTTTGTCTATCGCAAGACGCAGTCCTGGCGAATTTCTATCACCTTTGGCTTTTTTAGCCTCGACGGTGATGTAGCGCACCATTTTAGAAAAGACCTTACTCTTTTTGGCATCCGTCGCCGCCTTTTTGTGTTTAATTTTGCTCCACTTGCTGTGTCCTGACATACCAACAATATACCTGGCCTTAAGAAAAAATAAAAAGTCTACAAAAGCCGCTCGTGTAGGTCGGCCGGGGCATTTTTGCCCACGTGTTCATATGCGGCTTTTGTGGCCACGCGGCCGCGCGGGGTGCGCTCGATAAGGCCCAACTGTAAAAGAAAAGGTTCATGCACTTCCGACAGTGTGTTTGGTTCCTCTGCCAGGGCAGCAGCCAAGGCACCCACGCCTGCGGGGCCGCCCCCAAACCGCTCTATAAGCACGGTAAGGAGTTTGCGGTCGAGCGGGGTGAGGCCCAGTGCATCTACTTCGAGCATACCAAGCGACTCGTCGACTATTTGTTTAGACAGGGGAGCGCGTTTGAGTTGTGCGTAGTCTCGAGCGCGTTTGAGTAGATAGTTGGCGGTGCGTGGTGTCGAGCGGCTGCGCTTAGCAATCTCTCGTACACCACCTTCCTCTACTTCGACGCCCAATATTTTTGCCGACCGGCTGACTATGTTTGCAATATCATCTTCAGAATAAAACTCCAAGCGGTACACGCCGCCAGAAAACCGCGACCGCAGCGGCGCAGAGAGGTCGGCTACGCGCGTTGTTGCTGCGATGAGTGTAAAAGGGGGTAGGGGCAGCTCGAGTGTGCGCGCCGAAGGACCTTTACCTATGATGATATTGAGCGCACCCGACTCCATAGCAGGGTAGAGTACCTCTTCAATAGAGCGAGAGAGACGGTGTATCTCGTCGATAAATAAAATGTCACCGGGCTGCAGGTTGGTCAGCAAGGCTGCCAAGTCTCCCACGCGCTCTATGGCCGGGCCAGAAGTGGAGCGGAGTGCCCCGCCAAGTTCGCGGGCTATTAAGTGGGCGAGGGTGGTTTTGCCGAGGCCTGGCGGCCCGTAGAAAAGGATATGCTCGGGCGGGTTTTGTCGCTCGCGCGCGGCCGCAAGCAAAATATGCAAATTGTTTTTTATGGCCTCTTGGCCAACATACTCGTCCCATGATGCCGGGCGTAGTGTTTGGTCGAGTGCGGCAGCGACGCCAGAGTGTGCTGGGGGAGTGGTATCTTCCTCTTCTTTTTTAGACAATATGCTTGACATAAAATCAATAGTATGCTAACCTTAACTTTAGGTCTTTTTGTATACACCTATAGCTCGAGCGTGCGTATCTCTAAGTAATATGACCTTCCGGGGTTTTGGAGCCATCACAAGGACACTTTGGTAACAATCTTTATGATTGTTGCGAGGGTTATCCTCAGAGACGGTTATCCGCTTTTTGACTGGTTCAAAAAGAATATTACTTAGAGGTACGCGCTCTCGATTTTTCTGCTCTAACCCCCTTTACTGTACCCTTGCCCGAGCCCCTCAGCAACGTTGACCGGGCTTATTTTTGTGTCTGGGTGCCAAGTGCTTTAGTTTGCGGTTAGGTCGACCACGCGCTGTAGTTCCTCGAGCGAGGTGATGCCGCGCAATATTTTAATAATGCCGTCCTCTTGCATGTTTGGGGTGCCTTGTTCGCGCGCAACGAGGGCGATTTCTCGCTCGCTGGGTTTGCTACGCAACACTTCTTCTATTTTGCGATCCATAAATATTGCCTCGAAGATGCCCACACGCCCCTTGTATCCGCGGCCATGACACTTTTCGCACCCTTGTGGCGCGGGATCGTACACGGTGTTTGTTTGTGGCGGCACCAATGAGCGGTCGACGATGCTGGCTACGTAGCGGTCAATAAGAGTCTGCTCTTCTGGAGTTGCGGGGCGCTGTTTGCGGCAGCTGATGCAGAGTTTGCGCACCAAGCGTTGTGCCATAGCCACGTTTATAGCGGAGCTGAGCACTTTTTCACTAACGCCCAGGTCTATAAGACGGGGGAAAGACCCCGCGGCGTCGTTGGTGTGCAGGGTAGAGAACACCAAGTGTCCGGTAAGTGCCGCGTTAATAGCCACCTCGGCCACCTCGGCGTCACGGATTTCTCCCACCATGATGATGTCTGGGTCTTGTCGCAAGGCAGAGCGCAGGCCTGCAGCAAACGTATAGTTCTTTTTATCTACCTGGGTCTGCACCAGCCCTTTGAGGTGGTATTCGATAGGGTCTTCTATGGTTATTATTTTGCTGCCCGGGCTGTTTATGGTGCGCATAAAAGCGTACAGGGTGGTGGTTTTGCCTGAGCCGGTAGGGCCGGTGGTCAAGATCATCCCTGTGGGCTTGAGTATCTCTTTTTCTATCCGGGCGCGGAGCGTAGGCTCAAGACCCAATTCTTCTAGTGCCACAGCTATAGCCTTTGGGTTGAGGATACGCAGCACCAGCGTTTCGGCATAGTTGCCGGGCAACACCGAGGTACGCAGCTCTATCTCTTCTCCTTTTATTTTGATACTAAAGCGGCCATCTTGTGCATCGTCGGTTATGTTGAGCTTGAGTCCCGAGAGGAGTTTGAGACGCGACAGGGTAAGGCGATATGTTTCGTGGTCAAAGGTCAGCACGTCGACCAACACACCGTCGAGCCGGTAGCGCAGGCGCACCGCCGCTTCCTCTGGTTCGAAGTGGATGTCAGATGCTCCGGTGGAAAGGCCGCCGGCTAAAATAACTTCCAAAATGCGGGTGATGCGGTACGTGCGCTTCATCTGTATTGCATCATGGATGAGTGCGCCTATGTCGGAGAGTCCTTTTACTTGCCCCAGCAGCTCTTCAAGCTCTGTGTCGGAGAGTTCAAACACACCGGCCTTGGTCTCTGTGGCATACGACAGGTCGGCATAGCGGTCGTAGGCGCGCTTGAGGCTTTCTTGCGACGCCATAAAAATAGTGACCGCGAACCCACGGTCGGTAAGCTTGGCCACTATTGTTTTGACTTTAGGGTTTTCTGGTGCGCGTGCAGCAAGGCTGAGCCGTTTGCCTACTTGGCCAAACACCGCAACCTCTGCCTCGCGAGCCTCGGCCTCAGTGAGGAGCCGCAGCGCGTCGGTGTTTATGGCCACCAGCGACAAGTCGACGTACTCGACGCCATACTTGTAAGAAAGCATTTGCGCCAACTCTTCTTCCTCGCGTTTTTTTAAAAAGTCGATGCGCTTATTTTGTTCTGCATCTGCAAAAACTACCATGTATATATTGTAACGCACTCTGGTACACTAGCGGTATGCAAAAAGTGCGACTAGAGGACATGCAGGGGTTTGCGCGGCAGGTGCTTGAGCGTGTGGACTCAGCGCAAGGTGCTGCGTATGTCTTGGCACTACAAGGCGACTTGGGCGCCGGTAAAACTACCTTTACGCAAGCGCTCGCGAAAGAGCTCGGGGTGGAGGGTGCGGTACAAAGCCCCACCTACGTTTTGATGAAATCATACTCAATAGCGTTTAAAGAGTTTACAAAGTTGGTGCACATCGACGCCTATCGGCTTGAAAAGCCAGAGGAGTTTGCGGCACTTAAACCTGCAAGCTTTCTGCAAGACCAAGAGGCGCTTGTGGTGGTGGAGTGGCCCGAGCGTGTGCAAGGGGAGCTCCCTAAACCAAATTTGACCATACAATTTTCTGCCAACGACCCAGCGGACGTGGCAAGTGCTGCCAACGAGGAAGAGCGGTATATTGAGATAGTATGAAAAAGCGCCTCGTTATCCTAGACACGCATGCTATTTTGCACCGCGCGTACCACGCGCTGCCGGACTTTACCTCGGGCAAGGGCGAACCTACAGGAGCCTTGTATGGGTTGGTGTCTATGTTGGTCAAAATAATTGCTGACTTTAAGCCCGACTACATCGTGGCGGCTTTCGACTTGCCGGGCGATACGCACCGCCACACTGTATACCAAGACTATAAGGCGCACCGCGCGCCCACGGACGACGCACTTGTCTCGCAGCTTAAGCGCTCTCGCGAGGTGCTAGACGCGTTGGGTGTGGTGCGCTATGAGTGCGAGGGATTTGAGGCCGACGACGTTATAGGCACTATTGCGCAGGAGATGAAGCAGCATGGAGACGTGGATGTGATTATTGCCTCGGGCGATATGGACATGCTGCAGCTAGTCGACGACGACCGTGTGCGCGTGTTTACGTTTAGAAAAGGCCTCGCCGACACAGTGTTGTATAACGAGGCGGCTATTATCGAGCGATTTGGATTTGGTCCACTTTCTATACCAGATCTCAAGGGCATCATGGGCGACACGTCAGATAATATTAAAGGGGTGAAGGGTGTGGGTGAGGGAAGCGCATTGAAGCTTATAAAAACCTACGGCTCTATAGAGCAGGTGTATGTAGCGCTCAAAACAAAAGGGGTTGAGGCTGTGGCAGAGGAATCTGGGATACAAAAACGGTTTGCGCAGCTGATGTTTGATAATGAAAAAGATGCGCTGTTTTCCAAAATGCTGGCCGAAATTCGCCGTGATGCACCTATAGCCTTTGCGCTACCGACAGAGGAGTGGGCACAAACCGTATCGCCACAAAAAGTGTTAGCCATGATGGCGGAGTTTGATTTTAAATCGCTGTTGCCGCGTATTAAAAAACTGCTTGAACCAGAGCTGTTTGACCAATACGTGCAAGACGAGCCGGCTCAGGAGACCCCAGCGGTACCACAAGAAGACGTAGAGCCGCTGGCTTTGGCGGTGTGGGTGCTCGACTCTAATGCAACAGAGCCAACGCTCGACGACATATACCGGGTGGGGAAGAGTACAGAGTTTAGTGAAGCAAGAAAAAATATTTTGGCCGATATTGCCGCAAAGGAGTTGTCGTTTGTATATGAACACATCGAGCTACCACTTGCGCCCGTGTTGCGTAGTATGGAGAAAGTAGGTATCGCGGTTGATAGTGGGTTTTTGCGCACATTGGCGACACAGTACAACAGCGAGCTAGAGAAAATTGCCGCACGCATTTTTGCAGCAGCTGGGCAAGAATTCAATATTAATTCGCCAAAACAGTTGGGCGACGTGCTGTTCGACAAGTTGGGGCTTGCGGTCAAAAATCAAAAAAAGACAGCCGGCGGACAACGCTCCACCCGCGAGTCTGAGCTGGAGAAGATGCGCGCGCTGCACCCTATAGTGGGAGATATTTTGGCGCATCGCGAATTGCAAAAACTTCTCTCGACCTACATTAATACACTGCCGACTTTGCTCGACCAAGAGGGACGTCTGCATACGTCGTATGTGCAAACGGGTACCACCACGGGCCGCTTGTCATCACAAAACCCAAACTTGCAAAATATCCCAATCAAAACCGAACTAGGGCGGGCAATACGACACGCGTTTGTAGCAGGCGAGGGGATGCAACTGTTGTCTTTTGACTACTCACAAATCGAACTGCGTATAGCGGCGTTTCTCTCGGGGGACGAAACGCTGATAGATATATTTAAAAACGGCCGAGACGTGCACACGGAGGTGGCTATGCGCGTCTTCCACATTGAGGCAGCAGAGGTAACCTACGAGCAACGTCGCCGGGCAAAGGTGATTAACTTCGGCATTTTGTATGGCATGGGGGTGAATGCGCTTAAAGATTCGCTGGGAACAGAGCGCAAAGAAGCACAGGTTTTTTATGATCAATATTTCGCTGCCTTCCCTCGGTTGGCTGCGTATTTGGAAGAGACAAAGGCGGACGCAGCACGTCTTGGGTATACACAAACGTACTTTGGCCGTCGCCGCTATTTTGACGGTATCAAGTCACCCATACCGTATGTGCGGGCAGCTGCAGAGCGCATGGCGATTAATGCACCGGTGCAAGGAACAGCAGCCGACATTATTAAGCTTGCGATGGTGGAGATTGGCGCGTGGGTACAGGCTCAGCAAGATGACGTGCGGCTTCTGCTCCAAGTACACGACGAATTGGTGTTTGAGGTGGCAAAGGACAAGATAGGAGCTTCGAGCGAACATATTAAAACCATGATGGAAAACGTGCTCCCAAAAGAAAAATGCCCCGTGCCACTTACGGTGGAGGGTAAGGTAGGGGAGAATTGGGGCGATATGAAGCCGCTATGATACGAGTTGTCGTAGGTGCACAGGTACAAGGCGAAGAGTTGCGCTGGGAAACAACACCTGTTGAGGAGGTGGCTACACTGGCGTCTACAGCTTCTTTGCTTGGCGACACAAGGGTGTTTGTGCTCTCGGGCGCGCTCTCTGGCGAGCAGGCGGATGAGTTTTTTGACTTGGTGCCGGGACTAGTGCAGTCGCCACACACGTTCATATTTGTCGAAGAATCTTTACTTAAAAAACAAATCGACCGGCTGGCAAAGCAAGGGGTGGTGGCGGAAGTGTCGCCCAAACAAGCTCCAGCAGAAGAGCCTTTTTCTATTTTTGCCTTAGCAAATACGTTTGCTGTGCGCGATCGCAAAAAGCTTTGGCTGCTTTTTGCTGAAGCGCAGCGCAAAGAGGTGGCGCCCGAGGCTGTGGCCGGCATGCTGCACTGGAAGGTGCGTGACTTGCTTGCAAAAGGTGGCGGCAAGTACCAAAAGAATGAATTAGTGCAGCTGTCTCGGCAACTTGTGACTATGTATCACGATGCACACCGCGGTTTGGGTGCGCTCGACCTCTTGCTTGAGCGATTTATATTGCGGTTATAATAAAAACACTATGCATCATATAAAAGCTTTTCTTATAACAGTAGTTATTCTTTGTTTTGCGGCTGTGGGCGGCGCCATGCTTGCAGGGTTGGGGCTCATCCCGCAACCTATATATTCTTTTTTGTATGAAATAGAAAAAAGTTTGGGGCTCGGCGGCGAGTCGGACATTCCAGCGTTGCAAAAATTTGAAGGCTACTGGTATGTGGCATTTGTACCCACGATAGAGGAGTCAGAGTTGGGTTCGTGTACGAGCGTTGCGGGCAACCTGCGGGTGCATAACGGCATGTTTTCTGGATCCATCGGGCCGTTCGGTTCGTCTGTTGGGGTGCGGGCCAGTACTACAGAAAACGGCACGGTGTCGGGCGTTTTTTCTGCTGCGGGGATACATCGCGCCACCATCAGTGGGAGAATTCGCGACCAGTTTGGGACGGGTACGTGGGTTGATAACTACGAGTGTCGCGGCACCATTGCGTTTACCAAACTCGAGCCAGTGGTGGACCCAGTGCAGGGCCACATAACGCAGTTTAGTGGGGAGGTGACGTTGTTCCGCGGCGGTGTGCCGCGTTGGGCTATTGCGGGGCAACCGCTGTATGTAGGGGACAGAGTAGAGGTGGGAACCAACAGCGAGGCCTTGGTTACCATGGTGCAGAGTGGCAAAACCACCGTCCCAGCAGGTACCGGCTTTACCGTCCCCGAGCCCATTAAATAGGTTTACGAAGGTTTGTTTTTTTTGTCATCACAACTCTCACCCTCGCCGACGCTCGGGTTCGGTCGCGATCCCGCCTCGCGGTCTCGTCTGCTGACTCGACATCGCTCCGGCTCGGACAAAAGCAGAAAACCTGCCGCAGGGCAGGTGTTTCTGACTTTTGTCCGCCCACCAGGATTCGAACCTGGGACCATCTCCTTAAAAGGGAGCTGCTCTACCAACTGAGCTATGGGCGGGAAGTGAGGAAGGAAAGAAAATCTATATTCTTTCTGCCCCGAACGACCGGCCATATCCTTCGATATGGGCGGATATGCTGCACTATAGCAAAAGAAAGGGTTTTTGCGAATGCTTTATTTTTTAGCGACTAGGCTATGTACGTGGATGGGTGAGTACGAACAACGCCACGCCTGTGGCGACGCTCACGTTGAGTGACTCTTTTTTGCCACGCATGGGGATTTCTACAATCACTTCTGCTTGTGCAAGTAGGGCAGGGGACACGCCGTCTACCTCGTTGCCTACAAGCAGGGCTACTGGTTTGTGTGTGGGGTTGTGTGTAGATGTTTGGAAATCAAATATGTTTACGGAGTTTGGCGCTTGCTCGAGTGCTGCGATGCAGTACCCGGCCTTTTGCAAACTTTTCAGCATTGCCTCCGGAGTTTCTACATATTCCCATGGCACACTGTCCTCGGCACCAAGCGATACCTTTGCAAAGTCGGTGCGCTTGCGGCCAAAACGATCTAGTGGAGTTGGCGTATAGCCAGACAGGATAATTTTTTCGACTCCGGCTGCGTCGGCAGTACGGAACATCGACCCTGTGTTGTGGACGCTGCGTATGTTGTGGAGTATGAGGATCACCCCACTGTTGTACTACAAAGGCAAATCAAACGCGAGTGCACCTGCCCCTGTGAGTAGTAGTGCCAAACATATAGCGCCAAGCAACACATAGGTGCTGCGTGCGAGTGGTGCGATGTGTTGTAAGCTGCGGCGGATGAGCGACGTTTTGATGGCAATGGCTGCGCCCACAAGCGCGGCTACTTGTGTGTATATCCCAAAGAAAAGCCCCACAGCGACGAGCATTTCAAAAATGACATAAAAAGACGCGGCCACTGCGGCAATAGCTGGGGTGAGTATAGACATCTCTGACGCAACTTCGCTCCGATTGCGGAAGTGGTGTACCCCCAAGTAGGCAAACAAAAAAGCGGCAGCAATGCGCAGCAGGGTGGGGGCCAAAATAGCGTAGTCGAGCAGTGCAGGTAGTGGGGTAAGCATAATTATTGTGTTTGTTCTGTGTTTAGTGGCTCGGGGTTGTAGGGCTGCCCGTCGCCCAGAGGTGGTGGAGGTGCAACTAGTAGGCCGCCTTCGCCGTTGTATGATGCGCCCCGCATCCACCACAGTACACCAAGGACAAAGAGTATGCCGAGTATAAAAAATACTGGCTCGTATGGGCTGCCTGCGGGTGCTTTGTCGTCTGCCATACCTTTATCCTACCGTACCGCAGGTTTTTTGTGCAGGAGTTTATCCAGCTCTTCTTCGGCGACTACTTTGTCGCTCCATTGCTGCTTGCTGCCGCCGGGCCCCATGATGTATGGGTCGGTGCCTTTGCCTGTAATAAGCACCACGTCACCCTCTGTTGCCTCGCGCAGTGCCTCGTGTATGGCAGTACGGCGGTCGAGGATAATAAATGGTTTGTGTTTGGTTATACCTGCGGCAATTGCGTCAACGATGTCTTTGGGGTCTTCGTCGTACGGGTCTTCATTGGCCAGGATGATGACGTCGCACAACTCGTCGGCTATTTTACCCATCTCTGGACGCTTCCACTGGTCGCGGCCGCCACCAGTTGAACCCATGATGCAAATAAGGCGGCGGCCAGCGTTTGGCAGGCGGTACGTCTCGAACAATGCGCGAAGCGAGTCTGGGGTGTGCGCATAGTCCACAATGACCGCAAACTTTTGCCCGCGCGAGACACGCTCGGCACGGCCGGCAATAGGGCGCACATGTTCGAGCGCACGCTGCATGGTCTGGCGGGGTATACGCAGTGCGTCGCCTAGTGCAAGTGCCGCGAGGATATTTTTGAGGCTAAAGAGCCCAGGTAGTGGTGCGGTAAAGAGCTCTCCTTTTTTGAATAAAAAGCGCACGCTGGTGTCGTCTACGGTGTATGGATCGGCATCTGCCAAACTAAAAGGTGCGTGCACCTCGACCTCTGCGTCTAAAAACGCCTGGCCGTAGGCATCATCCAAGTTGGCCACAACATAGCGGGGGCGTTTGGGTGACTCTTCAAGGTGTGTGGCGAGCGACAATTTAGCTGCAGCGTACGCCTCTAGGCTACCGTGCGACTCCAAGTGTTCGGGCTGCAGGTTGGTAAATATAAGCGCGTCTAAGTCTATGGCTTTGTGGCGGAACTGCCGCGCGCCTTCGGAGGTCATCTCGATTACGGCGTGGGTGCAGCCAGCGTCGAGTGCTTTGCGCAAAAAGCGCTGCAAGTATGCCCGGCCGGGCATGGTCATTTTAAACTTGTTTGGCTCGCTCTCGTCGCCTATAGCAAAGCGTATGGTCGAGGCGAGTGCCACTTTGTGGCCGGCTTCTGTAAGGATGGCGCGCACCAACTCGCTGGTGGTCGATTTGCCCTTGGTACCGGTAATAGCAACCACAAACAAGTGCCGGGACGGAAAGCGGTAGAGCGCCGCACCTGCATATGCAAAGAGTAGGTGGTAGAGGTCGAGTAGTTTTTTGGGTAATAGTTTTTTCATCGGGTGGGGGTGCCTAAATAGCGCAGCGCGCTTGCCAAGCGCTCGCGCGTTTCGAGTGCTGGGTCAACTTCTTTGAGTGCGCGGCGAGCCTCGTCGGCTTTGTAGCCCAATGCCATCAATGCCTCGGCGGCATCGTCGTGCACAGCAGAAGTTGGGTCGGCTGCAACCTCGGTGCCAAGCTTGTCGCGCAGCTCGACAACCATTCGTTCGGCATTTTTCTTGCCTATACCAAAGACTTTGGTGAGCGCCGACGCATCGCCCTTTGCTATGGCGCGCTTGAGTGTCTGTGTATCGGCCACGCTCATGATGCCGAGCGCTGTTTTGGGGCCAATGCCCGAGACGCTCATCAGTTGTTTAAAGAAACGCAGCTCTTCTTGGGTCAAAAAACCGTACAGGTCTATCGCATCATCGCGTACGGCTGTGTGGATAAAAAGAGATATGTCGCTGCCTGCCTGCCAAGGGGCTTGCCCTGGCTGTGCCGGCAAGCGCACAGTGTAGCCTACGCCGCCCACCTCTATCAAGGTCATGCCATCGGAGAGTCCTCCAAAAGTGCCACTGAGCTTGCCTATCATATGTCCATCATACTCTAGGCGCACCCCACCCACCAACGGTTTGGTGGGGGAGGACTTGTGTTTTTTGGCCGTATTGCGTACTATGCGGCTACATATGGCAATAACCAAAGGAGCTAAAAAGGCGCATCGCCAGTCTTTGCGCAAAAACGCAATGAATAATAAGCGCAAAGACGCTATCCGTGGCGCACTTAAAGGTGCCCGTTTGGCACCAAAAGGCGACAAAGCAGCGCTCGCTGCAGCCTACAAAGCAATCGACAAAGCCTTGAAGTCGAAGTTGATAAAAAAGAACACTGCTGCACGCCGCAAGGCAAAGGTGGCAAAACTCCTTAAGCCAACAAAATAAGCTACACAAAACCCCGGCAAAAGCCGGGGTTTTGATTTGGGGAGAACAGCAACCCTTTGAGTTTGTAGAAGTCAGACTTCTACAGGTTGGTTCGGCCGGATCGCCCGCGGCTCTCGGCTCGTCGTCACTTGCCTCGGCCTGGGCACCGCCTCGCTCCCGCATCTGCTGATGCGGGGCCCGCTCCGGCGTTCGATTCCTGCACGCACGCAAAACACTTTGCGTGCTCTCTGCACAAACTTTGTTTGTGCTCCCGGCAGGAATCGAACCTGCAGCGCCTCCTTCGGAGGGAGGCATTCTATCCATTAAACTACGGGAGCGATTTGAGACTCTTTGAGGATACGTAAAAAAAGGGATGAGAGCAACAAAAAATCATCCCCCACTCGCAGCTTAGTGCGGTGGGGGACTTGAGCGTGGACGGCTACTATTTGGGTGCAGCCGCCGCCATTGTTTCTGCGACGAACTGCATGATTTTGGGGACTTCTGCGGATACTATCCCGAAGAACAGGAGCTTTTGGACGCTCGCGAACGTATCGAGAGCGGCGCCCTTCGACCTGAACTTGCCGGGCATGCCTTTGAGTGCGTAGACGCTCTCTCCGTCTACGCACTGCTCGCCGATCACTCGGAGAGGCAAGTCAGGTAGGGGCTGCTGTGCGGAGCCTCGTTGGAAGTCCAATTCGACGGCCACTCCCTGCGCGGGAGAGCAGTCCAGCGCCATCGCCGGGGTGGCGAGGGCGATCGCCACGATGAGGACGATCAGGAAGTTAGGGATGTAGCGCACTAATAAGTCTCCTTAGTTTAGTTTACGCGTTTTTTGCACGGAACTGTGCTACTTTTAATTATATACCTTTATTTAATACTTGTCAAGTACATGCGGGGTACCAAAAGCCTACTGCACAAAGTGGATGCTTGGGTGCCCCAGGACACTGGAGATAAAAAAGACAATAGGCACAAGGAGTGGGAGCGCGATAAGAAATGTTGCGGGGATGGCAAGGAGATGGTGGTACAAACGCACGGGCTTAAGATTTGCTCGTGCGGGCAGGCAGTAGGCGGGTAGGTAGATCATCAGCCCGTACACAAAAATCCACTGCGCAAATCCAAGCACTTGCATGGGTCCGCCAAACGACACTTCGGCCAAAATGCCGGTGATGCCAAACAAAACGAACATTGCAAAGGGCTTGAAGTTGTATTTTGACAGGAGCACTGCCCAAGCGATAAAGAGGGGAATAAAAACAATAACACTGTGGAAGAGTACAAGGTCTATGTAGTTGGTGGTGGCGGTGATGTATGCCTCGCCCAAGTTTGCACCAAACAGCGGCGCCATATTGGTGAGCGAGACGGTTAGAGCTTCTTCCGCTAACGCAAGCACTGTAGCAAAAAGCACAAACGTTACTTGCCAGGGTAGGGGGACTTTTTGCACCCAAGTGCGCACACGGTCGCGGTTTTTGTACATGAGCGTGCCACACACCAGCACCCAGGCACTAAGCAGCCCCCAGCTCATTTTAAGTATGGCGAGACTGCGCGGGTCGCCCACGGCGGCGGTGAGGAGTGCATTCCAGGCCAATAGCCACAGCCCCAAAAAAACCAAAAACGCTTTTGCAAGAGTTTTTTTCATACTACGTAGTATAAACGTAAAAAATGCACCACGTGGTGCATTTTTTACTAGTCTTGGTGCTCCCGGCAGGAATCGAACCCACATTGCATCCTCCGCAAGGATGCGTCCTATCCATTGAACGACGGGAGCTTGTTAGTAACTTACAACAGATATGCTTATAAACCAAGTATGTCGGCGAGGTGCTCGGCAAAGTGCGGATGCTGCTCCTCTTCTTTTACAAACTGCGCAAGATAGTCGCGCACCTGTGCGGCATGCGCCACATCATCCAACGGCACCACCATGTGTGGCGACAATACGCCGCTGGTGGTCAAAAAAAGCCGCGCCTGGCGTTCGTAGTCTGGGTCTGGCTCGTCCAACTCTTCTTCTACCTCTACCCAAAATGATTTTATCGATTTAAAAGGGTACCTGGTGCCGTCTATCACGACGCCACGCTTGTCTATGTGTACGGTGTGCTCGCGTGGGCCGCGCGCCACGAGGATGCCGATGGACCCCATGCCAATAGCCAAGATGCCCGCGAGCATATAATTTTTAAAAAAAATAGATGCGGCGATGCCTACGACTGCGATAAGTCCAAACGCCCAGTACCAGTCGGTCGACCGGTCTTTGTGCGTGTGTGTAAGAACGCTCCATGTTATGGTATTTTCCTGACCATCCATTACTAATAGTATACACTCACTACCATGAAGCGCAGTTTCGTCGTCCCCATTATAGAGAAGGTTGCAAAGGACATGGGTGTGGAAGTGTATATCGAGCCGTGGGGATATGCGGGCACTTTGGTGTTGCAGGGTGGGGGCAAGCGCTATTTTAGAGGAGCGAGTTTTGATTTGAATACACTGGGTGCATCCGAGATAGCAAAAGACAAAGACTACGCGGCGTACTTTTTAAAACGCTTAGGGTACCCAGTGCCCGAGGGTAAAACATTTTTTGCACCCAAGTGGGCAGCGGTGTTGGGGAGCGAGCGCACGGCGGATGCGGCGTGTGCGTATGCAGAAAGTTTGGGTTGGCCAGTGATAGTAAAACCCAATAGTCGCAGCCAAGGCAGGGGGGTGGCAAAAGCGTGGAATGAAAAAGAGCTACGGCAGGCAATAGAAGAAATTGAAGTGTATGAAAATGTGTACCTGGTGCAGTGCGTGGCGAGGGGGCGCGACTACCGCATCGTGGTGCTCGACGGCGAGGTGATTAGCGCGTACGAGCGTCGGCCGCTGTGTGTGGTGGGGGATGGAGTTTTGACTGTTGCAGAATTGCTAACAGAAAAACAAAAACAGTTTGTGCAAGGCGGGCGAGACACCATTGTTCCCACCGAAGACTTTCGCATCGACAACACACTTGCACAGCAAGGGCTCACGCTAGAGTCGGTACTTGAAAAGGGGAAAGAGGTAGAGCTGCTCCCCAACGCAAACCTCTCGTCGGGCGGTGATGCATTTGATGTAACCGACGTGTTGCATCAAGAGTGGCACACGCTTGCGGCGCGCATAGCCCACGATGCAAACCTGCGCTACATAGGCATCGACATTATGACCGAAGCGCCTTTGTCGGACGCGCCAAACGAGTACATTATTTTGGAAATAAATTCTGCTCCTGGGCTCGACAACTATGCAACGCTAGGGGATGCACAGCGCGGCCGCGTGGAGGCAATGTATAAAAAGGTGGTTGAGGCGATGATGAAGTAACCGTACTGTGCGGTACACTCGATATGTATATAACTGTAGCGAATTGTGTATAAAAAGTGTATTGTGTTCGCTATTGGAGGAGTGGCTGAGAGGTCTAAAGCACCGCACTTGAAATGCGGCGTACCGCAAGGTACCGTGAGTTCGAATCTCACCTCCTCCGCTTGAATAGGCTATGAAATACCTCGGCATAGATTATGGGACAAAGCGCATAGGCGTGGCTGTGTCGGACGACACGGGGACGCTCGCATTCCCCCTGGGGCTAGTGGCGGCGGGTGCGGGGGCGCTCGAGGAGGTGTTGGAGCTTGCCCGCGAGAATGGTGTCGAGACTTTTGTGTTGGGCGAGTCGCGCAATTTTAAAGGCGAGGCAAACCCGGTGATGCGCGAAATAGAGAAATTTAAAGTGGCGCTCGAGGCAGCGGGGAAGAAGGTAATACTCGAGCCCGAGTATATGACCAGCGCTGCTGCCGAGCATCAGCACACCCACACGCACGACGCGCACACGGGCCGGCCTACACGCAAAGAGGCGGTGTCGAAAGAGTTTTTGGACTCCTCGGCAGCTGCGCTTATTTTGCAATCGTTTTTGGATCGAACAAAACAACAATCTGAGGTAGAATAGACTACAGCAAATAGCAGCATCTCCGGAGTCGCATAATTTTTTGCTAAAAATTTGCTCGTTCTCGCGCCGGCGCGCTGCGAAAGACTCCGTCGACGCTCTATTTGCTTCCGATATCATTCATATATGGAACCTATATCAATTGATGATTTTAAAAAAGTAGAAATTCGCGTGGGCGAAATTTTGTTGGCCGAGCCTGTAGTGGGTTCGGAAAAATTGCTGCGTCTGGAAGTAAACTTTGGTACAGAAAAAAGACAAGTGGTGTCGGGTATTGCAAAACACTTTCCCGAGCCTGCTGCGTTGGTGGGCAAAAAGTGTGCATTCGTAACCAACTTGGCGCCTCGCACGATGATGGGGCTCGAGAGCCAGGCGATGATACTCGCGGCAGGCGGGGATGAAGGCGAGCCGCTGCACCTATTTGAGTCCACAGCACCACCGGGGTCGCCCGCACGATAACTATGAAGCTACTCTTTGCTCGCCTTGCAACTCGTCGCAACCAGCTGTGGCAGTGGTTTGTGCGGCATGCAGAAAGCAGGCATGCCTTGGCGTGGCTTGGGCTTATTGCATTTTTTGACACCATCTTTTTACCTATTGCACCGGAGATTTTTATGGTGGCGCTTATGCTGGCACACCCCAAGCGGTGGAAGGCCTACTTGGCGGTTGGCCTTTTGGCATCAACTGCGGGGGCGGTGGTTGGCTACTCGATAGCGTTCTTTTTGTTTACACAGTTGGGTCCGCTGCTGCTGCGTACCGAGGCAGTGCAACATGCCTTTTTGGCGGCGCAGCAGCTGTTTGGTTCGCACGTGTTCGTAACGATGCTTACCACCTCTTTTACTCCGATACCAGACAAGCTATTTATATATGCCGCAGGTTTTTTGCAAGTAAGCTTCTGGCTCTTTATTGCGGGGCATGTGGTGGGGCGGGGTGCGAGGATGGCCGCCTTGGTATATTTGACCGGCAAGTATGGCAAACATGTGGTGGACATAGTTGATAGGTACTTTTTGTGGTTTGGGGTTGCGGTGGTGGCGCTTGCCGGTGCATACGCTCTGTTGCGGTGGTTATTTTAAAACTCTGAGGGTACAATGCCCACACAGCCCCTGTAGTTAAATGGATATAACTGCGGACTTCTAAGCCGTTATTCTTGGTTCGATTCCAAGCGGGGGCAGGAAAGGTACAAATATTCCGCCTGCGCGGAATTTTGTGCTTTCATGCCGGCCGGAGCGATGTCCTGCAATTGCGGGACCGCGAGGCGGGGTCGAGAAAATTCTGAGCGACGGCGAAGAATTATTCGTGACCACAAAAAAAAGAACTGTTGAAATTCTTTTCCAATAAGGGTACAGTAGGGTTCGGCAACAGGCCGATGCGCGGTTAGCTCAGTTGGTAGAGCAACTCATTTACACTGAGAAGGTCGGGGGTTCGAGCCCCTCACCGCGCACCAAAAACAAAATCCCCGACAAAATCGGGGATTTTGTTTTTGGTATTGGGATGTAGTGAGGGGCTCGAAAGCCACAGACGCGACGGCGTCGAGGCGGGGTCGCAAAAATTTCCAGCAGGAAATTATTTGTGACCGAGTCTCCCTGATAGCCAAGTCTCTATATTTAGTGTTCACTGTAGTTATGGACCCCACCGTACTCTACGAAGACGATTCTGTTATCGTCGTCAACAAGCCTGCTGGTCTGGCTGTGCATGCCGACGGCAAACACGACCGCGCAACGCTGGTGGACTGGTTGCTTGCCGAGTACCCAGATATTAAAGGAGTAGGGGAGCCACAAACGCTCGCCGACGGCACCACTATAGAGCGTCCGGGCATAGTGCACCGACTCGACCGCGAGACGTCGGGAGTGTTGATTGTGGCGCGCACGCAAGAGAGTTTTGATTTTTTGAAGGAGCAGTTTCATGAACGCGAGGTGCGCAAGGTGTATCGTGCGTTTGTATATGGAAACATCAAAGACGACCGGGGTATTATCGACAAGCCCATTGGCAGCACTCGCGGCGGCACGGGCCCACGTTCTGCAAAAAACGCCTACGGGGTTATGCGCGATGCTCTGACCATGTACCGGGTTATTACCCGAACGCCAGAAGTGACCTACGTCGAAGTGTTCCCCAAAACTGGCCGTACGCACCAAATCCGTGTGCACTTTGCGGCCATACAGCGCCCTATAGTGGGGGACAGGCTCTATGCGTCGCGTCGCGAAGCAAGGCTTGGGTTCAACAGATTAGCGCTTCATGCCTTATCGCTTACGGTCAAGATCCCTCGTGGGGGCGAGCGCACGTTTGAAGCGCCCCTACCCCCCGATTTTGTGCAGGCAGAGCAGGAATTGCGAAGTATTTGAGCCTGTGGTACAGTCCTGTAACCTATAGAGATATGAAATCAGCAGTCCAAACAACCCCTATAAACATGCAAGAGCGCGCAGCGCTTGGTATTCGCGCTGGCGACAGTGTGCGTGTATGGCAAAAAATCGAAGAGCTCAAAAAGAGTAAAGGCGCCAACAAAAAAGAGGTGGTGACTAAAAACTACCGCAAACAAGCGTTTGAAGGTTTGGTCTTGGCGGTCAAGCACGGCAGCGAGCCTGGCGCGATGTTTACCGTCCGCAAAGTTGCCAGCGGTGTGGGGGTAGAGAAAATCTTCCCGCTCTACTCGCCTATGATCGACTCTATCGAAGTATTGCGTCGCACCCGTACCCGCCGTGCAAAACTCTACTTTATTCGCGAGAAGGCAACCCGCGATGTGAAGCGCGCAATGCGCAAGTCTGTCCAGGTTGAAAAAGCCGCTCCAAAAGCTGTAGAAGCAGAAGAGGTAGTAGAAACAGAGGAGCCAACAGCAGAGGCTCCACAAGAGGAAGTTGTAGTAAAAGAATAATTATTCTCACAGAAGAACCAGAGAGATCTGGCTTTTTCTTTATAAACAATTGGTATACGCTATTACCTTGAGGAAATGATACACTTCAAGTATGGGGAAGCGTGGGTTAAAACCAAAAGGGAAAGTAAAAATAGCTTGGTCGCCAAATTTTGCGTATGCAATAGGGTTGCTCGTTACTGACGGTTCTCTTTCTAAAGATGGTCGACACATTATTTTTGTGTCAAAAGACCTAGAGCAACTTAAGAATTTTATGAAAGCTCTTGGATTTAGTGCAAATATCAGCACAACTCGTTCTGGTTATACAGGGGAAATGACCACACGCGTTCAATTTGGAGATGTGTTATTTTACAATTTTCTTTTAGATATAGGACTTATGCCAAACAAAACGAAAGTTATAGATAGGGTGCATATACCAAACGAGTATTTTTTCGATTTTTTACGGGGATGTTTTGATGGGGACGGTTCCACGTATTCATATTTTGATCCACGCTGGAAGTCCAGTTTTATGTTCTATACCACTTTTGTTTCAGCAAGTGCGAAGCATATAGAATGGTTGCAAGAGGAGATCTCGAAACAAGCAGGCCTATATGGACATATTACAGGTCGTGGAAGTTCCAAGAGGGCTGTCCTTCAGCTCAAATATGCAAAAAAAGAATCCCTGTTATTGCTTAAAAAAATGTACTACTCAAAAAGTCTTTTATGTCTTTCGCGTAAGCGGTTGAAAATTGAGAAGATGTTGCGTATAATCGGCGAGCAGCTTTAGAGACATCTGCCCGGGTGTTGAAATTGGTAGACATTTATCCTTGAGGTGGATAAGCCCTCACGGGCGTGGAGGTTCGAGTCCTCTCCCGGGCACAGACAGAAAACATAGAAAACATAGAAAATAGCAAGACAAATATTCTATTTGTAACCAGAACAACTGACACGAGTGCTTAGTGTATTGGTGAACAAGTTGTTTCTGGGGTGTGAAGCTTTTTCGGATATAGTATAGTGTAAAAATAGTCAAAGCTATGAGATTTAATTTTGTACACTATGGATCAAAATAATGAACCACCCCGGATAACATTTGAGAACGAAGGGCTTCAGCGGCCTGCTCAGGCTTTTCAAGCATCAACGCCAAAAATCGTACAATGGGTCATTCAGTATTCCGGCGGACTTGTCAAAGATGAAAAACAAGCAATTTATGTTCTGGTTGGATTTGTGGCGGTGGCAATTTCTTTCTCTGTTTTTTCAGTTTTTAATGGAGGAACATTTGAAAGTCCGAAAGACACCGAGGTATTGCCTGCCGGATTATCACCATTGTTGCCATGAATAAATCAAGAGGATTTACCCTCATTGAGCTTTTGGTAGTTATCGCTATCATTGGAATTTTATCCAGTATAGTGTTGACGAATTTAAACACAGCTCGTTCAAAAGCTCGAGATACAAAAAGAGTTGCTGAAATAAGGCAAATAGAAACAGCTTTGGAAATGTATCATGCCAATAACGGCAGATACCCTAACATAGTGCATGGACTAGGGTTTGATACTAATTGTGGAGGAGGTGTGCCTTTGGTTGTTGGTTGTGGGCACTGTCAACGTTGGTGTGCTCTTGAAACAGCCCTCGCTCCCCATATGAGCAAATTACCCCGAGATCCTCTAGGAACCGCTCAAAGTGTTTACTACTATGCGTACTCATCAAACGCAAACGACCAAATGTATGGCCTTATGGCGGTGTTAGAAAACTTGAGTACAATAAACCAAAATGATGGGGGCTACTACTCCTCCGCTTTTGAGAGAGGACCACGTCCAGTTTATTGCGTGAATAAATATACAGGAGGCGGCGCAGAATGGTTAAATGTCTCTGGCGCTTGGTCAAATGTTTGTGCTGGAGGAAATTAACCACGAACGAAATTGAACCCAGTTTGTCCCAGAGTAAAACATCTCGTTAGCTGTCCGCTGGTATTGGTCTTGGGTTTATTGCACCGTTGTACTATTTGTCACAAAGAGAGCTTAAAAACCAAACACAGTAGCCGTACCCGTTTGGTCAAATATATGCTATAAAACAAGCGTCCTGTGCGTTTATATGGTGCCTATGGTGTAAAGGTTAACACTCGAGTTTGTGGAACTCGCAATCTGGGTTCGATTCCCAGTAGGCACCCCAGAATAATTATTTATACATGACCTATATACTATTGATCGTTGGTTTGGTGTTTTTGATTAAGGGTGCCGAGTTTTTGGTCGACGGTGCATCGTCCATTGCCAAAAAGTTTCGCGTATCTAACTTGGTTATTGGGCTCACGATTGTGGCCTTTGGTACCAGCGCGCCAGAGCTGTTTGTAAACCTCTTCGCCTCACTAAACGGCACAACCGACATAGCTATAGGCAACATCGTAGGAAGCAATATTGTTAACATGTTGTTTATTTTAGGCATCGCGGCGATTATCTACCCATTGCGGGTTGGTAAGGGGACGGTATGGAAAGAAATCCCACTCAGCTTGTTGGCGGCGGGGCTGCTGCTGGTGATGGCAAACGATGTATTTGTGGATGGTGCAGGCATCAATGCGCTCACACGTATAGACGGCATAATCTTCGTATCCTTTTTTGTCATATTTTTGTATTACACCTTCGGTATTGCAGGTAACCAAAGCGCCGACGAGCAGCCAGCGCCCCGTGTGTACTCGGGGCCAGCATCAGCGGGGCTCATTGCACTTGGCTTGGTTGGCTTGGTGCTTGGCGGTCAGTGGATAGTAAATGGCGCAGTGGCTATTGCAGCAAGTTTGGGGCTGAGTGATGCGCTTATTGGTCTTACGGTGGTGGCTATTGGCACATCGCTCCCCGAGCTCGCTACTTCTGCAGTCGCGGCGTATAAAAAGAATGCCGACATTGCAGTGGGGAACGTTGTTGGTTCAAACATCTTTAACATATTTTGGATATTGGGCTTGAGCGCATTTATCTCGCCGTTGCCATTTGCGCCAGTACTAACGTTTGACCTGTGGGTCACGGTGGGGGCAAGCGCTCTCTTGTTTGTTTGGATGTTTTTGGGCAAGCGGCATATCTTGGAACGTTGGCAAGGCGTGGTATTTGTCCTGCTCTATGTTGTCTACGTTGCGGCCATAGTGTGGCGGGGCTAATCGCGTAAAAGTGGGCGGTGGTATACTGCAGAAATGGAGGATAAGAAGCTTCGGGTGGGGATACTCTTTGGCGGCAAATCTGCCGAGCATGAAGTGTCTTTGCAGTCGGCAAAAAACATTGCTGACGCGATAGATAAAACCAAGTACGAAGTTTCGCTTATTGCCATAGACAAAGCGGGTAAATGGTTGCTGCCAAACCAAGCAGAGTTTCTACTCAACGCAAGCGATCCAAAAAAAATAGCGCTCAACACTACTGGTAACGATAGTGTGGCCTTGGTCCCACAAAGTAGTGGGGAAGTGACCAGTCTCTCAAACACCCAAACGCTCCCCAAGGTTGATGTGGTATTCCCGATACTCCACGGGCCCTTTGGCGAGGATGGCACTGTGCAAGGATTGCTTAAACTTGCGGGTGTGCCGTTTGTGGGTGCGGGGGTGTTGGGCTCGGCGGTGGGGATGGACAAAGATGTGATGAAGCGTCTGTTGCGCGATTCAGGAGTGCCGATTGCAAAGTTTGTGGTCTTGCATCAAGAAGAGTCTGTTGATTTCGCTGCAATTTCTAGTGAGTTAGGACTCCCGTTGTTTATAAAGCCTGCGAACTTAGGCTCGTCGGTTGGGGTCAGTAAAGCAAAAAACAAGCAGGAGTTTGATGTAGCAGTAGCAGAAGCATTTGAATTTGATACAAAAATTATTGTCGAAGAGTTTATTGAGGGAAGAGAGTTAGAGTGTGGCGTCTTGGGCAACCAAAACCCCGAGGCTTCGGTGGTGGGGGAGATTGTGCCGCATCACGAGTTTTACTCATACGAAGCGAAATATCTTGATGAGGATGGTGCGGCGTTGGTGGTGCCCGCAGATATACCAAAAGAGGCAGCAGAGCAGTTGCGCGCCTTGGCGGTATTGGTGTTTAAAGTGCTCTCTTGCGAAGGCTTGGCACGAGTAGACTTTTTCTATACAAAAGAGGGTAAGGTATTTGTGAATGAGATAAACACGATGCCCGGGTTTACAAAAATAAGCATGTACCCGCGGCTGTGGGGTGTGTCGGGGGTGTCCTACACAGACCTCATTAGTCGCCTCATCAGCTTGGCGCTCGAGCGGTTTGTGCAGGAGCAAAAACTTAAAACAGCCAGGTAACTTAGGGGGTGGTACAATCGCACTACGATGGCAAAGAAAGCAAAGAAAAAGCAAAAAGAGTATATGGAGCAACTGGCGCTCACGGTTACTCGTGCGGTCGGCTCTTTGGAGTCGGTAATCATCCACACATTCATTTTTGCGGGGAGTTTTGTATTGGTGCAGCTGGGGCTCGTGCCTTTTGAGCGGATGTTGCTTGTGTTGACCACCATTGTGTCTTTGGAGGCCATATACCTTTCTATTTTTATACAAATGACTATAAATTATACGACGCGTACTATCGAAAACGTCGAACAAGATATCGAAGAGATCCAAGAAGACATTGACGAAATCCAAGAGGACGTCGACGAGATTCAAGAAGACGTGGATGAAATTCAAGAAAATGTCGACGAGATTCAAGAGGATGTGGAAGAGATGACCGAAGACGAAAAAGCAGAGGAGGCGGCGCAAGTGGGTCAAGAAAAAACACTCGACGAAATCCGCACAGGTCTACAAAAGCTCATGCAGGATGTTGAGAAGCTGCATAACCGCCCCTAAACACTATGGCAAAAATACAAAGAAAAATAAGCGACAAGGCATTTGGGTTTTGGTCTGAGTTTAAAAATTTTGCTATCAAAGGCAATGCGTTTGATTTGGCAATTGCGGTGGTCATCGGTAATGCGTTTAGCGCCATTGTGAACTCGCTAGTGGCAGACATAATCACGCCGCTGCTTGGGTTTGTAACCGGCAGCACTACCGACATAAAAAAACTATCAATAGATTTGGCGGTAGGAGAGAATCAGATTTTGCTTAACTACGGTGCATTTATACAAACGATAGTAAACTTCTTTGTGATCGCGCTCTCTATTTTTATGGTGTTTAAGCTTATTTCTGTAGCGCGCCAGCGGCTGTTTGTCCAGGGTGAGGCGGCAGTCCCCGCACATACCAAGCCTGCACAAGAGCTCTTGCTCGAAGAAATAAGGGATTTGCTCAAATCTCGACCGAAGGGGTAGGAATGGTACAATGGGCCCATGTCGGAATCAAAAAAATTAGAACTTACCCCGTCGGTGTCCATTATTATCGCAGGCGCTTTGGTGGCGTTGGCAATCATCTTTACTAACAACTCTGCAGCTGGCCCAACTCCTCTTGGGGTGCCCACAGCAGAGGCGCAGGTACGCTCTGTTGGTGCGGGTGACCACCTACTTGGTTCGCCGGATGCGCCCATAGTGCTTGTGGAATTCTCGGACTTTCAATGTCCATACTGCAACGTCATCCACCCCACGCTTAAGAAAATTGTAGAAGAGTCAAATGGCCAAATTGCGTGGGTATATCGCCACCTGCCACTTACCAGCATCCACCCAGAGGCAGAGGCTGCTGCGGTGGCGTCTGAGTGTGTGGCGGAGCAGCTAGGGAACACTGGCTTTTGGAAGTTTGCAGACACACTGTTTGCAAACCAAGCACGACTTGGCTCTGCATATTACACAGAGGTTGCGGGGCAGCTAGGTGCAGACACTGGCGCGTTCGCTGCGTGTATGAATTCGGGCAAGTATGCAGACAAGGTGGCGGCCGACACCGCAGAGGCACAAAGTAATGGCGGCAACGGCACGCCCTTTACTGTAGTGGTCAATACAAAGACCGACAAAACAGCAGCTGTATCCGGTGCGCTACCATACGCACAAATCATGTCGGTAATTAAATCGGTGCAGTAACGTCCTCTTTGGGGTTGGTGTCTATTAATGTAATTAGTAACATAATCATAAACATATGGGAGGAACACTATTTGAAGGTACAACAGGGGAGCGTTTGCGTAAGGTCGTGTTCGTTGCGGTGGGCGCGCTCGCGCTGTTTTTGGTCATAGAAGTTTTGAGTGGTTTGATGGGACTGCGCTACATAGGTACAGGTGTTGCAGCAACTAATACCATCACTGTTTCGGGCGAGGGTGAGGTGGTTGCGGTGCCAGACATTGCGACCTTTACGTTTGCTGTGGTGTCGCTTAAGACTACAGTGGCGGATGCACAGACAGACGCAACAGCCAAAGCAAATGCGGCAACGGCATACTTAAAGGACGCTGGGGTTGATGAAAAAGATATTCAAACCAGCGACTACTCTATCGTGCCGCAGTATGACTATCAGCAAGGTGTGTGCCCAGCTATAGGTGCGCCAGAAGGGGTGTCGTACTGTCCTCCGGGCCGGCAGGTGCTACGCGGCTACGAAGTGCGCCAAACGACTACAGTAAAGGTACGCGACACTGCAAAAGCAGGGGAGCTGTTGGCCGGCGTTGGCTCTAAAGGGGCAACTGAAGTCAGTGGACTCAACTTTACGTTTGATAATCCAACCGAAGTCGAGCAAGAGTCTCGCCGCAAGGCAATAGACGATGCAAAAGACAAAGCGTCCGTGTTGGCAAAACAGCTTGGTGTCTCGTTGGTGCGCGTCGTGTCCTTTAGCGAAAACGGCGGCGGCTACCCATCGCCTATGTACTACGGAATGGGCGGGGCAGTGGCTCAGGATGCAAAAGTAGCTCCAGAGATATCTGTTGGGCAAAACAAGCTCACCACAGTGGTCTCGGTTACTTACGAAATCCGCTAATAACGGTATATACAAAAACCCGCAGCCTACGACAGGTTGCGGGTTTTTGCTTGGTTGACAAAAGTATATAAGGAGACTATTATATGGAGCATAAAAAGCCCTCCGGGGCTTTTAAAAATGGCAAAAAATACTATGTTGCAATATTTCAAAGACGTACAAAGCGAGATGCGGCACGTGTCCTGGCCCACCAAACAACAAACCACTGTATATACAGCGGTGGTTATTGCAGTATCTTTGACGACTGCGGTGTACCTTGGGGTGTGGGACTATGTCTTTGCTGCCCTAGTTAAAGCAATAATCTAACTATATGAGTAAACAAGACTCCAGTGTTGGGCGGGCGTGGTATGCGATACACACCTATGCCGGGTATGAAAACGCGGTGGCGCGTAACTTGCGCCAGCGTATAGAGTCGCTTGGCATCTCGGACAAAATTTTTAACGTAGTGGTTCCTACAGAGCGCACCATTAAAATCAAAGGTGGTCGTCGCGTAGAGGAAGAAGAAAAGGTCTACCCAGGCTACGTGTTGGTAGAGATGTCCGTGGACGACCAGTCTTGGTTTGTGGTGCGCAACACTCCGCGCGTGACGGGGTTCGTAGGCTCGGGCGTAAACCCTGTGCCACTCAAACAATCAGAAGTCGACACACTCCTTGGCCGCATGCAAGAAAAGGAAGGTGCGGTAAAACATGCTATAGACTTTGCCGCCGGGGACTCGGTGGTCATTGTGGACGGGCCGTTTAAAGACCTGGATGGCAAGGTGGGCGAGGTAGATGAGGCGCGCGGCAAGGTAAAGGTGCTTGTGTCTATGTTTGGTCGCGAAACACCCGTCGAGTTGGATTTTTTGCAAATTAAGCGCATTTAAGGTAGTATCCCCAAACACGATATGGCAAAGAAAATCACCAAAAAAATAAAGATTATCGCCCCAGCAGGTAAGGCTACTCCTGCGCCTCCACTTGGTACCACTTTGGGCCCAGCCGGCATCAACATTGGCGAGTTCGTTAAGAAGTTTAACGATGCGACGCAGCCGATGATCGGTAACCTCATTCCTTGTGAGATAACCATCTACGAGGACCGCTCGTACGACTTTATCCTCAAGACTCCTCCAGCATCAGGTCTTATCATGAAGGCACTGGGCAAGGAGAAGGGCTCGGGCAAACCAAATACTGCAAAAATCGGCACCCTGTCTAAAGACCAGCTTCGCGCAATCGCAGAGCAAAAAATGGTAGACCTAAACGCAAACGACGTAGAGGCCGCAATGAAAATAATCGCCGGCTCTGCTCGCTCGATGGGGGTGGACGTTAAATAAACATTTCTCAAGTGCTAAAAATAAAACCGCCTCAATGAGGCGGTTTTTGTTGTCTGTACGTAGACGGTCTGGCGCCGTTTCGTCAGAATTTGGCGAGCTGCGGTCGCGCCGGAAATAGAGTCAACGCAACAACAACACCCGGCACGAATAAGTAAATTAGTGGCTGTGCAGCAGACTCAATCGACCATTGCCGGAGAGCCACTAAGATACAGATTGAAGAAACCATCATGAGAATCCATGGTAGCGGCTTCTCGACCTCTGGGTTGAGCCAGACTTCCTTAAATAGTGGAAATGAGCCTAGAACAACAGCTAGTGAGTTGAAGACGACTCCCCATAAAGGATCTCCAGTACTTTGCCATAGTGCGATCGACGTGCCGGCCAAAACAATGCACGCCACGTCAAACGTAGACCATGCCCAGGCCTTGCCATAGCGCAAGGTGAGTACGAGCACGACAACATCTGCGCCAGTTGTGCTAAGAATCTGGAGATTCAACGTGCCTGCTTCATACATACTCAATGTGAGCAGGGTTGATAGGACGGTCCAGACCAGCCACGTTGCCTTGGTGGGCAATATGGTGCCTCGTAGGATGCCCAGTATATAAAAAAGGGTTGCTACAGGCACCAAAACGGCGGACAGTATTTCAAGCAGTGTTCGAAACTCAGGCACGCACACCTCCTGTTTATTGAGCGCTCATTAGTAGCGCAAGATCAAGCTTGCTGCATAGTGACAGATATCCTCTTATTGTCAATAGATTAGCTAGAGAACTAGCGTTCCAAAGTAGTCCACCTATAGTTGAGGCCGTTGTGTTGATGTTTTTCCTCGAGTATTTTTTTGGTAAAAAGATGTTCGTAGGCGGGGAAGTATGTATCAGCTGGCTTCTCGTCATCCACTAACGTGAGGTAAAGACGGTCAACAAAAGGCAGTGCTTGTTCGTACAGTTGTGCGCCACCGCCAATATGTATTTCCACATCATCTAACGCCCGTGCTTTTTCTAACCCTTCTTCAAGTGAGTGAGCTACCAACACACCTTCGTGGTGCCAGGTTGGGTCGCGCGTAATTACAATGTTGGTGCGTCCTGGGAGTGGTGTGCCTAGTAGTGCAAGAATAGACTCAAACGTCTTGCGACCCATAATAACGGGGTGTCCCAAGGTAAGTGCTTTAAAGCGTCTCAAGTCTTCTGGAATATGCCACAATAGTCCTCCCGCATTTCCGATTTCTCGGTTTTTACCTACCGCAACAACAATACTTACGCGGGCTGCCATATTTACGCTTTCTTTTTTACTGCGAACTCTTTCTTTAGTTTTTTGATGTCTCCATTGAACACAAACTTCATTTCTGCTGATTTTTCTTTTTTGCCTTTGTCGACAACATCTTTTTGATGCCAACGACTCTTACGTGCTTCAACGGGGTGCGCTAGTTCTTCGAACACAATTTGGCAAAAACGCTCGCCAGGATGGAGTTGGATCACTTGCGAGTTAGTGTTATTGCGGATGGGGAGCGTGAGTGGGCCTTCATATCCCGAGTCGATAATACCAGTAAGGTCTACCGAGAGACCTTTGCGGTTGACCGATGAGCGAGGGTAGAGGATTGCCATAAGGTCGTTGGGAATTTTAATTGTTTCGAATGTAGAAACTAGGACATACTCCTCGGGCAGAAGGTCAAAGTGTTGCCCTTGTTCAAGCTCTATAACATCAAAATATTCTGGGCCGTGGTCGCGCAAAGGGTCAATACTGAGCGCCTCGCGTCCTTGGTCGGTCATGCGCCATGCCTTTGGGATAAGGAAGGTAAACCCAAGCCGGAGGTCGACAGCATGGGCTTGGAGTTGGAAGCTGTCGAGACCTGGGTTAATGCCAATGTTGCCACTGTGTACGCGCTCGAGGATTTCTTGTTTGGTAAGTATAGACATATGAGTTATAAGACAACGTGTAATCCTGAAATGGCAGGCAATGGGGTGTACTGATTTTCAAAACTGGCGACCAGCTCTGCCGCTAGCTTCCTGTCCTTTTTTTCTGCACGGTCGAACGCATTTTTTGGCATGGCTACCCGGATTGGTTTATGAGTAGGCTTGCGCTTCAAGAGTTCTTTTACGGCTGCATACTGGTTGTCATATATATGTGCGTTGGAAATTGAGTGCGAATATACGCCAACTTTGACGCCAAGTTTTTGTGCCAGTATGCACTGCAACAATGCAAACCCGGCGACGTCAGCAGGGAAGCCAAGTACCATGTCGTTTGAACGCACAATGTTGTGTAGGTGCAGTCGGCCGCCAATAATATTTACGGTAAAGGAATAGGGGCACGGCACATTTTTCTTTTTAAACAAACTGAGTCCATCGCTTGCTGGATCCCAGGTGATGATAACGCCATGGCGCGAGCTAGGTTCTTTTTTAAGGAGGTCAACAAGTTTGCCGAGCTGATCGCGACCAAAATGTTTGCGCCACCTGTAGCCGTAGGCAACGGTTACCACGTCTGCTGGGTTGGTAAAGCTGTCCCAGATTTTTGTGTACTCACGTAAAAAGTCTGCAGGCTTGCGTGTGCCAGCAATAAACCATATCTGCTCGGCCACGAACATCTTTATTGGGATTTTGCGGAGTGTTAAAAGAGGGAAGCCATCTTTTTCGATATCTATAGAAAAATGTACGCCGGGGAGCGCGGCTGTTTCGTGTCCCGTACGCTGTGATTGCTCGCGAATGCCTTTTTTAAAAATTTGGCCAAGCATGTCCTGGTAGATTCGGTCGAAAGTGGCCATGCGGCAATTATAGGGGTAGGCAGGGGAGGCTACAAGGTAGAGCTTTTTGGCACATATGGTATAAATGCCAAGGAAAGGATGATGCTATGAATATTACATACCCGTATCTTCCGCCTAATCGAAGTTTTTTGTACGTCGCTGCTGAGCATCCGCACATGGTTGCTGCAAAAAACCACGCACGGGAGCATTCTTTGGACGCCACTGTTCCTACAGGATCGGTTGTAGTGGTGGGGGATATGGTCGTAGGTCGGGGGGCAAACGGCAGTACCTACCACGAAGATCATGGATGTGAGCGTGTGCGGCAAGGGGTGCCCACAGGACAAAGGTATGACCTGTGCGAAGGGTGCCACCCAAAAAACCACAGCGAGTTACGTGCGATTGCGGATGCGCAGGCACAAGGACATCAACTAGCCGGAGCAAGTTTGTACTTGTGGGGTCACTGGTGGGCATGCCAAGATTGTTGGGAAGCGATCATCGCTGCAGGTATTACAGATGTGTTCCTTGTAGCAGGTAGCGAGAAGCTATTTAACAGAGACCACCCAGACAATAGTATTGGCCGGCAGTTTGCATAAGCTGCCGGTATTTTTTTATGAAACACAAAGGAAAACTAATTGTTATTGATGGATCCGACGGGGTGGGGAAGGCCACCCAGACAAAACTGCTTGTAGAGCGACTCAAAAAAGAGAAAATCCCCGTAGCGACGCTCGACTTCCCACAGTACGAGAGCAATTTTTTTGGCAAACTGGTGGGAGGCTGCTTGGCCGGCAAGTATGGGGACTTTGTTGCGCTCGATCCGCATATTGCATCGGTGCTCTATGCGGCCGACAGATTTGAGTCGAAGGCAAAAATAGAAAAGTGGCTGCGCGAGGGCAAGGTGGTGGTCTTGGACCGGTATGTAAGCGCCAACCAAATGCACCAAGGTGGCAAAATCCGCGATGCGCGTGCGCGGAAAAACTTTCTAACCTGGCTCGACCAGATGGAGCATGGTGTGTTTGGGCTGCCGCGGCCCGACCTTATTTTGTGTCTCCACTTGCCCTTGGAGATGTCGCTGCAGCTTTTGGCTCAAAAAAGTGCCACAGAAAAAAAGAAATATTTAGGGAAGGGGGTAGTAAAGGATACGGTAGAAAGCGATGCTCGCTACCTACTTAATGCGCAAGAAGGGGCGCTCAAGTTGGTAAAGGCGCACAATAATTGGCAAAAAATAACCTGTGCGGTGCGGGGTGCTATTTTGCCACGCGAGGACATACACGAGCGGCTGTGGGCAATTGTCCGCACACACCTTCCGCGGTAACATACACGATATGGATTTTAACGAGTATCAACAGACGGCCAACAAGACGGCCACATACTCAAAAAATGACCAAGAGTATAAACTGATGTACTTGTCTTTGGGTTTGGCGGGCGAGACAGGCGAGGTTATCGAAAAAATAAAGAAAATCATTCGCAACGATGGAGCAGTGGTGAGTGAAGAAAAAAAGCACTTACTTATGCACGAGCTGGGCGACGTGTTGTGGTACCTTTCGCAAATGGCCAAAGAGCTTGATGTGTCGTTTGACGAAGTTGCGGCGGCAAACCTGCAAAAACTTGCAGACCGCGCAGCGCGTGGGGCCATCAAGAGCGAAGGGGATACGCGATAAATTTTTATGATCTAAGTTTTACACAGCACGGCACGTTTAGTTACCTAACCGATTTTTACTATGCAAGAATACGACGCAATCAAAAAACAAGACGCTGAGGTGTATGGGGCAATTATGGGCGAGGAAAAACGCGAAGCAGAGGGTCTGGAACTTATTCCATCCGAAAACTATGTATCTCGTGCGGTGCGCGAGGCAAACGGATCTATTTTGACCAACAAGTATTCCGAAGGATACGCAGGACGGCGTTACTATGGCGGGCAGGAGTTTACTGATGTGGTGGAGACGCTAGCGATAGAGCGTGCAAAAAAACTTTTTAACTGCCAATTTGTAAATGTGCAGCCGCACGCGGGCGCTCCTGCAAACGTGGCGACGTACTTTGCGCTGCTAGAGCCCGGCGACACCATTATGGGTATGGACCTCTCGCATGGCGGCCACCTAACCCATGGTCACCCCGTTACCTACATCACCAAAATATTTAACTTCGTGCGTTACAAGATGAAGAACGTCGAGACAGGCGAGATAGACTACGACGACATGCTCGAAGTGGCCAAGCGCGAGCGACCAAAGGTAATTATGGCGGGCTTCTCGGCCTATCCGCGCGAGCTCGACTACGCAAAATTTGCCGCAATTGCAAAAGAGGTGGGTGCCTTGGTTATTGCCGACATGGCGCATATCTCGGGGCTTATTGCGGGGAAGGCGGTTAAGAATCCTTTTGACTATGGGTTTGATGTTATCCTCACGACCACACACAAGACACTTCGTGGCCCGCGCGGCGGCATGATCTTGACTCGCGAGAGCGAGGAGATTGCCAAAAAAATAGACAAGTCAGTTTTCCCAGGTTTCCAAGGGGGGCCTTTGATGAACACAATTGCCGCAAAAGCAGTTGCGTTTGAAGAAGCGCTGCATCCCAGTTTCCAGACCTACGCGGCGCAGATACTCAAAAACGCAAAAGCTATGGAAGACGTGCTTCGTGCCCGCAATGTGCGGATGATAACAGGCGGCACATCCAACCACCTTATATTGGCAGATGTCTTTGGGTCGCTGGGGGTTACGGGGCACGAAGCTGAGACCGTGCTCGACTCGGTGGGTATTACGCTCAACAAAAATATGATAGCCGACGACCCACGCAAGCCTATGGACCCTTCAGGCATCCGCTTTGGTACACCGGCTATTACTACTCGCGGGCTTAAAGAAGTAGAAAGCGCAAAAGTTGCAAGCTTTATGATAGACGCGCTCGAGCAGCGTGCGGACAAAAATAAACTAGAAGGTATTCACAAAGAGATTAAACAGCTGTGTGCCGCATTCCCCATCCCTGAGTCGTTTGTGTAGGGGAGTGGATGGTACAGTAAAGAGGTGAGAGTACTACGCAGTGTATCCACCAAAGCGGTGCGCACGTGGCAACGCTATGAGCGCCATATTAGCCTGGGCGCTGTCTTTGGCGGCTTTACCTTTGATCTCTTTTTTATCACCGGCCCCGATAATATTATCGACAACCTGTTGCTGTTGGCGTACCTGCTGCTGGCGGCAATAATCATTGTGCTGCTCAATGTGCGTTCGCGTGCGCAGATGGACAGGGAAAGCCGCACCGAGCCGCTGATACTTTTGTTTGTGTTGCAGTTTTGTTTTGGTGCCTTGGCAAGCAACCTGCTTATTTTGTATGGCAAAAGCGGCACCTTGGGCAGTAGTGCTCTGTTTATAGGCCTGCTTGTAGCGTTTATTTTTGGTAATGAGTTTTTAAAAAATCGCTACGCGCAGTTGCGGTTAAATATTGCGGTCTATTATTTTTTGGTGCTGACGTATGTAACTATCGCGCTTCCTACGTTCGTGCTGCATGGCATAGGTGCGCAAGTGTTTATCATCAGCGGCATTGTGAGCTTGGCCGTTATTGCCGTATTCTTGGCAGCTATTTTTGTGTTCGTATTTAAGCGCAAAGAGCAACGTCGCATGTGGGAAGTTTCGGCGTTGGTGGGGATTATTTTTATGCTCTTTAACGGACTCTATTTTTTAAACATCATTCCGCCGGTGCCGTTGGCGCTTAAAGACATTGGGATATATCACACCTTGGTGCGGCAGGGCACTAATTACGACGCAACATACGAAGCGGCCCCGTGGTATGCATTTTGGCGCGACACCAGCGCCACGTACACGGCGGTGCCGGGCAAGTATGCGTACTGCTTTAGCGCGGTGTATGCGCCGGGCGAACTATCGGCCTCGGTGGTACATCGTTGGGAGCAGTATGACGCTGCAGCAAAAGAGTGGCAGGCTCGCTCCGTCGTTTCCTTTCCTATAAATGGCGGGCGCGAGGGTGGCTACCGCGGCTGGAGCAACAAAGCAGGCCTGGAGGCGGGGAAGTGGCGCTGTAATGTCGAAACAACTCGCGGGCAACTTATTGGCCGCACCACATTTACGGTAGTAGAGAGTGAGGCTGCTCCCGCACTTTCCACAATCACCCTTTAGCTGGTACTGTAGTCTGGTATGGGCAAGGACAATATAGAACAAGCAATCCAAAAAGCACTAGAGGCGCTCGGCGCCTCGGGTGTGGCTTTTGTGGTGGAGCGCCCAGGGGACTTGGCGCATGGCGACTATGCCACCAACGCAGCGCTCGCTGCGGCAAAACCGCTGGGCAAGAGTCCGCGCGAGGTGGCAGAAGAGCTGAAGGCAAAACTTGATGAGGAAATAGAGGGAGTAGAAAAAATCGAAATCGCTGGCCCGGGGTTTATCAACTTCCGTCTTTCGCGCGAAGCTATTTTAGGGGAGGTGCAAAAAGCTGCTACAGACAAAAGTTGGGGGCAGAATGATTTGTATAAAAACAAAACGGTGATGGTCGAGTATACCGACCCAAACCCGTTTAAAGAATTTCATATTGGACACTTGATGAGCAACGCTATTGGCGAGGCTATTGCGCGCACGCTCGAGAATGCGGGGGCAAAAGTAATCCGTGCAAACTACCAAGGCGACGTGGGGCCGCACGTGGCTAAAGCTATCTTTGGGCTGCTAGAGTTAGGATTTGAAAATCCAACGAGCGAGCAGTTGGGCCAAGCATATGTGCTGGGTGCCTCGCGGTATGAAGAAAGTGCAGAGTATAAAAAACGCATCGACGAGATAAACAAAGCCGTATACGAAAAAACAGACCCAGAGGTTAATGCTCTGTATGCAATTGGCCGCAAGGTATCGCTCGCGCATTTTGAAGAACTCTACAAAATGTTGGGGACCAAGTTCGAACATTACTTTTTTGAAAGCGAGACAAGTGCCAAGGGGCTTGCATTGGTGGGGGAAAATACGCCGAGCGTGTTTGAAAAGAGTGACGGCGCTGTGGTCTACAAGGGCGAGAAGGTGGGTTTACACACACGTGTGTTTATAAACTCGCAAGGCTTGCCAACATACGAGGCAAAAGATTTGGGGTTACTGCAGTCTAAAATAGAGAAGGCTGCGTTTGACCAGTCTGTTACGGTAACCGCCAACGAGCAGACAGAATACTTTAAGGTGATGCTTGCGGCAGCAAAAGAAATCCCAGCGCTGCAAAATATTGCAGAAAAAACTACCCACGTAGTGCACGGTATGATGCGCTTTGCAGAGGGTAAGATGTCGTCGCGTAAGGGGAATGTTATAACCGGCGAATCGCTTTTGATGGACATACAAGAGGCGGCAAAAGAAAAAATGCAGAGTAGGGAATTGGCTGATGCAGAAAAAGTTGCGAGTCAGGTGGCTGTGGGGGCCATTAAATACACCGTGCTCAAACAAGGAAGTGGCAAGGACATTGTCTTTGATAGAGAAAAATCGCTTTCGCTCGAGGGCGACTCGGGGCCGTACCTGCAGTATGCGCACACACGCGCTGCATCTTTGGTGCAAAAGGCGCGTGCTGCAGGGGTGAGCGACAAGGTAGAGAGTGTGCAGGATGTGGAGGAATTTTTGGGCGCACTTATGCTCGACCGTTTGCTTATACACTATCCAAGTGTGGGTGCTCGCGCGGCGCACGAACTTGAGCCGCACCATGTCACCACATACCTTACAGAACTTGCTGCGGCATTTAACTCTTGGTACGCACAGGTGCGGGTTATAGACGGTGACTATCCTTCGTATGCACTTTTGCTTGCAGAGGCGGTGGAGCAGACGCTTGGCAAAGGGCTAGAACTTCTGGGCATCCCCGCGCCCAAGGAGATGTAAAAAGCTCAAAAAGTGGTATATTTTCATACATGGATTCAAAACCTCAGGGAGGGGAAGAGGCGCATCGTGGCGCCGAAGTAGCAAAAAAAGGCCCGCTGGCCATGCGCGAGGAGATAGTGCTCGATTTTTGGAACAAAGAAGAGATTTTTAAAAAGACCCTCGAAAAGCCAGCCCCCAAGGGCGAGTATGTATTTTATGATGGTCCGCCGTTTGCAAACGGCTTGCCGCACTACGGGCATATTTTAGCGAGCTCGATTAAAGATGTTATCCCGCGCTACCGCACTATGCAGGGCTACCGTGTGGGGCGACAGTGGGGGTGGGACTGTCACGGACTCCCCGTCGAGAACTTGGTAGAAAAAGAGCTCGGGTTCAAAACCAAACGCGATATAGAAGACTACGGCATCGCTAAGTTTAATGCTGCTGCGCGCACTAGCATCATGAAGGATGTGTCGGACTGGAAGCGCATCATCCCGCGCATGGGGCGCTGGGCCGACATGGACCACGACTACAAGACCATGGATGCTTCCTATACCGAGTCGGTATGGTGGGCGTTTAAAAAACTCTACGACAAAAAGCTTGTCTACGACGGCTTTAAGGCAATGCACTTGTGTCCACGATGTGGCACTACACTTTCTAACTTTGAAGTTGCGCAGGGCTACCAAGACATAGATGACATAGCCGTAACGGTGAAGATGCCTTTGGTTGATGAGCCGGAGACGTCGTTGCTTATTTGGACCACCACACCATGGACACTGCCGGGCAACGTGGCGGTTGCGGTTAATGCGCAAGCTGCCTATGTAAAAGTCCGCACGGACGACGGTTTTGTGGTGGTCGCCAAAGATCTGGCGGCAAAAGTGCTCGGAGATGATTTAAAAATATACGGAGAAATAGCGGGCAAAGACCTGGTGGGCAAATATTACACACCACCGTTTAATTATTTTGTTGATCAAATACACAAACACAAAACGCACGCATGGCGCGTGTACGCGGCGCCCTACGTTACCCTGACCGACGGCACAGGCATCGTGCACCTAGCGCCCGCCTATGGCGAGGAAGATCTGCAGCTGGCCCAAAAAGAAAAGATACCACTTATTCATCATGTAACAGATGAGGGTAAGTTTGTGGCGACGGTCAGTGACTTTGCGGGGCTGCCAGTCAAACCAAAAGGCAGACACATGGAGACTGACACAAAAATAGTCGAGCACCTGCGCGCAAAAGGGCTTTTGTTTAAAGAAGAAAAAATAAACCATTCCTACCCGCACTGTTGGCGTTGCGACACTCCGCTGCTTAACTGGGCAGCCAACTCATGGTTTGTAAAAGTCTCTGCTATTAAAAGCAAACTGCTTGCGCAAAACAAAAAGGTGCAATGGGTACCTCCACATGTGGGGGAGGGGCGTTTTCAAAATGGTCTGGCAAGTGCCCCCGACTGGGCGGTGTCGCGCAGCCGCTACTGGGGTGCGCCCATTCCCGTATGGCGCCACAGCAAAACAAAAGAGATAAAAGTGCTCGGGTCAGTAGACGAGTTGTTGGCGTTGGTGCGTCGCTCGGGCAATAAGTACTTTATACTTCGCCATGGTGAAGCAAAGAGTAACGTCGAGCGTATACTCAACTGCGATAACACAGGGGAAAATCATTTGACCGACACAGGGCGCAAACAAGCTGCCGCCGCGGCGCGTGCACTACGCGGTAAAGGTATAGACACCATTGTTGCATCGCCGCTGCTGCGTGCACAAGAAACTGCGCGCATGCTGTGCGACCAGTTGGGCATCCCGCAGTCGGCCATTATGACGGATGTGCGGCTCAGTGAAGTGGGGTTTGGAGACCATAACAACGGCTCGGTGGATGCATGGGAGTCGCTGTTTCCCACCTTGGCAGACAAGTTTACCAAAGCAGCACCAGGCGTCGAGACGTACACGCAAGTACGCAGTCGTTTGGGAGAATTTATTTTTGATGTCGACAAACGCTACACAGGCAAACGCATTTTGGTAGTTACGCACGGGGCGCCTGCATGGCTTTTGTCTGAGTTTGCTGCACACACCGACCAAAAAACACTTGCAACCCGTGCACATGGCGGCAGTATGTTGTCGAATGGACAGTGGCAAGAGATGACCTTTACACCTTTTCCACACAACGAGACCTACGACCTCGACCTGCACCGCCCCTACATCGACGACGTGGTACTTGGCGACCCGCTGCGCGGCGAATGGAAGCGCGTCCCTGATGTGTTTGATTGTTGGTTCGAGTCTGGTTCGATGCCTTTTGCATCCAATCACTACCCGTTTAACAAACAAAAGTTTGATCCAAAGAAGTTTTTTGGTCTTATGCCAAAGGGCTACCCTGCAGACTTTATAGCCGAAGGTCTCGACCAGACGCGCGGATGGTTTTACTCGCTTATCGTGCTGGGTACCGCGCTCTTCGGGCAAAGTCCGTACAAGCAGGTGATAGTAAACGGTTTGGTGCTTGCACAAGATGGACAAAAGATGAGCAAGCGGCTCAAAAACTATCCCGACCCTATGGAAGTGGTAAACACCTTTGGTGCTGACGCGCTGCGATACTACCTACTTTCGTCGCCGGTTATTCGCGCCGAAGATCTTAACTTTGCGTTGCGCGGCGTAGAAGAGGTGTCTAAAAAGTTGCTCATGCGGCTCGACAATGTGCGCAGTTTTTATGACTTGTATGCAGCGGGGGAACATGCGCAAAGTGTGGCGCCAACGCACACTCTTGATGTGTGGGTGGTGTCGCGGCTTGGCGAACTTATTCGCGATACACAAGCAGGGTTCGAGTCGTACGAATTAGATTTGGCGACACGCCCTCTTGCTAGCTTTATCGACGATGTGTCCACGTGGTATCTGCGTCGCTCTCGCGACAGATTTAAAACCGAAGGCGCAGACAAACAGCAGGCGCTTGCCGTGTTGCGCTTGGTGCTCAAGACGACTGCTTTGGTGATGGCGCCTGCCATGCCGTTTTTTGCAGAAGACCTCTACCTACGGGTGCGCGACGCGGGCGACGCAGAAAGTGTGCACTTGGCTACATGGCCGCTGCCACAAAAAATAGACGAGTCGCTGCTTGCCGACATGGTGCGGGTGCGTGCGCTGTGTTCTCGTGGGTTGGAGTTGCGCGAAAAGGCGGGTGTCAAAGTACGCCAGCCGCTAAGCAAGCTTGTAGTAAAAGAACTCTCTTTGAGTGACGCGCTGCGTGCGGTTATTGCAGACGAGCTTAATGTAAAAGCAGTGGTAGAAGATGCGGGCATGCAAGAAGATGTGATGCTCGACACGACGCTCACTCCAGAGCTTAAAGAAGAAGGCATGCTGCGCGATATCATTCGCCACATACAAGGCTGGCGCAAAGAGCAGGGACTCACCATCACCGACCGCCCGGCTTACACTTTTGTGGGTAGTGCAGAGGAAGTTGCGGTTGCACAAAAATATACAGACGACATCCTTGCTGCGACGGGTCTCGCAAGTTTGGACGCGCATGCATAAGGTTGTGGCGACACAGGGGCTGGTGTTGACCAAGCGCAGCGCGGGCGAGGCAAACACGCTTGTGGCGATTTTAACTAAAGATCTGGGGCTTGTGCGCGCTGCGGCGCGCAGTGCGCGGGTAGAGCAGTCCAAATTGCGCTACGGGCTAGAGCCGCTCACACAAGGCAAGTTTTCTATGGTGCGTGGCCGGTATGAATGGAAGCTGGTCGGCACGGAAGAATTGTCTCGCGCGTATCTTGCGGGGTCGCCGCTGTCTCGTCGTGCGGCTGGGCGGGTAACTCGCTTGCTGCTGCGCCTTATACATGGGGAAGAACCCGTCGCCGATTTGTATACCACTGTTGTCGAGGGGCTCGACCGCTTGGTTCGGGCCGAGAGCGAGGCAGAGCTAGAGAGCGTTGAGTGTGTGTTGGTGTTGCGAGTATTGGCGCACCTGGGCTACTTGCCGCACACACCAGCTTTGGCGCCATTTTTGCAAACTGCCCCGGAGGGCGAGTTTATGTCCGAAGACCTGGCTGTGGCCGTGGCCCGCTCGCGCCCCTCGCTCATCCGCACCATCAACCATTCCCTCAGCGCCACCGGATTGTAAAATAAGGACTTTTGCCACTTATCCACAGAAAACCTTACGAAGGTCAGTCCTTCGCGAAGGACTGACCTTCGTAAAGAAAACTGGGGATAACTCAGTGGGGATACAATTAAGCTCTTGTGGAACCGCAAGAGGCGACTGTTGAAGAGGTGCTGTCCCGAGGCGGCTCTGTATCCATTATTGACCTGGTAGAGGCGCTGGTGCGACAAGCATATTTAGTGGGAGCGTCCGATATTCATATTGATCCAACGGATGTAGCGCTTCGTGTGCGCATGCGAGTGGATGGAGTGTTGCAAGAAAAGTTTTTTCTAAGTAGGAGTATTCATTCTGAAATAATTTCGCGTATCAAAGTGCTTTCGTGGTTGCGCACCGACGAGCATCAGGCCGTCCAAGACGGCCGTTTTCGTTTGCTTAGCGACGGGGCGATGCCAATTGATGTGCGCGTGTCCATCGTACCTACATATTATGGAGAAAATGCTGTGCTACGGCTTTTAATCGATACTCCAGAGCAGCACACACTTGCAACGCTTGGATTTAGCGAGGATGACCAACAGAAGATACTTCGTGCCGTACGACACCCCGACGGTATGGTGCTTGCTACTGGCCCCACTGGTTCGGGCAAAACAACCACGCTCTATACATTGCTTAAAATGCTCAACACTAGCGAGGTGTCCATTGTTACGATAGAAGATCCTGTGGAGTATGCGATAAGCAACGTAACCCAAATACAAACACAGGCAAAAACAGGACTGACTTTTGCAACTGGGTTGCGCTCTATTTTGCGCCAAGATCCAAATATTATTATGGTGGGCGAGATTCGAGACAAAGAAACTGCTGGGATTGCGGTTAATGCAGCACTCACGGGACACTTGCTGTTGTCGACCTTACATACAAGTAATGCGGCAGCAACTCTACCAAGGCTGCTTGATATGGGAGTCGATTCCTATTTGGTCGCGTCAACAGTTTCTTTGGTGATAGGGCAGCGTTTGGTTCGTAAAATTTGTACCGAGTGTCGGTCACCGTATGTCTTGTCGTCAAACGAACGCGAGAGTCTGCAATCTGTCCTGCAGGGCGCGCCAGATGATCCGTTTTTTATAGGGCAAGGGTGTGTGGTGTGCGATGGTAGCGGGTATCGCGGGCGAGTGGGTGTGGATGAAGTGCTGGTGGTAGATACGTCTGTGCGTGACGCACTTCTTGCAAGAGAGTCCGCGGCGCATATTCATGCACTTGCGGTCAAAAACGGTATGACTCCTATGTTACAAAATGGCCTACACAAAGCGCGCCTGGGTCTTACGAGTATTGCAGAATTATTGCGAACCATGCATGAATAGCCCGTACGCAATCACCTACATACAAGGGTTATGGATGCGCTCTTCTATTAAAGAGCAGACTTTATTTGCCAAAAAACTCTCCTTTTTGCTGGGAGCACAAATATCTATTGTGGAGTGTCTGGATATGCTTCGCGCACAGACGACGTCTAAAGCCAAAGAGCAAGCGTTGGATGATGTAGTGCAGAGTGTTGCGAACGGACAACTACTGTCAGCTAGTCTTGGTAAGTATCCTCGTTTGTTTAGTGATTTTTTTATTACCCTTGTGCGCGTTGGAGAACAAAGCGGCACGCTACACACAAGCCTCGTACATCTTGCGGATGAATTAAAGAAAAAGCACCTGCTGCGCACTAAAGTGCTTGGCGCGCTCGTGTATCCAACCACTATTTTTATAGGGACTATTTTGGTGACTGTGGTGTTGATGGTGTATATTTTTCCAAAAATCTTACCCATCTTTGCAAGTCTGCAAGTGCAATTACCGCTCTCGACTCGCCTGGTGCTGGCATTGAGTGATTTTCTTATTGCGTTTGGCCTTTGGTGCGCCTTGGTTGTTGGTGTTGTTGTTATTGCTTTGTATATTGCACGTAACAAATATACAAGAGTCCGCTGGTATGTTGATGCTGCCACGCTGCATGTGCCACTGGTGCGCCACATGGTGCAGAGCTATAACCGCGCCAATGTCTGTCGTACCCTTGGGCTGCTGCTCAACAGTGGTATGTCACTGGGAGATGCATTACTCGTTACTGCGGAGGGGACACGGAATCTGCTTTATAAAAATAGTTTGTTGGACCTGTGTCTTTGTGTGCAACAGGGGAGTTCCTTGTCGAGCGGGTTTGTACGGTATCCAAAATTATTTTCTGCGTTAACCATGCAGCTTGTGGCGGTAGGAGAGCGGACAGGCACACTCGCTGCGTCGCTTGTGTATGTGGGCGACTTGCATGAGGGGGAAGTGGATGAACAAACAAAACACCTTGCTGCATCTATTGAACCGGTGCTTATGATTGTAATGGGGCTCACGGTTGGTTTTGTTGCGATAGCAATTATCACGCCCTTGTATGAAATTACCTCACACCTTACTCCGCGATAAGTGCGACGACTTATTTTTGTTGCCACATAAAAGTGGCTTTACGTTGGTGGAAGTACTGGTGGTGTTAGGGTTACTTTTGCTACTTGTGGGTCTTGGAGGGCTGGGGAGTATGGAGGCGTACAGGTCGTATGTGTTTACTGCAGAAACACACACATTAGTTAGTGTGTTAGAGCGGGCGCGCAGTCAGGCGCTGGTCAATAAACAGCAACTGCCGCATGGCGTATGTTACCAAGCGCCGCACTACATCCTTTTTCAGGGGACTGAGTGTGTAGATACACCAAGTAGTGAACGTATTAGGACAGCACGGAGTATTGCGGACGCTTCTGATTTTGACACCATGTTTCCTGTGGTCATATTTACGCCGCTCACTGCAACTACTGTCTCGGCAACCATACATGTTACAGATGGTTTGCGGACTACGGACATTGTAATAAATGATGAAGGCGCAATTTTTTGGTAGAGCGTATATCCGAGGTTTTAGCACTCTTGAAATGCTTATTGCGGTAAGTGTGCTTTTGCTCGGGATGACTGCAGCGTTGTTGATGCAGTTTGGTGCACAAGCTGCTGCGGTCGATGCGCAGATACAGATGCAGGCACTTGCACGAGCGGCCTCTGTGTTAGACCGTGCGCGCGTGGTGGCGGCCCAAGATGTAGTAGGTGTAATTGCAACATCTAGTGTGTGGTCTGTAGGAGGTCAGACCTATGTGCAAACAATATCAGTGGCGCATAAGACGCAGTGTCGCACACAGGCAACCAGTTCTGTGTTTTGGCAAAACAGCCCTGTGCGACCGCAACGAGTAGAATTGTCCAGGGTATTTATAGATATAGAGCGGATGCTTTCTCTGGGGAGAGATTGCATTACCGACGTGTCACCCTGGGAGGGACTACACGCGCGTTCGGTAAACACAATTGATGCGGGTGTGCCGACAGCGCTTGATGTGCTGAACGGTCTTGTATACGGAGGTGGTACGGCTTCGCCGTATTTTTTTATACTCGACACAACCACCTCTGCCGACAAAAGCGCCAATGAGTTGGTCAGTTTTGAGAATGGATTTAACGCAGGTGCGGCAATAAACGCGCTTGATGCCACGGCGCTGCGCTCGCATGAAGGAGTGCTTAGACACTACGTGTTTGCGGCTATGGAGGCTACTACTAGCCAGATGACGGTGATTGATGTGACCAGTCCAAAAAAACCAACAACAGTGGCGGTACGCACGCTCAATAATGTGTCGCCCGTGGGCTCTGAACCTGCAGGACATCGACTCTATTATTTTGCCGACAGACTGTACGTGCTTACGCGCTATACTGCCGGGCCAGAACTACACACCTTTGATGTCTCGAATCCAGAAGACCCTGTAGAGCTTGGGGGAGGTGTCGAGTTGGGCGTCACCGTGAATGGTATTGCAGTGCAAGAGCGGTTTATAGAAGGAGTGTCTCGACGATTTGCCTACCTTGCAACTTCTCAAGCTGCGGGAGAGCTGAAGGTGTATGATGTGACCGACCCGCTGCGTGTAGGCGCTGCGACAGAGGTGTTGGAAGCTCGGCAAGACTTACCTGGTATACAAAATGGACTGAGCGTATACCCGCTAGGCAACAGGCTCTACGTGGGGCGCGCATCGACTCCGCCGGGCGCAGATTTGTATGTATATGACACCACAAACCCACCGCAAGGTTTGGCTCTTGTGGGGGGACATGATATCGGCACAGGGGTAGAGACTGTGTTGGTGGTCGGTGACTTTGCGTTTTTGAGCACACCCAAATCTAAAAAGGAATTACAAGTCTGGGATATCAGGTCAGACCCTATTGCTCTTGTTGCCGAATATGCGCTGCCGGGCAGTGTTGCAGGCGGGCTTGAGTATGAGGATGGTTTTTTATTTGTAACCGCACAAAGCGATGCTTCGGTGCACACCTTTGTTGGGTATTGATATGTCGATCTATACACACACGAGTGCGCGTGGATTCACCCTTGTTGAGGCTGTTATGTATATAGGCCTGTTTTCTTTATTACTATCCAGTTCGCTTGTAGTGGTGTGGCAGTTGGTTGATGGTATGCAGCGCGACATGCAGCGCCTTACGATACAAGAAGAGGGGAATTTTGTGATGCAAAAAATACACCGCTCTGTAATAGACTCGGCGAGTGTCGCGGTGTTGAACGAGGATTTCTCGCACCAAATCATTTTACATACGCACGCAGCACAGCGCATTACTGTGCGGTTCAATATGGCAAGTAGTAGTATAGAAATGCAAAGGGGTCAGCTTGCGCCGTTTGTACCACTTACCACTAATGCGGTGCGGGTCAACGATGTAGTTTTTACAGAGATGCTGCACGCAGGTGCTCCGGGCATACGCGCCACTATTACCATAGAAGGAGAAGTGTTTGAGGTAGAGGAGTATGTGCGCGACTAAGCGTTGTCTCCCGCGCCACCCATAAACTCCTCAGGTTTTTTTGGCGGGGGCGGTATGGCGTGATCTCCTGCGGCTACTTCGGCAGCTTCCTCGTTGTCTATCTCTATTGCGTCGTTGGGTATGTCATTAGCCCACACAGCAATTGCCACTATGGCTAAAAATACTCCCAAGCCAATAAGAAATACAGTAATCATATCTACAGTATAGCAAAATGGGATTTTCCTGCGTGGTAGCCTAAAGAGGTGCAAAGAGTACAAAAAGGATTTATGGCACTTGCGCTTGCTGGAGTATTGTCTGCTGGGCTCCTGCTTTTGGCAGGGGTGGGGAGCTTGCGTGCTTGGTATACACGGTCAAACGTGCTCGATTTTGAAATGAAGCAACAAAGCGAAGTACTCGCTGCTGCATGTATAGAGCAAGTACGCGTACAGCTTGTGAAAGATCCTTTATATGCAGGTGATGCTGTGTTTGCGTATGGAGAGGGGGTATGCACAGTGGGCGCAGTGCATGGCACAGCAGAAAAAGCATTTACGATTGTGAGCGAGTATCACGGTTTGCGCACTATCTTGGCTGTCACCCTTGATACGGCAACTATGGAACTACTCTCTGCGACGGAACTATCCACACTCTAAAAGTACTTCGCCCCAGCTTATTTTTTATATGATACGCTTACGGTAGTAGATTTATTGAGTTCCTAAATTTTTAAGGAAATGAGACATCTTCTCGTGCGCGCTAGGGGCGTTGTGCCTGGTAGTCGTGTGGGGTGGGGTCGTGGGTTTACACTTATTGAGCTGCTTATTGTAATTGGGGTTATTGCCATCTTAGCAACGGTAGTAGTGGTGGCTATTAATCCTGCGCGACAATTTGCGCAGGCACGTAATAGTCAGCGGGTCAGCAACGTGACAACCATTCTAAACGCAATAGGGCAAAATATTGCCGAGAACAGAGGTGTCTTTATGTGTGGAGGTGTGTCATTCGATATAGGTGGGGCAAGTAGTACGGCGGGTATTATCGCCAGCGGTTCTGCCGACCACGACCTAGCACCTTGTTTGGTCCCTATATACCTCACAGCGCTGCCAGTGGACCCAGTGGGTACGTCAACGTGCGCAACTCCTGACTATGAAGACACAAATAGCTACAACACTTGTTATGAAGTGTCGCGTGATGCGGCTGGTCGCGTGACGGTGCGCGCACCCTCGGCAGAGTTGGGGGAGCAAATAGCTGTTACGAGATAGGCGTGCTTTTACTTCAAACCACTGTGGTGGAAAAAGGGATGATGTATACTGAGGTGCATGGCCGCGGGGAAGAAAAAAGGTTCTGTTGAGGGGTTGAAAGACCAACTCTATTCACGTGCAGAGGCGCCAGAGGTACATCCAGAAGAACGCACACCGCTGTCTCATTCGGTGGCGCATGCACCCGTGGCGTGGGAAGATATTCAAAAAAAACCCGCCGCACCCACGCCGCATACGCCCCCGGTGGGCTTCCACGGTGGGGAAGTGAAGGGGCTCGAGCCTATGAAGCAAAAAAAAGGTTTTTCATTTGCCACTAAATTTCTATTTTTCTCTATTGCGTTTTTTTGCGCAGGGGCGGGGGTTGCTGCGTACATGTTTTTCTTGGGCGGCAACACTATCTCGTCGCAAAATATCGACATGCAAATTATTGCGCCGTCGCTCATCGACGGAGGCAAAGAGACCTCGTTTCAAATTTTGGTACACAACCGCAACCAAGCGCCGCTTGAGCTGGTTGACCTGGTGATAGACTACCCCGACGGTGCCCGCGACCCCAAAGACCAAACAAAGTCGCTGATGCATGACAGACAAACGGTCGGGACTATTTTGTCGGGCCAACAGATAAAGCGCACCGCGAGTGCCGTCTTTTATGGCCAAGAGGGGAGTCCGCAAAAAGTGCGTGCGCGCATCGAGTACAACATCCCCGGCTCAAGTGCTGTGTTTGAACGGCAGGTAGAAGTCGACTTTACGGTTGGGTCGTCGCCTATTGCGGTGGTGGTTGAGTCTCCCGACCGGGCTGTAACGGGAGAGGAATTTACCATGGAGCTTTTGGTGCAAAGTAACGCACAGTCTGCGGTTGAAAACGTGGTCATCCAGGCACAGTATCCATTTGGCTTTTCGGTAGTGCGCAGTACTCCTGAAGCAGAAGCAGGAGGCACGCTCTGGCGGCTTGGCTCTATGGAGCCCGGGTCGTCTAAAAAAATCACCCTCGTGGGCAAGATAGAAGGCCAAGACGGCGACGAACGCGTCTTCCGCTTTTTGGCGGGCTCTAATGCCGACCAGACCGACACCCAAGTGCGCGTGCCGTTTTTGATTGTGCCGCAAACGCTCACGGTGGAGCGGCCGTTCATCACCGCGGTCATTGCGGTGGATGGTAAAACGAGCAACATCTCGGCGCCTGCCGGCCAAAGTGTGCAGGGTACGGTTACTTGGCAAAATAATCTAAAAGAAGCAGTGTCTAACCTCGAGCTCAAATTATCGTTCAAAGGCGCGGTGTTGGATACAAACTCTGTCCGCTCGTCAAGTGGATTTTATGAATCGTCTGACGACTCGCTGGTGTGGACCAAAACGCAGGACTCGTCCTTGGGTTCTATACCACCTGGCGGATCGGGGGTTGTGCACTTTACATTCGAGACACTCAAACCCGGCGACGGCGGACTCTACGCAAACCCCACTATCGACCTAAACCTAACGGTGTCTGCCGTGCGCCAAGGTCAAGACCGCGTCCCCGAGACGGTTGACTCGGCAGCGACGGCGCGCGTGTCGGTGGCGTCGCTCGTGCAGCTAACCGCACAAGCGCTGTACTTTTCGGGGCCTTTTACCAACACAGGCCCTATGCCGCCGGTGGCCGAACAAAGCACTACCTACAGTATTGTGTGGACGGTCAACAACTCGTCGAACACGCTTGCCAACACTGCGGTGTCGTCGGTGTTGCCACCGTATGTACGATTTATCAGCTCGCAGGCAGGGAGTGGAATACAGTACAGCCCAGCCAGCCGAACGGTGACGTGGTCTCTGGGTGACGTAAAGCCCGGTGCGGGGTATAGTGGCACTGCCCGCACGGCGGCGTTCCAAGTGGCGCTGACCCCAAGTACAAGCCAGGTGGGGCAAGCGCCCGTGCTGACTGGCGAAGTAACCTTGACGGGCCAAGACAGATTTGCGCAGGTGCCCGTGCAAGCGCGCGCTAATGCACCAACCACACGTCTGACCGCAGACAGTGACTTTGTGTCAAACATGGAGCTGGTGCTGCCAAAGCAATAAACCATATATGAAAGAGGAGAATGTAATGGAGAAGATTGTATCGCTGTGCAAGCGACGCGGCTTTGTATATCAAGGGTCAGAAATTTATGGCGGCTTGGCGGGTACGTGGGACTATGGGCCTTTGGGCGTGGCATTGAAAAAAAATATAGAAAATTTGTGGTGGCGCTATTTTGTGGAGTCGCGCGACGATATGTACGGCATCGATTCGGCAATTTTGATGAACCCGAAAGTGTGGGAGGCAAGCGGCCACGTGGGCGGGTTTAACGACCCACTGGTGTCTGATGTTAAAACCAAAAAACGCTACCGCGCCGACCACTTGCTTGAAGAGGTGGGTGTAGACCCAACCGGAATGACGCTCGAGCAGATGGGCGCGGCCATAGTAGAGAAGAAAATAAAAAGTCCCGAAGGCAACGAACTTTCGGTGCCGCAGCAGTTTAATATGATGTTCAAAACAGCCGTGGGCTCGGTCGACGGTACGGACACCACGGTGTACCTGCGCCCCGAGACGGCGCAGGGGATGTTTGTGAACTTTAAAAATATCGTGGACTCCTTCCACCCAAAACTCCCATTTGGTATGGCGCAGATTGGGCGCAACTTCCGTAACGAGATAGCGCCGCGCGACTTTGTGTTTCGTGTGCGCGAGCTTGAGATAATGGAGTTCGAGTACTTTATAGAAGAAAAAACATGGGAGGAGCATTTTGCGTATTGGCAAAAACAAATGCACGGCTGGTTTAGTTTGTTGGGGTTTGCTCCAGAGGACATCCGCGAGGTAGAGATACCAGACGGCGAGCGTGCGCACTACTCCAAGCGCACCGTAGACTTCCACTTTAACTACCCACACAAGTTTGACGAGATAGGGGGCTTGGCCTACCGCACCGACTTTGATCTTAAAAATCATATCGAGCACAGCAAAGCCGACCTGCAATACATGGACCCGCAGACAAACGAAAAGTTTGTGCCGCATGTGCTTGAACCTACGTTTGGTGTAGGGCGCCACCTGTTGGCGGTGTTGGTCAAAGCGTATACCGAGGACGAGCTGGGAGGGGAGTCCCGCGTGTACCTAAAATTCCCCCCGCACTTGGCGCCTGTTAAGGCCGCCGTATTTCCATTGCTTAAAAACAAGCCCGAGTTGGTCGCAAAAGCGCGCGAGGTGTACGCCAGTCTTAAAAAAGAAATTCCACAGATTGTCTGGGACGACAACGGCAACATCGGCAAGCGCTACCGCCGCCAGGACGAAATTGGTACGCCGTTTTGCATTACGGTCGACTTCGACACTCTGGGCGAAAATGCCGAACTTAAAGACACAGTAACACTGCGCGACCGAGACACAGGCGAGCAAAAGCGCGTAGCGGTGGCTGACCTTGCAAGCATATTGACAAGTGCTATGAAAGTATAGCATTATGCGTGCAGCGTGCGTTTCTAAAGATCCTTAAAAAAAAAGGGGGATACTGCGGTGCTAAACATTCTCAAGCGAGGCATACGGCTGGTGGCTTTGATTACGCTTGTTGTTGTGGTGCTGTCTTTTGCGGCTAAGGTGGCTGTGTATGGCCTGTACAACGCGCCAACTCAGTCGCAAAACAAAGGCCCGCTATTCGGCGAGCCAGGCAAGGAGACTCTGTACATCGCCCTGCCGAACAAGGCCGATCATGTGGCGGGTGATGAGGCGGCTCGGGTCGTTGTCATCGCATATCTGAGCTTTGGCTGCCCCGAATGCGCCCAATACTATCGGACGTTGCGCAAGTTGGCGCGGCAAGGGGTGACGGTTATATACCGTCACTACCAGCCATCGTGGGCGTTTGGTTCGCGCGCGTTCATCGTGGCGCATGCGGCCGAATGTGTGGCGGAGCGCCTGGGGCCAGAGGGATTTTGGGAGGTAGCGGACTATATCTTTGCCAACCAAGACAAAATCTTTGGTGCGGCGTATGACCCACTGCCGCCATTGTTGGCGCGATTTGATATGCTGGACGCGCCCTTTGAAGAGTGCAAGGACACCGGTAGGCACACCGAGCGTATCGATGTAAACACGAAGGAGGCGCTGACTATCGCAAGGCAGATGCCTATAACCATAGTCCTTGACCCAAGAAATGCAGAGGCGCATCTGCTCATCGGTGCAGTTGATGAGACAGACGTGCAACAAAGACTGATGCTCATAACGGCAGTGTCTCAGTAGCGCGGCCAGACAATCCCCAGCCACACGGCTGGGGATTTTTTTTATACAAAAAAGCCTTGAGGTCGAATATGCTATCATGCTCCCATGAGTCGCGATGTTAGTGTCCATATCACCACAGGCACCATTGCCCGGGTATTTTTGTTGTTGGGGCTGGCGGGGCTGTTGTGGTACTTGCGCGATATTGTGCTTATTGTGCTTGCTGCAGTGGTTATTGCCTCGGCTATAGAGCCGGGCGTGCGCGCGCTGATGCGCTATCGCGTGGGCCGGCTGTGGTCGGTGATATTGATATATGTAGGGGTTATAGCCGGGTTTTCAGCTACGCTCTTTTTCTTTATCCCGCCGGTATTAAACGACGCGGCAAGCTTGTTGCAGCAGCTGCCCGCAACGCTGTCGAGTCTTAACCTAGCCGACTTGACCCACGGGCTCTTGCCCAACGCTATTTCCCAGACGCTTTCGTCGGCTGACTTGTTGCGCGACTTGTCCCAAACGCTTGCGAGCTCGACGGGGGGCATGTTTACCACCGCGTCGGCGTTTTTTGGCGGCCTCACCTCGCTGGTGCTCATCGGCGTTTTTGCCTTTTATTTTTCAGTCCAAGAAACAGGGGTAGACGACTTTTTGCGCATCGTAACTCCTGTTCAGCACGAGTCATACGTGCTCGACTTGTGGAAACGCAGTCAAGAAAAAATAGGCAAGTGGATGCAAGGCCAGCTGATACTAGGACTTATTGTGGGCATGCTTTTGTATTTGGGGTTGGTTATTTTGGGTATCCCGCACCCGCTCTTGTTGGCAGTGTTGGCCGCCGTGTTCGAGATTATCCCGGTGTTTGGGCAAATCTTGGCGGCCATACCAGCCATCGCGGTGGCCTTTACCTTTGGGGGTGTAACGGAAGCGCTGTTGGTAACGGGGCTCTATGCGATAGTGCAGCAGTTTGAGGCGCACCTTATTTACCCCGTGGTGGTAAAAAAGATAGTCGGTGTGCCTCCGCTGTTGGTGATTTTGGCGCTCTTGGTGGGGCTCAAGTTGGTGGGCTTTCTTGGGGTACTACTTTCGGTGCCTATTGCAGGCGCGATACAGGAATTTGTAAACGATATCGAAAAAAGGAAGTCGCGGCTGCTGGTGCGGTCTGGCCTTGCGCCCGAGACAGAAGGGCAGTAGTTTTGTTGGTATTATGGCGCAGAAAAAACCTCTCTACATCACCACCACACTGCCGTATGTAAACGCCGACCCGCACATAGGGTTTGCGCTCGAGATTGTGCAGGCAGACATTGTGGCGCGCTATCACACGCTGATGCAGCGAGAGGTGTTTTTTACTACCGGCACAGACGAACATGGGCAAAAGATTTTTCAAGTAGCCACCAAAGAGGGGCGGGATGTGCAAGAGTATGTCGACCACTTTGCCGGACAGTTTGGGAAGTTAAAAGACTCCCTTAACCTTTCGTACAATGCGTTTATCCGCACCACAGAGCCGCGTCATATAGAGGCGGCGCAAGAGCTGTGGCGCAGGTGCGAACAAGCGGGGGATATATATAAAAAGAAATACAAAGGCTTGTACTGTGTGGGCGACGAAATGTTTTTAAAAGAGACAGACATCGTGGACGGCAAGTGCCCCAACCACCCCAACATGGACCCGGTTGAGATAGAAGAAGAAAATTACTTCTTTAAGCTCAGTGCATACCAAGACAAGCTGCTTGCATACTTGGCGCGCGAAGATTCGATACTTCCAGACTGGCGTCGCCAAGAAGCGATAAAATTCGTACGTGACGGGCTCGAGGATTTTAGTATCTCGCGCGAAAAAGCGCGCATGAGTTGGGGCATCCCCGTGCCTGGCGACGAAACACAGGTGATGTATGTGTGGTTCGACGCGCTCACCAACTACATCTCGACTACTGGGTGGCCAGACACAGAGGGGGACTTTAAAAAATACTGGCAAGAGGGCGAGGTGGTACAGACGGCAGGCAAAGACCAAGTCCGCTTCCAGTCCATTATGTGGCAGGCGATGCTTATGTCGGGGCAGGTCAAAAATACTGACAAGGTGGTGTACCACGGCTTCATCACCAGTGGGGGGCAAAAGATGAGCAAGTCGCTCGGCAACGTCATAGACCCATTTTCTATTGTTGCAGAATATGGCACCGACGCGCTGCGCTACTTTTTGGCACGGCACGTACACCCGTTTGATGACAGCGACGTAACTATGGAGCGCTTCAAAGATGTCTACAATGCCGACTTGGCAAACGGGTTGGGTAACTTGGCTTCGCGGATTATGACCCTGGCAGAGACGCATCTTGCCGGGCCCATGGAGATTGCGTTCGTGCCGTACCCACAGGAGTACATCGAGGCGCTAGAAAAATTTGAGATCCACCGCGCAGCGGAGTATGTGTGGGGCCGCATACAAGCCCTCAATCAAAAAATTACCGAGACTGAGCCGTTTAAAGTTGTAAAAGTAGATGCAGAAAAAGGGAAAAAAATAATCGAGGAGTTGGTGCACGAGCTTGCGGCTATAGACCTTTTGCTTGAGCCGCTGATGCCACAGACGAGTAAAAAAATAATCGAGGCTATTATGGCAAACAAAAAACCCGAGAATCTTTTTCCTCGCAAAGACTAATGAAGTACTTTGATGCACATACGCACGTGCAGTTTGTGGCCTTTGATGCCGACAGGGACGAGGTTTTTGCACGCGCCGCAGAGCTGCAGGTGGGGATGAATTTGGTTGGCACACAACAAGACACATCCAAGGCGGGTGTAGATGCGGCGCAGGACAAGGAAGGTGTGTATGCAACGATTGGGTTGCATCCGGTGCACACCGCAAAGTCGTATCATGACACTAAAGAATTGGGCGAGGGCGGCAAAGAGTTTGTGAGTCGTGGCGAAGTTTTTGATTTTGAGTTTTATAAAAATTTAGGGCAAGACAAAAAGGTTATCGCGGTAGGCGAGTGTGGGCTGGACTATTACAGGCTCGACGAAGAGACCAAAAAAATACAATACGAGGCTTTTGTGGCGCAAATAGAATTAGCCAACACTCTTGATAAGCCTCTTATGTTGCACATACGCAGCGGCGAGGGTGGGGACGCATACAAAGATGCTCTGGAGCTTTTAAAAACCCACGCCAAAGTAAAAGGCGACGTGCACTTTTTTGCGGGGCAGTGGGACACTGCCAAACAATTTCTTGACCTCGGTTTCACCTTGTCATTCACCGGTGTCGTGACTTTCACCCACGACTACGACGAGGTGGTGCGTAACACACCGCTGGACATGCTGCTTTCCGAAACTGATGCGCCCTACATTACCCCGGTGCCCAACCGTGGCAAGCGCAACGAGCCAATGTACATCCCCGACATTGTACGCAAACTAGCTGAAATTAAGGGGGTAGAGGAGGAAGCAATGCGCGAGCAAATACTCCTTACAGCACAGAGGGTTTTCGACCTTTCCTAACCCTGTTGCATTCCTCAAATATTCTGGTAAAGTGTTGCCATGGTTACAAAATCGCATCCTGAAGAAGGATTAACCCAAGC
>CALQZS010000002.1 GCA_943349945.1 Candidatus Nomurabacteria bacterium
CCACACCCCCCGCCGAGGAAAAGAAGAAAGGTAAGGAAAATTTTTGGTTTTGCTCCCGCGACCGCAGGGAGCGGACGAGGCGCGCAGGTTAGTCCTCGCTCGGATTGTTTTGGAAAAAAGTTCGGATTTTGTTCAGGAGACACAGCCAACTCGTGCTAGCTCAAAGATAGCTAGTTTCGGACAAAAACACCTTTCAATCTGAGAGGTGTTTTTGTTGTAGTAAAGTACAACAGGATTTGCTATACTCTACTTATGAAAGATGACGCGAAGAGATTGGGTCAGAATCTCAAGAAGATCAGAACGAAGAAAGATATTACGCAGGTAAGTATCGCAAAGACGCTCGGCGTCGATCGTTCTTTTGTGAGTAATATAGAGAATGGGAAGACTAACCCCACACTTTCTACGATTACAAATCTCGCCAAAGCCCTTGGAGTATCAGCTGATGAACTCTTGAAATAATTTATGAATAACAAAGAAGCACAAGCACGGATAAAGATAAACAAACTTCTCGAACAGGCGGGGTGGCGTTTTGAGGACTCTGAAGCAGGAAAAGCAAATATTTCTCTTGAGCCAGGTGTGAATCTGGCTGAGGCTGGGGAGGATTTTGAGAATATCGCAAAGGGTTACATTGACTATCTTCTTTTGGATAAGGACGGTCGTCCACTTGTCGTACTTGAGGCAAAGAAGGAAGCTATTGAGCCGCTTTCCGCAAAAGAACAGGCTCGCAACTACGCACGTAATGTTGGTGCTCGGTTCGTAATCCTTTCCAACGGAAACCTTCACTATTTTTGGGATACTAAGCACGGCAATCCGGATACGATTGCACGTTTTCCTACACAAGAATCAATCACTCAGTTTGAAAGCTACACTCCAAATGCAGAAGAGCTTGCTTCAACTGAGGTAGATGAGAACTACATCATCTCTTCTCAGATGCCCGGATTTGATAATGATCCATCATTTAGAGACGACGCACTACGTTCAGAGTTCTTGAGGGCAAACAATTTAAAGCAGATGCGACCGTATCAGGTGGAAGCAATTAAGGCACTTCAACAGGCCGCACTTGAAGGTAACAGCCGTTTCCTTTTTGAGATGGCTACTGGTACGGGTAAGACTCTCACCTCTGCGGCGGTGATTAAACTGTTTCTAAAATCTGGTAACGCACGCCGCGTGCTTTTCCTTGTGGATCGTATCGAGCTTGAAGATCAGTCATACAAAGCATTTAGACAGTATCTCGGCAAAGACTATACCTGTGTTATCTATAAGGACGCACGTGACTCATGGCAACAGTGTCGTTGATTTTTTATGCTCCGCAGGTAGTGGACGAGGAAGACACTATTTTTATACCCATTGCGATGCTGTCATTGTTTGTATTTTCGGCAGCCACCATGAGCTATCTATTTTTGTACGAGCCACTGTGCCTGTTGGTTGATGGCAAAAAACAAGAAGCGGCTTTGTTTTTTATAAAAACCCTTGCGATTTTTGGAGTGAGTGCGCTGCTTCTGCTTTTTATTGGCGTATATTTTTTACATTAGATATAGTTTAGACTGGCTTAATAAGTATAGATGTAGGGAGGAAGGCATGAAGCGTATGTGTATGGGCGTCTTGTGCTTGTTGGTGCTTGTGTCTTGCAGTCGGACGCCGGAGGAACGACAATGGGGCGCCGATTGCCCTCCATACAAAAAGTATCTGTTTTATCGCGACTTGGGCTTAGTGCCTAGGGGTGACGGTTTGCGAAAGATGTTACGCACCGCACTTGATCCTTGTGCGACATTTAAGAGCATCGTTGCTCAACGCACCGGACAGATCGTCCAAGAATAAGTTCTCTGTTCTAACCCGCCACTGCACTCGTGGCGGGTTTTTTATCGTATACTTGAGCGTATATGAGTAGTGCGCCCCTAAACGAAGAGGAGTTTAAGAAAAAGCTCACTGAGGAGCAATATGAAGTGCTGCGCCAAAAGGGGACCGAGGCACCTTTTTCAGGCAAACTAGTGCAGCCAGACAAAGACGGGCTGTACCGGTGCGCTGCATGCGGTAACGCGCTCTTTGCTGCAGATGCAAAGTTTGAATCAGGCACCGGCTGGCCCAGTTTTGACCAAGCGCTGCCGGGCGCTATAGAGGAAGTAGTGGACACCTCGCACGGTATGCGCCGCACAGAAATTTTGTGTGCGGTGTGTCACTCGCACTTGGGCCATGTGTTTGACGACGGCCCAACCCCAACCGGCAAACGCTACTGCGCTAATTCAGTTTGTTTTGAAGATTTGGATGTAAAATAAAAACACCATGTATATACCAAAACCATACTTACTCGCTTTACTTGTTGCGCTACTTTTGGGCGGGGCCGGGTTTGTTTGGTATGCAAAGTACAGCAGCCAACCAGACAACAGAAAACCAGCACTCCCTTTTCCTATACTTATGCCGGTGCAAGACAGCGCGGTGTATGCAGTCGTTGATGACGAGCAAGCAAAAATTCTTGCAAAAGGGGATATAAACAAAGATGAGTACGAAGACGCGATAGTACAAGAGATAGTGTGTGGTGCATCGTGCAGCATCCTACCTCTTGCGGTCTTGGGTAAGGCAGACGGCAGTGTGGAGCGTGTTGACGCAACCTTCCCCAAAGTGATTCCTTGGGGCGCGGCAAAGACAGATGTTCTGGAGATTTCTATTGCGAGCGGCAATATCTCAATTATGGCGCGTGGGTTTGAGGATGTGCCAAGTTGGGATACCGTATCGACCAAACACTACAAGTTTGAAGATGGTAGTTTTGTGGAAATAGAATTGTAAAATAAGGTGTTAGTATCAACCCATGACCCAGCGGTCGTTATATTTTAGAAATTTCATTTTTGGAGTTGAAGACTCACTTGTCTCTACTGTGGGGCTTTTGTCAGGTGTGGCTATGGGCGGTGTGTCGCGCGAAGTCATTGTACTTAGTGGTGTGGTGCTTATTTTGGTCGAAGCCTTTTCTATGGCGACGGGGAGCTTTTTGACCGAGTCGTCGGTGCGCGAGTTTGATGGGCAGGCTAAAGAGCCTCGTGGCCCTATATTGGGTGGTGTAGTGATGTTTATTTCCTACATGTTGTCGGGCTTCTTCCCGCTGGCGCCATACATTTTTATAGACGGCATTAACGCGCTCTATGTCTCGGTTGGCGTGTCGCTTTTGGCGTTGTTTGTGCTGGGTGGGGTAAGCGGCTCACTTTCGGGGGGCAACATATTTGGCCGAGGTCTGCGCATGCTTTTGATTGGCGGCGCAGCAGTGCTTGTGGGTGTGGCGGCCGGTTTGGTGCTAGGTGTATAACTTGTCCTCATCGTGCGGGGTAGTAAACCGTATTTTTGTATTATGATTGGGTAACAGTGCAGGTATGGCATACACAAGAGCCGGGGGAAGTTTTTGACGCGCTCAAAACAAGCGACGGGGGGCTCAGCGCCAACGAGGCGGTGCGCCGCCTTAAAGCGCAAGGCGCCAACACGCTGCCAGAGGCCAAAGTAGACGGCCTGGTGGTTATTTTTTTGCAGCAATTTAAGAGTCCGCTTATTTATGTGTTGTTTGGGGCTGGAGGCATTTTGCTGTTGTTGGGCGACGCAGTTGATGCGCTGATTATTTTATTTGTATTGGTGTTTAATGCCGTGGTTGGTGCGGTACAGGAAGGTCGCGCGCAAAACACACTCCGCGCGCTTAAGAAATTTGTCGCTACCACCGCCACAGTGCTTCGCGATAGAGAAGAGGTTGTGGTGCCCGACCGCGAGGTAGTGGTGGGCGACATTATCTTGCTGCAAGAAGGCGAAAAGGTGCCTGCCGATGCGCGCCTTATTTCAGTGAGTGGGCTCAAGGTCGACGAAGCCTCGCTTACTGGCGAGTCCGAGCCAGCCACCAAAACAATTGCGGCTATTGTGGGCGAGATTCCTGCGCCCGAGCAGCGCAATATGGTGTTTAAAGGCAGCAACGTTGTCTCGGGCAGCGGCCGGGCCGTGGTGGTGGGCACGGGTGTGCATACAATTATTGGCGCTATTGCAAAAGAAATATCGACGATAGACTCCGAGATTCCGCTTAAGGCAAATATCCGACACTTGTCTCGCGCCATTATTATCGTGGTTGCGGTGGTGAGTGTGCTGCTTTTTTTGCTCGGGCTATTACGAGGGCAAGAATTGATGGTCATTTTTGCTGCTGTGGTTTCGTTGGCTGTGTCTGTGATACCCGAAGGGCTGCCTATTGTTATCACCTTGGTATTGGCAACGGGCGTATGGCGTATGTCGCGCCGCAATGCGTTGGTTAAAAAATTGCAGGCGGTCGAAGCGCTGGGGCAGGCAAGCGTCATTGCTGTCGACAAAACCGGCACCATCACCAAAAACGAATTAGTTATCCGCGAAGTATGGACAGACGGCAAAGCTTTTACTGTAGGTGGTGTGGGTTACGAACCCAAGGGTGAAGTGCAGCTGGAAGGTTCGGTGGTGGACGCGGCAAACCACCCGGAACTGCTGCTCACGGGCAAGATGGCGGCGTTTTGTACTAATGCGAGGGTGACTTTTCTTGAAAAAACAAATACTTGGAGGGTTACGGGCGACCCCACAGAAGCGGCGATGCGCATTTGGGGCGAGAAGGCAGGATTTGTTAAGGATGAGCTTTTGCGTGAGTCGCCTTTTGTATCTGAAATCCCTTTCGACTACAAACGCAAATACCATGCCACGGTGCACAAAGTGGGTGGTAAAAATTTTTTGGTGGTCGAAGGTGCGCCCGAGGTGGTGTTGGCTGCGTGTGCGCACATACACAAGGGAGGCAAGGTGCAGCCGATGCGTGCCAAAGATAAAGCAGAGCTTGAGCAAGTGCTTGCGCACATGTCGCACCGGGGTTTGCGGGTTGTGGCGGGGGCTATGCGCAAGCAGATGCCCGGCAACTTAGGCGAGGAATCTGTGCAAGGTCTTACGTTCGTAAGCTTTTTTGGTATGCAGGATGTCTTGCGTACAGAGGTCGCGGACTCTATAGCGCGCGCCACGGCGGCCGGTATTAAGGTGGTGATGATAACCGGCGACCACAAACTAACTGCACGCGCCATTGCCGCAGAAGCTGGTATATGGCACGAGGGTGATGAGGTTTTGACCGGCGCCGAGATAGACGCGCTCTCTGACACAGAACTTGCGTCACAGTTGGCGCGAGTGTCGGTGTTTGCGCGGGTGACGCCAGAGCACAAACTCCGTATCATTGTGGCGTACAAAAAGCGCGGCGAGGTGGTGGCTATGACTGGCGACGGGGTCAATGACGCGCCGCCGCTTGTGGCCGCAGACCTCGGGGTCGCGATGGGTAAAATCGGCACAGAGGTGGCCAAAGAGGCTGCAGACATTGTGCTGCTAGACGACAACTTTGAAAGTATTGTCGCCGCAGTAGAAGAGGGTAGGAGTATTTATAAAACAATTAAAAAAGTAATCCTTTATCTTTTTTCTACGAGCTTGGGCGAGGTGTTGGTGATAACTGCGGCGCTGGTGCTGGGGTACCCACTGCCCCTTTTGGCGTCGCAGATTATCTGGCTCAACTTTGTGACGGACGGATTCCTTACTGTGGCGCTCGCTATGGAGCCAAAAGAAGAAGGACTGCTGTCTGGTAAATTCCAAAAACAAAAGAAATACTTGGTCGACCGCTTGATGGTCGTAACTATGTTTACTATGGCACTGCCTATGATGGTTGGGTCGATAGTGCTCTTTCATTTTTACTACGAGTATGATTTTGCCAAAGCGTCTACTATTGCGCTGACTGCTATGGCGGTGTTCCAGTGGTTTAATGTATGGAATTCTCGATCGGAAACGAAGTCCATATTTAGGATGAACTTTTTCTCCAATTGGTACCTTATTGCGGCAACAGTGTTGGTGGTGGTGCTGCAAATATTGGCTGTCTATACACCATTCTTCCAGCATATTTTGCGCACCGTGCCGCTAACCTTTATGGAGTGGCTGCTTATTGTGCCCGTCGCAGCGTCTATTGTGGTGGTCGAAGAGGTGCGTAAGTTTATATATCGCCGCATGCTTGCACGCAGACATGCCCGCGCCAAGTAGCCCCTGCTACTTGTTTGATAACTTTGTTAGAGGTATTACTATGCGAAGCGGACAGAGCACAAAGCTGTCGCCTAAAATGTGTAACACATACAGGATAGGAGAATAGTCTTGGCGTACCATCATATGTCCAGTAATGGACTCAATAGCGGATGGGGCGCACGTTCGCCCATTCCGCAAGACGTGCGTGCGGCGCCTCAAGCCACCGGCGGCAATTTCGAGGCGATCATCGAGGCGTACTTGGCGGACCGGTTGGTGGGATGCCAATTCAAGCCAATGCCCGGCCTGGAGATGCTTTCTCGCGCTGACTTCGAAGAAATGTCAGTGGCCGGAACGCCTCTGGAGGTCGCCTGGGGCGTTTTGATGGAGAAGGGTACGCGCGTGGATGCGACCATGGGCGGCTTCTGTGCGGCGACATGCTTGTCGAAGCCCACCATCGCAGGAATGCTCATCTCTGGCTCTACGCCTGGCGAGATCAGCCCAGCCGAAATGGCTCAACGCTTCCGGCAACTCCTGAAGCCAAACTGATCACCGTCTGATCATGTCGAAAGGACCCACAACAACTTCGGTTGTTGTGGGTCCGCACTGTTTTTATATACACTTTCTTTTTAATTCTGTAGTACACTCGTTTGATATGGCTCACCCGTTTTCGACCTTGCTTGAAAAGGCGCTCAAAAAAAGCACCCCAGAGGATAATTTGGTGTTGGCAGAAGCAGAGTCTTTGCGCAAAAAAGGCTACAGCGTGCACGAAATTTACGAGGTGCTTCAAAAACTACATCGCGAACTAGTGCAAGATAAAGACAGAGACATTGTGGGCGAGGCGGCAGAGGAGTTTAGTAAATATATAGAAGACTAGTATGGACGAAGAAACCCTGCGCTACTTGGCGGCTCATCAACTGGACGGCGTGGTGCGTATCCCACAAGCAGAGTACGCCGGCATCCCTGCTGATGGATATTTCGCACACTTTAACTTAGAGAAAACGGATGTGGTTGTGGGCAAACGGTACGCATTGCCGCGCATCATGACACACGGCTTTGTAGGAGCAGATGGTAGGGAAGTGTTGCCCGAGTTGTCGTTTAAAGACATATACATAGGCGAGTGTGTGGCAGTGCAAAACCACTTGCGCTATGACGCGCTTACACAAGCAGACTTCGAACATTCTTTGGTGCATATCAAAAACATAGACGACCTTAAGCGCTATATAGTAGAGCGATACAGCAAAAGCAAACCAACCCTTTTGCCCCAAGACCTCCTTGCTTTGGGTGTAAGTCGGATGTTGCTTAAACTCTCCCGGGCAGAATAAAAAATGGCTGAATGGTGGTTTAAAAGAAAGGTGCGTAAGCGAGTTAAGCGTGTGGTACGCAGGCGCGGCGCGTTGGGTGGCCCGCGCAAAGACTACCTGCGGCATAAAGAGGCGGCGCGGGCACTGGTGCACGAAAAGCTACATTTTTTTAATCAGCACTACAAACTCGCATGGGGCAGTGTGGCAGTGCGCAACCAAAAGTCGCGCTGGGGCAGCTGCTCCAAGGCGGGGAACTTAAACTTTAACTATCGGCTTGCGCTATTGCCGCCACACTTGCAGGACTATGTGGTGGTGCACGAGCTGTGTCACCTCAGGGAGTTTAATCACTCGGCAAAGTTTTGGCGGCTGGTGGGCGAAACGGTGCCACAGTACTTGCTGTGTAAAAAAGAACTGCACCAACACTCAATAGCTATAGCAAAAAAATAAGTCGACCTTTGCATGGTCGACTTAAGGACTATTGCTCTGCCAGTTTTTGGCGAGCGGGAGCATGTCTGGACTGGCACGCTGGTGTGGCGTAGCCAAACAGTACGCGACCTCCACTGGTTCTGACGGTGGAAGAAACACTATAGTTGTTGTGTGACTGCCCGCACCCGCAAGCGCAGTTGTCTGCGGATTTTGACCGCTCGTCGTTGCGGCGCTTAAGGTCAAAAGCATCCTGCGGGCGATTGTCTTGGCTGGGGGTGCACACCCTGCAGTGGTCGATAAAGAGCATGCCGTGCGGGCAGTAGTCCATTTTTAAACTCCTTTGTGTGTCTTGTATGTATGTACCTCGGCACACTGCTTTGTGTCAAATGATGCCCGCACAGTGTGCGGGGCATGGTACGATTAGAGTATGAAAGCACTCGACTACATCCAGCTTCTTTTTGCCATCGCGCTATCACAGTCTGCAGGGCTCTTGGGTGCGTTTTTTACAACATCATCTGTAACCGCATGGTACCCAACACTGGTAAAACCTGCACTCAACCCGCCTGCATGGGTGTTTGGCCCTGTGTGGACCATTTTGTACGTCTTTATGGGTATCGCTGCGTTTATAGTGTGGCGAGTATATCAAAAATCCTCAGGAGCGAAAAAACGTTTTGCACGTACGGCGCTCGTGCTGTTTGTGCTGCAGTTGGTGCTTAATGCATGGTGGTCGATTATCTTTTTTGGTCAACAGCAACTAGGCTGGGCACTGCTTGAGGTTGTGTGTTTGTGGGTCGCTATTGCGGCCACTATATATTACTTTGCAAGAATTTCGCGTACCACTTTGTGGCTTTTGGCACCCTACTTAGCGTGGGTAAGTTTTGCGTCGTACCTTAACTACTCTTTGTGGATGCTGAACTAAACAGTGTCTGAAAGAAGATTGGTTGCTATTTATACAATAAAACACTATAGTTACCGTCCTTAGTCAATATTTACGAACATATGGCATTTAAAAAAGCAGGCGGTTTTGGTGGTGGGCGCAAGCCTTTTGTGGTTGGTGGGGAACGTCCTCGCTTTGCCAACAAAGGTTTTTCTCGTGGCGGTAAGCGAGAGTTTGGGCCAGACACACGCCCAGTGCAGCTTTTTTCTGCTACCTGTGCACAATGCCGCAAAGCCTGCGAAGTGCCCTTTCGCCCTAATGGCGAAAAGCCTGTTTTTTGTCGTGACTGCTTTGGTGGCAAAAAAGAATCGGGACGTGATTTTGCACCAGCTCCTCGTAGTGCTCCAACGTACGCTCCAAAATCTACAGATGCCAACGTCGACGACCTCAAGCGCCAAATTGAAGGAATGAATAAAAAACTAGATACTGTGTTGCAGTTGGTTGAAAGTCTTGCTGCGCCTGTAGCAAAAGCTCCTCGGACAAAAAAATAACATGAAGGTGACGTCCGCAGAATTTGTAAAAGGTATCCGCGGCACCAACGAAGTTGCGGTTAACGGCATACCCCACGTTGCTTTTGTGGGCCGCTCAAACGTAGGCAAGTCGAGCCTTATTGCAAACATTGTGCACGATAAGAGTTTGGTCAAGATAAGTAACACACCAGGCAAGACGCGCGAGATAAACTTCTTTTTGATAAACAAAAAAACATACCTCGTGGACTTGCCGGGCTATGGCTACGCGCGTGTAAACCCAACAGAGAAAGAGAAATTGCAAAAACTTATTTTGTGGTATTTGACCGACCCCACCATCCGTCCAAAGAAAGTGGTAGTAGTGCTTGACGCCCGGGTGGGGGTTACTGCTTTTGATACACAGATGTTTCAAATTTTGACCGAGCAGCAGCACCCCTTTTGTGTGGTGGCAAACAAGATAGATAAACTTTCTAAAAAAGAACTTAAAGAAACAATCGATGCGGTACGGCTGGCTGCGGGTGGGGTAGAAGTTTTTCCAACTTCAGCCATAGAGCCAAACGGCGCAAAAGACTTGGCGGGGGCACTTTTTGCGTAATACACACTACGATGGAACACTGGGACACGGTAGTGATAGGTGGGGGCCCTGCAGGTATGATGGCTGCTGGTGTGGCTGCGGCGCGGGGTAAAAAAGTGCTGTTGCTGGAAAAAAATAAAACCCTCGGCAAGAAGCTACTTATCACGGGCGGCGGACGATGTAATGTTACTAATAATAAGCCAGAGGTGCGCGAAATGCTGGCAAAGTACAAAAAGAGTGATAAGTTTTTATTTTCTGCTTTTTCGCAATTTGGGGTTACCGAGGCTCTGCAGTTTTTTCATGATCGTGGGATGTCGACAAAAGAAGAAAACGAAGGGCGCGTATTTCCGCTCTCTAACACTGCACAGTCGGTGTGGGACGTGCTCGTGCATGAGATGCAAAAAAGCCGTGTGCAAGTGCGCACAGGAGCTACGGTTAGAAGTATTGCGCAAGATGCGCGTGGTTTTGTGATTGTATTACAAAACGGCACACAGGTGAGTGCTGCGTCTTGTGTGGTGGCGGTGGGAGGCACGTCGCGGCCAGAAACCGGCTCCACGGGCGATGGGTACGCATGGGCCCGCGCACTCGGCCACAAAGTAATAGAAAATGATTTTGCGCTGGTGCCAGTGGCACTTCATGACTCTTGGGCCAAAAAACTAGGGGGTGTTGCGCTGCCGGACAGTAAGCTGACACTGATGCAAGATGGTAAAAAACAAGCAGTGCAAAAAGGGAAGTTGCTCTTTACCCACTTTGGTATCAGTGGTCCTGTGGTGCTTAACCTGAGTCGCACTATTGGCGAGTTTTTGGGGTATGGAGATGTAGAACTTTTGCTAGACCTCTTTCCCGCGACTGACCCAGGCATGCTTAAAGAGCAGGTGCAGACGCTGCTTGTTGCAGAGAGTAATAAAAAAATAAAAAACACCCTAGGGAGTTTGGTGCCAAAAGCGCTCGTCCCTGCGTTGTTGGAGTTGGCACACATAGACGGCGAGACTCCGTGCCACAGCGTGCGCAGTAAAGAGCGCACAGCACTTGTGTCGTTACTTAAAAAAGTTCCACTACGCGTGCAAGGATTGCTTGGCGCAGACAAGGCTGTGGTGTCTTCAGGCGGGGTGGTGCCCGAGGAGGTGGAGTTTAAAACAATGCAGTCGCGCCTTGTGCCGAACCTTTTTATAGTGGGCGACCTGCTCAACATTGACCGCCCGTCAGGCGGATACTCGCTGCAGCTGTGTTGGACAACCGGCTTTGTTGCGGGAATGCATGCGTAATGCCTGCGGGGGTAGGTTACGAAAGCTCAATGAAATTTGTACTTGGCTTATGAGCGCTTCTGTTGCGACGATGCTCTTGTTTAACTTGTGTATATAGGGCAATGAGGTCTTTGGTAATGCGGGTGCTTTGAAATTGCAAAGCTGTTTGCTTGGCATTTGCTGCCATAGAAAGCCGTAGGTCCGTGTCTGCAAGTAACTCTTGTACCCGCTGCTGTGCTTCATCAACAGAGTCGACGATAAATCCGTTGTGCCCATTTTGGATAATTTCTGGCACAACGCCAACAGAGAAAGCAATAGGCACAAGCCCTTGGGACATGCCTTCGATTAAGCTGAGCGAAAATCCTTCGTAGCGTGAAGAGATAAACAACATGCTTCCATATAGAGGTGCGAGAGCTCCGGGGATTAAGTCTTTGCGTAAATTGACATACATATAGTGCTTAGGAAAAGCGACGCGCAACCATTCTTTAAGTTTGCGGTTGGTCGTCATACACACGGTTGTTTTGGGTATCTCAGGAAACGCGCGATACAAATTGACCAACCGAGCAAGACCTTTTAGTTTCAGAGTAAATACATCGTTACCCAGCCGCCCCAAAAATACGAGATGTGGAGGTGCTGGTTGTTGCGGTACCTGGGTCGCAAACCAATAGTCTTCTATAGCGTTGTGGATGACTCGTACGTTGTCTGCAGGGACGCCCATGGCGATAAGCTCGTTCTGTACTTTGGCCGAGGTTGCGATACATGCAGTTGCGCGGGTTGCGGTGACGCTTTCTATGTCTGCTATATCTTCCAACGGACGAAAGGTCTCTAGATCAAAATCAGAAATCACTTTTAATTTGACCAGCTCGCGAAAAACCCTACGCTCTTCCTGTAACAGTTTTTTAGTTGGCGGTACAGAGTTTAGAAAACCACGGATAGTAGAACCAAAATGGCATACCACCGGGGTATCAAAAGCCAAGAAGGGGAGCGGGGTGTACGTGGTGCCTTGGATGATGTCGTATTTTAAAATCTGCTCCTTGTGTTCGAGCATGGAGTAGAAAAAAAGTATGTTTGCGATGCCGCGCAAATGGACTGGCGTATCGGCAAGTTGGTGTTTGGGATAAAAGTGTTTTACTTGCACCCCTTGCTCTGCAAGCGCAAGCGCCATAAGGCGGTTGATTTGTGCGGCGCCAGTATGCATGCCTGTGTGCGCGCGCTTTTCGTTATGAATAAACGCAACTTTAATACGCACTTTAGACACTGCCTTAGGGACAGGGGGCACTTTGTCTTCAGAAAACAGTCGCAATAAGGCACGTGTTGCGTGGAACGCGCGCCTTTGCAGGCTTGGTCTCACTTTTTCCATTGATACACAAATCCTAGCATATTTTTTAATAGGTGTAGTAGTATGTGCACACCAATGGTGCATTTGCGTATTAAAAAAACACATACAGGTAGAGGGGTTTTTGCTGGAGAAACAATTCCAAAAGGTGCGGTTATTACGCACATGCAGGGCAAGGAGCATGTTTGGGATGAGGTAGAAAAACTAATAAAAAACGGAAAGGTGCGCCTGGATGACCCATTTCAAATTGGCGAGGAAGATTTCTTGCTACTTGACCGACTGTCCGTGCTCTTTAACCACTCGTGCGACCCAAATGCAGGGATTAACAAAGAAAGAGATCTTGTAGCGCTTCGTGCTATTTTACCTGGCGAGGAAATTTGCTACGACTATTCTGCAACTGTGTGCACGCACAGCTCGTGGGTGATGCGTTGCAAGTGTGGCAGCAGTGTGTGCCGCAAAAAAATAGGGAATGTGCGTACTATCCCCCTGGCTGTGCGCAAAAAATATAAAGCAAAAGGATTACTCTCTGCGTTTATACGGAGCGAGTTGGTATAGGTATGTCAAAAAAAGCATTAGAGATATTAAAGAATGATCCGTACCTGGCGCCATGGGTAGAGAAGCACGGCGTGCCAAAATGGGAGGAGCGAGGAGACCCTTTTCGTTCTTTAGTCCGCTCTATTGTGTATCAACAAGTAACGGGCAAAGCAGCTGCGAGTATCTTGGCAAAGTTTGTGGCGCTGTTCGACTCGACCGAATTTCCCACTCCAAAAGAGGTGCTGGAGAAGTCTGTCGAAGATTTGCGTAGTGCGGGACTCTCGGGACAAAAGGTGGCCTATGTGCGCGACTTGGCAGAAAAGTTTTTAGACGGGACTATTGACCCCACTCAATTTCCAAAGATGACTAATGACGAAATTATTGCACACGTGGTGCGTGTAAAAGGGGTCGGAGTTTGGACTGCGCACATGTTTTTGATGACGACGCTTAAGCGTCCGGATATTTTACCGGTGGGCGACCTTGGTATCCAAAAAGGATTCCAGGTGGTGTACAAACTTCGCGCACTACCTACAGCAGCAAAAATGGAAAAGCTGGCGCGACCGTGGCGCATGCACGCATCTGCTGGAGCTTGGTATTTGTGGCGTGCGGCGGACGAGGCAAAAATAAAACCCCTACGTCCGGCGGCTTTGCCACCAACGGTGAAGAAGCGGAGTAAGAGAAAGTAAAATAATGCCTATTATGATTGCGTCTAGGTAGTCGGCAACGCCCGGCACCAGTGTGCCCAAAAAGTATCCTGCCAAAGTGAGCCCGACTGTCCATAGTAAGCCACCCAACACGTTGTAGCGTACAAACAGGGTGTAGGGCATGCGGCCAACCCCGGCAAGCGTGGGCGCAAAGGTGCGGACAATAGGTACAAAGCGCGCGAGCACAATGGTGTAGGGTCCGTGTTTGGCATAAAACGCCTCTGTCTCTTCTATATAGCGCTTTCGAAAAAAGAACGAGTCCTCTCGTTTATAGAGTGCGGGCCCTATACGTGCGCCAATGGCGTAGCCCATGCTATCTCCCACGATGGCCGCGGCTGCAAGCAGAGGGATAAGCAACCAAATAGCAAAAACTCCTTGCGAAGCTAGTAGTCCTGCCGTAAACAGCAGTGAGTCGCCAGGCAAGAAAAATCCAAAAAGCAAACCTGTTTCGCATAAAATAATAACCGCAAGACCTACATAGCCCACGGTGGTGATGAGTGTGGGGAGGTCGGCGTGGAGCAAGCTTTCCAACATGTGGCTTAGTGTAGCACAGGGGCTTGAAGATTTTGTACAAACAGAGCAATATATACTGATGCATCTACAAATACCGCACAAATTTACCCAACCTCAAGCGGTCGACCGTGTCAAAAAAGGACTGCTGCAAGCAAAACCGCAACTGCAAGGCCAGGTTAAAATTGATACGGAAGTGTGGCAGGACAATATGCTGACTTTTGCATTTACGACCCAGGGCAAACAAGTAACCGGCACGCTCAAGATCTTAAAAGACGAATTTGTCATAGACGCCAAGCTGCCGCTTTTGTGGCGCATGTTTGAGGGTAAAATTCAGAAGGCAGTTGAAGAGCAAATAAAAGCGCTTTCCTAGCAGCACAAAACTTCCCTTTGTGGGAGTTTTCTGGTATGGTGCTGCTATAAGCGCGGGAGAGCCCGCCTTTTTAAATTCATGGATATACGAAATATTGCAATTATCGCCCACGTGGACCACGGCAAGACAACCTTGACGGATGCTTTGATGCGCCAAACTGGGGCCACCGAAGAAGGGGTAACTATGGACTCCAACGACCTCGAGCGCGAACGCGGGATTACTATTTACTCCAAACCAGCGTCCGTTACCTACAAAGATACAAAAATAAACATCGTCGACACTCCTGGCCACGCCGATTTTGGCTCAGAGGTGGAGCGTGTGTTGCGCTCTATTGACTCGGTGCTTTTGGTAGTAGATGCACAAGAGGGGCCTATGCCACAAACTCGCTTTGTGTTGAAGAAATCACTCGAGCTTGGTCTTCGGCCTATTGTAGTTATAAACAAAATAGACAAACCAGCTGCCGACCCTGCACGTTGTGAGGAGCAGGTGCTCGAGCTCTTTTTGGAGCTTGGCGCAAACGACGAGCAGTCGAACTTTCCTGTGGTGTATGCCATTGGTCGCGAAGGTGTGGCAAAGAAAAAACTCACCGACGAAAGTAAAGATCTGACACCTCTTTTGGATGTAGTGCTCGAGCATGTGCAGCCAGCTTCTTCTCCTGAAAAAGAGGCTATGCCTTTGCGTTTGCAGCCGTTTAACCTAGGCTACGACAACTTTTTGGGTCGTTTGGGCGTGGCGCGTGTGTACGAAGGTTCGGTCAAGACGGGCCAAACGGTGTTTATCAAAAAACCAACCGGCGAAACACGCACCGCTAAGGTGATAAAGATGTTTACCTTTAAAGGTTTGCAAAAGATAGAAACCGATATGGTGGTAGCGGGGGACATTGCCCTTATTGCAGGACTCACCGACATCTTTATCGGCGAGACTGTATGCGACAACGCAGACGCTGTTGCCTTGCCTGCTATTGCAATTGATGAGCCAACCATCACCCTTAACTTTTTGGTGAATAATTCGCCGTTTGCGGGGCGCGAGGGTAAGTTTGTGACTGGCCGCCAAATCCGCGAGCGTCTTGAGCGCGAGCTCGAGGTAAACGTAGGGCTCAAAATCGACTTTAGCGACGACACCGCATACAAGGTGTCTGGCCGAGGCGAGCTCCATGTAGCAGTGCTCCTTGAAAACATGCGTCGCGAAGGGTACGAGATGCAGGTATCCCAACCGCAGGTTATCTTCCGCGAAGAAAACGGCCAAAAGCTTGAACCATTTGAAGAGGTTATCGTTGATACCCCAGTAACCTATCAAGGTGCCATTATCGAGCGCCTCGGAACTCGCAAATTTGTTATTAAAGACATGGCGGTGCACAGCGAGACTGTGCGTCTTACGTTCGAAGGTCCTACTCGTGGACTCCTTGGCTACCGCAACCAGTTTGTGCTCGACACCAAAGGCGAGGGAATTTTGTCATCACGATTTATAGAATTTAGGAGCTACGCGGGCGAGATACAAAAACGTGCAGTAGGTTCGATGGTGTCTATGGCATCGGGCAAGGCGCTTGGCTTCTCTTTGTATAACCTACAGGATCGCGGCGTGCTCTATATCCACCCAGCAGTTGAGGTGTATGAAGGTATGGTTATCGGCAACACTTCCAAAGGCGAAGAGATGTCGGTTAACCCAACTAAGGGTAAGCAGCTCACCAACATGCGCGCCTCTGGTAGCGACGAAGCTATTACCTTGGTGCCACCATACGAGCTTAGTATCGAGCGCGGACTTGAAATTATGGGGGAAGATGAGTATTTGGAAATAACTCCGGTGTCAGTCCGCTTGCGCAAACAGCTTTTGACCGAACAGCTACGCTCTAAGGCAAAGCGATAGGTAAGTATCGAGTCGCATATTCGTCATAATACACATAGATGTGTCTTCGATAGAGACATGTTGGTGTAAAATGAACGTATGCGATTTTTTACTTTCTTAAAATATATAAGTGTAGCGCTCGTGCTTTTTGCCTCTGTGCCGTTTATGGCAGAGGCTGCGACTCGCACCCTGGTCTCTGGTACAAGCGGCGCTGACGTGCGTACATTGCAGCAAACACTTGCGGCAAAGGGGTACTTGTCTGCAACGCCGACCGGGTACTTTGGCCCCGCAACACTTGCGGCGGTTAAAAAATTTCAATGCGAAAAAAATATCGTGTGCTCGGGTGCGAGTTTCGGCGTAGTGGGGCCAAAAACACAAGCAGCACTTGGGGGTGCAGTGTCTGGTACGAATACGGCGGCCACTCCGGGGTTTGAGGTTGGTGGATGGATACCATACTGGCGTTCTGCCACAGGGACCGCGGACGTGTTGCCAAATTTGTCTAAGCTGACAGAGATAAGTCCATTTGTGCTTACGCTCAAGTCCGACGGCACACTGCATGACGCGGGCGGGCTCGATAAAGAGCCGTGGGTGTCTTTTATCGCTGCGGCAAAAGCGCAAAAAGTGCGAGTGATACCGACGGTGATGTCGGGTAGCGGTGATGCTATACATGCCATACTGTCGGACACCAAAAAGCGCATTGCGCTTGAAGATGAGATAGCAAAATTTGTAAAAGACAATAACTTCGACGGTATTGATATCGACTTCGAAGGTAAAAAGGCCGAAACGAACCCATACTTTGCGACATTTTTGAAAGGGTTGTACCAGCGTATGGGCAACAAGTGGGTCTACTGCACCATAGAGGCACGCACGCCTATTTCTTCGCGCTACACTAGCACGCCGCCAGCAGACGCTGGGGTGTATGCGAACGACTTTGCGGCGATAAATAAATATTGTGACCGTGTACAGATAATGGCCTACGACCAGGGTACTATAGACTTGTTGCTCAATAAATCGCGCGCAGCGCCCTACATCCCTGTGTCTGACCCGGCGTGGGTGGAAAAGGTGTTGGAGCTGACCGCACAAACTATAGATAAGAAAAAAATCATACTCGGCATTGCAACCTATGGGTACGAATATTCGGTAACACCGCTGACCGAGTATGGCTATCGCTATGAGCGCGAGTGGGCGTTTAACCCGGGCTACGCAACACAGCTCGCGGCGCAGTTGGGGATTGCGCCTGTGCGTAATGTCGCAGGGGAGTTGAGCTTTATATACAAGAGCACCAAAGCAACAGAAAAGGCAGTCGCCTTGGCAAGCAAGCCAGGCACCATTGCCACGGACACAGTGTCCAACAACGTAGCGCCTGCGTCTGCGGTATATTCGCAGCAGGCAATCGCGGGCAACATACAACCACCGTTTAATATTTTGTGGTGGAGTGATGCACAGGCGGTGGCGGACAAAATTGCTTTGGCAAAAAAGATGGGTATACGCGGCGTTTCGTTGTTTAAGTTTGACGGTGGCCAAGATCCGGGTATTTGGAGCATACTGCCAACACTGCGCTAAATCTATAGTTAGAAAAAATAAGGCCGCTAGATTGCTCTAGCGGCCTTGTGTCTTACAGTTGGTCGGGTGCATTTATAACCCAGCCCTTGCTGACTGCCCCAGCGAAGTCCGCCAGAGCGGTGCCGGTGCCAGCCAGGGTCAGGACTGAGTCCTGTCCACTGCCGTTGGTGTAGTCGAACACCGTGTTGTTGCCGTCCTGGGTTACCTGCACCCCGTGTGGGGCTTGGAACCCAAGGAATGCCAGGTTCACCCGGTCGCCCAACAAGGGATTGAAGTCCTGGATGGTCACTTGGGTGTTGGCGCCGAACGTTATTGGGGTAAAGGTGTCTCTACCCCCCCGCGCGCCGTACAGAGTGGAATCATTGTACCCTTGGAGCGTGTCATTGCCGGCGCCGCCATTGCCGTAGCCACCGCTGACAACGATTGTGTCGTTGCCGCTTCGGCCAAAGGCCTGGGCACCGGGGCCCATAGCCATCAGAATGTCGGCTTGATTGCCGCCGTAGAGGCGGTCGCCAGCGCCGCTGGAAATCAGGATGTTTCGTGAATCCCAGGCGCCGATAAGCACAGAGTTGCCTCCGTCGCCGATGGTGGCACGGTTTACCCCGCCGCCCCCGGTTTCGGGGTCGATAAATTGTATGCGACTGCCCGCTCCGTCCCCCAAGATGACGGTCGAGTTGAGGCCGGTTAGCACAATGTTGTTGCGCCCGTCGCCCAGCTCGACGATATTGTCGTCGCCAAACGCACCCTTAATGGTCGTGTTCTGGTGATTCCAAGGTTGGCGAATGTTGAGACCCATGTCCTAATCCTTTATTGTTTGCATGCCCACCGTTTGGACATGCTGCAGCTGTGTTTTAAATAACAGAATTGAGACTTGTTGTCAAGTTTATGCAACCCTGCTTTCAAGTTTTGCAGAGTTATAGTTGTTTTGAACTTAGTGCGTGCACAGTACTGTGCTACAATTTTTTTATATGTCTCTTGCAAAAGAGTTGCAGAAAGTGCTGCATGGCAGTGTAGAAGACGCACCCAAGGTGTTGGAGGCGTACTCGCGTGATGCAAGTTTATTTAAGGTGGTGCCCGAAGTTGTGGTGCATCCAAAAAACACCGACGATATATGTGCGCTGGTGCAGTTTGTGAATGTGCAAAAAGAAATCCCCAAGACCCACCTGTCGCTAACGGCGCGCGCCGCAGGTACCGACATGTCGGGCGGGCCCCTTACCGACTCTATTGTGCTCGACATGACCGCGCATTTTACACGGCTACTTACACTGGGTCATGACTGCGCTGTGGTCGAGCCGGGGATGTACTTTCGCGACTTTGACCGCGAGACACAAAAAAAGGGTTTGGAGCTGCCTAGCTATACCGCGTCGCGTGAGCTAAACACCGTGGGCGGTATGGTGGCCAACAACTCTGGCGGTGAAAAAAATCTTAAATATGGAAAGACTGCTCGCTATGTAGAAGAATTAGAAGTGGTATTGGCCGATGGCCATCCGCACGTGTTTAAAAAACTAGGGAAGGAAGAACTTGCGGTCAAGTGTGCAGAACCGGGTTTTGAGGGCGACATATACCGCAAGATGAGCGCCTTGGTGCGCACACATGCTGCAACCATTGCCGCCGCAACACCCAAGGTAGAAAAAAACTCCTCGGGCTATGCGCTTTGGGACATTGGCGACGGTGTAGAGGCTCTAGATCTTGCACGCTTGTTTGTGGGCTCGCAAGGGACGCTTGGCATAATCACCAAGATAAAATTCTCGCTTGTGCGGCCACTGCCGTATTCGGCGATGGTGGTGCTGTTTTTAGATAATCTCTCCGAGCTTGGGGCGCTTGTGCCTGAGGTGCTTAAAGCGAAGCCGGACAGCTTTGAGTCGTATGATGATCATACTTTTAAATTAGGAGTAAAGTATTTTCCTGAGTTTGCGCGGCAAATGGTAAGCAAGGGCGCAAAAGAAATGAGCTTGTTTAAGTTGTTCTGGTCTTTTTTGCCAGAAGTGTGGATGGTTATGCGCGGCGGGGTGCCCAAGCTTGTGCTTATGGCAGAGTTTCGAGGCGGCACACAACTTGAGGCGCTTACGAAAGCTGTAGACTTGGCAGGCCACATTACCAAAACACAACCAAGGGTGAGCGTGCGCGTGGCACGGAGCGAAAAGGCGGCGCGCAAGTACTGGGTGATACGGCGCGAGAGCTTTAACCTGTTACGCCAAAAAGTGCGCGGCATGCGCACCGCACCATTTATAGACGACTTTGTGGTGCCACCAAACACTTTGCCGCAATTTTTGCCAAAACTAGAACATATTTTAGAGCAGTATGAGTTGACCTACACTGTGGCGGGGCACGTAGGGGACGGCAACTTCCACATCATCCCGCTTATTGATCCAAAAGATCAAAAAATGCGCCGCGTGATAGATGAGTTGTCGCACAAGGTGTACGACTTGGTGTTGGCGTACGGCGGGTCTATAAGCGGCGAGCATAACGATGGGTTGGTGCGTACCCCGTATGTGCCAAAAATGTTTGGTCCGGCTATGTACGCGCTGTTTTTGGAAGTTAAAAAAATATTTGACCCGCAAAACATTTTTAACCCGGGTAAAAAGGTGGGTACTACGTACAGCGATGCATTAACCAAGCTTGACTTGCCGCCTATAAAAACAAAAAAAGTATCTACTCCAACAAAGAAGGGAAGAATGCAGAAAAAGTAGTCCGTTTATTGACACAAGCCATTTAATTGTGTATAATTAAGATAGAAGACATCTGTAAGGGAGGGCGTAATGCCTAAACTCAGTGAGTCGGAGAGGCTGCAACGGGCAGTGCGAGACAACGCGGCAGCGGTGCGACAGTTGACGCGCACGATACGGTTGCTGGTGGAGAAACTTGAATCAGGAAGTAATTTCTTTGCGCAAGTGCCACCACCTTTTAAAGTTTCAGTCGCGGGAGGTGTGTCGCGGGATGATGTGTTTGTTGCGGGTCCGCTCATCATTGATCTTAAGCAATACACACTGGAAGCGAATGGCAAAACAACTCTACCCGTGCCATCTCAAATATTTAGACTGCTCTGCTTTTTTGCAGAGCATGCAGATATATGGGTGCGCGCAGATGAGATCCAAAAAGAGTTTTGGGGTGGTTTGAACATTAACGATCCTTCGCAGAGTATGCGGTCGGCTATACACAAACTCAAACAAGTTTTAGCTGAAGTCGGTTGCGAACATATGTTCGAATCAGTACAAAAGCGGACAGCTTCATACCGACTGAATACAAATACAAAGATGTGATGTACGCTACTAGCCGCCCTACAAAGGCGGCTTATTTTTTATATACAAAAGAGTATACTTGCAGCATATATGGAGCCGCTGGCATCAAAAATACGCCCCCAGACTTTGGAGGAGTTTGTGGGTCAAGAACATTTGGTGGGGCAGGGTAAACCCCTGCGCGAGGCTATAGAAGGCAAGCATCTTTTCTCGTTTATTTTGTGGGGCCCGCCAGGGAGCGGCAAGACCACGCTTGCGCGGCTGTATGCCAAAGCGCTTGATGCAGAGTTTTTTGAACTGTCTGCAGTTGATTCGGGTAAGGATGATATTAAAGCGGTTCTCGGGGAGCGGGCGGGAGCTTCGAAGAGGGTAAAGCTTGGGGCTGCCTCGAGCGCACTCTTCGAAACTTCTGAGAGTGAATCGGATTCAGAGTCTCGTCCCAAAGTCTTATTTATCGATGAAATACATCGTTTTAATAAAGCGCAGCAGGATTTTTTGTTGCCCTTTGTCGAGCGGGGGGAGCTAACGCTCATCGGCGCTACTACCGAAAATCCATCTTTTGAGGTTATCCCTGCGCTACTTTCGCGCTGCCGCGTGTTTGTGCTCAACGAGTTTGCTGCAGAGGACATGGAAAAAATACTTAAACGCACTCGCGTCAAACTACCAAAAAATGCAAAAGAGTGGTTGGTGCAGTTGGCGGGAGGAGACGCGCGGCAGGCAATCACCGTGCTCGATAATACAAAACGACTTTATGGAGAAGTAACGCTGGAGACGCTCAAGGAGACCGTGCAGTCAAAACATCTGCGCTACGACAAAAAAGGCGAGGAGCACTACAACACTATCTCGGCTTTTATTAAAAGCATGCGCGCATCCCAGGCTGATGCGGCGCTCTATTATTTGGCGCGCATGGTCGCCGCGGGCGAAGACCCTCTTTTTATTGCACGACGCATGGTGATTTTTGCTAGCGAGGATGTGGGGTTGGCGCAGCCCACGGCGCTTGTGGTAGCAAACGCGGTGTTTCGTGCGTGCGAGACCGTGGGCTACCCCGAAGCGCAGATAAACTTAGCGCACGGGGTGGCCTACTTGGCTGAGTGTAAAAAAAGCCGCAAGTCGCACGACGCATACTTTGAGGCGCTGGCTGACGTGCAGAAGTTGGGCAATTTGGCTATTCCGTTGCATATCCGCAACGCGCCCACAAAGTTGATGAAAAACCTGGGGTATGGAAAAGGGTACGAGAAGTATTCGGAAGAGAGTTATTTGCCAGAGGAGTTAAAAGGGAAGAAGTATTTAAAATAAAAAACAGGTTCCCGAAGGAACCTGCTTGCGTGGGTGGGGAGCTTGGCGCATCCCCCAAAAGCTCGACGAGCTGACGAAGAAACTCCTCCGTCTCTACTGGCGATTTCCCGCCAATGACGTGAAAGAGTTCTGCCCAGAAAATCATATCCCAGATAATCCTCTGGGCGTAGGGCGTTCTGGACACTGTTGCCGAGGGGAAGGCGCGATGCCATTCCTCCAGAGCGTTGTACAGCTTCCAGTACTCGTTTTGGGCACGTCCAAGTGGGGTATCCATTTGGTATCTCCTTTTCATGAACCTCTACTTTAATGATAACATTAATGACAGTTATTGTCAAATACAGTGCGAGGCAGCTTTAAAAAGCGTTATACTGGACTCATGGAAACCGAAGAAGTGGTATTGGGTGGCGGCTGCTTTTGGTGCACCGAGGCAGTGTTTTTGATGCTCAAGGGTGTGGTGTCTGTAGATCCCGGGTATGCGGGCCCCACGCGAGCCACATCCCCTACGTATGAAGAAGTATCTACCGGGGCTACTGCGTATGTGGAATCTATAAAAATTGTATACAATCCCGATCAGTTGGCTTTTGAAGAAATTTTGCGTGTATTTTTTGCCAGCCACGACCCAACAAGCCTAAACCAGCAAGGCGCGGATGTGGGGCCGCAGTACGCCTCGGCGATTTTTTGCACCACCCCAAGGCAAGTAGAAAAAGCGCAACACTATGTGGGCGCGCTAAACGGTGTACGCCGCCCCGACCAAGCCGGGGCGAGGGCTCCAATTGTAACTAGAGTCGAGATGCTTGATGCTTTTTATCCGGCCGAAGACTATCACAAAAATTATTATGCCAAAAACAAATCAGCCGGGTACTGCCAAATGGTTATCGCACCTAAGGTAGAAAAGGTGGGGGAGAAATTTAAAAGCCTACTCAAATAAGCTATACTAACCGTCTATGAAACCAAAAGTACTACTTACGCCATTTTTACTTATTGCTGTGACGCTTATCGGGCTCGGGGATGTTTTGTATTTGTCGTACTACCAATACTTAAATCTTATTCCATCGTGCGCCATTGGGGGATGTGAGGTGGTGTTGTCGAGTGTGTACTCAAAATTTTTTGGGGTACCGTTATCGTACTTGGGGTTGGTGTACTACGCCTACGCACTATGTTTGTTTGTGTTGCTTGCCGCAGACCCTGCGTCGCGAGTGTTGCGTGCAGCAGTGCTTCTATACACCAGTCTAGGCGCCGCGCTCTCTGCGGTATTTATCTTTTATATCCAAATGGGGCTCATTGGCGCGATATGCTTTTACTGTGCTATATCGGCCGCAGTGGCTGCTGTGTTGTTTGGCTTGTCGGTGATGCACATGGTGCAAACCAAGGCGCCGCGTTTGGACGCCTAGTGTGCTTAGCGTCTTCTGCTAAAGCGGCGATATAACTTCCACAACATAAAGAAGAACAGAAGCGCAAACAGTGGGTAAAATATACCAGCGCTGCTAACCAGGTAGCGCAAAATAGAAAGTACATACAGCACGACCGTTGCAACTACGGTCCATGCGCTACCGCTTATTTTGTCGGTCGTAGATTTTTCTGTTTCGGTACCCAAAATGGTGCCTTGGTTTTTTATCGCCGAGTTACCGATTTGTTTTTTAGACCAAGCAACGCCGCGGTCGAGCACCTCGGCTGCTTGTGCGCGTGCGGAGTCTATTGCGCTAAACACAGGTTCAGAGGTTTTTGCCACTGCTGGCGAGAGGTTGGCAAGCGCCTGCTGTATTTCTTCGGAAGAATCTACGTCGGTGGTGGCAGTTTCTGTGGTCGTGCCTGCGACCACTTGGGCACGGATAGTAAAGGTTGCTGACTCTTTTTCTACTACCTCACCTGCTTGGTCGAGTAGTTGCGCGGTGATGCTGTGCGAGCCGGCGAGCGGCTTCCAAGACACAGATACTGCGGCGGCTTCTCCTGCGGCAAGCGCCACTGGTACTGTGCCTATACTGCCTTCTTTGTTAGTTATTTCGAGTTTGCCTGCAAAGGAGGTAGTGGCCTCGTTGGATACTATTGTATGTATCAGCACAGTCTCGCCTTCTGTAACAGACTCTTTAGACAAAAAGAGTGTCTGCTTGGCAAAGGTTGCGCCAAGCGCTGCCGCGGGGAAGAGTGTGGCAAAAAGCACAAGGCTTGCAAATAATTTTCGCATAACGTACTCACAGTATACCTCTTTTGGTGTGGTACACTGTGTGCTATGCACAAGGCGTGGGAGAAATTCGCGCACCATTTTATACCGTCGCACCATAATGCGTATCGTCCACACATTTTGCGGAAGCCATGGTTACTATTTTTCTTGGCGGTGATACTGGCAGCCGAAGGCTTTTTGGTTGCAAACTTGGCAGTGCGTCAGTCGTCTGATGTATTTCTTGCGGCAGTATTTCCGTCGGCTATTATCTCGCTCACCAACACACAGCGCGCACAATATAGTGCGCCGTTGTTGGCAGAAGACGCGCAACTTAACCATGCAGCGCAAGCAAAAGCAGAAGATATGGCGGCAAGAGGGTACTTTGCGCACATAGGGCCAGATGGGCAGGAGCCATGGAGTTGGATACTGGGCGCTGGATACGACTATCGTTTTGCTGGAGAAAACTTGGCCGTCCGGTTTGTCGACTCCTCTGATGTTTTGGAAGCGTGGATGGATTCGCCTTCGCACCGAGCAAATATAATAAAACCCGCCTACAGCGCTATTGGGGTGGGGGTGGCGCAAGGTTTCTATGAAGGGCAGCCAGCCACGTATGTGGTGCAGTACTTCGCATCCCCTATGCAGCAAGGTGCTGCGGTGACTTCGGCAGACGCACCTCATGTAAACTTGCCAGGGCAGTTGGTGCGCATGATGGGCGAACCAAGGTCTACAACATTTTGGATTTTGATGGGCGTTGCGTCCATGCTTTTGGTTGCCGTGTTGCTTGGGTTTTTTATACACATACACATCCAGCCTACTGCATTGCTGATGGGTGGCGCCTTTGTAGCTGTGTTTGCGTTGTCGCTTGTCGCGGTAAATACACGCTTTTTAAAAACAACAGCCACGCCTGCCGCCGTGCTGCGTGCGTCGGATGCGCTGCAAGGAGGCGTGGTGGTGAGCGAGGTGGCGGCAAGCACGGCACGCTAAACAAGGGGACAGTGTTCTTGCGTGTGTGGTGTGTGGGCGGTATGGTGAAGACATGTCACGAACACATATAACCACAGGCGTTGCAGTTGCTGTAGCGCTGGCCGTAGTCGGGTATTTTTTTATTATGGGTTCTTCCGGGTTGCCACTTTTTGGGTCAAACACTCAAGCCGCGGCGCCAGAAGCAGATGCGGGCGAGTTGATAGTCCAAGACGAAAAGGTGGGTACTGGGGCGGTTGCTAAAATTGGCGACACAGTGCGCGTGCACTACACAGGTGTACTTGCAAGCGGGGTTATGTTCGACTCGTCTTCTGGTAAAGAGCCGATAGAGTTTGTGTTGGGTACTGGCGCGGTGATTCCGGGTTGGGACCAAGGGCTCCAGGGTATGAAGGTTGGCGGCAAGCGGCTGCTCATCATCCCACCTAGCTTAGGATATGGTGCACAAGGGTACGGGCCAATACCAGCAAATGCAACGCTCATATTCGAAGTCGACTTGATCGCGGTAAATCCGCCAGGTATAGTGCCTCAAACCAACTAGGCACAAGGTTTTTACGGATGCGACCAATTTCCTTCAAGATTGAAAAATCAACCCGACTTCATGGCGGGAAAAACACCGGCTCGCTTGCAAGAGTCGGTGTTTTGCGCACACCGCATGGCAGTGTGCAAACACCAGCGTTTGTATCGGTGGCAACAAAGGCTACGGTTAAGGGTGTGCAGCCGGATATTGTAAGTAGCCTTGGGGTGCAGTGCATCATTGCCAACACGTACCACTTGTATCTTTCGCCCGGGGAAGACTTGGTAGAAAAAGCGGGGGGAGTAAACAAATTTATGAACTGGCAAAAGCCGTCGATGACCGACTCGGGCGGCTTCCAGGTATTTTCGCTTGGCGAAGGGTATGGAAAAAAAGTATCAAAATTAGGAGCTGCCTCAACACCAAGTGAAGAGTCCTCCGCAGGGACTGCGGTGTATGACGAAGAGTTGGCAACAAGCCACGGCAAGTTGGCCATTGTCGACGAAGATGGGGTAACTTTTACCTCGCATATAAACGGCACCATGCACCGCTTTACGCCCGAGCGCTCTATCGAAATTCAGCACAAGCTGGGTGCCGATATTATCTATGCATTCGACGAGTGTACGTCGCCGACTGCAGACTATGCCTACCAAAAAGAGGCGATGGAGCGTACGCACCGCTGGGCGACCCGCAGTTTGGCAGCGCATCGGCGTAATATCGAAAAAAATAATGCACAGGGTATATACGGCGTGGTGCAAGGTGGGCGCTTTGAAGATTTGCGAATTGAGAGTGCAAAGACGATAGGCGGGATGGACTTTGATGGGTACGGTATTGGCGGCTCGTTTAGTAAGGAAGATATTTTGGGTATTTTAGATAAGGTAAATCGCGAATTGCCAGAAGAAAAGCCGCGGCACTTGTTGGGTATTGCCGAGCCAGAAGATTTGTTTATTGGTGTGGCGGCGGGCGCAGACACTTTTGACTGTGTGTTGCCAACCCGCAACGGCCGCAGTGGGGGCGTGTACACACATACGGGGAAGATACTTGTTACCAACGCAGAGTTTAAAGAAGACTTCTCGCCCTTGGACCCCGAGTGTGGCTGCCCAGTGTGTCAAAACTATACACGCGCATACATTCGGCACCTCTTCCAAACTAAAGAAATGCTGGGGATGATTTTAGCATCGCAACATAACATCTACTTTTTGGCTAACCTGTGCGAGCGCATCCGCCTATCTATCCTCGACGGGCAGTTCGAGCAGTTTCGCGACTTGTTTTTATCTGCGTACAAAATACGGTAGAGTGGGTGGATGGCAGGGTTTACTATCAAATCCGACCACTCACCAGCCGGGGACCAACCCAAGGCAATAGAGTCGTTGGTGAAGGGGCTCAAAAAGGGCGAGCAGCACCAAACACTTTTGGGCGTAACTGGCTCGGGCAAGACTTTTACCGCAGCGAATGTCATTGCGCAGGTGCAAAAGCCAACTCTGGTTATTGCACACAATAAGACTCTTGCTGCGCAGTTGGCGCAGGAATATCGTGCATTTTTCCCCGACGCATCGGTGCAATACTTTGTGTCGTACTATGACTACTATCAGCCCGAGGCGTACATCCCGCACTCCGACACGTATATAGAGAAAGAGGCGCAAATTAACGAAGAGATTGACCGCTTGCGCCACGCGTCCACCCAAGCACTGCTTACGCGCAGCGACGTAATTATTGTGGCCTCGGTGTCGTGTATTTATGCTCTGGGTAGCCCCGAGGAGTATCGCAAGGTGCACCTAGAGATTGGTCCAGGTGTGAAGAAAAACCGCGCCGAGCTTATCCGCGACCTTATAAACATTTATTTTGAGCGCACTCCGGCGGACCTTACCCCAGGCAAATTCCGCGCGCTCGGAAACAGTGTGGAGATTATGCCTACCGGCGAGCGTATTTTATATCGCGTCGAATTTTCTGGAGACAGTATAGAGAAAGTGCGCGTTATTGATGCAATTTCTCGTGCCGAAAAAGAGTCGTTGCAGTCGCTCTTTCTCTTTCCCGCCAAGCACTATGTTACTCCGGCGGATGAGCGTGCGCGTGCTATTGCAGACATTAAACTCGAGCTTAAAAACCAACTCGCAAAACTCGAACGTGCGGGCAAGGTGCTGGAAGCAGAGCGTTTGAAGCGGCGCACCAACCACGACTTGGCGCTTATCCGCGAAGTGGGGGTGTGTCCAGGGATAGAAAACTACTCGCGCCACTTTGACGGCCGCAAGCCAGGCCAGCCACCGTTTTCGTTGCTGGAGTATTTTCCCCATACCAAAGACGGCAAGCCCGACTTTTTGACCATTATCGACGAAAGCCACGTAACGGTGCCGCAGATTGCCGGTATGTATGCAGGGGACAGAGCACGCAAAGAAAATTTGATAGAGTACGGTTTTCGTTTGCCGTCGGCTATAGACAACCGGCCGCTGCAGTTTGAAGAATTTGAAGAGCGCGTGGGGCAGGTGATATACACTTCTGCTACGCCGGGGCCGTATGAAAAAGAAAAAAGTGGCGACCAAGTTGTCGAGCAGATCATCCGCCCCACAGGCCTTGTCGACCCCGAGATTATTGTCCGGCCTGTCACGGGACGCATCGCGGAGGAGCATTCTTCCGGGTACGGTGATTTTCCTGCTGAAAAATCACCTGAAGTTGCGTCGCCGTCGCTCCGCAAACCCCCTACAAAACGCTCCTCCGCTCCTCTTGTGCAAAAAGGCCAAGTGCAAGATTTCTTAGACGAGGCTGAGAAGGTTATAAAACACGGCGGGCGTGTGTTGGTGACTACGCTCACCAAAAAAATGGCAGAAGACTTGTCGGAATATTTGAAGGACAGGCAATTTAAAGCCGCCTACATCCACAGCGACATTTTGACGCTCGACCGCATCACCACGCTCACCGAGTTTCGCAAAGGAACCTATGACGTGCTTGTGGGGGTCAACCTTTTGCGCGAAGGCCTCGACCTACCCGAAGTAGAGTTGGTGGCGATTTTGGATGCCGACAAAGAAGGATTTTTGCGTTCGGAAACGTCGCTTATACAAACTATTGGCCGTGCGGCGCGCAACGTGCACGGACGGGTGATTGTGTATGCCGACCAGATCACCGGTTCCTTGGAGAAGGCGATGAGCGAGACAAACCGCCGTCGCACCATACAGCTGGCCTACAATAAAAAGCACGGCATCACGCCTACGACAATCATTAAGGCGATTAAAGATATTACTGAGGAATTGCGTACCGAGCATGGCAAGGCGGTTAATGTGCTGCTCGATATCGACAAAGAGTTGTATGCAAAAGATCCAAAGAAGTTTATCGCAAGCAAGCGCGAGCAGATGGCGCAGGCCGTGCAAGAGCTAGATTTTGAAACAGCGGCCATTTTGCGTGATGAAATAGCGGTGTTGGTAGGAGAAGGCGGCACAAAAACGCGCGGTAAAAAACAGGGCAAAATAAAAAAAGAAGCCTAGTTGCTAATTGGTCGAGTTGTGCTATTGTGTACTCGCGCTGGTTTTCCCAACATGGTGCTCTCTGAGGCCATGAGCCGGCGTGGGTGTTTGGCTCCTCCATTAGGCAGTACGTTCTGTACTGGGCGCTGACTGACCCAACAGGGCCGGGAGTCAAACATTCTGCTCTTTCGATATACAGCAAGGGCACAGGTTTTCGCAAGGAACCTGTGCCCTTTATTCTTTTTATGGTATTGTGTTTTGACACATACGCACCCCAGGAGCAATCCTAGGGGCGTTGTGTTTGTTCGCTATATGGAAGACTTTATACACATCAAAGGGGCAAAGACCCACAATTTAAAAAACATCGACCTCAAGATCCCGCGAGGGAAGATGGTCGTATTTACCGGCCTCTCTGGCTCGGGCAAGTCGTCTTTGGCGTTTGATACCATTTTTGCCGAAGGCCAACGCCGCTATATAGAAAGTTTGTCTGCGTATGCGCGGCAATTCCTCCGCCAAATGCAAAAACCCGATGTCGAAGAAATAACTGGCCTCTCTCCTGCAATTTCCATCGACCAAAAGTCGCGCTCTAACAACCCGCGCTCTACCGTGGCCACCATTACTGAAATTTACGACTACCTGCGTATTTTGTTTGCCCGTGTTGGCAAGCCGCACTGTTTGGAATGTGGCCGAGAGATTCGCAAACACTCCAACGAAGAGATAATCCAAAGCGTTATAGAGTCTGTTTCGGCACATGTGCCAAAAAAGACGCGCAAAGTCATGGGGGTTGAGATTAGTGACGACACGGTCAAAGTGTACGCACCGCTGGTGGTGGGCCGCAAAGGCGAGTACTACCAACTTTTGTACGACTTACTGGGCAAAGGGTTTGAAAAAGCAAAAGTAGACGGCGAGTTAAAAAACCTTCGTGAGCAAATTTTGCTGAGCAAAAACAAAAAACACGACATTTCTGCATTGGTGGACGAGATTTTAGTTGCTGACTTTGCACGCAGTGGCAAAGAGGCTGCAACTCGCCAAGCAGCAGTCGAACGCCTTTCCGAAGCTGTGGAGCGTGCGCTGCAAGAGTCAGAAGGTTTGGTGCAGATAGAAGACGCCACTGGCACCCGCCTTATTTCGGCAAAGTTTATGTGCCCCTACGACGGATTTTCCTTCCCCGAAGTAGAGCCACGTCTTTTCTCGTTTAACTCGCCCTACGGTGCGTGTCCTGCCTGTAATGGCCTCGGCACCAAGCACATGTTTAGCGACGAACCATGCCCTGTGTGCCATGGTGCACGCTTGCGGCCAGAGGCGCTCAACGTCTTTTTGGGCGACAAAGTAGACATTGTGGCTATAACAAAAAAATCTATTAAAGACGCATACGAGTTTTTTACATTGCTCGATTTGTCGAAGAAAGATCAAGAGATTTCCAAGACAGTAATCAAAGAAATAACCGCACGGCTCAAGTTTATGCTCGACGTGGGGCTCGACTATTTGACGCTCGAGCGCCGCGCCAACACGCTTTCGGGCGGAGAGGCACAGCGTATCCGCTTGGCGTCGCAGTTGGGCAGTGGCTTGGTGGGTGCACTGTACGTGTTGGATGAGCCGACTATTGGTCTGCATCAACGCGACAACGAACGCTTGATTAAAACGCTGGTTAACCTGCGCGACTTAGGCAACACCATCATTGTGGTCGAGCACGACGAAGACACGATATACGCTGGCGACTTTTTGGTCGACATCGGTCCGGGGGCGGGGGTACATGGCGGGCATGTGGTGGTAGCGGGCGACTTGGATAAACTCCTTACCGCAAAAAAGAATGACAGCGGCTCGGTAACTCTGGCCTACTTGCGTGGCGAAAAGGAGGTGCCTGTACCAGAAGAGCGTCGAGAAAAAGACAAAGGCAAGTTGGTTATAAAAGGCGGCAGCGCATTTAACATACATAACCTCTCGGCCGAGGTGCCGCTGGGGCGTATGGTGGCTATTACCGGCGTATCTGGTTCGGGCAAGTCGACCTTTTTGTACGAAATTTTGTACGAAAACTTGCGTGCACGTTTTGATAAACGCTACCGCACCAACAAAGTCTACAACGCTGTGTCATTTACCGGCACCGAAAACTTGTCGCGTGCGATACTCATCGACCAAAGTCCTATTGGCCGTACGCCTCGTTCGAACCCTGCAACCTACACAGGGGCCTTCACCTTTATCCGCGACATGTTTGCCACCACCACAGAGGCTCGTGCTCGCGGATGGAAGGCAAGTCGCTTTTCTTTTAACGTACCGCAGGCGCGCGGTGGCGGCCGCTGCGAAGCATGCGAGGGCAACGGCACTATAGCGGTGGAGATGCACTTTTTGCCGACCGTGTATGTTACCTGCGACATCTGTGGTGGCAAACGGTTTATGAAGGAGACGCTCGAGGTTAAATATAAAAAGAAAAATATATACGAAGTGTTGTCTATGACGGTGGAAGAGGCGCTTGAATTTTGGAGTGACATCCCGGCCATTCATGACCGGCTTAAAACGCTGGGCGAAGTGGGCCTCGGGTATTTAACACTAGGTCAGTCGGCGACGACGCTCTCGGGCGGGGAAGCGCAGCGTGTCAAAATCTCTGCCGAGCTGTATCGCCCGCACCTCCAAAAAACTATTTACCTGCTCGACGAGCCAACGGTGGGGCTGCACTACGAAGATGTGCAAAAACTGATAGATATTTTGAATCGCTTGGTGGTGGCGGGGAACTCGGTGGTGCTTATTGAGCACAATATGGACATTATCAAAAGCGCCGACTACTTGCTGGACTTTGGGCCAGAAGGCGGCGTGGGTGGTGGCACGTTGGTGGCTAAAGGTACTCCCGAGGAAGTGGCAAACAATAAACATTCGCACACCGGTAAATACTTAAAGCGTGTGCTTAAAGGGCGATAAAAGATATCCACTGGACACAGGTGAACACCCACGCTATTCTGAGAATCTAGAAGTCCTCATTTTTTGGTAGGTGCAGAAATGTTGCCATACAATCTGCAACACGCTTGCAACAAACTTGTTGATGCGCCACGGTTTGACGCAAAAACCAAACAATGGACAGAGCCAACCCATGAGCATCTCGTAAGTTTGTTCTTGCAAATTCTCGAGGTGCTCGAGTCCTATCGAGATGACTCTGGATATCCTTTGTACGTGCGCACAGTCTTTGGGCACAGGCGTCTGGTAGAGCGCGACGGCGCCTGCGTTCGGGTGGACAGCTTAATGCTTAAGCTGCTGCAAGACCGTCCAGAAATCATCCCGGATGATTGTTACGCAGACCGTCTGCCACCTTCGGCACCTGTGCTGAGTCAGATCAGGGTGCTCCGGCGCGTGTCCCTCAAACTAGAGCTCGGTACTGCACCTATGGAACGCTTGGCCGCAGACTAACTCTCCTTCGGGAGGGTTCTTCTTTTTCGTATTGAAAAAAGACACACAAATGGTATGATTGTCAAATATGACGCTCGAGGAGTTTAAAAAGAAAGCCAAAAAAATCCCCGACGCGCCGGGGGTGTATTTTTTCTTGGCAAAAAATAAGGAGCTACTCTACATTGGCAAAGCTACTTCGCTCAAAAGCCGTGTGCGCAGTTACTTTGCGCCTGATTTGGGCACTACGCGCGGGCCGCTTTTGGTAAGTATGTTGGCCAAAGCTACTTCTATTGATTGGCGGCAAACCGACTCGGTGCTCGAGGCGCTTATTTTAGAAGCAAACCTTATTCGTACCCATAAACCAAAACACAACACCGACCTTAAAGACGATAAAAGTTTTAACTATGTGGTTATCACCAAAGAAAATTTCCCGCGAATCTTGTTAGTGCGTGGGAAGGAACTGGAGGCGCTTCGTGGAAGCAAGGAAACTTCTTTTGTTTCGTTGCATACTTTCGGTCCTTTTCCGCACGGGCTGCAACTTAAAGAAGCGCTACGGATTATTCGCAAAATATTTCCGTATCGCGACACCTGCACTCCTTGCGCCGAGCAACGGGCAAATATACCTACCAAAAAAGTTATCCACAGTTCTCCCAACGAAGGTCAGTCCTTCGACGAAGGACTGACCTTCGTAAAGTGTAAGCCTTGTTTTAATCGCGCTTTGGGGCTTTGCCCGGGGGTATGCTCGGGGGAGATCTCTAAGGCGGAGTATGCAAAAATCATACGCCGCATCGTGCTGCTATTCCAAGGCAAAAAGAAAGAGCTCATCAAGAGTCTCGAGCGTGACATGCGCCAAGCGGCAAAAGACGAGCGGTTTGAAGAGGCTGCGGCCCTGCGCAAACAGGTGCTTGCTTTGGGGCATATTCAAGATGTCTCACTCATCAAAGACGAGTATAGGAATCCGAACATGTTTAGTGGTCAAAAGCAGCGCATCGAGGCATATGACGTTGCGCACTTGGGCGGCAGTGCAGCTGTAGGAGTATGTACCGTGGTAGAAGGAGGTGAGGCACAAAAGCAAGAGTATAGAAAATTCAACATTAAAGAAGCAGGGGCAGGGGACGACCCTGGGGCACTCCGTGAGATATTGTCGCGCCGCCTGGGGCATGCCGAGTGGCCACTGCCGCGGCTTATTGTGGTGGACGGCGGCACTGTGCAGATGAATGTTGCAAAAGCGGTGTTGGCAGAGTTTGGTATGGCGATACCTGTCGTTGGGGTGGTTAAAGATGCAAAGCACCGCCCGCGCGAATTGCGGGGTTTGCGTCAACTTACTGCCGACCCAGGGCAAACACTTGCAAAAGATATTTTGCTTGCCAATGCCGAGGCTCATAGGTTTGCGATTGGTTTTCATCGTAAAAAAATCCGCACGCGTTCGCTCGGGAAGAGTTAGTTGCGGTATACTAACGACATATGCGGACTGTTGTTGGCGTCTTACGCGGTGGGCCATCGAGCGAGTATGAAGTATCGCTCGCCTCGGGCGCTGCAGTTTTGGAGGCACTCAACAAAGAGGTCTACGACCCTAAAGATATTTTTATCTCGCGCTCGGGCGAGTGGCACGTGCATGGTGTCCCTACAACACCCGAAAGAGCCCTACGGGGTGTCGATGTGGCGTTTAATGTATTGCACGGTGAGTTTGGCGAAGATGGCAAAGTGCAGCGCATGCTCGACACGTTTGGAGTGCCCTACACAGGCTCAGATGCGTTTGGCTCGGCAGTGGCGTTTAATAAGCAGCACACAAAGGACATTGTGCGCGAATTGGGGCTTCAGGTGCCGCATAGTCGCTTGGTGGATGAGGGGGACGATGTAGAGGAGGTGTCGTTTGAGCTCTTTCGCACCTTCCCGCATCCGGTGATTATCAAACCTGTGGTGGGTGGGTCGTCGGTTGGTACCACACTGGCACAGAGCTTCCATGGTTTGCAGGATGGACTGCGGCACGCACTGGCTCATGCCCCCAAGGCTTTGGTTGAGGAATATATTAAAGGCAAAGAAGCAACGGTGGGGGTTATAGACTCCTTTCGTGGGCAAGATGTGTACACGCTCTTTCCTGTCGAGGTGGTGCCGCAGGCTCCTCACGGATTTTATTCATACGATGCCAAATACAAAGCTGGCAGCGTAGAGTATGTGCCCGGGCGCTTTACGGAAGAAGAAAAGACGCAGTTGGCCCAACTGGCGGCGCGTGCGCATACCGGGCTGGGGCTTGCACACTATTCGCGCTCTGACTTTATTGTCTCTAAGCGGGGCATCTACTTTTTAGAGACGAACAGTGCTGCGGCATGTGGGCTTGGCAAAGAAGCGCTACTGCCCAAGGCGCTGCGTGCGGTTGGGTCGAGTCTGACAGAGTTTTTGGACCACGTGCTGCAGCTTGCCCGCATTGGCAAGAAAAGGTAATCTACTTTTATGGCAAAGTCAGAGGTACGTCTTGGGGATAGGCGATGCATCCCTTGCGAAGGAGGCGTAACTCCACTGTTGCCGCACGAGGCGGAAGCGCTTTTGGCAGAGCTGCACACCGAGCATGCGTCTGGAGATGGTGACGATTGGATGCTGGTAGACGAAGCGCACTTGCTGGTAAAGCAGTTTATGTTTGGCAACTTCAAACAAACTATGGAGTTTGTAAATAAAGTTGCAGCAATTGCAGAAGAAGAAGGCCACCACCCAGACATGGTTGTCTCGTACGGTTCGGTCTCTATAGAGCTCTCGACACATGCCATTGGCGGGTTGTCCGAGAATGACTTTGTCTTGGCGGCAAAAATTGATAAAATAGGGAAGTAGCGGTACAGTAGTGTGGTCGCAGAAATTGGGCCCTTAGGGCCGACGTTGGTAGTCGGCCTCCCGACCAAAGCGTCGGGACTCATTTGGTGCCGTGTGATAATGTGTGTGCATTGGGCCCTTAGCTCATTTGGTACTCGCCCGTACCGAACGGTACGTTCGGGCGGGGAGCGCCTCAAAAATATGGAATGGGTTGTATACGTCCTCAAGGATGCAGACAATAAGTTCTATAAAGGCATGACTAGTAACTTGTCGCGCAGAATTTCTGAGCACAAAAGCGGTCATACAAAAACCACCGCAAGGATGCGTCTAATCGAAGTTGTCTATTCTGAAAAATTTGATACCTTTGATGAAGCGCGTAGACGTGAGTTGTATTTTAAGTCTGCAGCAGGCAGACGGTTTTTAAAGAAACACCTGGGCCCTTAGCTCATTTGGTAGAGCGCCTCATTTGCAATGAGGAGGTGACCGGTTCGATCCCGGTAGGGTCCACAAAAGTCAGAAACACCTGCCCTGCGGCAGGTTTTCTGCTTTTGTGGAAGGCGGAACGTTGCCGAGTCAGCAGACGAGGCCGTGAGCCAGGGTCGTGGAATTTTTTGTGTGACGACGCAAAAAATATCCCTGACCACAAAACATAAAGTGGAAGGCGGAGCAATTTTGTCGGGCAAAATTGACTTGTGACCACAAAAGTCCTATCTGCTCATTATCTATACTTTTTCCAAACGCCATGGCATAGTGCGTGGCAGAGACAACTTTGGAGGTTGTGATGAGGGTACGTCTGTTTGATTACCTGCTCTACCGCCTTGTTGGGATGGCTTTGGTAGGGTTGGCCGTGTGGTGCTTTTGGTTTGAGCTTCCGCGCATCGAAGATGCCAATGTCAGGGTCCGCGACGCTCTGCATGGTCTTGTTTCGGCATGCGAAGCGCGCAACGACCCCGTTGCAAACCTGGAGGCGGCGCTTGTGCACGCAGGGGAAAGGATGCTCGGTACAGAGGCCCTTGCCGAGCTTAAGGCCGCACGCGAAGCGACACGTCGAGTGCGTCTGTACCCACGTATAGCCACAGCGCAAGAGGTGCAGGATTTTTGGGCGACGCAAGAAGCGTACCGACTGACTGCGCTGGGTCTTGTGGGTAGGATACACAAAGCAAACCCCGAGGTGCAGGCGCAGTTTGTGTCGGTTGTCGAGTTTTCTGATGCGGTTACTCGCGCGGCACAACGCTACAACTTTGCTGCAGCCGAGCATAACAAAACCTTACACGGCCGGTTGGCCAGCGTCACTGCGTACTTTGCTGAATACGAAGATCTTCCTGTTTTAGGCGTGCCGCCTGTGCAGCTATAGGACCAAAAGCCAACCCCTAGGGGGTTGGCTTTCTTTTTTGCACTACATAGTTATTCGCCCGCTGCTTCTGCTGCAGCTTGTGCACTAGCTGCAGACGCAGTACTCAAGACTTGTTGTACACCGGCAAGTACAGAAGCAAGGGATGCCTGCACTTCCGGTGTGCTCTTGATGCTGGTGTCTGTGAGTGTTGCTGCTTGTTGCGCAAGCGTTGCATGAAAAGTTGCAGCCATAGCTGCCGCCTGTGCTTGGTTGCCTGCTGCATCTGCGTTTGCAACCTCTGCTGCTGCGGCGGTTGCGTGCGCAGTAAAGTTTTGTGTTAATGCTGCCTCGATGTCTGTATCAAGCGTGCCTGCGGCTGCTAGTGTTGTTGCTTCGTCTAGGCGTGCTTGCATAAGTTTGATGTGCAGGCGCACCCGTGCCTCGCTGTTTTTAGCAAAGGTGCTCTCAAGTCGCTCGTTGATGCTAATTTTAAAAGGGTAGAGCATCTCGCCCGGCATTGCTTTGTTTGCAGCTATGGCAACGCCGCCGCCCAAGGCGACTGCTAAAAATAGACTCATACTAATACTAAGCAAAGATGAACGCATGGGTGTGTGTGGCAAATCTTCCGTACCGGGTCACTCTATGCTACCATAGCCTCCGTATATGCATGAGGGTTTGCACATATCCCTAGCGGCTGAGCGGCTATTTAACTTCTATGGCCTGCCTATCACCAACACGCTCTTGGCGGTGTGGTTGGTCATGGCGGTGCTTTTGGTAGTTGCTTTTGTGGCTGGCCGCAAGCCCACCCTTGTGCCTGGTCGCATCCAAAACTTTTTTGAGCTTATATTCGACTTTGTTCTGGGATATATGGAAAACATTTTAGGCAGCCGGGCGCTGGCGCTGCGCTATTTTCCACTTATCGTCACCCTGTTCCTTTTTATAGCAACTGCAAACCTGTTTGAGTTTATTCCATTTTACGGCAGCGTGGGTATTTACCATGGTCATGAGTTTATACCGCTCTTTCACGCTGCAAATGCCGACCTAAACGTCACACTGTCGCTGGCGATTATTGCGGTGTTTGCCATAGAGATAGCGGGCATTGTGGCGCTCGGGTTTTGGAAGTACGGCTCAAAATTCTTTAACTTTTCTTCTCCGCTGTTGTTTGCGGTTGGGCTTATCGAATTTGTTTCGGAATTGTCGCGCTTCATCTCGTTCTCCTTCCGTCTTTTTGGCAACGTGTTTGCCGGTGGCGTGCTCTTGGCGGTGGTAGGGTTTTTTATGCCGTACGTGCTGCCGGTGCCGTTGATGGCGTTCGAGATGTTTGTGGGCGTGGTGCAAGGTGCGGTGTTTGCCATGCTCACACTTTTCTTCATCAAACTGGCAGTCACCGAGCCTCACGGCACCCACGAAGCAGAGGCGTCCCACGCCTAGTAGAGCGGGGTTTGGTGTGGTACAGTGGCAGTATTAGTTGTTATTAGTAGTGATTGTAGACATATGGATATAGAAACAGGCAAGGTTTTGGCGATGGCAATAGCAGCAGGCGTTGGTGTACTTGGGCCAGCAATCGGTATCGGCATGATAGGTGGCCGCGCTATGGACGCTATTGGTCGCAACCCAGAGGCATCTGACAAAATTGTTTCAAACATGATTTTGGCAATCGTCTTTACCGAGGCGCTTGGTATTTTGGCGCTGGTGGTGTCGTTCATTATTAAGTTCGTCTAGTAGACAAGCAGTTTTGCGATCATGAGTGATTTATTTGCAGCATTCGGTATCGACTGGCGGCTTTTGCTGGTAAACGGGATAAACTTCGGTTTGCTCCTTTTGGGGTTGTGGTACTTTTTGTACAAACCGCTTACGCAGATGCTCGAGAGTCGTCGACAAAAAATGGCCCAAGGTGTCCGCGATGCGGAGGCTGCGGCACATCAGCTGCAAAAAATAGAATCCGAGCGCGCAGACTTGCTTGCACAGGCGGGCAAAGAGGCCGACGAAGTGGTGTCTAAGGCACGTGCCTTGGGTGCAGAAAAACAGCGTGCACTCACCGAGGCGGGCGAGGCCAACGCCGCCGCGCTGCTTACACAGGCCGAGGCACAAGCACAGCAGCTCAAAGTTGAGGCAATTGAACAAAGCAAACAAGAGGTGGCGAAACTTATTGTGCTGGGTATGGAGCGCGTGGCCGACAAAAAATAAGTATGACTACACAAGCTCAGTATGCAAAAGCGCTGTTTGACCTGGTGGCCCAGTCGCCAGCACAAGCGGCCGAGCACCTAAAAGGGCTCAAAGCATCTCTGGAGCGTCGGGGGCATCAAAAATTGCTGCCGCAGATTTTTAAAGAGTTTTTAGCCTTAGTGGAGCGCCAAGAACGCTCGCTCCGGTACGCAACAGTAACCAAAGAGGCACAGCGTACGCGGAAACTGCTCGAGCTCTACCGAACACTAGTAGCAACCACCTGAAACATCATGCAAAACTTCATCGAACAATTTAAAAAAGAGATAGAACACTTTACCCCGGCGGCACGTGCTACAAACACCGGGCTGGTTATGCGTGTCGGCGACGGTGTTGCCGAGATAGAGGGGCTCAGTGGGGCAGTGATGTCGGAGATGGTGCGCTTTGTAACTTCGGGCGGCAAGTCGCTCGAGAAGGCAATAGACACCACCGACATTTTCGGCGTGGTGCTTAACCTCGAAGAGGAGTCTGTGCGCGCCATTATTTTGGGCGACGCATCGCAAGTAACAGAAGGTATGGTGGTCGAGTCGACTGGCCAGGTGCTTTCTATCCCCGTGGGGGATGCACTGCTTGGTCGCGTGGTGTCGCCTTTGGGCGAGCCGCTGGACGGTTTGGGGCCTATTGCCGCAACACAGCAAAACCCTATCGAGCGCGAGGCATACGGCGTGATGGACCGCCAAAGTGTGGGGCAGCCGCTGCATACCGGCATCAAAGCCATTGACTCTATGATCCCCATTGGCCGTGGCCAGCGCGAGCTCATCATCGGCGACCGCTACACCGGCAAGACAACTGTGGCGATGGATACGATTTTAAATCAAAAATCAGAGCCAAAAGAATCTCGTCCTATTTGTATCTACGTTTCTATTGGTCAAAAAGAATCTAAAACATCCCGTTTGGTAAGCCAGCTGCGCGAGAAAGGTGCGCTTGAATATTCTATCGTCGTCGACGCGGGTGCTGCTGCGCCTGCGGCGCTGCAGTACTTGGCACCGTTTGCGGGTGCTGCTATTGGGGAATACTTTATGGATTCTGGCCGCGACGCGCTCATTATCTATGACGACTTGTCGAAGCACGCTGTTGCATACCGCCAACTTTCGCTCTTGCTCCGCCGCCCACCGGGCCGCGAGGCATACCCTGGCGACGTCTTTTACTTGCACTCGCGCTTGCTCGAGCGCGCTGCGAAGCTCTCGAAAGAAAAAGGCGGTGGTTCACTGACTGCATTGCCAGTTATTGAAACTCAAGAAGGTGACGTGTCGGGCTACATCCCTACAAACGTGATTTCTATTACCGACGGACAGATCTTCCTCGAGACCGACCTCTTTAACAAAGGTATCCGTCCTGCTATAAACGCCGGCATCTCGGTGTCGCGTGTGGGCTCGGCTGCACAAACCAAAGCAATGAAGCGCGTCTCGGGCAAAATCAAACTCGAGTTGGCGCAGTTCCGCGAGCTGGAGGCCTTTATGCAGTTTGCACAAGACCTCGACCCCGACACCAAACGCCGCATCGAAGGCGGACAGCGCTTGATGGCAACACTCAAACAAAAAAATGCTGCACCTATAGCGTTTGAGCGCCAGTCGGTCATCATCTACAGCGCCGTAAACGGCTACTTGGCAGAGGTGGCGGTAGAGCGCGTGCCAGAGTTCGAAGAAAAATTCCTCACTTTCTTGGATAGTGAGTACAAAGCGCTATTGCCAGAAATCGCCAAGTCACGCGAGATGTCCGAGAGTTCAGAGAACACACTCAAGGCAGCGTTGGAGAAGTTTAAAGAAGTGCAACGCGACCTATTTGCCCGATCATAGCTCCAGACTACACAGTTCTCACTTATCACCACTGGTATGGCAGGTCTTAAACAAATAAAATCAAAAATACGCTCTGTCGAAAAGACACAAACCGTTACCAAAGCCATGGAGGCGGTTTCGGCTGCAAAGATGCGCAAAGCGCAAATGGCAGCGCTTGCGGGCCGTTCGTATGCTCGTGCTGCAGTGGCTATTCTTTCGCGTGTGGCGGGCTCGGCATCACTTAAAGACCACGCACTTACCCGCACCGGAAGTATAGAGCGAGCGCTCTATATGGTTATCACCAGCGATAAAGGCTTGGCCGGCGGGCTCAACAGCGCAGTGCTGCGCCGCGTACAAAACGACATAGCCGAGGCGGGGCTTACGCCAAGCCAAGTTACGATAGTGGCTATTGGCAGAAAGGCTCAAGACTTTTTTGCGAACCGTGGGTTTTCGGTAGAGGTATATCATCCAAACACCGCAGAGGTGTCGAATGAGGTAGTGCAGCAGTTGGTGGCAGAGGCGGCACACCGCTTTGCCTATGGTGCAGTCGATACCGTAAAAATCGCGTATCAAAATTTTGTATCTACGTTCGAGCAGCGTCCCACCGTGCGCACCATCTTCCCTTTGTCGCTTGGTGAGTTGTCGCAGGTTGTGGGCGATATTGCTCCTGCGCGCGGCGCATTTGCACAGGCAGAGCCTGAGTCGGTGCCGCTGTACACTGTGGAGCCGTCCGAGAGCGAGGTGTTTGCATTTATTTTGCCACGCTTGGCATCTATTTTTGTCTACCATGCACTGCTGGAGGCTGGGGCGTCCGAGCACTCTGCCCGCATGGTGGCGATGAAGTCGGCGTCGGACAAGGCAGAAGAGTTGGAGCACGCGCTGACGCTCAAGTTTAATAAAGCACGTCAGGCCGCCATCACCAGAGAAGTTTCAGAGATCACAGGCGGCATGGAGGCAATGGCGAGTTAGACAAAAACACTACTATCGAATAAGGTAAAAGAATATTATGGAAAAAGGGGTAATCAAACAAGTAATCGGACCAGTCGTTGACGCCTATTTTGAGGGTGCTTTGCCACCTATCAAAAACGCGCTTGAGACCAAGGTAGGGGAGCGCACAGTGGTGCTCGAGGTGGCGCAGCACATCGGTGTTGGCCGCGTGCGTGCCATTGCGCTCCAAGACACTACGGGCTTGGCGCGTGGTGCCGAGGTAACTGACACTGGCGCGCCCGTGTCAGTACCTGTGGGTGAAAAGGTTTTGGGTCGCCTCTTTAACGTGGTGGGCGAACCTATCGACGGCAAGGCGGCTCCAAAAGACGCGCCACGGATGTCTATACACCAACCAGCTCCTGCGTTTAAAGACCAGCGCACCAAGGCAGAAGTTTTTGAAACCGGTATCAAACCAATCGACCTCCTTGCGCCCTTTATGCGCGGCGGTAAGGTGGGCCTTTTTGGCGGCGCCGGCGTGGGCAAGACGGTGCTCATGCAAGAGCTTATTCACAACGTGGCAAAAGCACACGGCGGCTACTCAGTATTCGCTGGTGTGGGCGAGCGCGTGCGCGAGGGTAACGACCTCTACCACGAGATGGCCGAGTCGGGCGTTATCGACAAAATGGCTTTGGTATTTGGCCAGATGAATGAAGTCCCAGGTGCTCGTGCACGCATCGCGCTTTCTGGTTTGACCATGGCCGAGTACTTCCGCGAGGAAATGGGCAAAGACGTACTCTTCTTTATGGACAACGTCTTCCGCTTCGTGCAGGCAGGCTCGGAAGTTTCGTCACTCCTTGGTCGCGTACCGTCGGCAGTGGGTTACCAGCCAACCTTGGCAGAAGAAATGGGTCAGCTCCAAGAGCGCATCACCTCAACCAAAAAAGGCTCCATCACCTCGGTGCAAGCAATTTATGTGCCAGCCGACGACTTGACCGACCCCGCACCTGCAACAACCTTTGCCCACCTCGACTCCACCATCGTGCTCTCGCGTAACTTGGCAAGCATCGGTATCTACCCAGCTATCGACCCGCTCGAGAGTAGCTCACAAGCACTCGACCCAGACATCGTAGGCGAAGAACATTACCAAGTAGCGCTTGAGACCAAGCGCGTGTTGCAACGTTACAAAGACTTGCAAGACATCATTGCTATCTTGGGTATTGAAGAGTTGTCCGACGAAGACAAGCAGTTGGTGTACCGCGCACGCAAAATCCAGCGCTTCCTTTCGCACCCTATGCATGTGTCGGAAGTCTTCTCAGGTATCCCAGGCGTGTATGTGTCGCTGCAGGAGACAGTGCGTGGCTTTAAAGAAATTTTGGAAGGCAAGCACGACGACAAACCAGAGAGCGCCTTTTACAACAAGGGCAGCATCGATTCAGTAAAGGCAGAATAAAAATGAATGAGGGAAACCTGGCAAAAGAGGGTTAGACTTGGGCTAGCGCCCCGGAGCGCACTCTTTTGCGGGTTTGCCGAATGGAATTTATGCATATAACTATCGCAAAAGTAGACGAAACATATTTTGACGGCGAAGCCGAGTCTTTGACTGTGCCTGGCACGGGCGGCGAGCTTACCATCATGGGCAACCACATGCCGCTCATCACCACCCTTAAAGAGGGGAGCATTGTTGTGCGAGATAAAAGCCTGCCTGCCGGTAGGCAGGAATTCCCCATCCAAGGCGGCGTGCTCGAAGTCCGCGCCGAGGGTGCAACCGTGCTTTTGTAGGGCTTTATAGACCCCGTAGCACCAAAATCTCAAAAGTTATCCACAGTTTTCTTCACGAAGGTCAGTCCTTCGACGAAGGACTGACCTTCGTGGGCGGAGTTGGGGATAACCGGGAGGAGGCAAAAGAGGCGGATTTTGGGCGTTTTTTTGTATATAAAACACAGCTATTGACATTTGTACAATAGAGTGATACACTTAATTCAGCTGTAAACAAGGGCGCTTTTGCTCTATGTTTTGACAGTATGGGAGAAATTCAATGGCACGGATGGTTGTGTATGGCGGCAAGGACAACGAATCCTTCACCGGCACGGTCGGCAACGACATCATGTATGGCGGTCCCGGCAACGATGGCCTCGATGGGGGCTACGGCTCCATCTTTCGAACCTACACCTACATCGACGAAAATGGACAGATGCGCTCGTCCACTTATGAGTCGCCCAACTACTTCATCAGCGGCAACGACCACCTCGACGGCGGCGCCGGCGACGACACATTGCGCGGGTGGGGTGGCAAGGACACCCTGCTGGGTGGCAGTGGCAACGACCGCCTCTATGGTGGGTCGGATGACGATACGCTGCGTGGCGGCATCGGCAACGACTACCTGTCCGGCGGCACGGGCAATGACACCATGTACGGCGACTCCGGCAACGATGAGATGAACGGTGGCCTCGGCAACGACATCATGCGCGGCGGCGCGGGCAGTGACGACATGGACGGCGGCTCGGGCAATGACACGATGGACGGCGGCTCGGGCAACGACGAGTTGCTGGGCGGCAACGGTGACGACACTCTACGGGGTGGCGACGGAGAAGACCTGCTGCGCGGCGAGGATGGTAACGATATCATCGCGGGCGGCAACGGTGACGACACCATCTACGCCGGCGTCGGCGACCGGATCAATCCGGGCGCGGGCGACGATCACATCAACTTCATCGATGCGGTGGGTCATGAAGGCAAGATCACCCTGTCGGGCTTCAAGGTGCACGAGGATGTCCTGGACTTCCAGGGCACCCACCTCAGCCGCGAGGATTTGTGGATAGGTGGCAACACCCTCCACATCAACGACGGCTACTCGACGAACATCTCGGTGACGGGCTGCGTCGGCCTCAACATCGACCAGGCCATTCAGGAGGGCAACATCTTGCTGCCGACATTCGACTACGGCTTCGGCAAAGGCTAACACCTCTCCCGCTCTCAGACCCCAGGTCTGCAATAAAAAAAGTTCTTCTACTAAGTTCTCTCCGCGAATGCGGAAAAGGCCCACCAACACAGTTTGGTGGGCCTAATTTTTTGTATACATGCTATTATTTTTTATATGCCTAGTGTGATGGATCTACTTTTGTATGTGGTACAGCAGCTTGGGGTGATGTTTGCGGTAGGTGCCCAAACAATCATCCTCTTGGCCTATTTGTTGTCTGTGCGTGACGGTGTGGTCGACAGCCAAGAAGAGCGTTTTGCGCATGCTATTAAAAAAGTACTCTTTTTGGGCATCATTCTTATTCTTATTTCCGGCACAGCAATAACAGCGCTTGAACTTTTTGCCGGCAACCATACCACCGTCTTTGCGCCGGCATATGTATTTAAAGCTTCACTCATTGGACTTGTGGTCTTTTTGTCGCTGGCTATACGTGGCGACTCACTACCCGAAGGTCTGCTCGAAGGTTTGGCTGGTGGCACTTGGTATGCGCTTTTTATTGTGCATATTTTGGCACCTGTTGCGCAATGGAATCATCTCGTCCTGCTCTACGTTTTGTGGATTATTGGGTTTATGGCGTGCTGGTCGGCGTTGGTGTTTATGATGCGGGGTAGGGTTGCCGCCTATGCTGACGTGCCAAAAAAAGACGCCCCACGCCCGGCACCTCGGGCAACGTTGCCGCCCCGATACCAAGCACCGCCCACGACCCCAGTGCGTAAACCAACGCCCACCATCACCGCTGCAGTGCAGAGCCAAAAATCACCACCCCAGCAGGCTGTCTACACGCCGCCTGCGCCACAGAAAAATTTTGCACCCGCACCGCAAGCACCCACGCCTTTGCCACACCAAAAAACAGACCTACCTTTGCCTGGTATCCGCGTTATGCCAAAATCTCCAGAAGATATTGGCAGGCAAGGTCGCAGCGGCATGGTAGAATTAAGCGCTCATCCGCTGTAGTGTATGCATTTTTTTAAAGACAGTAAGCCAAAAAAGATAGTTATATTGCTGGGCCACCCAGACGTCGACACGCATTCGGGGCAGCTGGTGCTTTTGTACGAGTCTGCGGCAAAAAAAGCCGGGCACGAGGTGCGTAGGTTTAACCTCGGCGCTATGCGCTTCGACCCAATACTCCACCAGGGCTACAAAGTTATACAGCAACTTGAGCCAGACTTGCTCGAGCTCCAAGATGCGCTGCGGTGGTGCGACCATTTTGTGTTGGTGTACCCTCTGTGGTGGAGCGCGATGCCCGCTTTGCTTAAAGGGCTCTTTGATCGTATGTGGCTGCCGGGGTTTTGTTTTAATTATTTTAAAACCGGCATCGGCGCACACCTGCACTTGTGGAAGCGTATGATGAAGGGAAAGACTGCACGCGTTATTGTGTTGTCGGGCAGCCGCCCCAGTCTTATTTGGCTTTTCATTGGCGACTATACCAACGAAGTGTCTCGCGGCATTTTATGGTTTGCTGGATTTAAAACGCGCATGACTCGCTTTGGTCCGTCCGAAAAAGCACCAGAGTGGCAGTGGAACATATGGCGCAAAAAAGTGGCGCGCTTGGGAAGATTGGGAGAATAATTTTTCTGCCAGATAAAAACAAAGAGACCGCCCTGTGGTAATACAGGACGGTCAAGTTTGGGGGGAAACGTTTGGAAACATAGAAGCTCTTTAAGAGCGCTGGCCGGGGGCGGCCACAGATGTGCATGGTGGGGCCGTGCACTGCTGTTTGCGCTCCTTCGGAGTCGTTAGAAAGATCACCTCCTTTCTCCTTGTTTGCCATCAGATTACCCTGTGTGGCAAAAGGTGGGGGAGTCGTGCAACGCCTTTTGGGAACGCTGCCCTTCTAGTATGCCAGTAGGCATTTAAAAAGCAAGAGGGGTAGCCTGTAAAAGCAAACACCGTCTCTAGGGGCAATCTAGAGACGGGTTTAGTCGCTGCGCTCATCTTGCATGGGCGCATGCTCTGTTTGTCCAAAAGGCTCGGGGAGTCTGGCGGCCCCAGGAGCCTTGTATAGACGTGTCGTGGAAGTCAGTCTGATGTTGCACCTCCTTTCAATTTTTTTGTTTAATCCCTTTGTGCGTATTGCCCAAGCATCGGGGACGGAAGAACGCGCGACAACTCACTAGGGGAGCTCCGCCTGCGCAGTATGCCAGCATGTGTCTAAAAAGCAAGTGTTTGGTGTGCGTGGCGGTATGGCCAAATCCTTGCTATAGTGCCTCTGTTATGGCGCTATCAATAGGCATTGTTGGCCTGCCCAACGTGGGCAAGTCGACTCTTTTTCAGGCGCTCACTAAAAAGAGCGTGCTTATTGCAAACTACCCGTTTGCAACAATAGACCCATCTGTGGGGGTGGTTGCGGTGCCCGACGAGCGCTTGGGCAAGCTGGCAGCATTTTCGGGTACGGCAAAAATAGTGCCTGCTGCGGTGGAGTTTGTTGACATTGCAGGATTGGTTAAGGGTGCCAGCGAGGGCGAGGGGTTGGGGAACAAGTTTCTCTCACATATCCGCGAGGTAGACGCTATTTTGCACATGGTGCGCATTTTCGACAATACAAACATCCTGCACGTCGACGGCGAAGTGCAGCCTGTGCGCGATATCGAAACTATTAACCTAGAACTTATTTTGGCCGACCTCGAGACCGTTACCAAGCGGCTCGAAGGGGTAGAGCGCGAACTAAAACGTGGACTCTCGGGCCAGGCAGGCAAAGATATTGCCAACGAGCATAGCGCACTCAAAAAAGCGCACGAAACGTTGCTCGCGAGCAAACTTGCAAGCACCGCCGACTACACCAAAGAAGAAAGAGAAGCACTCAAAAGTATGCACCTACTGAGCGCCAAGCCTATGCTCTTTGCCCTTAACCGCGAGACAGGCGGCCACAACATAGACGAGGTGCGCGACGGCCGCTTTGAGGCGCTGCAAGAGTACCTAGCAGCAAACAACTGGCCATATGTGCTGGTAGATGCAAACGTCGAAAATGATTTAAAAGACTTGCACCAAGAAGACAAGGTGTCATTTCGCCAAGAGTACGGCGTGTTTGACGATGGGGTAAACGAGCTTATACGCGCAGGCTACACGCTGCTGGGGTTGATGAGCTACTTTACGACAGGCGTCGAAGAGACGCGTGCATGGACAGTGCCACAGGGCTCGACAGCGCCCGAGGCAGGGGCGGCTATACACACCGACTTTTTTCATAAATTTATACGCGCCGAGGTGGTGGCGTGGGATGCACTCATTAACGCAGGTTCATATCCAAAAGCGCGCGAGCAAGGTTTGGTGCGCACAGAAGGGAAGGAATATATAGTTAAAGACGGCGACGTGGTGGAGTTTTTGCACGGTTAGAAATATTTTTATAAAAAAGCCGCCTTGGGGTCAAGGCGGCAGGTTGGGAATTGCGGACAAGAGGCGTTTGCGAGTTTCTTCGTAATCGGCGGCGCCTTCTGCTCCAAGCGCGTCTGTTAGTGCACTCGCGCGGCAAGTGGCGTTGGTACAGACAGTTTCGCCGCCGACACTCATGTTTTTGGTAGGGTCAATGTATCTCCCACATCGACAGCGAACCTTATCGGGCTTTATCATTGCAGCTCTCCAAAGAGTGCGGTGAGCGCAACAAGGACCAGTATTGCTACCAACAGAGCTCCAATATGCCAAGCCTTGAGCCATGGAGGCAAGAAGTCTCGGCTATTATTTTTTGCAGGAAACATGGTGATCTCCTCAGTGGAGTGCTTTCCAAAGGATAAAGCAAACCACAATTAAGGCACCGCCATAAAGCACGATTGTTATTGCCAAAGGCCAATTAAAGCCCCTGTCTAACTTATTTTCATCGCACATGTGCGCTCCCTTTATGTATACTACTGTGTCACACCATATGACGCAGGGACCTACTAGTCAAGTAAACTCTGGATAGCGATAAAAAGTAACACAAGTAATTGATTGCATAAGCATGCAGTGCTATGCACGCCACATAAAACAAAAAGAGGGAACTTTGACAAAGTTATAAATGTGCTATGCTGTAGTACATTAACCAGGGCGCCTAATATAAATTTTTTCATGGACAAAGCAAAAACAACACCGAAGGATTTCTTTTTGTGGGCAGGAGCGATGGTTACGCTGTACGCATCCGTTGTCGCGTTTATTGGGCTTGTTTTTGACTATATCAACTACGCTTTTCCAGACACAGCGCTCGTGTCTTACTACAGCGACCCTTACAGCAGCGGTATAGCCTACGAGATGGCCGCGCTTATTGTGTTGGCGCCCATGTTTTTGATTTTGATGCACATCATACGCCGCGACATTGCGCGGGATGAGTCTCGTGCCCAGGTGTGGGTTCGTCGTTGGACACTCTTTTTTATACTTTTTGCCGCAGGTGCAGCTATTGTCGTAGACCTTATTGTGCTTTTGACCGCTTTTTTGAGCGGGGAAGAGCTGACACTTCGTTTCTTGCTTAAGGTGTTGCTTGTGTTGCTTGTTGCGGCGGCTGGATTTATGCACTTTACAGCAGACATCCGCGGCTACTGGGCAGCGTTTCCAAAGCGGGCACAGTACGTCAACTGGGCAGTAGCAGCACTAGTGGCTGTTACTGTGGTCGCCGGCTTCTTTATTGTCGGTAGCCCAAGCCAGGCGCGCCAGATGCGCCTTGACCAACAGCGCGTCGAAAACTTGGCATACATACAAGCCGAGATAACCCGCTACTTCCAAAGCAAGCAAAAACTCCCCGCAACACTAGATGAGTTGGTCGACCCATTGTCATACTTTGTTGTACCTATGGACCCAACAACCGGCGCCGCATACGAGTACCGCATGGTGGATGCAAAAACATTCGAGTTGTGTGCGACCTTTGCGCTCCCAAGCGACGCTCGCGCTGAAGCATCTCGAGCAAAGACAAGTCCTATCGACGAAAATTGGCAACATGAAGCTGGCCGCACCTGCTTTACTCGCGGGCCTATAGACCCAGAACTTTACCCAGCCTACAAACCACTTCCTTCCGCTACCCCTCTCTAATCACTAAACTTATCCACACCAAGACTCACGAAGGTCAGTCCTTCGTCGAAGGACTGACCTTCGTAGGAAAAACTGGGGATAACTGAGGCAAAAATAAGGATATTTTGAAGAAATAAAATTCGAATGAAATACGACCATACACAAATCGAAAAAAAGTGGCAGCAGCGCTGGGCCGAACAAAAGGCCTTTCGTGCCGACGACGCGTCTTCCAAAGAAAAACTATATGTCCTGGACATGTTCCCATACCCATCTGGTTCAGGACTGCACGTAGGGCATGTCGAAGGCTACACCGCCACGGACGTATATAGCCGCTTTAAGCGCGCACAAGGATACAATGTGCTGCATCCTATGGGGTGGGACTCGTTTGGCCTACCCGCCGAAAACTACGCAATCAAAACTGGCGTTCCTCCACAAAAAACTACCGATGATGCTATTGCAACCTTCCGCGCCCAGATACAAAGCCTCGGACTTTCGTACGACTGGGAGCGAGAAATCGGCGCACATACGCCCGAGTACTATGCCTGGACGCAATGGTTCTTTTTGTTTTTGTACAAAAACGGCTTGGCCGAAAAGCGCTTAGCGAAAGTAAATTGGTGCCCTAACGACCAAACCGTATTGGCCAACGAACAGACAGTGAGCGAGAGTGGCGAGAAAGGTGTCTGTGTACGCTGCGGCGCCAAGGTGGTGCAAAAAGATTTGGAGCAGTGGTTTTTTAAGATTACCGATTTTGCTGACGCCCTTGTAGACGACCTCGACCAAGTGGACTGGCCGGAGTCGACCAAAATAAACCAGCGCAACTGGATAGGCCGTTCTGAAGGGGCTGAGATAGAATTTGCAGTTGCTGGTTCGAGCGAAAAAATAAAAGTATTTACTACGCGCCCCGACACGCTCTTTGGTGCAACGTATATGGTGTTGGCGCCCGAGCACGCGCTAGTGCAAGAGCTGCAGGCGCAGATACAAAATTGGGACGAGGTGGCTGCGTATGTTGCGGCCGCTGCCGACAAAACCGACCTCGACCGCCAAACAGAAGGAAAAGAGAAGACCGGCGTAGAGCTGAAAGGCGTCAAGGCTATAAACCCTGCAAATAAAGAAGAAATACCGGTGTTTGTTGCTGACTATGTGCTTGGTGGATACGGCACAGGGGCAATTATGGCTGTACCTGCACATGATGAGCGCGACTTTGCATTTGCACAAAAGTTTAATCTACCGATACAAAAAGTAGTTGCCTCAGACACAGATTTGTATACTGGGCTTGGCACGTTGCAAAACTCTGCCCAGTTTGACGGCCTCCATAGCGACGACGCAGAGAAAAAAATCACTGAGTTTGTGGGCGGCAAACTGACCAAAACGTACAAACTGCGCGACTGGTTGGTAAGTCGCCAGCGTTACTGGGGTGCGCCTATCCCCGTAGTCTACGATCCACAAGGCGTAGCACACGCAGTACCCGAGGAGCACCTGCCGTGGCTGTTGCCCACAGACGTAGAGTTCCGCCCTACAGGCACTTCGCCACTTGGACAGTCAAAAGAGCTGCTCGAGCGTACCGAGCGTATTTTTGGTAAAGGCTGGCGACCAGAGATAGACACCATGGACACGTTTGTGTGCTCGTCTTGGTATTACTTCCGCTTTGGTGACCCACGCAACACAAAAGAGTTTGCCAGTAAGGAGTCTATTGCAAAGTGGCAGCCGGTAGACTTGTACATGGGCGGTGCCGAGCATACGGTGCTGCACTTGATGTATGCGCGCTTTATCACCAAAGCGCTCGAGCGTCATGGGTATGTACAATTTAGCGAGCCATTTAAAAAACTGCGACACCAGGGCACCATTTTGGCAGAAGACGGGTCCAAAATGTCCAAGTCAAAAGGTAATGTTATAAACCCCGACGAAGTGGTTGGGATGTTTGGCGCAGACACGCTGCGCTTGTACGAGATGTTTATGGGTCCTTTGGAGGCCAACAAGCCGTGGAGCACAAACAACATCGTCGGGGTTCGCCGCTTTTTGGAGCGTGTGTGGTTTTTGCATACAAAAGTAGCCGACACTAAGGCGGAGCCCAAGACAGAATCACTGTTACAACAAACCATACAAAAAGTGACCGAGGATTTGGAGACGTTGAAGATGAACACGGCAATATCGGCGCTTATGATTTTATCTAACCACTTGTCCGAATTGGACGTAGTGCCCAAAGCCACTTATGCAACCTTGGTGCAACTGTTGGCGCCGTTGGCGCCGCACATGGCAGAAGAGTTGTGGGAGCAAGTGGGCACCGGAGACTTGCGCGAAGCTTGGCCATTGTTTGATGCAAGCAAAATAGTAGTAGGGGAGGTAAACGTGGCGGTACAGATTAACGGCAAAGTACGCGGTACTGTGGCTTTGGCACCCGACACACCAAAAGATGCGGCGCTTGAAGCAGCGCGTGCGGAGGCAAGCGTGGCAAAGTGGCTTGGAGCGGGTAGGGAAGTACAGGCGATATACGTCCCAGGCAAGATTATCAACTTTGTAGTACAGGGCACTGAGCCTCAAAATGGGGGCATTTGACCCCAGCAAAGCAGTGTGATATACTAATAAGACATTAAATATATGGCCCAAACAATAGAAAAAACAGCCGACAAGACAGGTTTTAAGCCAAAAGCGATAGTAAAAAAGCTTCTTACCGCACTCCCTGAGCGGTCTCGTATCGTGCTTGAGGCTCGGTTTGGTTTGGGCACTAACCCAGAGCGCGTTACTTTGGAATCTATCGGCAAACGTTACCAAATTACCCGCGAGCGCGTCCGCCAGATAGAAAACCACGCGCTTGCGAGCATCAAAAAATCTCCAGCATTTAAAGAGGCTGACGCTGCGTTCCACGAGCTTGAGCGCATTATAGACTCGCTCGGCGGCATTGTATGCGAGGATGACCTGCTTAACTTTGTTACCAAGGACAAGTCGATGCAGAACCACATCTACTTCCTGTTGGTGTTGGGTGACCCATTTAAATACCGTAAAGAAGACGACGAACTGGAGCGTTGCTGGTATGTCGACGCTGAACTTGCTTCAAAAATAGAGAACGCACTCAAAAACTTGTACAGCGGCATCGCCGACGAAGACCTTATCCCCGAGGGCGAGATGATCGACCGTTTTCTTAAAGAGCTCCAGGTTATAAACGACAAACACCGCAATAGCGAAGTATTGAAACGCTGGTTGTCTATATCAAAACACATAGGAAAGAACCCCCTAGGCGAGTGGGGTCACTCGGCGTCACCTAACGTTAAAACCAAAGGCGTGCGCGACTATGCGTACTTGGCGGTCAAAAAGCACGGCAGCCCGTTGCACTTCCGCGAAGTGTCTAAACTTATTGAGAAGATGTTTAACCGTGCAGCGCACGTAGCAACGACCCACAACGAACTTATCAAAGACGACCGCTTTGTGTTGGTTGGTCGCGGCATGTACGCACTTAAAGAGTGGGGGTACACCTCGGGCGTGGTACGTGACGTAGTGCGCGAAGCGCTACGCAAGCACGGCCCTATGACCAAAGAGCAGATCATTGCCGAGGTGCTTAAAGAGCGCCACGTAAAGCCAGGCACTATTGTGGTCAACCTGCAGAATCAAAAATACTTCAAACGAGCCAAAGACGGCACTTTTGCAGTCGTTAAATAATCAAAAAGACTGGTTAGTTACAAAGGGCGGTTGCTAGAAAGTTAGTGACCGCCCTTTGTGCTGGTTACGGCAGTGTATACAATCCACAACACCAGCAGCGTTACAACGCTAAATCCAAAAATTGGATGCATAGTGGTGTAGCCAAACCAACTTGCCACAAAACGCGCCGACTCCCAGGCCAAAAAAGCTGCCAAAGCAATACAAAAACCCCAAGTGGCGCGTACCCGAGCCTCTTCTTGGTGTTCGTTGTGGCCGCTATTGGTAACAAGGTGCCCCACGCCGCCAATAAACCCGCGCAAGAAGGTTAGAAAACCTATAACCGCATACACGCTTAGCGGTATGCCAACATACAGTAGCGGATTTTCGGCTAAGTTATGCAAAAGGGTATCCATAGGCTATAGACAAAGTCATTGTATACTATATCACGTATGCCCCTGCATCATACCGCAGAAAAAATCACCCACTGGTTGGACAGCTGGAATGTGGAGTCAATTCTCGTCTCAAGTGCAGGTTTTTTAATATTGTTTGTGATGGCCGTACTTCTTGACCCAAGCGGAGTGTGGAATTTTTTTGTTGCACTTATAACCCTTATGCCGTTTTGGCTGCCAGTGTTTCTTTCTATTGTGTTTTGGGTTATTTGGATGCACTACATCCGCTATCTGTTTTGGTTTAGCCACAACTATATAGTGCTCGAGGTGCAGCTGCCCCAAGAGGTAGAAAAGTCGCCCAAGGCGATGGAGACGTTTTTAACCGCGCTTTGGAATGCGGGTGGCGAGACTACCTTCCTTGCCCGCATATGGAAGGGCTCATACCGTCCCGTGTGGGCGCTTGAGATCGCCAGCAACGAAGGCAAGGTTGGGTTTTATATGCACATGCGCGACAGTTGGCGCAGTGTGGTGGAGGCGCGTTTGTACGGCTTGTTCCCCGACGCTAAAGTGTCCGAGGTAGAGGACTATGCGTCTAAAATAAAATTCAACCTCGACGAATATGATTTGTTTGGCGCTGAGTATCAAAAACCTAGCTCAAACCCACACGCTCTGCCCATTAAAACCTACGTAGACTTTGGAATGGACAAAGATCCTAAAGAAGAGTTTAAAATCGACCCACTCGCCAACCTTATCGAGCTCTTGGCCCAAGTGGGCAAAGACGAGCATTACTGGTTCCAGATTGTGTTCCGTACCCGCAAAAAAGACGAGTGGTACGGTTTTTACTTGCCAGGGGATGCATACAAAGACAAAGGCAAGGCAGAAATCCAAGCTATTATGGCCGGCGCCGCAAAGCGCGCCCAAGATGTACTCAAGGCATCTGAAGTGGTAGAAGGGAAGGTGAGTTCGCTTTTGACCGATGGAGAAAAAAGGCGCGTGGACGCAATAGAGCGCAGTATGTCCAAACTAGTGTTTGAATGCGGCTTCCGTGTGCTGTATTTAGCAAAAAAAGACCGTTTTAACGGCATCAATATACCCCAGTTGATACAGTTTTTTGCGCCGTTTAACGGAGAAGGCTACGAACACAACCGGCTACACGTAACCCGTGGTATGGCCTTTTTTGACTACCCTTGGCAAGACTACAAAGACAGACGTAAACAAAAAATAAAGGAGCAGATTTTCTTTTTTTACAAACATCGGGCATACTTTTATGTGCCGTACGACCAGGAGCCATCTTTTCTGACTGTCGAAGAATTGGCAACGCTGTGGCACTTCCCAGGGTCGAGCATCAAAACACCAGGGCTTAACCGTGTGGCTGCACGCCGCGCCGAGGCGCCTCCCAATTTACCAACCTTACCTTCTTGATGTCTTTTGTTGTATGAAAAAACAAGTAACGCATATCGGCGAAGTGTGTAATGAGTGGTGCCAAGAGTGGCGCATGTATGACCGCGTACTGCCGCTAGGGCTTTTGGCGGGGGTGCTACTGTTCCTTTTGTACTTTGTAACCATCTCTGCGCCACTGAACTTTCCTGGAGCCACGTACGTTAAGGTACCCAAAGACCAAAGCTTTGACGAAATCGCCCAAAACCTAGAGGAGCGCAACATCATCCGCTCGCCGCTGGCATTCCGTCTGTTCGCACGGCTCTATGGCCCACAAACACACCTGATGAGCGGAGAGTACTTTTTCTCGGAGCCTATAACTGTAGTGGGTGTGGCGCGGCGACTGATGCGCGGCGATTTTGAATTGCTGCCCATTAAAGTAACCTTGCCCGAAGGCACCACCGCACAGCAAATGGCCGAGCTGTTGGCCAAAAAGATACCCGATTTTGACCACGAAGAGTTTCTTGAAAAAGCAAAACCAAAAGAAGGGTACTTGTTCCCCGACACCTACTTCTTTTTGCCCGGAGCCGAGGCAGACGAGGTGCTTGAAGTTTTGGAAGAAAACTTTACTCGCCAAATAAACGACCCGCGCGTACAAGAGGCGCTTGCAAAGTTCGACAAACCGCTGAGCGACGTTATCATCATGGCGTCCTTGCTGGAAAAAGAGGCAGCAAAAACAAAAGACCGTCAGATGATAGCGGGCATTTTGTGGAAGCGCATAGACATAAACATGCCGCTGCAAGTTGATGCTGTCTTCCCCTACATTATTGGCAAAAATACATTCAACATAACCAGAGCAGAACTGCGCACCGACTCGCCCTACAACACCTACACCAACAAAGGGCTGCCTATAGGACCCATCGCCAACCCTGGACTCGACTCTATTTTGGCGGCTATGACACCGGTTAAAACAAATTATCTTTTCTACCTATCCGACTTGAATAGCCAATTCCACTTTAGCCCTACGTACAGCGAACACTTGGCCAAACAGCGCAAATACCTACCGTAACTTAACTAACCCACAAGTCAGACTTGTGGGTTAGTTCTGTCGTTTATCACAAAAAAGTGATACGCTCCAAACATGTTTTGGCAGAAAAAGAAAAAAGGGACAGTGTTTGTAGGCCTCTCGGGTGGGGTAGACTCCGCCGTGTCTGCAGCACTGCTTCAAGCACAAGGCTACAAGGTGGTTGGCGTGTTTATCCGCATCAGCTTGCCTGGCTACCCCTGCACAGCCGGGGTCGACAAAATAGACGCCATGCGCGCCGCAGCACATCTAGGGATCCCATTTTTGGAGGTTGATTTGTCGAAGGAGTACGCCGCACAGGTTTTTGATACTACCCGCACCGAATACGCACACGGCAACACACCAAACCCCGACACGTTGTGTAATAGAGAGATTAAGTTTGGCGCTTTTTATGACTTTGCTAAAGCGCATGGTGCAGATTTTGTGGCAACAGGACACTACGCACAAACCAAAAACGGCAAGCTGTATGTAAGCGCTGATGATCAAAAAGACCAGAGTTATTTTTTGTGGATGATACCAGCGCACACTCTGCCGCATGTATTGTTTCCTGTAGGCCATTTGCGCAAACCTCAAGTGCGCGCTCTTGCAAAAAAATTTACACTCCCCAATGCGTCGCGCAAAGACAGCCAAGGTCTATGCTTTTTGGGTGACATCACCATAGAAGACATGCTCGCCCGCGAGATACAGCTCGTGCCCGGCCATGTACTCGACGAGCAGGGAGCTGTAGTGGGGCGGCACCAAGGTGTCCAACAATACACGCTGGGGCAGCGACACGGGTTTGTGTTGCACGCACAAACTCCAGACACCCTCCCGCATTTTGTAGTGAGCAAAGACATGGGCAACAACACACTGACAGTTTCCACCAGTCCATATCCAAGTGGTGCGCAAACAACAGAGGTGTTGCTTCGCGAGGTGAATTGGTTAGGCGATGTGACCCCCGGACCATGCGAGGCGCGTTTTCGCTACCGCCAACCACTTCTTCAGGCAGAGCTTGTAGCAACTGGGCCCGAGGCACGGGTGCGCATACACGCGCCGCGACACATACCCTTGGGGCAATCCTTGGTGCTCTATAGTGGCGACCGGTGTCTCGGTGGCGGCACCGTTGCACAAACCACACTGCAGTAGTGGATAAGTATCGCGCTTTTGTAACAATAAAAAGCGTATACTTTCAGTATGGTAAAGCAGCAGGGAACCGCGATACTTATATTTTTTCTGCTTGCATTATTAGTAGGGTGGTGGAGTTTGCCAGAGGAACACACAAAACCATATACTGCCGCACCAACACAGCCCAAAGAGACTCTGCCTATTAAACACACAAGCGCCAGCACGACGCACACCTACAGCGGCGAGCTACCTATGGTGCGTGACTGTGACTCTTTTTCTACAAAAATAGAGACCGCGCATAAAGAATCTTTGCATGCCACTTTGTCGTTTGTGATTACCACCTCTCACGCCTGCGACACCAAAACCGCACCAGCGAGCTTTGCGGTTTCGCTGGCAAGTCAGGGCGCTATACCGCCCACTATTGACCACGTACTCTTAAACGGAAATCCAGTAGCGTTTCGTATTATAGAAGCGCAGCCATAAATCTATGTCTATCTTTGTTGCAAAATCAGATGGCACCACAGAGGCTTTTGACCCTGCTAAGCTGCGTGCGTCGCTTAAAAGAGCTGGCGCCGTACCGGACGAAATACATAAAGTAGTACAAACCGTAGAGAAAGACCTCTACAGCGGTATCACCACCACCGAAATATACCGCCGCGCATTCGCCTATTTGCGCGGACACAAACACACCGCCGCCGCACGTTACTCGCTGAAGCGGGCAGTGCTAGACTTTGGACCCTCTGGGTTTCCTTTTGAGGTATACATGGCAGAACTTTTTCGCCTAGAAGGGTACAGCGCCTCGGTGGGCCAAATAATCCAAGGCGGATGCGTCGAACACGAAGTAGATGTGGTTTTGTCTGCAAAAAAATCTACCCCTTTGAGTAAAAAGAAAGATGCCACTAGCACCTACGTCGAGGCCAAATTCCACAACACCCTAGGACTCAAGACCGATCTTAAAACAGTGCTGTACGTAAAAGCACGCATAGACGACATTCGTGCTGCAAATCCAGAGAAGCAAATTCGAGGAATGGTCGTAACCAACACCAAGTTTACCGAGCGGGCAGTCCAGTATGCTTCCTGTGTGGGGCTTGAGCTTTTGGGTTGGGAGTATCCACTTAAGGGCAACTTGCACGACCGCATAGAGGCAGCACAACTGTACCCTGTAACCGCACTCACTACTTTGTCTAAAGGAGAAAAAATGGCTTTATTAAACGCCAAAAAAGTGCTTTGTACCGACTTACCCCAAAACACGGACCTTTTGCAGCAAATAGGCGTACGTGGCAGACGAGTGGACTCAATTTTGGAAGAAGTAGGGACGTTGTGCGTCTCGGGGAAAGAGATATAATCGTCGTACGGGCTCTTATTTACTTTTAACGACGCGCATATGGATAACAAGAATCAGAATAATCAGAAACCGGGTTTGTCATGGACGCAGCCTGCCTCCGCACCGCAAACAAAAATACACGAGCAGCCACAAAAAAATCAAACTGCTCAAACTCCCACTAATGAGTCAAGCAACAGCAAGGTTGTTTGGATCGTCGGCGCCGTGGTGGTTTGTGTTATAGCAGCGCTTATTTTCATCGGGCAGCGCGACAAGTCTGGCTCCACTGCATCAAATGCCACCACTACTGCTACAAAAACAGAACGTAAAACTGATGCAACAGAACCTACGACCGTAACCCCCGTCGTTGGCAGCATGGAAGGTTTGACTGTACCGTCTCCTCAAGATGCCGGAATGGAAGTGTTAGTAGAGGTAGAGTCTGTGCCTGCACCAACTTGGATTGTTGTGTATGAAAACAATAACGGCAAACCAGGCAACGTATTGGGTGCTGCATTCTTTACACAAACGATCAACAGCGACTCTGTAAGCTTGCTGCGCGGCACACAACCAGGACGCACTTACTTTGTCGGCAAGACACACGACGACGGCGACCGTAAATATGCACTCGACGTCGACCCTGTAGTTCGCGACGACGAGGGTAACCCCGTGTTGGTAGAATTTACTACCCGATAATATATGCCTGACTTCACCCAATTCACCTCGTCCTTTGGTTTTGTAGAAATGACCTTTGCGTGGCGACTTGTGGTTGCTATGGTGCTGGGCGCTTGTTTGGGGCTTGAGCGCTCCTTGGCAGGCAAGCACGCAGGCATGCGCACCTATTCACTGGTGTCGCTTGGCTCAGCCACGCTGGTAATTGTAGGGACACTGGCGAGCTATCAGCTGTCTATGTTTTCTGGCGTAAACCCGCTGCAAATTGCCGGGTCTATAGTCATCGGTATCGGCTTTATCGGCAGTGGCCTAGCAGCATTGCGTGGCGACCATCCCGCAGAGCTCACCACTGCAGCTGGCATTTGGGCAGTAGCGGCCATAGGCATGGCATGCGGTTTTGGACTCTACATCATCGCTATAACCGCAACAGTACTGAGTATTATCGTGTTTACTTTCTTGTCTAAATTGGAGTACCGCCTACGTACTCAGTGGGGCAAAGACAATTAACTTCCGCCTACGCGGTTCCTGGCGTACAATAGGTAACACAAACCTATGAGCCAATACTACAAACCGCATCGCAAACCAGACTACAACTACGGCGGGCCAAAGTGGACACTGTCGCGCTCGAAGATTGACCTCTTTATGGAGTGCGCCCGCTGTTTTTATATCGATAACAAGCTGGGCACTGCACGGCCACCAGGGTATCCCTTTAACCTAAACAGCGCCGTTGACGCATTGCTTAAAAAAGAACTCGATACGCACCGCGCAAACGGCACACAACACCCGCTGGCAGCAGCTTATGGTCTCGATGCTATACCGCTTGCGCACGCACGGATGGACGAGTGGCGAAATGCGCTGAGCCAAGGCGTTAAGTGTATCCATAAACCAACCGGCCTCACTGTGCGCGGCGGCGTGGACGATATCTGGATAAACAAAGCGGGCGAGCTTATTGTCATAGACTACAAAGCAACTAGTAAGGACGGAAAGATTGAGTCACTGGACGAAGAGTGGCATCGTGGGTACAAACGCCAGCTCGAGATATATCAGTGGCTTTTGCGACAAAACGGTTTTGCGGTGTCTGATACTGGCTACTGGTTTTATGCAAACGCAACCAAAGACCGCGAAGCGTTTGACGCACGACTCGACTTCGAGCTCACCTTGGTGCCCTACACCGGCACCACTGACTGGGTCGACGGAGTGCTTATTGAGCTAAAGAAGTGTCTCGATAGCGACACACTGCCCGATGCGGGCGTTGATTGCGATTATTGTAAATACCGCAGCGCGGTTGAAACTGTACTTGGCAATAAGCCACAGGCCGCACCAGCGCCTATTCCAGTAGCCGCAAAACAAACCCATGCGACAGAAACCCCGAACGGACAGCTTTTCTAAACCAGAAAAAGCAGCGAAAGTATTTACCAGCGATTTTGCAAAGCGCGTGTACGCTGTGGTGGCCAAAATCCCCAAAGGCAAAACCATGACGTACAAGCAAGTCGCCGCCAAAGCAGGGAAGCCAGGTGCCGCGCGGGCAGTGGGTATGTTTATGATGCACAACTACAATCCAAAAATCCCTTGCCACCGCGTCATACGCTCCGACGGCAAGCCGGCCGGATACAACCGCGGCGGCCCAAGTAGAAAAATAGAAATCTTGCGCGAAGAAGGGTATCAGTTTTAATACACACATGGACACTATACGCCTTGAAGACTCTTGGAAGAAACATCTGGAGCCTGAGTTTGCGCAATCCTACTTCCAGAAGCTCCGCACCTTTGTGCACGACGCATACACACAAAGCACCGTATACCCACCGCCCAAAAATCTATTTCGTGCGTTTGACCTATGCCCTTTCGACCAAACAAAGGTGGTGATATTGGGCCAAGACCCATACCACGGACCAGGGCAAGCAAATGGCCTGTGCTTTGCAGTAGAAGGGGACACGCCGCTGCCGCCGTCGCTGCAAAATATTTTTAAAGAAATCGAAAAAGAGTACGGCGTGCCTATGCAAAATAAAAACGGCGATCTTTCGCGCTGGGCTGCACAGGGGGTACTGCTTTTAAATGCGACACTCACCGTGGGGGCACGCTCACCTGGCTCGCACCAGCGCAAAGGCTGGGAAGAGTTTACCGACGCTGCAATACACGCACTATCGAAAGAGCGCGAGGGGTTAGTATTTATGTTGTGGGGCAACTATGCAAAAAACAAAGGTGCGCACATTGACCGTAAAAAACATTTGGTGCTTGAGGCGCCACACCCGTCGCCTTTTTCTGCACACAGCGGATTTTTTGGCTGCGGCCACTTCAAACTCGCGAACGAATATTTAGCCGCGCACGGCAAAAAACCAATTGACTGGCTCTAAAAAACTAACGTAGTCAGACTACGTTAGTTTTTTACTTTTTACCAAATATGGGCGCGTTTGGACGGGTCGCGGTAGAGTTTGTCGCCTTTTTTAAGTCCGAAGGTTTTGTAAAATGGCTCAAAGTTAGCAAGCGGCCCGTTGATACGGAAGGGTGCCACTGCGTGAGGGTCCGTCAGTGCGCGCATTTTGAGCGTTTCTGGCCGCGCAACTTCGCGCTCCATTTGGGCAAACCCCAAGAAAAACCGCATCTCGGGCGATAGACCGCCGACAATTTTTCGGCCTGCTTTTGCTAAATATTTTTGGTACGCATCATAGGCGATAACCAGTCCGCCTAAGTCTGCAATATTTTCCCCCAGTGTAAGTTGACCGTTCAGGTGTATACCCCCCGCCACTTCGTGTGCATTTGCTTGGGCGACCACCAGCTTTCCTTTTTTCTCAAACGCTTGTTTGTCTTTTGGAGTCCACCAGTTTTGCATATTGCCCTTTAGGTCAAACTTGGCGCCTTGGTCGTCGAATGCGTGCGTCATCTCATGGCCAATCACCGAGCCAATGCCCGCGTAGTTCACCGCCATGTCTGCTGTGGGGTCAAAAAACGGCCACTGCAGTATCGCAGCAGGGAACACAATATCGTTGAGTGTTTGGCTGCAGTACGCATTGACCGTCTGCGGCGACATAAACCATTCGCTGCGGTCGACACCTCGAGCAAGCTTACGCATCATTTTTGCATAGTCGTGGGCATGTATGCGCAAACCGTTACCAAAATAGTCGTCTGGAACAATCACCACTCCTTTGTACAAATCCCATTTAGTAGGGTAGCCAATTTTACGGGTCATGGCGCGCAGCTTGGTGATGGCTTTGCGTTTGGTCGCCACACTCATCCAGTCGAGCTGCTGCATCCGCTCTGCATACACAGAAAACAAATCGCTCACCAACTGATCGATTTTGTGCTTCGCTTCTTTGGGGAAGTAACGCTCGACGTACAACTTGCCAAGGGGCTCGCCCAAAGCTGCGTTGGTCGACATGAGCGCGCGGCGCCAAAGGGGCTTCATCTTTTTGACCCCATGCAGCACGCCCGAGTAAAAGTTAAACTGCTCGGTCACAAACGCTTGCGACAACCCGCCACTCATATCGTTGAGCAAGTGCCAAGTCAGGTATACTTTCCAATCCTCCAGCGGGATCTCTTTGAGCATCTTTTGTGCCTCTGCAAAAAACTTTGGCTGGCCGACAATAACTTTTTTGACCACAGGCGCACCCATAAGTAACAGGTATGACTTCCAAAAAGCACTAGGTGTAACTTTGTGATAGACCTTGTGTGGGTCGCGCACGTCTTCTTTAGACATAGACGCCTTTGCCAGCGCGGTTTCTATATCCAGCACCACTTTTTGGGCACGTGCAATTTCGGCAGGCTTAAAGCCGGCGATTTTGAGCAGGTTTGCTATGTAGACTACGTACGCATCACGTACACGCTTCTGTTCGGGCTTGTTTTCTAGATAGTAGTCGCGCTCAGGCAACCCCAAGCCTCCTTGCCACAAATGCAAGATGTAGGCAGCGCTGTTTTTGGAGTCTTGGTCCACAAAAAAGCTCCACACACCAGAAACGCCGGCCTTGTGCAAAAAGGCAATAGTTTCTACGAGCTCTTTTTGAGATGAGATGTTTTCTATGCGACGCACAAAATCCCACAGCGGCTTAGTGCCAAGCTTGTTGCGGCGCGGCATATCAAACGCCGAGCGGTAGTAGTCGGCAATAAGTTGCTCGGGTGTGCCTTTTTTGTGATTTTGTTTGGCCAACAGCTCGTCTACAATTACTTTGAGCTTTTGTTCTGTCTCGACACGCAAGGTGATAAAGCTACCCCAGCGCGCCTCGTGTGGAGGGATTTTGGTTTTCTTGACCCAGCCGCCGTTGGCGTAGCTATAAAAGTCATCTTGCGGCCGGACGGCGATGTCTATACCCTTAGCATCAAAACCCCACCAGTTTTTACTCTGTTTTTGCATATATACGGTGGATAATACCCTAAATACTCAAATCTTGGTAAGATAGAAACACTATGACATTGGACGAGGTGCGGGCAAAATACTTGGCGTTTTTTAAGGAGCAGGGGCACGCAATTATCCCCAGCTCTTCTTTGGTGCCACAAAACGACCCGACTACTCTTTTTACCGGCTCGGGGATGCAGCCCCTGGTGCCGTACCTTTTGGGCAAAAACCATCCTGCAGGGTCGAGGCTCGTGGACTCGCAAAAATGCTTCCGCTCGATGGATATTGAAGAAGTAGGGGACAACCGCCACACTACTTTTTTTGAAATGTTGGGAAACTGGTCGCTCGGAGATTATTTTAAACAAGAACAGTTGCGTTGGTTTTTTACTTTTTTGACCGACAAAGAAAAAGGGATAGGGCTCGACCCAGCACGCCTGTATGTCACCGCATTTATTGGCGATAAAGCAAATAATGTGCCACAAGATACAGAATCTGCAGAGCTATGGCAGAAACTTTTTAGCGAAAAAGGTGTTGAAGCAAACGTGGTCGAAATAGGCTCAGAAGCAAATGGATACACCGTAGGGATGCAGGGCGGGCGTATTTTCTATTACGATGCAAAGAAGAACTGGTGGTCGCGTGCGGGCGTGCCCGAAAACATGCCTGCGGGCGAGCCAGGAGGCCCAGACTCGGAAGTATTTTATGAGTTTACCGATATCGAACACGACCCTAAATGGGGCGCACAGTGCCACCCAAACTGCGATTGCGGCCGCTTCCTCGAAATTGGGAACTCTGTGTTTATGCAGTACATCAAGCAGGAGGACGGCTCTTTTGCGCTGCTTCCTAAACAAAACGTCGACTTTGGCGGCGGTTTGGAGCGTATTGTTGCCGCATCAGAAAACTCATCGGATATTTTTAAAACAGGCACACTTCACGTACTTGTAGAACACATACAAAAGAGTGCGGCGGTTGCATATAATTCCAGCAAAGAAGCGACTGCTGCGTATCGTATTATTGCAGACCACGTCCGCGCAGCATCATTTCTTATTGCCGACGGCGTGCTGCCATCCAACACTGACCGTGGATACTTTTTACGCAGACTCCTTCGTCGTAGTGTGCGCTATGCAGACAAACTTGGCTTGCCCGCAGGCTATTTAGCATCGCTGTACGCCACAGTGGGGCAACAGTACGCAAATCATTATCCCGAATTAGAGGAGGATAAGCACGAAATTATTGCAACCGAAGAAGCCAAGTTTCGAGAGACACTTGCGCGAGGAATGAAAGAACTCGAGCGTTTTGTTGGACAAGGCTCTTTGTCCGCTCAGGATGCATACCAACTTGTAACAACCTATGGCTTTCCGCTTGAGTTGGTTATCGAAGAAGCAGGGGAGCGTGGAATCAAACAAATCGATATGGACGGCTTTAAGGAGCTACTCAAACAGCACCAAGACCTTTCCCGTGCAGGTAGCGAGCAAAAGTTTAAAGGCGGCTTGGCCGACACATCAGAAGCCACCACACGCCTGCACACTGCGCACCACCTGCTTCTTAAAGCACTTCAAACGGTGCTCGGGCCCCATGTAAAGCAGCGCGGCTCAAACATTACCCAAGAACGTTTGCGCATCGACTTCTCACACGGCGAAAAAATGACCGACGAGCAAAAGGCTGAAGTAGAGCGTATCGTCAACGAAAAAATAAAAGAGGATATCCCTATGATCCGCTCCGAGATGGCAAAAGAGGAGGCAGAGAAGCTGGGTGCCGAGCACGAGTTTGGTGCAAAATACCCAGACCGCGTGTCTGTCTATTCACTCGGGCCAAAAGAAGCTACAGAGGACAACCCTATGCACGAGCAAGCATTTTCTATCGAGTTTTGTGGCGGCCCGCACGTTGCCCACACAGGCGAGCTGGCGCAGTCTGGTGTCTTTAAAATACAAAAAGAAGAAGCGGTTTCTGCCGGCGTACGCCGTATCCGCGCAGTGTTGCAATAATTCCGAGCTACATAGGGCAACCCTATGTATGTGAATTTGTGGCGTTTTTGGTGTTGCAGTAGTGGGGTATACTGTGGTGTATGAGTTGGCTCTTTGGGGGTGGCAAAAAAACAAGAGGAGAGACCATCGTAGTGCTTGATGTAGAGAACGGCAGCGTAGGCGCCGGGCTTGTACGGCTTGTACCAGGCGCCTTGCCAAAACTTTTTGCACAAACCCGTGTCCCTATGCCGTTGGCACGCACTCGCAGTGCCGCAAGTTTGGTGCGCGCAGCGGAAGTTGCCGCGCTTGAGGCGCTCCAACACACCAGCCTTGTCGCCGCGCGCGTGCGACACAGCAAACTGCACACCTTGGGCGATGTATCGCGAGCCGTTGTTTTTTTGCATGCGCCGTGGTCGACGCTAGCTTCCACAAAACGCTCGTGGAACCACGAACCAGAAATGGTACACGGCTTGCGCGTAGCGTTGGCTAGTACGTTTGGAGATATCCCTGCCACTTTTCGTCCTTTTTCTACTGCAGCGCTCCACACTACCAACACGCTTTTTGAACAGCAGGGGAGTTTTTTGCTTTGCACCATAACCGGCGAGATGGCCGAGCTCTTGCTCGTTAAAGACGGCAACTTAGAAGGGCGTGCAACCATTCCCTTGGGTAGCAATTTAGCGTTGCGGACACTGCAGAGCCACACCGGTATGAGCCAAGCAGAGGCACGCTCGGCACTTTTGTTGGCTCACGATGCACCAACGCTGTATCCCGAGCCATTGAGCGCCGCCGCAAACCATTTTTCTGCAGCGTTTAGAGACGCTGCGCGCGAGATACTCGATACACCCGTTACAGGCGTGCTTATTATCGGCACCGAACCAGGCGGTACGTGGGCGGCCAAAACACTCTCGGTGGCGTCGCCCCCAAGCACCGTACCCGATCCATTTGCCGAAGACACCGTGGTACGCACACTTAATGCCCGCCATATAGCACCCTATATTGCCGCGCACGCACACAGCCCAGACATTGCACTTATGGTTGCCACTGTTTTTGTTGCTAGTAAAATTAATGAGGTATAATACACATATATGCGAGATATGAACCCAACAAACGATAGGTCAATACGCAACATCCCCGTATCAAGTAACCATCGACGTCCGCCACAACCCATGCATACACCAGAGGACATGATGGATGATATGCCTCCACCACCACGCCAACCAAGACCACGACGCTCTTTTGCGTTTGTGTGGTGGACAGCAGGCACCGTTTTGGTTTGTGCACTCGCAGGACTTGTAGCATCAACCATATTCCAAGGTGCAACAGTCACGGTGCACCCCAAAACAGAGCCCGTAGTGCTGCCCTCGAGCATCACCGCAGTACCCAACGCCCAAGGCGCAGCCCTTGGCTACCAAACCATGTCTGTTACGCAAACAGCATCTACCTCGGCACCTGCAACTGGCTCACAAAAAGTATCCAAACCAGCTACAGGGATGATAACGGTATACAACGCATACAATACCGACAAACAACCATTGGTGGCTAACACTCGTTTCGAGGCGCCAGACGGCAAAATATATCGCATCAAAGAGGCAATAACGGTCCCTGGTGGCACCAAAAAAGCTGATGGTACCATCACACCAGGCACGGTAACCGCAACCGTGTATGCCGACGTTCCTGGCGCCGAATATAACCGTGCCGAAAGCACACGCTTTACCGTCCCTGGATTTAAAACCGACCCCCGCTACAGCAAATTTTACGCAGAGTCTCAGGGTCCTATAGGTGGCGGCTTTGTGGGAGACGAGCCTGCGGTTTCGCAAGACACCATAACTAAAGCCCAGGCAGCGCTTAAACAACAACTCGACGAGGCGCTTCGTGCCGCAACACTAAGCAACATTCCTGCCGGTTTTATACCGGTCGAGGGTTCGCTCGCCGTAAACTACACCGCACTTACCCAAGCTGCTGGTCCAAACGGCACCGCAGTGTTGGGGCAAAGCGCTACCGCGAGCTCGGTCATAGTCCGTGCTTCCGACCTGGCGGCAGAGATAGCAAAGCAGATGGTCCCTATATACAACGGCGAGCCTATCGCTTTTGAAGACCCAACCCAAGTCCGCATCACCCTGGACCCTGCAAACAAAGAAACTACCGGCCCTTTGAACCTAAACCTAAGCGGCTCTCCAAAGCTGGTGTGGCAGTTTGACCAAAACGCAGTCAGAGAGGCACTCTTGGGCAAAGACAAAAGCGCTTTCGAAACCATCATCCTAAACACCTTTAAACCCGCAATAGCGAGCGCTGAAGCCAAAATTCGCCCCTTCTGGAAGGCAACCTTTCCCACCAGCGCCGACCAAATCATCATAAAAGTAGCAAACTAGCCAACAGATTCCGGGGCAGTTTGACGCATAGAAGCGTCTCTGCTATGATGGTTTTTGTCGCTCAACGAATGGAGAATCAAAACGAAGAAGTGCCGGGCGTTGTAGAAGAGGCGCTGCCCAACACGCTGTTTCGAGTTTCTTTGGGATCAGGGGAGGTGATACTTGCATACCTTGCAGGCAAGATGCGACTTCATCGCATCAAAGTGCTGGTAGGGGACAAAGTGCTTGTAAAAATCGACCCCTATGGCGGCAAAGGGCGGATCACTCGCAGAATGTAGTTATGAAGATAAAAGCCTCAGTAAAAGCTCGCTGTGTTAGCTGCAAAATGCTCCGCCGGAAAGGGCGGGTGTATGTTATTTGCAGCAATCCTCGCCACAAACAACGCCAAGGATAATTTCAATACATCATGAGAATCTCAGGTATCACTATTCCTAATAAACGACTCACCTTTGCGCTTACAGCGCTTTACGGCGTGAGCAATCCTCGCGCACGCTACATCTGCGAGCAGGCAAAAGTCGATCCTACAAAAAAAGCGGACGATCTGACCGCCGAAGAAGAAAACGAGCTCCGCCGCATCATCGAAGGTTTTAAAATCGAAGGTGACTTGAAGCGCGAAGTCTCAGGAAACATCAAACGTCTTAAGGACATCGGTGCATACCGAGGCCTCCGCCACGGTAAACGCTTGCCAGTTCGCGGACAGCGCACCAAGACCAATTCACGCACTGTCCGAGGCAACGTTCGCAAGACCATGGGCTCTGGTCGCCGCAAGGTTGAAAAGACCTAAAATATACTGTATAACTACTGACACAACCTATGGGTAAGAAACGAATAGTCAAAAAAGGAGGGGATGATAATGCCGGACGTGGTAGCGGCTCTTCTCGTGCCAGCAAGCGCCGGCTCGAGTCGGGACGCCTCTATGTTGAGGCAACCTACAATAACACCAAGGTGTCGTTGACCGACGAAAAGGGCAACGTGGTTGCTTGGTCATCAAGCGGCAGCCTAGGCTTTGCGGGCGCAAAAAAGGGGACTCCCTTTGCTGCAGCAAAAGTGGGTGAGCTTTTAGCAGACAAGGCAGGGCAGATGGGGCTTAAGGAAGTGTCGGTGGTTGTGTCGGGTGTGGGCGCAGGACGCGAGTCTTCTATACGCGCGTTTACCTCAAAAGGTATCCACATCCAAAACATCAAAGACACAACCCCGGTACCACACAACGGACCTCGCCCACCTAAAGCGCGCCGCGTATAAACTGAAAATTTTTTATGTTACTTGGACCAAAATTCAAAATCTGCAAACGCTTGGGCGCATCGGTATTTGAAAAATGCCAGACGCAAAAGTTCCAGCTCGCTGAAGCGCGCGCTCCTCGTCGTTCTCGCCCTAAGCGCGGTGGCGGTGGCGACTTTGGTATCCAACTTTTGGAAAAGCAAAAAGCTCGTTTTACCTACGGACTCTCCGAGAGCCAGTTTTCTCGCTATGTGCACGAAGCCATGGAGAAGCGTGGAGGCAGTAGCTCTGCAGGGTTGGTCAGCCGCCTTGAGGCACGCCTCGACAACACTGTATACCGCGCTGGCCTGGTCAAAACTCGCCGCGCAGCGCGCCAGTTGGTGAGCCACGGACACATCCTGGTCAACGGCCGCCGCATGACTATTCCCTCATACTGCGTGCAAGAGGGCGACACCATTTCTGTACGTCCAGAAAGCCAGAGCAGCGCTCTGTTTGTGGGCCGCAAAGAGGCAGTAGTAGAGACCAAAAATCCCGCATGGATGCAATTGTCCGAAGACGGCATGTCATACAAAATCACCAGCACACCAAGCATTACCGAGACGGAGTTGCCCTTCAATGCTGCGGTGATTATCCAATTCTATAGTCGCTAACTTATAAGTAATTTGTATTGCATATGATGGAATATTCGATAACACTGCCGAGCAAGCCACGCATCGTCTCCGAAGAGGAGCATTCTGGCACCTACGAGATAGACGGCCTCTATCCTGGCTATGGCCACACCTTGGGCAACAGTCTGCGCCGCATTATTTTGTCGTCGCTCCCTGGCGCCGCTATTACGTCGGTCAAGATCGACGGTGTTGAGCACGAATTTTCTACCATGGACGGCGTCCGCGAAGACGTGGTCACCATTTTGCTTAACCTCAAAAAACTCCGCTTTGAAGTTTTGACCAACGAGCCACAAACTATTACCCTTTCTGCAAAAGGCCCTAAAAAAGTATCCGGCGAAGACTTGACCTTGCCTGGCCAAGTACGCTTGCTTAACCCAAACTCCTACATCTGCGAGTTGACCGACAAGGACGCAAAAATAGAAGCCGAGTTCCACATCGAGCGAGGACTAGGCTACGTGCCACGCGAAGCGCTTAAAAAAGAGCGCGTTGATATCGGCGAAATTTCTGTAGATGCAATATTTTCTCCTATCCGCCGCGTAAACTACGAAGTAGAGAACATGCGCGTTGGCGACCGTACCGACTTTAACCGCCTTCGCCTTACTATCGAAAGCGACGGCACCATAGAGCCACGCGCAGCGCTTGAGCAAGCAATAGAGGTTATGATCACCCAGCTTAAAGCCATCGTCGGCTTCCGCGAGGAAGAGTTGCCTTCATCTCCTGCAAACCACGGCGGCACTTCGTCTATTGATGCAAACCCAACTTCTGCAGAAAACACCGCAGAGGCACTTAAACGCCGCATCGACGACCTCGACCTATCGTCTCGAACAGTGTCAGCACTCGAGAAGGCAAACATCCGCACCGTCGGCGGCCTTGCTCGCAAAAAAGAGGACGATCTGTTAGAAATTGAAGGTCTGGGGCCAAAAGCGATACAAGAGATTAAACGCTCGCTCGCAAACCTCGGCATCATCCTTAAATAAATATGAGACACGGTAACACCAACAGAAAATTCGGTCGAGAGACAAATGCGCGCGCAGCGCTTTTGAAGTCTCTTGCGCGCTCGTTGGTGTTGCGTGGTCGTATCAAAACCACAGAGGCAAAGGCAAAAGAAATTCGCCCATTGGTAGAGAAGATGATTACGCGCGGCAAAAAGGACACTTTGGTGAGCCGCCGTATGCTCATTGCCGCGCTAGGAGACGCTGCAGCAGCGCAAAAAATGATCACCACCGCACAGCAGTACCAAGAGCGAGCAGGTGGCTACTTGCGCATTACTAAAATGGGTCCGCGCAAAGGAGACGCAGCACCAATGGCCGTTATTGAGTTTGTATAATTATATGATTACCATCGACGCAAAAGACAAGACACTAGGACGACTCGCCAGCGAGGTAGCAAAAGCGCTACTCGCCAAGCATTCGCCATCCTTTGCCAAGAACATCGTCTCTGAAGAAGGGGTGACGGTAATTAACGCATCGCGCGTCGCTGTCTCTGGCGCAAAAGAGCGCGACAAAGAGTACGTTCGCTACTCGGGCTACCCAGGCGGGCAAAAACTCGAGAGCTATGCTATGCTCGTTGCACGCAAGGGGGAAGAGGAGGCGATTCGTAAAGCAGTGCTTGGCATGCTCCCAAAAAACCGCTTGCAACAAAAGCGCATCAACCTGCTGACAATCGAGAAATAATATATGGCTACTGCAAAAACAAAAGAAGAGGGTCGCTACATCGAGGCTATTGGCCGTCGCAAGACTGCTATTGCGCGCGCACGCCTGACCCCGTCTGCTCGCACCTCTGTTTTGATAAACAACCAAGAGTTGGATACCTACTTTGATACCGAAGGTTTGCGCATTACTGCCTTGGAGCCATTTTTGAAAGTGTCTTTGCCTACACAATTTACCATCACGGTGATGGTGCACGGCGGCGGCATCGCAGGACAAGCAGTGGCTATGCGCCACGCAATCTCGCGCGCGCTTATCGAGTACGACAAAGAGCTCCGCACAGCTCTTAAGAAAGAAGGATTCCTCAAGCGCGACCCACGAGCCAAAGAGCGCAAGAAGCCAGGCCTCGTCAAAGCCCGCAAGCGCAAGCAATGGAGTAAGCGTTAATCAAAAAAACAAGCCCTTATGCGGGGCTTGTTTTTTTATAACAACCGCCGTACTCTACCACCACGCACCATACAAGGAGGGCGCAATGTTCACTATCGCACAAGAAAAGCTGCCTACCGCCCAGTACTTAAAAACCGAGTTCTTCTTTATTATGAGTAACTACGGTTACTCGTCCCCAACCGCCAAAACCTCCGGCTTGATCGTGGAAGATCCACTTATTCAAGACGGAAAGATTATGAAACACCACAAACGGTTCGGGGACTTCCTTCTGGTATTTACTGACCGCTGGTGGAACGGTGGCGGCCAAAGCACATTCCATCTCCAAAACATTGTTGGACAACAGATCCTGCTATGGAGTATGACTTACTCAGGCAGCTACAACAAAATCGCCATCCCCACACTAATGGGCGCGTTGCGCACCACATACAATGCGAGAGAGTTTTGTGGTGGCAGGGGACCAAATATGTACCCATCTGACGACAAAACAATGACCTACTTCAACACCTACGATGGAGATTTCTCGCACTTTTCAGCGAACGAGAAAATATTGGGCAAGGTGGGTGAAGAACAACGCTTACTTGGTGGACACTATTGTTGGGGAGGCCTCCATACGCTGACAGTATCACAAAAATATTGATACACAAATACTGCTCATTCAAGCGCCCTGTCATTTGACGAGGCGCTATTTTTTATCTATACAGCAATGAAATGAGTCTTATTCATGCGGTTTGATATATCAAACCATTCCATAGACTGAATAGAAAAATAAAGAGTAATGCAGCAGGAATTACACTGACAACAAGGGCGGCCTTGGTGGTTTATTTTTTCTTATTGCGGGGGAGGGGAAAGAGGAGGAAGTGGGCGGGATATTTTTGTTTAAGTCGAAAGAGGGCAGAGGTGGCGTACTGTTTTTTAAACTCGCGTTTGTCTAGCTCTTTTTCGAGCTCTGCAACAGCGCTCTCAAACCCAGGGAACTGGTCACATAACCATATCTGAACCCTGCATATCGTATCTCGCCCAACACGCAACTCTTCTTCTATAGCACGGTACGTGTGGCCTTGGATAAGCATGCGGGCAATAATAATGCGCCGCCCAAGCATCACGCGTTCGCTTTCTGTGAGCAAGTCCCGCAGAAACAGCTTCATGGCGTCGCGTCCACGCACAGCACCCGCCGCGGTGTAGAGCATGTCCAACACTTCTATACGCTGTTTGTCGGTGAGGGCTCGCAAACGGACTTTCATACCCTCTAGTGTGCCATAGTGGTTTGATATATCAAACCACTATTGTTGACAGCAACAAAAAATTGTCTATACTGTGGTACATATGGATGGTGCAGAAGAAGAGGAATTTGTGCCAGAAGACGAAGCAGAAGAGGGTCCAGGGCTTATTAAAAAACTTCGCGAAAAATTAAAGAAGGCCGTCGAAGAAAAGCAGGAGTACCTGGAAGGATGGCAGCGCTCTCGGGCAGACTTTGCCAACTACAAACGAGAAGAAGTGGGGCTCTACGCCGACCGCGAAGCGCGCATCAAAGCAGACTTTGTAGAAGCGCTGTTACCAACACTTGATTCGTTTGAGATGGCTCTACGGCACGCTCCGGACAATGCTGAGTTGGCACTGGTACACAAACAACTTGCCCAATCTCTGCAGCAAATAGGCGTAACGCAGTTTGGACGCTCAGGAGAACCCTTTAACCCGCACCTCCACGAAGCCCTACAGGAAATACCCATAGGCGATAGCGCGCAAGACCACACCATTGAAAGCGTACATCGAGCAGGGTACAGTATTGGCGACAAAATTATCCGCCCCGCACAAGTCGCCGTATACACACTTACAAAGTAATTAGCTACTAATAAAAAAATACTATGGGAAAAATTTTAGGCATTGACCTTGGTACTACAAACTCTGCAGTCGCAGTTATGCGCGGCGGCGAGGCACAGATAATCGAAAACGCAGAAGGTGCACGCACCACACCGTCGATTGTTGCAACCTCCAAAACAGGGGAGCGCTTGGCCGGGCTTATTGCACGCCGCCAAGCCGTCACTAACCCAAAAAATACCGTATACCAAATCAAGCGTTTTATCGGCCACAACTTTGACGAACCTGCAGTACAAAAAGATAAAGCCGTGCTGCCTTACGAGATGCGCAAATCAGCAAACGGCGGCATCGAGGTGCAGATGGGGGAGCAGTGGTACCGCCCCGAGGAAATCTCGGCAATGATCTTGCAAAAACTAAAGACCGACGCAGAAAAACGCTTGGGAGAGCCTATTACCGAAGCGGTAATAACCGTGCCTGCATACTTTAACGACGCGCAACGCGCGGCTACTCGCGACGCGGGTAAAATTGCAGGACTCGACGTAAAGCGCATCATCAACGAGCCAACCGCAGCAGCACTTGCCTACGGCTTTAACAAAAAGAAAGACGAAAAGGTAGTGGTCTTTGACTTCGGCGGCGGCACCTTCGACATCTCCGTACTTGAGGTAACCATGGGCACCGAGGGCGAGGGCTCTATTGAAGTGCGCTCCACAGACGGCGACGCACACCTGGGTGGCAAAGACCTCGACCAAAAAATTATCGACTTTTTGGCAACCGAATTTCAAAAAGAAAGCGGTATAGACGTGCGCAACGACCCTCTGGCACGTCAGCGTTTGGACGAAGCAGCAGAGAAAGCAAAAATCGAACTCTCGACAGCCGTCGACACCGAGGTAAATATCCCGTTCATCACCTCGGACGCATCAGGCCCGCGCCACTTGCTTATTAAACTGAGCCGCGCAAAGCTCGAAGAGCTTTCGGCCGAATTTATCCAGCGCGCACTCGACATAACAAAACGTGCCATGGAAGCGTCGCCCTTTAAAGTAGGGGATATCCACGAAGTCATTTTGGTGGGCGGCCAAACCCGCATGCCCGCAATGCAGGCTGCGGTAGAAAAATACTTTGGCAAAAAGCCAAACATGTCGGTTAACCCAGACGAAGTAGTGGCCATTGGTGCAGCCATCCAAGGTGGAATCCTCGGCGGCGACGTCAAAGACGTATTGTTGCTCGACGTTATCCCGCTATCCCTCGGTATCGAGACTATGGGCGGCGTTGCAACCAAACTTATCGAGCGCAACACCACCATCCCCACAAGCCGCTCGCAAGTATTCTCCACGGCGGCAGACAATCAAACATCTGTAGAAATTCACATCACCCAAGGCGAGCGCGCCATGGCAGGAGACAACAAGTCGCTGGGCCGCTTTGTACTCGACGGCATCCCACCCGCACCACGCGGACTGCCACAAGTAGAGGTAACCTTTGACGTAGACGCGAACGGCATACTCGCGGTGAAAGCAAAAGACAAAGCAACCAACAAAGAGCAGTCTATACGTATCGAAGCGTCGTCTGGACTCTCGGACGCGGACATTGAAAAGATGCGCAAAGACGCAGAGGCAAACGCCGACAGCGACAAAGCCAAGGTAGAGCTTGCAAGCGCGCGCAACGAAGCCGAGCAGACTGTGTACGCAGCGCGCAAAGCACTCGCAGACAACAAAGACAAAGTGCCTGCCGAACTTGAGACTACGATTAACGAAAAAATTGCAGCGGTAGAATCTAAAAAGACTTCCGAGGATGCTGCAGAGATAAAAACCGCGCTGACAGAACTCTCGAGCGAACTATCTAAGGTGTACGAAGCGGTACAGAAAGCAGGGGGCGAACAAAAAGAGGCCCCGCAGCAAGATACTACGGGGACCAACGAGACCGGTACAGAGACTCCACCCGAGGAGCAGAAGTAGGAGCGAACCTATATCTGATCTTCTTGCATCGTTTCGTCTGAGGCGACGAAGAAAAACCAAACCAGGACTCCCGCTGGGACTCCGACCAATCCTACAATTGCGAGGGCAACTTGCATGTTCATCTCCATTCGATTGACCGCACTGTGCGATTCTGGCAACACAATACCACAAAATCATGCGTGATATAGTTACACCTTATGAATAAAACATTTGGCATATGGGTGGTGCTTAAAACCTATTGGCACTACCTTAAACGCTACCCATGGCTTTTGACCATCATTTTGGGGAGCAGCTTATTGTTGCAAGTCACCAATCTTGTCGCGCCGCTCTACATGCGCGACCTCTTTAACCTGCTTGCCTCGGGAGACCCGCACACCGTCGCCATGGGCACACTGCTGTCTCTGTTGGGCGTACTCTCGACCATATGGATGCTCGACTGGGTCGCAACGCGCGGACAAGGCTTCACCACAGCACACATGGAAGCCAAAATAATGACCGAGCTTCAGACAGATGCCTTTCGCTATCTTCTTGGCCACTCGTACAATTTCTTTACTTCCAATTTTGCCGGGTCGCTTACACACAAAGTAAAGCAATATGCACGGGCGTTCGAAGTGCTGTTTGACGGCATTACCTTTCAATTTTTACCGACACTTTTGTTTGTGGTGGGTGCGGTAACTATTTTGTTTTTGCGGCACCCAGTACTTGGAGTACTCCTTGGCGTATGGTCGGTGGCATTTATTGCCTTCCAGATATGGATAGCGAAAACGCGACAACCTATACGCGTTGAGCGCGCCGAGATGGACACCAAGGTAACGGGTTCACTTGCAGACGCTATTTCCAACCAATCGGCTATTGCGCTATTTGCAGGAAGCAAGCACGAACTTGGCCTCTTTGGCGAGACTATTGGCCTTTGGCAGCGTGCCACGTCGCGACTATGGAAGATGGAAGACTGGACATGGGCGGGTATTGGACTTTTTATGATTATCATACAGGCGGCCTTGTTGTACGCAGCGATGGTGTTTTGGAAGGCAGGGATGCTCACAGTCGGGGACTTTATCCTGATACAAGCGTACCTTCTGACAACCTTTAACCGACTCATCGGCGTCAACCGCGACTTGCGTGGATTCTACGGAGCAATAGCCGACGCGAGCGAGACTATCGAGATATTGCGCACCCCGCACGAGATTACAGACAAACCAAAAGCAAAAAAACTCGCCGTCACCGTGGGAGAAGTGGCATTTAAAGACGTATCATTTCTCTTCCTCAATAAGCAGATTTTTAAAGATCTGTCTTTCACTATCTTGGGCGGACAAAAAGTCGCACTGGTGGGGCCGTCGGGCGCAGGCAAGTCCACCATCACTAAACTCCTGCTGCGCTTGTTTGACGTAAAGAGTGGCACTGTAGAAATTGATGGACAAAACATTGCCAAAGTAACACAAGACAGTTTGCGCGAATCTATTGCGTTTGTGCCGCAAGAGCCGGTGCTCTTTCATCGCAGCCTGATGGACAACATCCGCTACGGGCGGCGTGACGCCACAGATGAAGAGGTTATTGCGGCGGCTAAAAAAGCACACTGCCACGAATTTATCCAAGGCCTAAGCGAAGGCTACAACACCTTTGTGGGCGAGCGCGGTATCAAACTCTCCGGCGGCGAAAGGCAGCGTGTGGCAATTGCCCGCGCCATACTCAAAAACTCACCCATATTGGTGCTCGACGAAGCAACCTCGAGCCTCGACTCGGAGTCTGAGTCGCTTATTCAAGACGCGCTCGAGACGCTGATGCAGGGCAAAACCGTTATCGTCATAGCGCACCGCCTCTCGACCATTATGAAGATGGATAGAATTGTGGTGCTCGAAGACGGCAAAATAGTCGCCGACGGTACACATGACGAATTGCTTAAAGAAGAAGGCTTGTATCACAAACTATGGAGCATCCAAGCAGGCGGTTTCATCATAGACGATGAAAAAGAGTAGGTTGCATTAGCGAGTTTTTTTAGTAGAATATGTACATATTATGTCTACTAAACGCGATTACTATGAAGTATTGGGGATACAAAAAAGCGCCTCGAAAGAGGAGGTAAAGAAAGCGTTCCATAAATTGGCGCACAAATTCCACCCAGACAAAAGCACTGGCGACGCCGACAAATTTAAAGAAGTAAGCGAGGCATATAGCGTACTGTCCGACGATAAAAAGCGCGCCGAGTACGACTCGTACGGCCGTGTGTTTAGCGACGGAGCGGGTCCAGGAGCAGGCGGCTTTAATGGGGGAGGTTTTGACTTCTCGCAGTTTCAAGATGCGTTCCAAGGATTTGGATTTGATTTTGGCGACTTCTTTGGCGGCCAAGGCGGAAGCCGAGGTGGACGACGCGGCCGCGATGTATCTATTGACTTGGAGATCAACTTTAAAGAATCGATATTTGGTACCAAGCGCACCGTGCTGTTGGCAAAAATAGCACAGTGCGAAACATGCCACGGCTCGGGCGGCGAGCCCGGGACAGAGATAGAGACCTGTAAACACTGCAACGGCTCGGGTAAAGTGCACGAGACCAGCAACTCGTTTTTTGGCCAAATCACCATGCAGAGCCCTTGCCGCCATTGCCACGCTACAGGTAAAGTACCAAAAGAAAAGTGCCACACCTGCCGTGGCGAAGGCGTATACCGCAAACAAGAAGAAATCGAAATTATCGTACCCGCAGGTATTGAAGGGGGCGAGATGATCCGCCTTACAGGTGCAGGCGAAGCAGTCGCAGGCGGCAGTTCGGGCGACTTGTACGTCAAAGTACACGTGCAGCCTGATGCGCGCTTTAAAAAAGACGGTGTCAATTTGGTCACCGACCTTTCGGTCAAACTCTCGGATGCACTCCTCGGCGCACCATACCAAGTTACGACACTAGACGGCGAGCAGTCGCTCGACATCCCCATGGGGGTAACCCACGGCGAGATGATCCGCATCCCGGGCAAGGGCGTGCCAACCCCGCGCGGCAAACGCGGCGACCTTTTTGTGCGCGTCAAAATAAACCTGCCACAAAAACTCTCGCGTGAGGCGAAGAAGCTTATAGAGAAACTTAAAGAAGAGGGGATATAAGACGAAAAAAGCAAATTGATTTGCTTTTTGACATACCTATATCGGCCGGAGACATGTTTTACCAAAAGGCAAAACAGTCGAGGCGGGGTCGCGGAAATTCCGAAGCGACGGCAAGGAATTATCTGTGACTATAAGGATTATAAAAAATAACCGCTCCCCTGAGAATGGGAGCGGTGCATATTAAAGAGTCGGACTTATTTGAAGGCCAACCCGAGAGCAACACCCCCTAGAGCCAAGAAGCCCAAGATGGCGCAGTAGAGAAAGGTAGGGACGATTTTCCAAAACATCGTAGAGCCTCCATACACCTAACTTAATTGTATCACAAAACACTGGGTAAGTCAAATGTGTCTATGGGTAAAGCGGCTGGAGGATTTATCTGCTATATTGAGCGAATATGGCAGAGGCACAAAAACGTATTTTTACAGGGCTCCAACCCAGCGGGCAGATGCACCTGGGCAACTACTTTGGCGCTATTAAGCCAAACGTAGATTTGTTTGCCGAAAGCAAAGGCCTTTTTATGGTAGCCGACTATCACGCACTCACCAGCCTTAAAGACCCTGCAGCCATCCGCACAAACATTATTGAAAATGTTAAGGACTACATGGCAGCAGGGCTCAACACCGACAACGCGATACTCTTTAAACAATCTGACGTATCCGAGCATACCGAGCTGGCGTGGATATTTGACTGCCTCGTAACCGTGCCGTTTTTGATGCAGGGCCATGCCTACAAAGACAAAGTGGCCAAAGGACTCGAACCAAACGCCGGACTCTTTACCTACCCGATGCTTATGGCGGCAGACATTTTGCTGTACGACACCGACATAGTGCCCGTGGGCGAAGACCAGCGCCAGCATGTGGAATATGCACGCGAAGCAGCGGCCAAATTTAACACAGCCTTTGGCCAGACGTTTAAAGAGCCTACAGAGGTCATTAGCAAAGCGGTGGGCGTGGTGCCTGGCACTGACGGCAAGAAGATGAGCAAGAGCTACGGCAACACCATCCCACTCTTTGGCAGCAAAGACGAAATTACAAAAGCAGTGATGAGCATTGTTACAGACTCCAGCGGCGAGCGGCCAGAAAATGTGTACGCAATACACAAACTATTGCTCGACCAAAGCGGATTGGACAAGGTATATAGCAACCCTGCAATTAAAGGTAAGTACAAACTTATTAAAGAAGCTTTGATAGAAGACTTGGAGGCGTTTATTGCCCCAATGCGCGACAGACGCGCAAACATTAGCGACGATGATGTTAAAAAGGTTTTGAAAGACGGGGGAGAAAAAGCAAAAGAAATAGCAGCAGCAAAGATGGCAGAGGTACGACAGAAAGTAGGAGTAACACTATAAAATTTATGGAAAGAACACTCATAAGCGAGTTGGGGCAAAAGGTAGGGGAAGTAGCACTCATTAAGGGCTGGGTCAGTGTGCGCCGCGACCAAGGCAAGATGGTGTTTTTTGACTTCCGCGACCGTTCAAGCTCGGTACAAGGAGTTGTGTTACCAAACTCAGCTGCAATAGAGATCGCAAAAGAGATCCGCCAAGAATATGTCGTTAGCGTTGAGGGCAAAGTGAATCAGCGTCCCGAAAAGAATCGTAACGATAAAGTACAGAACGGAGATATTGAACTTGAGGTGTTGCAAATAACCGTACTTGCAAAAGCCGAGCCATTACCGTTTGACATGTCGCTTGAGGGGTACAACCTCGAACTTACCGCTGAACTAGATCATCGCGCACTCACCCTGCGTCACCCACGACTGCAAGCAATATTTAAAATCCAGGCAACCATCATCGACAGCTTCCGTGAGTATATGAAATCGCAAGATTTCTTTGAGTTTCAGGCGCCGTCTATTGTACCCGCAGTAGCCGAAGGAGGAGCAGAGGTTTTCCAGGTAGACTACTTTGATAAAAAAGCGTACTTAAGTCAGTCACCGCAATTATATAAACAAATAGTGATGACAGCCTTCGAGCGTGTTTTTTCAGTCAACAAAATATTCCGTGCCGAACCTAGCGCCACCACACGCCACCTTACTGAGGTGGTCTCGCTAGATGCCGAGATGGGCTTTATTGACTCATGGCATGACGTACGCGACATGTCCGAAGCCACAGTACGACACATCCTAAACGAGCTAGGCAAGAAATGCGCTAAAGAGCTGGAACTTATGGGTGCGACCTTGCCTCAAATGATAGAGAACACCCCCACGCTTTCGTTGACCGAAGCGTTTGCTAAGTTACAAATTCCAGCAGACAAAGATCTTAACCCAGAACAAGAGAGGAAGTTGTGTGAAGTTATTAAAGAAGAGACCGGCTCAGATTTTGTATACATATACGGCTACCCAACACGCCAGAAACCATTCTATGTATACCCAAACCCGGAAGAACCAGAATTTAACGAAGGAATGGACTTGTTGTGTCGCGGCGTAGAATGGCTATCGGGTGGTCGCCGCATCAATGATTACGCGCAACTTATGGAGCATGTACAAAAATGGGAGATGGACCCTCAAAAAATAGAGATGTTCTTGGAAGCGTTCCGTTATGGAGCTCCACCTGAAGGTGGGTTTGCTTTTGGCTCCGAGCGCATGACCATGCAAATCTTGGGTCTCAAAAACATCCGTGAAGCCACCATGTTCCCCCGAGACATGAACAGAATCGACGGGTTGTTGAGTCAAGATACTGATGAGTAACTCAATCTCTCTCACCCTCGCACGACCGTTTTTGGGAAAGATGGTTGAAGTTACGTTTGATCGACCACTAGGGAGTAAACACCCCAAGTGGGACATGGTGTACGAAGTTAATTACGGCTACATTGCAGGAGTCAAAGCGCCCGACGGGGAAGATTTAGACGCCTACTACTTGGGAGTGTCCGAGCCGCTGCAAAAGGCGACAGGCAGATGTATTGCAATTGTGCACCGCGAGGATGACGACGACGATAAACTTATTGTTGTACCCGACGGAGTGTCCATGACCGACGAAGAAATTTCTGCTGCAATCAACTTCCAAGAAAAATGGTACAAAAGCAACATTGTTCGCTAAAGCCACTATTCTTACTGAACAAACCTAGATATACTAAACATATATGCAACGCTGGATGGAACGGTTAGAAATTTTTGCGGACTTGGTTATTTTTATTCATATTATAGCTGTGATAATGCTTACCGGACTTGAAAGTTCTGGTATATGCAAAACCGATACGCTCCTCTTTATCTGTCCATTTGGAAATGCTATAAATATTCCAGTACAAATTTTATATAGCGTTGTACTAGTATTTTTCTTTGGCGGTTTTCTTGTATTTCTTCCGTTGCTTATTTTCTCTATCATCCAAAAAATTCGACGACTTATAACAACTCGCTCATTTTGGATGAGTGACCTATGGCAGAAAAGCCAGTGGGTACTCGTTGCACTTATTCTTGGAGGTGCTCTTTTGTGGATTGTTGCCTAATGGCAACCCATGTACACAAAAAAACAATCCCAAAAAAATGGGATTGTTTTTTTGAATCTATTTGGTACGGAACGCTACGCAACTTACTGTCTAGTCGGCGTATTGCGGATAAGCTCTTTTACATTCACCAAGAGTGTTGTACTCCATGCAATCTTCTAAAACTTCTGTCGCCAAGTCCCAGCCGAGCGCTTTTTCTTCATACGTTGCTAATATACTTTCTGCATGACTAACTTTCTTTTGTAACTCAAGTTGAGTCATAAAAAAATAGCCATTGATACTAATTAGGAAAACTATGAGAAACCATTGCAAACCCTCTTTCATAAAGATTCAAAGCTATATGTTAATAGTGCTCAGTATACTACAACGTACACAAAAAATATCGAGTGTTTTTTGGTGATATGGTATAAAGGTAGCATACTGAGATCATGAAAATACTTGCGTACATACTGCTCTTTGTAGTTTTTGTTTATCTCGCTATTGGACTCTGGTCTGCAATCCAATGGTCACGGGCCTATGATGCCGAGCGCACTTCTGCCCCAAACAATGCGGTCTCGTTTTTTATAAACGCACTCACTTGGCCTTGGTAGAGAAATAAAAAAACCGCCGAGGAGTACTCGGCGGTTAGGGGTGGCGAGGGTAGTAGGATTTCCACCTACAACTCCGGGTCCCGAACCTGGCGTTTTGTTTTAAACTACACCCCCAAAAGAAGCTTGCTTTACCTGAAGATCGCTTCGATCATGGTTTGGAGTTTTTCGGCTAGACTCTTAAGTTTTCTTTTTAAACTTACGGGGACTACCCGCATCACCGAGTGGCTGGATACAGTCGCTGAAGCATCGTTCGCAAAGACGCTGTGCGTCTGTTTTATGATATATTCTCGTGATAAACGGGTTACTACCCCCAGAGAACAACCCATTGATGGTGTTCAGATCGGTCAGTGCTGCAATAGCTGCAGATGCCGAACGGTACAGGGATGGTGTTTTCGCAGTACTTCTCGACACCTGCAAAGGCAGTGGATTCGGTACCCCAAAGACATGCGCGAGCGGAGTCGGCTCACCTTTGGTGCAAAATCCGTCGAGACACAGAATGATCCTGCCGGATTCATCCCTCACACACAGCCGCAATCCTCTAGACTCAGTCCCGCGTGGTTCTGTCCAACAGGGCAGTATCTGCAACACCCATCGCTTTACCGTAGACCCCGCAGCAACGTGGAAATGGGTGGTTACTCCTTCACGAGGAGAGACGCGCGGCATGTTCATAACGAACCCCTTTCTTGTTCAACTAAAATCACAATACATACTAAATATATTTTAGTCAACTCTAAAAACTTGAGCTGAATAAAGCTATACTGCGCACATGAAACTAAATTTTTCCTACAAACAGCTAGAAGATGTGCCCAAGGGCTACACCCACATTACCCTCACAGAAGATCCTATTGGCACAAAAAAGTGCATCAAAAATGGCTCGGAGACTATGCTCGAGGTAGGGGCGGGGAAGGCGGGCGAGATGACACATCGCAAGTTTGTTTTGCTATGCCGCAGCATTGTCCGCACAGCACGGGACAGTAAGGCCAAAAAAATTGCAGTGCAGTTTGACCGCACGCCCGAGCTTTTTACAAAACTACAAGACCGCACTCCTGAAGAAATTTCCTCTACTGCTGCACAAAGCTTCGAGATGGCAAACTATGAATTTGTTACCTTCAAAACCAAACCAAAAGACGGCTGGCCCGATATAGAGGAAGTGGCACTGTGTGGCAAAAGCAGCGCCACTATTGAAGCAGCTGCAAAACGTGGCCAAATAATAGGCCAGAACATAAACACCTGCCGCGAACTGTGCAACACACCAGGGGGTGATATGACCCCAAAAACCCTCGCTCAGGCCGCTAAAAAGGCCATTTTGGGCACTACAGCGACGGTTAAGGTGCTGGGCGAGAAGGAGATGAAGAAGCTCGGCATGGGGGCTATTTTGGGCATGGCACGCGGCTCGGCCGAGGAGTCGCAGTTTATTATTATGGAATACAAGGGCGGTCCGACCTCTCAAAAACCACTCGTACTGATTGGGAAGGGGGTGACCTTTGACACTGGCGGGCTCAACATCAAACCCGGCGACCACATGTACGAGATGCACATGGACATGTCTGGCGGTGCCGCGGTGATACATGCCGTTGCCTTGGCGGCAAAACTCAAAATCAAAGCAAACGTTGTAGCATTGATACCTGCAATAGAGAATGCTCCTGCAAGCGGGGCAGTACGGCCAGGCGACATTTTAAAATCACTCTCGGGCAAAACTATAGAGGTCGTAAACACCGACGCCGAAGGCCGCGTTATTTTGGCCGACGCCATTACGTACGCAAAGCGGTACAACCCTAGTGCTGTAGTAGACGTGGCCACGCTCACAGGCGCATCGCTCGTTGCCTTGGGCACGCATGCAAGCGGGTTTATGACCAACGAGCAAAAATTGACCATCGACGACCACATGCGCTTGGCCGAAGAAAGCGGGGACTATATGTGGCCTCTGCCTATGTGGGACGAATACGAAGAGATGGTAAAAGGCGGGTTTGGCGACATCCCCAACATCCCTACAACAGGTAACTCGCGCTATGGCGGGGTTATAGCGGGCGGGATGTTTTTGTGGCAATTTGCCAAAGAGCTTGGGTGCCACTTTACCCACATAGACATGGCGCCACGTATGACCTCGACCCCGGGCGAGCACTTGGCAAAAGGTGCTGCTGGGGCACCGGTGCGTTTTCTTCTGAAATTAATAGAAAAGGGGGTAAAATAGAAGAGAGCTAGCGTGCAATCAAGCCTTCAGGAGACGAAAATTTCCTGGCTGGAAATTTTCTCTGTCCTCGCGCCGTCGCGCTGTGGATGCTCCTGAAGACTTATTGCACTGTCGCTCTAACCCTTATGCCCCTTACTGTAAAAACATCTGTATACGAAGGTCCGCTGGACCTTTTGCTCGATTTGATAGAAAAGCGCAAGCTTTTGATAAACGACATTTCGCTTGCCCAAGTCACCGACGAGTATATTGCCCGCATCAACGCGATGCACGAGATGCCGGTCGAGGAGACTGCCGAGTTTATCTCACTTGCAGCGACGCTGTTGCTCATAAAGTCGCGTTCGCTGCTGCCCACACTCGACTTGTCGCCCGAAGAATCTCGCGATATCAAAGAGCTCGAGTACCGCTTGGCGGTGTATCAACTCATCAAAGACACCGCGCGCACTTTGGGTGCCACCCCAGCGCCCATGTTGCTCGAGGGGAGCGCCCCCGACCCAGAACCTCTTTTTATATTCGACCCTAGCATTACCTTTGACTCGCTGCGCGCCGCGGCGCAAACGTTAATTGACGGATTCCCCAAATCGCTCGCCCTGCCCAAGGTCGAGGTCAAAAAAATAGTCTCCATAGAAGAAATGGTCGAAAAGCTGTCCACGCGCATCTCGTCGGCCTTTCGTCTTTCGTTTAAAGAGTTTAGCGGCTTGGGACAAAAAGCCGACGCACAAGCACGTTACGACATTATTGTGAGTTTTCTAGCCCTGCTGGAGTTGGTGAAGCAGGGTATAATACGAGCAAACCAGGGAGAGCATTTCAGCGACATCATGCTGGAGTCTGACTCTGTGTCCACACCTACCTATGAATGAACGCGCCACACAAATAGAAGCTTTGCTGTTTGCACTGGGCAAGCCGCTTAGCCGTAGCGACCTGGCAGAGATGCTTGCCTGTAGCGCAGGAGAAGTTGAAGAGGCACTAGAGACACTGCGACAGGGTAGCCGCGGCGTGGTACTTGTCGACGACGGCACTGTGCTCGAGCTACGCGTAGCACCCAGCGTCACCGAAGTGGTCGAGCAGGTGCGCAAACAAGACTACTCGCAAGACATAGGGCGTGCAGGGCTCGAAGTATTGGCCGCAGTACTATACCGCGGCCCCTTAAGCCGCAGCGAGATAGACTTTATCCGCGGGGTCAATTCGTCGCAGACGGTGCGCACGCTCTTGATGCGCGGCTTGATCCAAAAAACTGCCAATCCAAAAAGCACTGGCCGTGGCGGCTTTGTATACGAGCCCACCACCGAGGCCCTGGCAACCTTGGGAGTTACACACTTAAGCGACCTGCCCGACTACCAGGGAGTACAAAATAAACTCAAAGAGCTGGAAGCCGCGTATCACAACACCGCACCCGAACAAATTTCATGACTCTACACCGCGCACTACAATCTGCATCCGCATTAATACTTGCCATATTGCTTGTGGTGCTTGCCTTTGGTAGCGGCGTTCTCGCGGTATCTTTTTTGCATGCGCGCGCCACACAAACACAACTAGCAGTCGTGTTTCCTCGGCCCATAACCCTGCCAGACAGCGCGCTTATTGCCAAAGCAGCAATACTCTATGACCCTACGGACGGTCGTATTTTGTATGCCAAGAACGCACAAGTGCCTTTGCCGCTTGCATCGTTGACGAAGCTTATGACCGCAGAAGTTGCGCTCAATCATTTGTCCCCAGACACTCCAGTGCGCATCACCCCAGCAGACCTAGAGCCAAGCGGGGACTGGGGGCTGCGCCCGGGTGATGTGCTGCCCTTGTCCGACCTGCTGCGCATGGGGCTTATAGCGTCGTCCAACGATGCTATGGCCGCTGCAGCAGCGCAGCTGGGGAGCCACTACCTCGACACTATGAACAAAACTGCTGCCGACATGGGACTCACCAAAACGTATTTCCTGAACCCAACAGGACTCGACATTAACAGCAGCGCCGCTGGTGCATACGGGTCGGCATACGACATTGCGCGTTTGGCTTCTGTATTTTTTAAACAGTATCCGCAATACCTTAGCATCACCACCAACCAGGAAGTATCTGTGGTGAGCGGCGGCCGCACGCTTTCTGCAGCTGCCACCGCAGCACCTCTGCGCAGCTTGCCTGGGTTTATCGGTGCCAAAACCGGCTATACTGACCTAGCGGGCGGCAACCTGGTTGTTTTGTTCGACATAGAGATAGGCCACCCGCTGGTCGCAGTAGTCTTGGGCTCTACAGAACAAGAGCGGTTTGCTGATATCCGCACCTTGGTGCACGCTATTCGTACTAATCAAAACTAACTTACATGAACACGCTTGACGCTATGCTTTTGTTTATCCCTGCAACAGCCGCATTTCTTATCGGCATAGCGGTTACGCCGTTTTTGAATCACTTTTTATACAAATATCGGATGTGGAAGCCCAAAGCCGGCAAGGTTGCACTCGACGGTACACCAGCCGAAACATTTAACCGCCTGCACGAAACGCGCGACATCGGCACCCCACGGTTGGGCGGCATTGTGGTGTGGGGGAGTGTGCTTTTGACCGCAGGGCTTTTGTCGGCGTTGTCGGCATTGTTCCCCGACGCCATGAGCAACGTTGCGTTTATCAGCCGTAACCAAACCTGGGTGCCACTGGCAGCGTTGGTGCTTGGTGCTTTGGTTGGTTTGGTGGACGACTTGCTCGAGGTGCAAGGTAAAGCAGGATTGTCGCTCAAAATACGCCTAGCTATTGTCGGCGCAATAGCCTTTCTTTCTGCAAGCTGGTTTTACTACAAGCTGGACGTGTCTTCTGTGTCCTTCCCATTTATGGCGACGCCTATTGAGTTGGGGCTTGTGTTTATTCCATTCTTTATGTTAGTAGCGCTGTTTGTATATGCAGGTGGAGTTATCGACGGCATAGATGGTTTAGCTGGGGGTATTTTTTCTACTATTTTTGCCGCATACGCAGGGATAGCCTTCTTTCAAAACCAAATGGATATAGCCGCACTTGCGGCTGCCATATCGGGCGGTCTGCTCGCGTTTTTGTGGTTTAACATTCCGCCTGCGCGGTTTTATCTCTCCGAAACGGGCACCATGGGTCTTACCTTGGCGTTGGTGGTTATTGCATTTTTGACCGACACCTTAGGCGACGGTAAGGGAGTTGCGGTGTTGCCGGTGATAGCGCTTCTGCTAGTAGCTACAGTCACCTCAAACGTTATACAAATTTTTGGTAAAAAAATATTTGGCAAGAAAGTCTTCCGCATCGCACCACTACACCACCACTTCGAGGCACTCGGCTGGCCTCCATACAAAGTTACGATGCGCTACTGGATAGTGGGCGTCCTTGCAGCAATTATCGGCATGACACTAGCACTGTTGTGAAAAAAAGCATCGACACGCCATTTTTGCTTGTCGTATGCGCCATAGTGGTGTTTGGGTTGCTTATATTTACCTCTGCGGCGCTGGGGCTCCTTGCGCGCGGCACTGGCGCCACGTTTACCTCGGTGGCGGTAAGTCAGCTGCTTTTGGGGTTGGTATGCGGCGGGATAGGGCTGGTGTTTTTTTCTCGCATAGACTACCGCATACTCAAAATCTATACGCCATACTTTTTTGCTTTCGCTATTTTTTTAACCTTGCTTACCTTCGTGCCGCACGTGGGACTCTCCTTTAAGGGCGCGTCGAGGTGGGTGGCGATAGGCGGATTTACCTTCCAACCAGAAGAAATACTCAAGTTTGCAACCGTGCTCTTTTTGGCCGCAGTGTATGCAGCAAAAGGTAAAAAAGTGTCGACCCTAAAAGGAGGTATCGTGCCACTTGGGGCAATAGTGGGTAGCGTTGCGGTTATTTTGCTGCTGCAGCCAAACACCGACGGCGTCGTGGTTATCGGCTTGGCAACTATTGCTATGCTCTTTGCGGCAGGAGGACGATTCATGCACATTGCGCTCTTGGGGTTGGTTGGTGTGGTGGCCATAGCAGGCGCCGCGCTTTATTACCCGCACGTCGCACAACGCATCGCCACCTTTGCAAACCAAGCGGAAGACCCGCAAGGCGCTGGGTACCAGATACAGCAAGCGTTGATCGCCGTTGGCTCGGGGCAGGCAACAGGCAAAGGCTTTGGCCAGAGCATACAAAAATTCTCCTACCTACCCGAACCTATAGGCGACTCCATATTCGCAGTAGCAGGCGAGGAATTTGGGTTTGTAGGTAGCACATTACTCGTGGTGCTCTTTGGTATGTTTGCAGTGCTTGGATTCCGCATCGCAGCACGCGCGCCGGACATGTTTGGCGCACTACTTGTGGTTGGGTTGGTGGTGCTTATTGTAGGGCAGTCATTTATTAACATCGCCTCCACTATTGGGTTGGTGCCGCTTGCCGGCATGCCGCTTATTTTTGTATCCCACGGCGGCACCGCACTTGCCCTAGCCTTAGCAGAAGTGGGGATAATTTTGAGCGTGTCGCGGTACGCCAAAAGCAAAGCAGCGTAGCAGCAAGGGCGCTTTTTTGATACAGTACAGCATATGAAGATTTTATTTACAGGGTGGGGGAGCGGAGGACATTTTTACCCCATCATCGCTGTTGCCGAGGCAATGCAAGACGTGGTGCGCGAACGCAAGCTGCTTGAGCCAAACCTCTATTACGCCGCACCAGACCCATACAACCGCGAGATGTTACTTGCACACAACATCACCTTTTTACCTAGTGCTGCGGGCAAGATACGCAACTACTTTTCTATTCGGAACTTTTTTGATCTTTTTAAAACTGCGTGGGGGGTCGCGCGCTCTACCGTGCGTATATTTTTTCTCTATCCGGACGTAGTGTTTGCCACGGGCGGGTACGGCAGCTTCCCAACTTTGCTTGCGGCGCGTTTTTTCCGCATCCCGGTGGTTATTTATGCAACCGACGCAGAACCAAGCCGGGTCAACCGCTGGGCCGGCAAGTTTGCGGTCAAGGTTGCGGTCTCGTTTAAAGAAGCGGCGGAATATTTTCCTGCCGATAAAGTTGCCTACACTGGCAACCCGCTGCGCAAGTCTGTGTTGTTGCCCGCGCGCGAAGGCGCACACGCGTTTTTAAAACTCAACCCCGAGCTCCCGGTCATACTGGTGTGGGGCGGGTCACAAGGGGCGCAAGCGCTAAACGAAGTAGTGCTTAACGCATTACCCGAGCTGCTTCAAAAATATCAAATCATCCACCAAACTGGTGACGCCAACATCGACGACATGACCTCGCGAGTTAAAGTGGTAGTAACCGACCCCGCACTACGCGAGCGATACAAGCCGTATGGCTATTTAAATGACTTGGCCGTGCGCATGTCGGCCGGCGTTGCCGCGCTGGTCATATCGCGCGCAGGGGCGGGGAGTATTTTTGAGATGGCAGCATGGGGTCTACCATCCATCTTGGTGCCAATACCCGAGCCAATATCGCACGATCAAACAAAAAACGCCTTTTCGTACGCGCGCGGTGGGGCTGCGGTGGTGATACAACAAAACAACCTCACGCCAAAACTACTTGCGTCAGAAGTGAATCGTATCTTTGATAACAAAGACATCAGCCGCACCATGAGCGCTGCTGCACGCGAGTTTGGCCGCCCCGACGCAGCACACACTATAGCCACCGCACTACTCGACATCGCACTCTCTCATGAACTCTAAAAAAGTGATTACTCGGATAGCGCCGTCCCCGACGGGGCAGATGCATATAGGCACGGTCCGCACCGCGCTGTTTAATTATATTTTTGCCAAACAGCACGGAGGTACATATTTTGTCCGCATCGAAGACACCGACCGCGAGCGCAACAAAGAAGAATGGGTGGATGCTATTTGGCGCGACTTTGAGTGGTGCGGGATACTCCCAGACAAAAAATATCGCCAGTCAGAACACATAGAGCGCCACAAAGAGCTGCTTGCATCTTTGGTTGCTTCGGGCAAAGCATACCTATCCAAAGAGCCAAAAAAAGATGATCCGTCGCAGACAGTAGAAGTGGTGCGCCTTAAAAACCCAGGAGGCGTGGTTACCTTTAGCGACTTGGTGCGTGGCGACATTAGCGTCGACACCACAGACTTGGGTGACTTTGTTATCGCACGCTCTATCGACGACCCTCTGTACCACTTTGCAGTAGTGGTGGACGACGGGGACGCAGGGGTGACCCACGTGCTGCGCGCAGAGGAGCACATATCCAACACGCCGCGGCAAATACTCATACTCGAGGCGCTTGGTTTTGAACGTCCTGTATACGGACACTTTCCACTTATCTTGGCACCCGACCGCTCCAAACTATCAAAGCGCAAACACGGCGCGTCGATAGAAAACTATCGTGCCCAAGGCTTTATCCCCGAAGCGCTTATCAACTACTTGGCGTTCTTGGGATGGAACCCGGGCACAGAAGAAGAGCTGTTTACCCTAGACGAGCTTATCGAGCGATTTTCTATAGACAAGTTACAGAAAGCGGGCGCCATATTTGATGAAGTAAAGATGCGCTGGTTTAACCACGAGCATCTCAAAAAACTCTCGGACCAGGAGTTTACCGAGCGTCTTGTTACTTTTGCAGGGGAGACGCCGCTGCCGCCATATTTGGGGCACATACTCTCGCTATTGCGCGAACGCTCACAAACTTTGGGCGAAGCCCTGCAAGCTCTGGCAGATGGGGAGTTTGCGTTTATGGAAGACAACATCACCTACGAGCCCGCACTGTTGCTTAAAGGCGCAAAAGTAGATGCAGCAGCCGCAAAAGCACACCTACAAAAAGTAACTGAGATGTTGGAGAGTATAGAATCTACAAACTTTACCGCAGAAGGGACGAAAGAAGTTATATTTCCTTACGCAACAGAGCAGGGCAGAAGCGGTGTGTTGTGGCCTATGCGCGTAGCGCTGTCGGGAAAGGAGAAGTCGCCTGACCCCTTCACACTATGCGCCTTGCTTGGCAAAGAAAAAACACTCGAGCGCATTGCACAAGCATCCCGCGTGCTTTAAAGTAGAGGAATGCGAACCCTCTGTGCTGCATTGCTTGTTTTTGTATTACTGCTCGTGCCTGTATACAGCGAGGCCAACGACGCCATACAAGAGCAGATAAATAAAAACAGTGCACAAATTGCCGAGCTACAAAAAGAAATAGCGAAACTCCAAACCGAACTCAACGCAACCAGCCAACAAAAACAAACACTCCAAAGCACCGTCGCCAGCTACAATCTCAACATTCAAAAAACCACCAAGAGTATCTCCCTTACCAACACGCAAATTTCACAAAAAGACACCGAAATAGGGAGACTCTCGGGCAGTATCTCTACCACCGCAAACAATATCGACGGGGTGAAGGGGCAGATAGCAAACTCACTGCGACAGCTCGACATGTTAGAGCAAGAGCCTATGGCAGTGATGCTTTTAGGCGGGGGTACATTGTCGTCTTTTTTTGACGAAGCAACAGCGCTAGCGGCACTTCGGCTAGGGCTGCAGGACCGTGTGGTCGCATTGTCTGATTTAAAAACAGACCTGACCGTCAGCAAAGACGTTGCAGAAGACAAGCGCGACGAACTGGCAAGGCTGCAGCAAAAACTCGCACAAGAAAAACAGAGCTTGGCTGTGGCGCGCGACGAACAAAATAAACTACTGCAGCAGACCAAAAACAAAGAATCCAACTATCAGGCACTTATTGCGCAAAAACAGGCCGAGCAAGCGGCCTTTGAACGCGTACTCTTTGAGCTGGCATCACAACTTAAATCTGCTGACGCAACCAACATCCCCCAGGCGGGGAGCGGGGTGCTACGTTGGCCGCTGGATGCGCCGTTTATCACACAGCAATTTGGCAAAACCATAGACGCGGGGCGTTTGTACACCTCGGGCACACACGACGGTATAGACATGCGTGCGAGCGTGGGCACGCCGGTGCGCGCAGCGCTTTCGGGCACGGTGTTTGAAGTAAACCAAGGAGCCGTAGCTGCCTGCCAGTATGGCAAATGGGTTATTGTAAAGCACGCCAACGGCCTAGCCACACTGTATGCCCACCTCTCGACCATTAACGTACAGAAGGGCCAGACAGTCACAACAGGCCAGGTAGTGGGGCTTGCAGGCAACACCGGCTATGCAACCGGGCCGCACCTGCACTTTACGGTGTACTTAGCAGAAGCGCTGTCTCTAAAGCAATACACATGCAAAAGCGGGTACACCGTTACTGTACCCATTGCGCCACTTAACGCATACCTAAACCCCGTGTCGTACTTGACTCGTTTGTAAAAAATTATCCCCACCGCACTGCTATGGTATTTGTGTAAAAAGCCCCATACTAGAAGGGCGGAAGCGGTCGAGCCGCACACCTATTTTCTTTCAAATCAAAAAGCGTATGAAATTAGTTCACTTCGTAACGTTCGTACTTACTGTGGTCGGTGCCCTCAACTGGGGACTTGTTGGGTTGGGCTGGCTCGTAGGCAATGGCGCAGACTGGAACCTCGTACACATGCTCTTGGGCTCAAATATGCAGCTCGAGGGAATTGTCTATGTCTTGGTTGGTCTCTCTGCAGCGTGGCTCGTCGTAGGACACAAAAAAGACTGCAAAGTCTGCATGTAACAAAGGGTTTTCTACTAAAAGAGAATTTTCTTTTGGTGTGGTATACTGCCGGAGTAATGACTCCGGCAGTTTCCATTTCAGGCCTCAAAAAAACCTACGACACCGGTACCGAGGCGCTTAAAGGGGTCGACCTAGCGATAGAGCAGGGCGACTTTTTTGCGCTTTTGGGGCCAAACGGGGCAGGGAAGACCACCCTTATAGGTATTTTGTCTGGCTTAGTCACCAAAACCGGCGGCAGCGTAGAAGTATTTGGTACCTCAATTGACGCCGACGCACCCAAAGCCAAAACCCATATTGGGTTGGTGCCACAGGAGTTTAATTTTAATATTTTTGCCAAAGTAATCGACATAGTAGTTACCCAAGCAGGGTACTATGGGATGCCGCGCACCGAAGCTATTGCCCGCGCAGAAGAGCTTTTAAAAGAACTGGGGCTTTGGGACAAGCGCAACGAGCCTTCGCAAAAACTCTCGGGAGGTATGAAGCGCCGTTTGATGATTGCGCGTGGGTTGGTGCACGCACCCAAGCTCCTTATACTCGACGAGCCGACGGCAGGCGTGGATGTTGAGATGCGCCTGGGCATGTGGGAGTTTTTGCGCAAATTAAACGCGAGCGGCACGACCATTATTTTGACCACACACTACCTCGAAGAAGCCGAAGACCTGTGCCGCAACGTAGCGGTCATAAACCACGGGAAAATATTGGTGCACGAGTCTATGCAAGGCTTGCTCGAGCGCCACGGCAAAGACAAGCTCGAAAACGTATACCTCGAACTCATTCGCCAAAAATAATATGACTCCACAAAAAATAGCCATAGCCTACTACACCATGTTGCGCGCCGAGTTTGTGCGCATCATACGCATTTGGTCGCAGACGCTGCTGCCACCCATTGTTACCACCACACTGTACTTTGTGGTGTTTGGTAAATTCATCGGATCACAGCTAGCACCCATAGACGGCTTCGAGTATATACAGTTTATCGTTCCGGGCCTCATCATGATGGCGATCATAACCAGCTCGTACATGAACACCGTCTCGACATTTTATTTTGCAAAATGGACACGCACCTTAGACGAAATTTTGGTGTCGCCGATGCCCAACTGGACTGTGGTGGTAGGGTTTGTCAGTGGGGGAGTTTTGCGCGGCTTGTTGGTGGGCATACTGGTGCTTATTGTGTCTCTCTTCTTTACCCACCTAGCAGTGTTTAATGTTGTGGTGCTGATACTCGCAGCCGTGCTTACCTCGGTGCTCTTTTCGCTTGGCGGGCTTATAAACGGCGTCTTTGCCAAGGGGTTTGACGGCATCTCCATAGTCCCCACGTTCGTCCTAACCCCACTGACCTACCTAGGCGGCATCTTTTATTCTATAGACCAATTCTCGCCATTTTGGCAGCAGGTGTCGATGTTTAACCCAATACTCTACATGATCAATGCCTTCCGTTATGGGTTCCTTGGTATAAGCGACATCAATATCTGGGTCTGTTTTGGTGTGTTGCTTGGCATGCTCGCACTATTTGTCGGTATTATTCTCTACCTCTTTAGACAGGGGATAGGGGTCAAAAACTAATCTCTATTCTTTTTTTCTTGGGTCTTTTTGTTCTACCAAAAGTAGAATCTTTCTCTCAATTGGGGCAGTTGGGCGGAGTGTGCGCAGTATATTTTTTGGCGCTGCAGGGGAGTGTGGCGCCTCGTCTATATCGTCGGCGAACCACTCCATATTTTCTTCCACGGTGAGCCACTGCTCCAGTTTGTATTGGCGCATATTAAAAGGCTCCGAGTATGCCAACATGGTCTTGCGACCGTCGCTCATAGTGTATTCGTGGAAGTATGACATCGCTAGCTCGCGTGGGCTTGCGTATACGCCGTCGCGCCAGCGCAGCATGGCGTGGTTGGTTTTGCTTATAGCGCCCCACAAACCATTATCCTCGAATATTGCAACCACATGGTCCTCGTCGTACTCGCGGGTTTGAAAGTCCATAAGGTATGGCGGGCGACCGTGGTACGCCAAGGCAGCCGCAGCCAACAGCGCCGCCTCTATGCAGTGTGCCCGGCCCGTGCGCATAACCCTGCGCGGCGACATCAGCGTCTCGCCATCTACTTCAAAATTTACTTTGAGCGTATCTAGATAGTCTTGAATCTTTTTTGGGGTAGAGAGTTTTTGTAATATTTTTTTCTCGGCGGGGGACAGGAGGGCCTGCATCTGTGCCCGGTATTTCTTTGGGTCCATGGACACATCTTATCATTTTTACTGAACAGACTCCCCTGCCAAAATCCAAAAAAACCGGGGGAGGGGTTTGAGGGAATGAGTTTGATACAAAAGTACACAAACAATTTACTAGATTTTTATTTTAAAAAGTTGCGGGCGAGTAGAGGGGAGGGGAAGTTAAAAAATTTAATTACTAATCTAGAGCTAGGGTATAGGCCACGCTTTGAATGTATATACGTCGCACAATATACCTTTTGCGACGTATTCCAGGCACAAAAGGCTTCTTCCTATAAAGCCTCTGGCTCGCGCATACATACGCCCCGACCTTTCCCTCGTCCTAGATCTTTCCAAACACTCCTGGGGCATTCTAGGGGCATACTTTCCTACACCAACTGCCAACCTTTCTCTAAATCACCCCTCTTCCCCAAGGGTCAAAATTTTCGCTTTTAAGCAGGGGAGTCGCTCCCCCATTTTTATATAAAAAGAACCGATTGATATTAGATCAGTCGATGTCTACATCTAGCGTCGAACGTAGCACAGGAGCAGCTAAAAGATGCGCTACAATGGGAAGCATATGAATCGATTGATAAAAAACTACGCACCACTATTTGGCAGGATATTACTAGGCGGGTTCTTTTTGTGGAATGGGGTACAAACCCTGCTCCACCTCCCCGCCACCGCCGAGATGCTTACCACGGCAGGGCTGCCTAGCTCGGTCTTTTTGGCAACGCTCGTTGGCGCCATAGAAGTACTCGGTGGCATTGGGCTGGTAGTGGGCTTCCACACGCGCCTGTGCGCCGCAGTGCTGGCATTCTACATTGCACTGGTAGCTGGGTTTTTGTTTAACGCAAACGATGCCGCCGGCACGCACTTGTTTTTGCAGCGGATGGCTATTGTGGGCGGTTTATTGTACGTGGTGGCGTACGGCTCGGGCAGATGGAGCACCGACCACACCTAATATAAAAAACAACACCCGGGGAATTCCCCGGGTGTTGTTTTTTGTGTAAGCTCTTTATTTGGCCAGCGCCATGTGTTTGCTGTTGCCCCAACAAGGAGACGACGACATCCACGGTGTTACACCTTCTCGCTCATACAGGTAGCGCGCGTATGCGGCGTTGCCCTGCATGGTGTGTATATCTAGCCCAAGCTCTTTCGAGCGTTTAAGGTGGTAATACTCGTTTATCTGCATTACCCCGACGTCTTTATTATTTACTTTGCCGCGATAGACAGACCCACTGAGGTCATACTGGCGAAAGTGCGACTCGCACTTGGCCACATCAACCATGATAGGTACGTCGGCAAAATACTCTGCAATATACTCATGCACTGTCTGTGCCTGCGGTGCAGTAACAAACGCAGGCTCCGCAGCTGGCGCACTGGGCGCAAAAGCGACCGAGAGAGCCAACGCAAGTGAAGCGGTAAGAGGCATAGGTCAGTTGTAAATGTTTTAGTAAGCGTATTTAGCAGTGCCGGGCTAGTGCCACAAGGGCATACCCAGGCAAAGAAAAAGCCCTGGCTCGACACCAGGGATACAGAAAGGGTACCAGGTTTTAAGGAGGGGGGTCAAGAACAGCCCTTGACAAGAAAAATGCCTACCCCATCCCCCACTGTGGATATCGGCTTGACGAGAAAATACGTTGTGTTTAAAGGGTTTTTTGACCTTGCAAATTTACCAAGGTAGGGCGTAATTCTCGAATTCTGGCAGGAGTTTTTTGCCATATAGCAGACGCGAAATAACCTCCGCATGGGACTTTGCCCCGGTAAGCGCATTGTGCGGATCGGGCTCATCTGGGATACCGCAGTAGTTAAGCACCGCGTCCAAGTTAAGCGCGGAGTGTTTTTTTACCGGGTCGGTTGGTGGCACTACTCCCCGCTTGACCATGTGCATATAGCACAGCGTATGCGTGTCGAGTGTGCGGTGTGCAAAGGGCCAGTTGGTGTGCCCAGCGCGCACAGCAGCCGCGCGCAAAAAGTCTCTGTCAAAAGACACGTTCTGTCCGGCAAGTGTCTGCTCATCTGCCCCCTCTGCAAACGCTATAAACGCACGCACCAAATCGGCCTCGGACTGCTTGCTTGGGTCGGTTATCTGCTCGCGTGTAAAGCCGTTTACCTCAAGCGCCCCGTCTTCTATATGCGCACCATCCCAAATGCGGCACTCTGCATACATCTGGCGGGATGGATTGGCCAAGTCGAGAGCCCCCACGCTCACTATGGAGCATTTTTCATAACTGACACCGCTGGCTTCTACATCTACAATAATCATAAGAGAATTTTAATTATTAGTGGCGAGTGTTATGGCAGGATGCAGTTTGCTGCTAGTGTATACCCAGCAGCCTCTGCATCTTCAATACTACCAAACCAAACCTGGTTTTCTGGCTTGATGCGCCCAGCCCCCGAACACCCCGCAGCATAGTATTTGGTGCCGTTTTTAGAGGCGACAAAGTTCTTGGGTTGGTTGGGCAGGGGCACGGGCCGCTTTGGAGCCTCTGCCGTAGGCACTGCCAACACCCGTGCCTCCCCCACTGCTGCAGGCTGCGGGGCGTATATGCGCATCCCACCTTTTTGCTCGTGCAGTACCGACAAACGGCCCAAACCAAAGGCCGCCACCCCCACCAGCACCACTGCCAAAGCCGCGCCCCAGGGGCTTGCCGCGACCTTGCTAAAATTGAGGCTTTTTGGTAGCATGCTCAGTACAGATAAGTATAGTATATGGCATCAAAAAAGGCGGGCGGCACAGCTAAAAACCTAAACGACTCAAAACCAAAATACTTGGGGGTTAAGCTCTATGCCGGCCAAAAGGCGCACATAGGCGACATCATCGTGCGTCAACGCGGCACCAAGATGGTCCCTGGTCGCAACGTAGGTCTTGGTAAAGACCACACTATTTTCGCACTCACCGAAGGCGTTGTTGCCTTCCGCAATGTCCGCAAAGTGGGCTTTGACGGACACACCACCAAGCGCTCTGCGGTGGACGTAGTTACTCAATAAACTAGCGATTTTTTATATAGCGGATGCGGTAATAACCACAGTTATTGCCGCCTTTTTATTTTTGGAAACTACCTGCACCGTATGTTCGCCCACCGTCTTCATATGTTCAGGCAAGGCCAAGCATGCTTCGGGTATCTGCAGCGCATGTTCTCCTAAAATAGCTTTGGCAATATCTTTTGCGGTTACTGTTTTAAATAAGCCACCCTTGGGGGTTGCGCGTACCGCAATAGTTACTTTTTTACCATTAAGCGAGGCGACTTTGGTATCCAACACTTCGTCCTCTTTACGCGCCGCCTCTGCTGCCGCCTGTTTTTGTTTTTCTATCTGGGCCACCTTTTCGGGCGTTGCTGGCTCGGCAGATTTGCTAGGGAAAAGGAAGTTAGCCGCATAGCCGTCGGCCACGTCTTTTATCTCCCCTGCCCGCCCAACCCTGCGCACATCCTTTACAAAGATTACTTTCATACCAGAAGTGTACTCAAAATACTGTATTTAATCTATTTGACAGAAATTTTAAAAAATGATGAAATAGAGCGCAGTTGCATCTTGTGGATCGGGAGGAACAAACAAATGCTGAACGCACACTCTCTCGCCGCACAACTCGAAGCGGCATACCAGCAGCACAACCAGACAATCCGCACAGACACTCTGACATTATCAGAAGGCACGCGCAAAGCACTTTTCCGAAACATTGCTGAAAAGATGGAAGGGGTAGAAACCTGGAATGCGGCACAAATTGCGGTCTTAGTGCACAACATCATGCACTACCCGGACATACGCACCACCGCAAGTTCGGGCGAGTATGCCGCGTTTATTGCCTGGATGAAACCCTTCTTGGAAGTTTTGTGCGGCGACACCGCACTCGCCGCGTCTACCTTGGCGCAATTTAACCGACTACAGGGCGAAGACACACGCCATCTGTAGAGCGAGTCAACAAACGTCGACCTTTTGGTCGACGTTTACTTTTTATGTTTATCGTCCCAGCAAGTACTTCACCGCTGCATCAGTTTGCGGGTCTTTGCCTGCCTCCACATCTTTTGCTGTGCGTTCTACTTGGATATCTGCAACGAGTCCGCCATCAGATATAGACATGCCGTTTGGGGTTAGCCAGCGCGCGATGGTGATTTTAAGCTCGGCACCACCACCCAACTCTACCAGCTGCTGTACAGAGCCTTTGCCGAAGGTGCGGGTACCCACGGTCTTAGCTACACCATGTTGTGCCAAAGCACCTGCCAAAATCTCTGATGCCGAAGCGGAGCCTTGGTTAATAAGTACTGCCATTTTGAAGCCTTTTTTATTTGCAAACACGTTATAGCCCAAACTGCGGTGTATAGTATTTTGTTGTTTACCTTTAAAGTCTTCGGTCACCACAATATCCCCCACCGGCAGGAAGTAGCTGGCCATAGACACCGAAGCCTCTAGGTAGCCACCTGGATTACCACGCAAATCAAGTAAGAGTTTACTGCTCCCCGAAAGCACAAACTCGCGCAATGCATTGCGGAAGAGGTTGCTTGAGTTTTGAGAGAAGCTGTACAATTCGATAACGAAGATACCGTCGTCGCGCTTGTACGACTTGAGCACCGGGATGCTAATTGTGTCGCGCACCACCGACACCACCCGAGGCTCTGATTCGCCCGGGCGCAAAAAGGTTAGTTCAATGGGCGTGCCCTTGGGTCCACGAATTAGCTTAATTGCCTCGTTGCTGTCTATAGATATAGCGCTCGTAGTACCTATGCGCGCAATAATGTCGCCGCTGCGGATACCTGCGCGCTCTGCCGGAGAGTCTTTGAGTGGTGCCACGACCACCAAGTCACCGTCGGCGTTGTTGTCTATCTCCATACCAACGCCCCCAAACGAGCCGCTTATGTCTTCTTGGAAAACTTGTGCATCCGAGGGCGGCAAAAAGACCGTGTACGGGTCACCAAAACTTCGCGCAAGGCCGGAGATGGCGCCGTATATCTGCTCTTGGGTCGTAGGGAGCGTACTGGACGAGTTGGACATCACAAATTTGGTGTTGAGCACTTGGTACGCCTCCCAAAACTGTTGCATGTCTATGTCGGCAGGGTTTGCAAAAGAGGTGCTTGTTGCTGCAAAACTTTGTCGCTCCGAGACACCGGCGTATACACCGCCGCCAAAGGCTATGAGCAAACTAAGCACCACCGCAACAGCACTACCCTGTGTTTTAGTCATACCGACCATTATACCACATGGTATACTCGAGAGTATGTTGACACGGTATGCGCGCAAAGACGTAACCTGGGTAGACTGTGTCTCCCCTTCCTCCGCAGAAGTACGCTCGCTCATACAGGAGTTTGGTATCGACCCTCTCATTGCCGAAGAACTACTGCTACCCTCCTATAAGTCCAAGGTCGAACAGCGCAGCGACCACCTCTATGTCATACTCCACTTCCCTGTGTTGCATGGCGCACACCGCCACCCCGAACAAGAAATAGACTTTCTTATCGGCAAAAATTTTTTGATCACCACCCGGTACGAAAACGTGGACCCGCTACACTCGTTTGCAAAAGCGTTCGAGGTTGAAGAAGTGCTTGGCCGCGACAGCACCACAACCCACGGCGGACACTTGTTTGTGTCGATGACACAAAATCTCTACCAAGCACTGCTCAACGAGTGCGACACACTGCGCAAGCGGCTATGGAATATCGAAGAGCATATTTTCCGCGGCGATGAACGCCGCATGGTTGCCCAACTTTCCCAAGTAGGGCGCAACATACATGACTTCCGTCAGTCGCTTGCACCGCACAATGAAATGCTGCTGTCTTTTGACCCTGCCGGCACACGCATGTTTGGTCCAGAGTTTTCCTACCATGTGCGTAGCTTGACCAACGCCTATAACCGGGTCGAGCGGGTGCTCACTGGCCTACACGACTCGTTGGGTGAGCTACGCGAGACCAACAACTCACTCCTCTCGACCAAGCAAAATGAAATAATGAAAACGCTTACTATTATGGCGTTTGTCACCTTCCCACTTACCCTTATCTCGAGTGTATTTGGTATGAACACCTCCTACCTTCCTATCGTAGGACTGTCGGGTGACTTTTGGATGGTGATTGGTATGATGATGGTACTTGCCGCAAGCTTTTTTGTATATTTTAGACACAAAGGCTGGCTATAAACCCCATGTTTTCATTTTTGCGACGACCAAAACCGGCCATGAGCACGCTCCCGCCGCTTAGACTCCACAACACTCTCTCGGGCACTGCCGAGGTATTTGTGCCGCTCTCTAAATATGAGGTCAAGATGTACAACTGCGGCCCCACCGTATATGGCACGCAACACATAGGCAACATGCGCGCCGCAGTGTTTGCCGACACATTGCGCCGCGTCTTGTTGGCCTGGGGATACAACGTTAAGCAAGCAATAAACATCACCGACTTTGGGCACCTCGCTTCCGATGCAGACGAGGGTGAAGACAAAATGACCACAGGGCTCAAGCGCGAAGGTATGGAGCTGACGCTCGAAAACATGCGCACCTTGGCGACAAAATATATGGAAGAGTATTTTGTGGATATAGAAACCCTTGGCGTCGACCGTACTAAAATTACCTTCCCCCGCGCAAGCGACTACATACAAGAGCAAGTAGCCCTCATACAAACGCTCGAGCAAAAAGGCTACGCATACCAAACAAAAAACGGCGTATATTTTGATACGGCAAAATTTACCCAATACGGCAAGCTTGGTGGCATCAACTTGGCTGGGCAGCAAGAAGGCACACGCATCGAACAAAATAAAGAAAAACGCAACCCTATAGACTTTGTGTTGTGGAAGTCAGACGGCACGCTTGGTTGGGAGTCGCCTTGGGGGCTTGGCTTCCCCGGCTGGCACATCGAGTGCACCGCTATGATTTTTACTCTGTTGGGTAAACAGATAGACATCCACACCGGCGGCATCGAACACATCCCTGTACACCACAACAACGAGCTAGCACAGGCCGAGGCCGCCAGCGGCAAACGGTTTGTGCAACATTGGCTCCACAACGATCACATCACCATAGAAGGCAAGAAAATTTCCAAATCACTCGGCAACACGGTCTACCTACACAACATACTCGACAAGGGTTTTTCTGCGCGAGCGCTGCGTTATTGGTTTTTGACCGCACACTACCGCTCTACGGCAAACTTTACCTGGGATGCGCTAGACGGCGCCAACACCGCGCTTGCCCGGCTTAAGCGCGCGTACATCGAACTCCCCCAAGGCGGCAACCCAGACGAACAATACCTACAAGATTTTTATACTGCACTTGCCGACGACCTCGACACCCCCAAAGCGCTCGCGCTTGTGTGGACACTCCTTAAAGACAAAGCAGTTGAACCCCAAACTAAACGTGCGACTATTCTAGCGATGGACCGAGTACTTTGTTTGGGACTTGTCGATACTAAACCTCCGCACAAGCTCACGATCACCCAAGGCGACCTCCCCTCCCAAGTACAGACACTACTCGCCCAGCGCGAAGAAGCGCGTGCGCAAAAAGACTTTACCCAGGCAGATGCACTGCGTGCACAATTACACGAGTTGGGCTACGAGGTAGTCGACACACCAGAAGGCCAAACCGTGGCTAAAATAGCACAGCCAGAGGCATAGTTTTTGTCCACCAGTTGTTCGACCAGTTGTCCATATTTCCCCACTGGCTAAATAGAGGTACTCTTGAGAGACAATGGCTAAAGGAGAACACAAAGGGTTGCGTATGCCACCCCAAACACTCGAGTCTGAAAAGGCGTTGCTTGGCGCTTTGCTCATACGCCCCGAGGGTATGCTTGAGGCAACTGATGTTATTTCCCCTGATGCGTTTTATAGCGAGAAGCATCGCATCCTTTACCGCGCAATGCTTGCGTTGTTTGGCAAAAACGAACCCATCGACATTGAAAGTGTGCGTGCCAAATTAGCCGACCAAGGAGCGCTGGAAAGTATTGGCGGCGTTGCGTACTTAGCAGACTTAGCGAGCGAAGTGCCGGCCGCAAGTAACGCGCGACATTACGCTGGGCAAGTGCAAAAAAAATACATGCTCCGCAACTTGATAGACGCCGGAGAGTTTGTTGCAGAACTTGGCTACGACGAGGGCAGCGAGATAGACGAGACGCTCGACAAAGCAGAGAAGCGCGTCTACGAGGTAACCTCCTCCCCTACTCTGTCTAAATTTACATCGCTACGCGAGACGCTGACCGACGCGTGGGCACGGCTGGAACACCTGCAAGAACACAAGGACGAGTTGCGCGGCGTGCGGACCGGCTTTCGCGACCTCGACAACCTGCTGGCAGGCCTTCAAAAGTCAGACTTGATTATTTTGGCCGCCCGGCCTTCTATGGGTAAGACTGCCTTTGCGCTAGACATCGCCCGCCAAGCAGCGGTGCAACACAATACCACTGTGGGCGTCTTTTCGCTCGAGATGAGCGCACAACAGCTAGTTGACCGTATGGTTGCAGCCGAAGCACGTGTTAATGCATGGAACCTCCGCACAGGCCGCATCAGCGACCCGGAAGATTTTTCTCGCATCCGCGACGCATACGACCGTCTCTCGCAAGCGCCTATTTTTATAGATGACCAACCAGGCACCAATATTTTAAAAATGCGCTCTGTCGCAAGACGCCTTAAACGCGAGCAAGGCTTGGGGCTGCTTATTGTCGACTACTTGCAGCTCATGGTGCCCACCGGCGCCAAAGCCTCCGACTCTATGGTGCAACAAGTCACCGAGATCTCTCGTTCGCTCAAAAACTTGGCGCGCGAGCTAGACGTACCAGTGCTTGCACTCTCGCAGCTCTCGCGTGCGGTGGAGCAGCGCGGTGGCAAACCACGCCTCTCCGACCTGCGCGACTCTGGCTCCATCGAACAAGATGCCGACGTGGTTATGTTTATCCATCGTGAAGACAAAACAAACAAAGAAAGTGAGCGTCCAAATATTGCCGAAATTATGATAGAAAAACACCGCAACGGCCCTGTGGGCATGGTCGAATTGTACTTCGACGACAAGCGCACCACCTTTGTTACGCTCGAAAAGAGCGAGTTCGGCTCCTTTGATACAGCAAACAAAGATTTTTAATACGCATATCTAGATCATGAATCCGATAGAGACCCTCACTTCCCTCTTTGAGCGCTTCCCCGGTATTGGCCCCCGGCAAGCGCGACGGTTTGTGCAACACCTGCTTGCCGAGCAGCCATCACTTCGCCTACAACTCGCAGACGCGATACGCTATCTTGGCGCCCAGACCAGCCAGTGCAAAAAATGCTTCCGATGGTTTGCGACCAACCCCGAAACTGCGGTCCATTTGTGCAACATATGCCGCGACCCCGCGCGCGGGCACATACTTTTTGTGGTGGAAAAGGATGCTGATATAGAAAACGTCGAGCGTAGCGGCTTCCGTGGCCTCTACTTTGTACTGGGCGGCACTATCCCACTTGCCAGCGAAGAATCGCACAAACACATACGCTTGCGTGAGTTGCTTGTGCGAGTCGAGACAGACGCCGCCGAGTCCAAACTTACAGAGGTAATCTTAGGCCTCTCTGCCACCACTGAGGGCGACCACACCCGGCTTATTTTGCAAGAAAAACTGCTCCCTATTGCTGAGGGTCTGTCCTTTAAAATCTCTTCGCTCGGCCGCGGACTCTCCACCGGCTCGGAGCTGGAATATGCCGACCCAGACACCATCCAAAACGCCCTCAACTCCCGCAACTAGAAACCAGGCCCTTTCTATCCCCATCTGTACCGCCAAAGTTATCCCCACCTGAGCTCCCGAAGGTCAGTCCTTCGCGAAGGACTGACCTTCGTAAGGAAAACTGTGGATAAGTCTTGCTGGTTTTGGCGCTATTTGCTACCCTAGCAAAAGTGACCAATTGTGGTCGATACAAAACAGGAGGGGGACAATGTCCAAACCAATACAGTTCATTACAGTCAAACAACAAAGAACGATAGATTCTGACGCGCTTGCGCAGATTGTCGCAGACGCACGAAAACAAGACGCAAGCCTGTGCATCGCCGCCGCAGAATTACAGCGGAGGTACATGGCAGGTAAGGCCCTGCTTGGCCTAAGTCAAGATCAGCAGATTGTCTTTTTTGGTTGCATCCATGAGGTTGGTAAGAAACCAACACTCACCACAACCTGGACTGCGCAAGATTTCATGGGACAGACTGTCCTGCAACAAGCAAACCTTTGGCTCCAAAGCTAGGGGCCGCCATATAAAAAACCATCCGTACGGATGGTTTTCTTTTTTCTTATCTAAACCCCTCGGGTTGTAGATTAGGAGAGTTTAGTTATCTTAACCTCAAAGTAAGGTTGGCGATGTCCGCGCTTTTTAAAGTAGTTGCTCTTTGCTTTGTATTTGATAACCACCACCTTTTTGGCTTTGGCGATTTTTTGGATTTCTGCCGAGACTTTTGCCCCAGGGATAGTTGGTGTGCCGATGGTGGTGTTAGAACCATCGTCTACCAAAAGCACATCAGTAAACACAAAAGAGTCGCCCACCTGGTGGTCGCCAGGCATCTTCTCGATTTTGAGTGTATCCCCTTCCGAGACAATATATTGCTTGCCGCCGGTCTGGATTACCGCAAACTCCTTTATTTCTGCTGTTTTTTCTGCTGTGGCCATGCCAGAGTAATATACCTTACCCCAGAGCGGGGCGCAAGAGCCTTTGGTAGTCTGCTAAAACCCCTATTCCTTACCCTCTAAAATAGGCTTATCTAGCAGCCCTATGTCTATATTTATGTCTGTTGAGGCGTCTATTTTGAGCACGTCCTTTTCTATCTTGCCCAGCTCCTTGGTGCCCGCGTTATAGTGGTTAACCGTGGTCGAAAGCGATGCTCCGAGCTTTTTGTAATAGTCTTGGTAGGCGTTTATATGCCGCCCTAGCGCCTCGACATTCTTAGCAATATCTTTTGCCTGCTCTTCTATCTTAAATGCTTTAAATCCATACAGCACCGACTGCAGGTAGGCAGCAAAGGTTGTGGGCGACACAATAATAACCTTGCGGTCGTTTTGCGCATAGTCCAGCAAGCTGCGCGTGTTGACCGCCCCCACCCCGTCGTTAAGCAGGTCGTAGTAAATACTCTCGGCAGGTATGTACATAAACGCAAAAGAAAGCGTGCCATCCTTGGGCCGCACATATTTACTGGTCTCGTCGATGCGCTTTTTGAGGTCGCGCTTGAATGCTTCTTCAAACTCTACCCGGCGAATGTCGTCTTTTTCGTCATGCAGACGGGTGTAGTTTTCTAGTGGAAATTTTGCGTCCACAGGGATAATCCCCTCTTTGGTGCGAATTATTGCGTCCACCGTTTCGCCGCCAGGAAACTCGTACTGCATAGCGTAGGCGCCAGGCGGCAGGATGTTGCTCATCACCAGCTCTAGCGATGCCTCGCCCAAGTTACCGCGCTGCTTTTGGTTTTTGAGCACCTTTTCCAAATTCGATAACTGTTCGGCAATCACAAACACCTGCTTGGTAGACTCCTGAGTTTGGGTCACCCCCTTAACCACCTCGATAAGCTGCTCGCTCACCTGTTTGGTAATAGTGGCCATCAGCGCGCGCGCTTGGTCGGACTGCTGGCTGATTTGGTTTGACTGCGACGACATAAACTCAGACATGTTCTTTGTCCCTTCTCCCAGTTTTGTATCCATGGCACGAGTGAGCTCGGCAAGTTGGTTTTGTAGCAACATCAACCCCTGCGTGTCCGCAGGCGCATCTGTTTTTGGACGCAGAAAAAAGTACGCAACCAGCCCCAAGTTAGCAACCAAAAGCACCACGATAAGCCATTCCATACCCCTATTCTACATGATAGAATGCCAGAATGACACAAAATGACCTGCGAGAATCGATGAAGGACGCTATGCGTGCCAAAGATACAGTGCGCTTGTCTGTTATACGCGGCATTTTAACCATGGTCACCAACGACCTCGTAGCTAAAGGCAATAAACCGACCGACACACTACCCGAAGACGACATCATGGCGCTCGTGCGCCGCGCCGCAAAACAGCGCAAAGACTCTATAGAGCAGTTCGAAAAAGGTGGCCGCGCTGACTTGGCCGAAACAGAAAAAGCCGAACTTGTGATACTTGAGAGCATGCTCCCCGCGCAGATGCCTGAGGACGCGGTGCGCGCAGCGGCAGTGGCCAAAGCAGCAGAGCTGGGTATCACCGACAAAACAAAAGCAAATCAACTCATGGGCGCCTTGATGAAAGACCTTAAAGGCAAAGCGGATGGCTCGGTAGTAAAAGCCGTGGTAGAGAGTTTGTTTGCGTAGTGTCCTACTCCAACCTGTTTGAAACCTCTAAGTGAGATTCTTTTTTGGGGAACATCTCCCTCCAGATTTGTTTAAATTTATCTAGACGCGTGGGCATTGGCGCCGCCAGCGGGTGCGGGTCGAGGTTGGGCATCACCTCCATTTGCGGTGGCGCCTCTTGGTAGTCCCACAGCGCTTGCAGTGCCGCAACCACCTCTTGCGGACTTGCCATGACCATTTGGGTCATATACAAGCTCGAGTTAACCCGGAATATCTCGCGTTGCGAACTTTCGTTGGTGCGCATAATAGCTGCAGACAAGGTGGCAGGCGACGCGTCGGGCACCACAAGACCATTGACCCCGTCTTTAATAAGCGCGTGCGTTATCTTGGTATCCACCGCGATAATGGGTGTGTGTGCCGCCGCAGCGCGGATAAAAGCATCTTCGTTTTCTTCGCCGCCAGAAAGATATAAAAAGATGTTGGCGGTTTTAAGACACGACACCAACGCCTGCGCATCTTCAAAATGTACCCACGAGCGGAGTCCACGGATCCACGCACGCAGACGCCACCACCATTTACTCCCACCCAACGCGACCACAATCAGCCCAGCTTTTTGATAGGACGGATTTGCCCGCAGCAGCGCCAACGTACCCAAAGCGGCAGAGAGCTTTTTTTTGCTCCCCAATGTCGTAGCAACTAATAATGAAAAATTTATCTCTGGGTATTTTTGTTTAACATCAAATAGTAGTGGTTCTTTGTCTGCACTTTCAGTATCGTATAAACGCGGGAATACAATTATTTTATCTTCATGATGTGCCGCGGTTACAGACAAGTACAGTCGGGTTATATCCGAAAAAATACAGATACGGTGTGCAAGCGGCAACACCAGGGACAGTGGCATGGCCCCAAAAAAACTCAGTGGTTGGCGAAATGCGCGGGCACCCCACTCGTAGGTGCGGATGTTAACCACCCACACCTTGTCGTACCAAAACGCGAGCCACGCCCCTGCCCACCCGCTGGCACGCACATCGTCGGAGTACACCACGTGCGCGCGGAACTCCTTTTGCCACGACACCTGAAAGCGCGCCGTGCGCATCATGGACAGTGCTTTAAATCCGAAAAATGAATTGGTGGGATATATCCATGCGTGGTCGTTGAGCTTTTTTGTTTGGAAGCCGCTTCCGCGCCTAGTCCACACCACCACATGCAGCACATCTGCGGCACTAACCAAGCCGTCGAGAAATTTCTGCTCTTTGCCGCCTTCTTTTAAAAACTCGGTGTTGGTGGTCAAAAACAACACGTGCATAGCTGTAGTATACCCCCAAAACTGGCGGCGGGTCTTTTGCCCTCTCTTCCCTTTTCTGCTATGCTGTGTTCGTGCTGGTTTTGGCCCTAGGCGCTTCGCGCGTAGGACCTCGCTCGCTCGCATAAGAGAACAAGCTCTCTTTGCTCACTCGCTCGGCCCTATCGTCTAACGGTTAGGACAGCGCCCTCTCACGGCGTAAATTGGGGTTCGATTCCCCATAGGGTCATGGATAAAAGAAAATACCGCCATAGTGCGGTATTTTCTTTTGGCCAATATGATCGCCCTAAGGCGAGAATCGAAAAGCGCAGGCGTGACGACGCCGAGCCGGGGTCGCGAGATTTTCCAGCAGGAAAATACTTGTGACCGATTCCCCATAGGGTCGCAAGCGAGTTTGCTGACGAGCAAATTCGACTTGTGACCACAAACAAAAAGTTATCCCCAGTTTTCCTTACGAAGGTCAGTCCTTCGACGAAGGACTGACCTTCGTAGAGGGAGTTGTGGATAAGTCGAAAAAGGCACAAAGGTAGGAAGAGCAGGAAAATTGGTATACTGGCGGTATATGGATCACAAAAGACTCTACAAAAGCGACACGAACAAAGTATTTGCCGGAATTTGCGGTGGGTTTGGGGAGTATCTAAACATCGACCCAGTACTCTTGCGTGTGGTGTGGCTGTTGGTGGTTATCTTTACTGGCGTAGTCCCTGGAGTATTGGCCTACATTATTGCCGCATTTATAATCCCCAACCACACCCACCACACCAACTAGTTCCGCATAATGCTACACTTAGCAAAATGAACGACCTGCACCATTTGCACGTGCGCAAACGCATCTACAAAAATTTAGAAAAATATCCAAACAAAAACTGGTTTAAGCGAGTGCTCGACTATGTGATGTACGGCGTCGCTATTGCCACACCCATAGCCCTTTTCCCACAAGTATTTAGACTGTTTACCTACCAAGACGCCGCAGGGCTCTCAATCATCACCTGGTCGATGCTTGGATGCATAAACATACTTTGGATTGTGTATGGTGTCGTACACAAAGAATATCCGATACTGCTGGCAAATCTTTTGGTAGGAATTTTAAACTGGGCGCTTATATACGGCATAGTACTATACCGCTAACGCCCTGCAAAAAAACAAAAACTACCTCTTTTTCCAGTCTACATCTTGCCGCACCAACAACTCCCCCGCTCGCTCGGGCTCCTTCATGCAGTGTTCTGCCACACGTTCCATACGCATACTCTGTGAGCCCTTTACCAACACCACATCGCCTGGGTGGAGCATAGCTGCAAGTTCCTCGCCGGCCTTTTCTGCATCTTCGTATTGAAAAATCGCATGGTCGGGCAAGCCACGGTCGAGCGCCGCCTCGGCTATGTCGCGTGCCCGAAAGCCCACCGTTACCAACACGTCGGCAGCAGCAGCCACCTGCACCCCCACCCTGCGGTGTTCGTCGACACTGTGGCGACCAAGCTCGAGCATATCTCCCAGCGCCACCACATGCCGGCCGGATGGGAAGTGTGTTTTTAGTTCGCGCAGTGTCTCCAAAGCTGCCGACACAGCCGCAGGTGAAGAGTTGTATGAGTCATCAATTAACGTTGTGTCCTTAATGCCCGGCAGCACGCGCATGCGCCCTGGCGGTGGGTCATAGTGCCCAAGCGCCGCTACTATATCTTGCATATTGTTACCAAGTACTCGACCCACAGCGGCTGCCGCCAACAATGGCAGCAGCGCATGCGCACCCAACACCCCCACAACCGACAATGGCGCAAATCCGCCGTCCACCTCGACTTGCATCCGCATACCAATAGGCCGGGCACCTGCTGCACCTTCTTCTTGTATAAACTCGACATCAACCCCACGCACGCCTGAGCCAGGGGTCAGTCCGAACGTCTGTACAGCAAGAGAGCGTGCTGCAGCGCGCTCGCGCAACAAGTCTATACGCCTATCGTCGCCATAGAGCACCACTGTGCCCGTTGGTTTGACTGCATTAATTAACGACGCCTTTTCTTCTACTACAGCCTCGGGCGAGTCAAAAAACTCTACGTGCACCGGTACTTCAGGCAAACGGGTAATAACCGCCACATCCACCGGCAGCCACTTGGCCATGCCGCGAATGTCACCCGGCCTATCCGCCCCCACCTCGAGCACCAGCCACTCTGGGTATCGAGCAGGCAACACCAGCAACAGCAACCCATCAAAAATATTTTGTAACCAGCGCAGCGGATTATTCCATGCATTAGGACACCCCAAAATCGTAAGCGGCAGGCCTATTTCGCTATTAAAGCTTTTGTTGCTTTTGCGCACATGATGACTCTCTGCCAGCACAGCAAAAATTGCATCCTTGGTGGATGTTTTGCCCACACTACCGGTTACTGCCACAATGTGCGGTTTATATTTGCGCACCACGAGGCGCGCCTCCCACAACAAAATAGCGACAACGGTTTTTCTAAAAAATGCTCTCATGGTTAGCGGTCAGGCGGTACATTATAGTAATTGATAAGAAACTGCGTAAGCGCATGCCATGGTGGCGCGAGCGTAGTCGACGCATACGGGGCACCCACCGGCTCCACGGCAAACAAAAAGACGATAAACTTTGCGTTGTAAGACGGGAAGTACCCAAAGAAACTGTGTAGGAACCTGTCACTATAGTACCCGCCGCCGCCAGGGTTCGCAATCTGAGCCGTCCCTGTCTTGGCCGCAACACTATAATTGTCTATTTTATACGCACCCTGTGTAAGCGCCTCGTCCACCACCTTTGTAAGCATACGACTCACCACCGTCGCCGACTGAGGCTGCAACACCTGCACCCCTTCTTTGGTTTTAGTATCTTTATCGCCGTTCGTACGCCGCACCTCGCGCACCACATGTGGGGTGACCAAAAACCCTCCGTTAGCTACAACCGCAAGTGCGCGGGCAGTAGCGATGGGGGTCATAGCTATCCCCTGCCCAAACGAGGCGGTGTTGTATTCGACCTGGCGCGGGCTTTGTAAGTTGCTCACCATGCCGCCCACCTCGCCAGGCAAGTCTATACCCGTGGTGCTCCCCATCTGGAAACGATTAAGAAAATATTCTCGCATGGTGGCCGAGCCCATGCGGGTCGCCACAAACGAAACCCCAAGGTTGAGCGACTGACTAAGTACCTCTTGCATAGGCACCACGCCGCGCGCCTTGAGGTCAAAGTTGCAGATTTTTTTAGTATCAACGGTGATGCACCCTGTGTCGTTGTAGGTGGTTGCCTCCGTTACTGCGCCCGCGTCCACACCAGCCGCCATGGTTAGTGGCTTAATAATCGACCCCATCTCGTACACGTTTTGCACCAGCGGGTTTGCATAAATAAGCGGATTCGTTTCTTCATTAAATGCGTTGAGATCAAACGTAGGAGACACCGCCATAGCGTAGATCTCGCCGTTTTGCGGGTTCATGATGATACCGCCCGAGAGTTTGGGGTGCCACGCAGTATCGTATGCTGCTAGTTGGCGCTCCAATTCTGCCTGGACCGCAGGCTCAATGGTGGTTACCAGGTCGCCCTGCTCTTTTGAACCAGCAAGAGACTGCACGCTACCAAACAGCTCGACAAAAAAGTTTTTGTACAGGTCGCCACTATTTCGCTCGAGCGTACTATTGTAAAAACGCTCCAGCCCATACCTCCCTTCTTGTTTGTTGTCGGCATTGTATGCAACAAACCCCAGCGTCTGCGCCGCGAGCGAGCCACCCGGGTAGAGTCGCCAATGGTCTTGTTGGAGTATGAGCCCCGGCAGTTGCTTTGCTTGTAGGTCGGCGCCTAGGCTTGGGTCTAGGTGTTGTGCCACCACCTGGTACTTACTGTCTGCTTTTGTGGCCTTGGCGATAAACTCTTCGTGCGATAAATCGGTAATATCTTTAAGCTCTTGGTACAGCGCTTCTGCGTCCACCACCTTTGTGGGGTTAAGCGCAATAGCATAGCCCGTTTTGAGCGCGGCGGCGGTTATTTGTGTGCCGTTTTTGTCGGTAAAGTATATGGTGCCGCGGTCTAGCAGCGGGCTCGTTTGGGGCAAAAACTGCGCATTAGCACGCACCGCATAACTGTGCCCCCGCACAATCTGCAACACATACAGCCGCCCCACAATCACGAGCACTGCCAAAATGACGAAGAGCGCAATGACTCGTATGCGGACAACAAAGCGCGCGTGCATAGCTAGCGCGTGTTGAGCGACAGCGCGCCAGCCTCGCTACGACCCAGCGTGTGCGCCGCAGTAAACACCACAGACACTGCGCTCGGTGCAGTAAAGCCAAGAGCCGCTGCATACTCGGGAGTTAGGCTTTTGGTTTGAGCCAGGTAGGTTGCTTCCAAGTCGCCCAGCGCCGCAACTGTGGTGCCTATTTGTTTTTCTACACTGGTGCGCGCCGCTGTGTGCATCACCGCCAACAATAAAAAGACGCCGTATAAAAATATCGCCAAGGCGCACAGCCCCGCCAACCCTGCAGCGATGCGCGGCAAGTACGGTTGGAATGAAAGCGTGTTGGTTATTATTCGTTGCATATTTTTTCAATCACACGTAGTTTGGCGCTGCGTGCACGAGGGTTAGTAGTAATTTCTGCGCGGGTGGGCACCAGTGGCTTCTTCGTGACCAAACGTCCAGCCTTTGCTTTGACATACCCGGCAAAGAGTCGTTTGACCGCACGGTCTTCTATGCTGTGGAAGGTAATAACCGCAACTCTCCCCCCGCACGAAAGGTGTTCGAACGCAGCCCCTACCCCGCGTTCTATGACCCCCAACTCGTCGTTGACCGCCATACGTAGCGCCTGGAACGAGCGGGTGGCAAAATGCAGCCGACCGTGGCGGTATGCGGCCGGTACCGCGTCTTTGATTATCTCGACAAGTTCGATAGTGGTTTGGATAGGCTCTATATCGCGGCGCGCCACGATAGCCTTTGCGATGCGGCGCGAGTAGCGCTCTTCCCCATAGCCGTACAGGACATTCGCCAGAGTCTCTTCATCCCACGTATTTAAAATCTCACTCGCTACAAAACCTGACGCTGGCTTTTTGCCATAGCTCATGTTGAGCGGCTCATCATGCAAAAAAGAAAAGCCGCGGCCCGACAAAAGCTGCCCCGAGTTCCACCCCAGGTCAAAAAGTGCCTTGTCTATCGTTTCTAATTTATTTTTTTTGAGGACTTTTGCGACGGCGTCAAAGTTTGACTCCACCACCGAAGCCTTACTGCCAAACTTGTGCAGCCGCTCGCTTGCCAGCGCAACGGCGGCAGGGTCTGCATCAAGTGCCCACAATGTTATGTGTGGCTCTGCCGAGAGTATCGCGAAACTGTGCCCGCCTTGGCCTGCAGTAGCGTCCACCACCACCTCGCCTTTGTGCACATCCAAAGTGCGGAGCACTTCGTCTACCATCACACTTGTGTGCGCCACCTGCCCTAACTTCTGCCCGCCCCGACCAATACGGGACTCATGCGCCTTACCACCCTCCTCTCGACTGGAGCGATGTGGTGCACGAGCAGAAGTTAAAGCAGCTGTAGTCATAATTACAAAATTCCTAAGTCACCCATTTTTTCGGCCATCTGGTCGGCGCCTTTTTCGATACGGCGCTTATACTCCTCCCAGGTTTTTTCGTTCCAGATTTCGATACGGTCAGAGACTCCAGCCAACACTACACGGGAGCGCAAGTCGGCAAAATCTTTAAGGAAATCTGGCACGAGGATGCGTCCAGCTCCGTCTACCTCCGTCTCGACCGCACCTGCCAACAGAAAGCGGCTTATACCGCGAGTATCTGCTTGGCCAAACGGCAAAGAGCTCAGCTTTTGTGCAATGTTATTCCACGCCTTTTCAGGGAACATAAACAAACACGCATCAAGACCACGCGTAATAACCACCTTCCTGCCCACCTCCTTGCGGAACTTGGCAGGCAACGAGAGACGCTTTTTACTGTCCAGAGTGTGTAGATATTCGCCAATCAGCATAAGGGTTTTTCTGCGGGTCTCCCACTTTGTCCCACTACATAGCAGTATATGACACTTTGCCCCACTACTCCCCATAAGTTATCCACAAAAATACCCTCCACAAGGTATTGGGGAGGGGTGTCAAGATTTTTGACTTTTTAATTGATTATGGTATAATTGATATAGAGTTCGTATACAGGAGGAGACCTTGAATCTTTGTGAAAAACTCCGTTTTGCGTGCATGGGCGAAGCCTACACTGTGGCTAAAACCGAACACGGATTCGGCTTCTTGAAAAACAAGCATGACGAATCTGTATGTATTGGAGAAAAACGTATTTTCACCTTTGCCCGTATCCCAGAAGGGATGCAGGAACACTACACCATCCAACGTCACCAAGCAGGCGTAGTTGCACACAGAGCAGCAACCGGGTGGATGGTGCGCTTTGTTGGCGGTGCCCATGTGCCGCTTGCGGAATTCGCAAACACTACCACGGTGGTGTTTATGGGCACCCTGGGACAAAACGCCCAGAACATCATGAACCTGTAAGCCGCCCCATCTACTTGCTCCCTAGAGCCGCTCAAACCCTGAGCGGCTTTTTTATTTACCCTATAGCTTCGGCAAGTAGCTTCACGACCAGCGCACGGTCAAGGCTCGAGAGAAACCATCCCGCTTTGGGGCCACTCTCTTTTGCTAAAAATACGGTGTATATCGCTTTAAAAAGCTCGCCCGGCGCAATAGGCACGCTGTCTTTGAGTCCGTGCAAAAAATGATGCAGCTCTTCCCCGCTTGGCATAGCCTCCGCACTTTGCACGTACTGCGCCAACATACCCAGCGCCTTTTTTTGCATGTCGCTCAAACTTTTTGCCGCCTCGGGCAAAGAGTCCTGTAGTTTAAATACAAACTTCTCTGGCGCATACAACTCGAGCCAGCGCTTGGCATATAATGCGCGCTCCTCAACCTCGGCTTTTTCTGCCTCTGTCAGTGGACTCCCTTTTAGCTTTTCCATCTCATTTTGGAGCTGCATGTGTGGCATCTGCACCACAAACGCCACTTGCGAAAAGCGAGGTAGGAATCCGCTTTGCGGCACAGGTCCTACATGGACCAAGCTAAACAGCCGCGCGTAGTCGTCGTCTTTTGTGGCGACATAGCCCTCTGCCAGTTTGTCGTACAAGTCGTACAGCACGGGGATAGTGTCCCCCTCTGGGTCAAAGTTAATCGCCTGGTTGATATCTTTGGACAGTACGGCGAGGCGGAATATTTTTGGCGGCAAAAGGTCTGCAACTTCGCGCGCACTGGAGCCGCGCCCCTTGGACGACGACATTTTTTTGCCCCCCACCAAAAAGAATTCGTACGGGATATCAAACGGCGGCTCATGGTGAAATATTTCTCGCGCAATGTGCCCCCCAACGTCGCGTGTACCACCCTTGGTCGAGTGGTCTTTACCACCGCCTTCAATATCTACGCCCATCACCTTCCACTTTGCGGGCCACTCGACTTTAAACGGAAGGGTTGCGTTGCCTCCAAACGGCGAAACTTTTCCTGTATGACTGCACCCCTGTGCCCACTCAACCGCGCGAGGCTCACACACATACGTTACCTCTGTCCCGTCAAAGTCTGTCACTCTTGTTGTGCCCACCTTGCCACACTGTTCGCAAATAACCGAAAGCGGGTACCAGTTTTCTGGCTTTTGCGAACCCGATACCTCTTTGTAGATGCGGCGTATCTCGCCCGCGTGTGTGAGCGCCTCGCGAATAGAGTCGTCCATTTTGCCCGACAAGTAGAGCTCGCTGACGTTGTAGAACGTTGGCGTAAACCCGCTAGATTCTATAACTTGTTTAAACTCCGACGCAAAGTAGTCTGCGAAGTTTTTTGCGATACCGTCCGGAGATGGAATACGAAAGAGCGGAAACCCCATATATTTTTTAAACTCCTCTGGCAAATATACCGGGAAGCCGTCCATAGGGTCGGTGTCGTTTATCTCATACAAAAAAGTGTTGTCGATTCCGCGGTCTTTAAGTGCTTGCGAGACCATGCCGTGTATCATCACGCCGCGCATAGACCCCACATGCACCCGCCCAGAGGCGGTCTTTTCGTCGCGCACGACCAAAGGGCGTTTTAGCCCGCCTTTTGACAGGTCCCCAAAACGCGCCTCCACCTCGCCCGCTATACGGTCTGCCCAAAACATATCCCTAGCATACCGCACAACCGTGCCTTATCAAGGCAGGTACCGCTACTCTACTTTTAGAATTTTATACTTCTGCGCACCTTTGGGTGTATGGAACGAAAACTCATCCCCTTTCTTTTTACCCATCAATGCGCTACCCAAGGGCGAGTGGTAAGAAATTTTGCCCGCAAACAAGTCTGCCTCTTCGGCACCCACGATGGCGTAGGTGTGTTTATCGTCACCGCTTAAGTTTTGCACCGTTACGGTCGAGCCCATACCCACCGCATCTGTTTTGACGCCGCGCACAATTTTTGCATTCTTTAAAATCGCCTCCAACTTTTGCACACGGTCTTCTACCGCTGCTTGTATATCGCGCGCCTCTTGGTACTCTGCGTTTTCTGACAAGTCGCCCAGTGAGCGAGCGTACTCCAATTGCTCGGCAACCTCTTTGCGACGTTTGGTGTGCAGCTCTTCCAGCTCTTTTGTAAGCTCTTCAAATTTTTCTTGCGAGAGAAGTTCTTCAGTCATATAAAATTGTTTTTAGTGGTTAGGAAATAGTGGGAATGGTGGCCGTCGAGGGATAATCTTACCCTTTAGGGCCCACAAACGCAAGCCCAAAACTCACTCCAAATACAGGAAACTTACGCCTCTTCAAGGTATTCTGGCGCATGCTCGCGCATCCACTGCAGGAACGTATACATCGTCGCAGACGCGCCTATGAGCGTGCCTGTGGGCCCTCGCTCCAACACCACCGCGTACGCATATTTTGGGTTTTCATACGGAAAAAAACCTATCATCCACGAGTTGATAAACTCGTTGCGTGCACCCACCTCGGCGGTACCCGTCTTTGCCGCCACATGCACAAAGTCAAACTTCAAAGCCTGCGCCACGCCGTCGGTGACGCTCATGCGCATACCCTCCTGCACCACCTGTATCACATGCGCCGAAAGCGGGAGCTCAGTACTAGGTGTGTTTGCTTGCCCCTCTGTTTTAATGAGCGTAGGCGTAAGCAGCGTGCCTCCGTTGGCCAGCGCGGCAGCTGCACGTAGCGCTTGCAGCGGTGTTACTTGCATACCGTACTGGCCAATGGATGTATGGTACGTGTTGCCCACGCGCCACACGGGGTCATTGGGGAAGGTTTTTTCCTTCCACTCTCTGCTTGGGATATTACCCGTTTTGCTACTAAACCCCACCAGCCCAGCATCGCTGCCAAATCCAAACATGCGATAGTATTCGCCCAGCTTGTCTATACCCAACCCCTTTTGGTCGCCAAACCCACCTCCCACTTCATAAAAATATATGTCCGACGACACTGCGATTGCCCGACGCAAGTCTGTCCATCCGTTTACCCGCCAGTCGCGAAAGACCGTCGGCTTTTTTGGGTCGTATGGGTTAGGCACGGTGAGCGCACCGGTCGAGAGTATCTGCTTGTACTCGTCTATCACCCCCTCGGTTAATGCAGCGGCACCTACAATGGGCTTCACGATAGAGCCAGGTGCATACAACCCGTCGACTGCGCGGTCCAAAAATGGCTGACGTTTATTTGCATTAAGCGATTTAATAACCGCAGCATCTCCGCTCGCTACGGCATTTTGGTCAAACTCCGGATAGCTCGTCAGCGCCAACACCTCGCCAGTGTGCACATCCATAATAAGCCCCGCACCACCTTGGAACCCAGACTCCTCTGCCCGCGCTGCTATCGCCTTATACAGTCCCTCTGTAAGTTTTGCGTCAATAGACAGCACCAGTTTTTGCCCAGGCTTGGGTGGTTCTATAACACTCTCCGACACCACCGCCCCGCGTGCATCTGTCTCTGCCAACCTCGTGCCGTTGGTGCCACCCAGCGCTTGGTCAAACACGTGTTCAGCCCCGTCGACGCCCACAAACGTTTTGCGAAAATATACTCCGGACGAATCTTTGGTGGGCGGTTGCACATACCCCACTACATGCGCCAAACCCTCAAACGAGGCGTACACGCGCTTGGCAAAGTCGTCGTCGTTGGTGCGTTCGTTGTACGCAAGTGGCACGTCGTTGCGGTCGACGATAAGGCCACGGTCGGCAAAAATAATATCTTGTGCAAGTTGGTTGTTGCGCGCACGCTCTGCATAGGAGGCACCGCGCACCACCTGCAGCTGCCCTGCACGCCCCAGCAACAGCACACAAACACACACTGCCAAAATGCCTGCAGCCACAAACGAGCGCCGGCTGAGAGGGCGTTCAAGACGACCCTCAAATTGGTCGCGGTCAAAATCGGGCAAGTTGGACGAGTCAATAAGTATCTCGTCTGGGTGGATTTCTGTGTGTATTTTGCCGCGCCGCTTTCTCCACAAGTACCGCATCAACCGATTATAGCGTATCGCCCCCTCGTTTGCGGAGTTTGCCTACGATGACTACGCGCAGCACGGAGCCCACAACCGCCAAGGCGGTGAGCGGGAAATATATATAGTGCAGCCACCCGGGTGCGCCGTATGCCAAATCAAGCAAAAAACCAAGCAGTATCGCCGTAACCCAGTGGCCAGAGACAGTCGCCAGCAACACACCAAAGACTGCCAACGGCCAAAATCCTGCCAAAAAGCCAGTCGCCGTGGTCAAAAACGACACTAATATGACTGTTCTATTGCGAAACATACGGTTTTACAATTTCTACAAAGCGCAGCTGCAGCGGGTTGGCGGGTAGTTGCATATACAAAGTTTCAAACGACTCACCCTCTTTTGCATCCACGTGCGTCACTGTGCCCGTGTAGCCCGCAAACACCCCAGGCAGCACAACGCTGGCGCCCACCACCACCCCCGCACCCGCAGGCACCTGGGCGCGCATAGACCCGCTGCCCTGACCCTCTACGCGCACCGGCAACACCTGCGCGTCCGCTAATGATACCAGAGCATCGTGCGTCTCGCCGGGCGCCGAGAGCAGTATCACGCGGGCAGTGGTGGGGTACACTTCTACCACAGTACCTATAACCCCAGCACCTCCTGCCAAGACCAAGTCCCCCGCCCCAACACCCTCTGCTGCCCCCGCGTCCAACACGAGCGTGTCATAGGGAATGCCGGGTGGGCGAAGCAACACGCCCGCAAGTGTCCGCGCCTGTGTGCTAGTGCGTCCTAGACGCTGTTTCAAGTCTTTATTTTCTTGCAACAAAAGGTCGCGGTCGGCCCGTGCGGCTTTGGCCGCAGCAAGCTCGCTTTGCAGTATTGCCACTTCCGAAGCAGTAACACTATTGCGCACTGCAAGCACCGGCTCAAGCACGCGCCACAGCAGCCCCCCTAGCGCACCCTGGCCATATGCCGCCGCCGCAAAAAGCAGCGCACCCACCCCAAACACAAGGGCGATGTGTTTTGTTTTTTGCCCACCGCGAGCACGATTACGCATAGTCATCATCATTTTCTAAAAAGAGGTCGTGGTGCAGGTCTAAGTTTTCTAAAATCACCCCTGTCCCGCGCGCCACAGCAGTCAGCGGGTCGTCCGCCACCATAACCGGCACCTTGAGCCACTGTGCGAGCAATTGGTCGAGCCCTTTGAGCAGTGCACCCCCACCCGCAAGCGTGATGCCCGTGCGCATCACATCAGAGAGGATTTCTGGCGGCGTAGTTTCGAGCACTTCGCGCACCGACTCTATAAGTGTGTCGATTGATTGCGAAATTGCTTCGCGGATATCTTGGTCGGTCAACACAATTTCGCGCGGCAAGCCGGTAATGAGATCGCGACCACGCACCACCGCTTCGAGCCTGCTCTCGCCTTCGATAACCGAGCCAATAGCCATCTTTACATCTTCGGCCGTTTTTTCTCCTATCAAAATTTTAAACTCCGAACGCACGTAGGCGATGATGTCGCGGTTAAGCTTGTCGCCTGCCACGCGCAAATTTTTTGCCCGTACAATCCCGCCCAAAGAGAGCACCGCAATGTCGACGGTGCCGCCTCCAATGTCGACTATCATACTCCCCACCGCCTCGCGTATAGGCAGCCGCACGCCAAGCGCCGCAGCAATAGGCTCTTCTACTATATATACTTCGCGCGCACCGGCGTTTTGTGCAGCGTCTTTAACCGCGCGCATCTCGACGTTGGTGATACCCGCGGGCACCCCAATGACCGTACGTGGACCCAATAGTTGGCGCGAGGCACCCTGGGCGCGGTTTATCAAGTACGCAAGCATCTCTTCTGTGGCTTCAAAGTCCGACACCACACCGTCCACCAAAGGGCGCACGGCCATAAGGTGCCCGGGTGTACGACCCAACATGTCTTTGGCTGCCTGCCCCACCGCTACCACTTGGCCTGTTTTTTGGTTAACCGCCACCACCGATGGCTCGGTTACTACGATGCCTTTGCCACGCAAATACACCAGAGTATTTGCAGTACCCAGGTCAATACCTACATCATTTGATACAAACGGCAGCAGCCGATTTAAAAACTTAGCCATTTGCGGTCAGGTGTCCTATCAGCTCTGATATGCTCTTGTGCGAGGTGTGGCCGCTTGCGCGTTCGACACACTCGAACTTGCCTGCGGCTAGCGTCTTTTCAGACACGACAACGCGCAGCGGCAACCCAAGCAGGTCGCTGTCGGCAAACTTCTCGCCGGCGCGCGCATCGCGATCGTCCCACAAGACACTTATCCCTGCTTCAGTCAGCTCGCGATACAGCTCGGCTGCTTCGGTGTGCACGTCGGCGTTGTCTGCACCTCCAAGTTCGACCAAGTGTACGCGCAGCGGCGCCACAGACTCGGGCCAGACAATACCCCTGTCGTCCGAGAGCGCTTCGACAATAACCCCCATCAACCGGGTAATGCCTATGCCGAAGCAGCCCATAATAGGATGCGTCTCTATTCCCTCTTTATTTTTGTAGGTAAAGGTAAAGTCTTTTGTGTACTTGGTGCCGAGGTCAAAGATGTTTCCCACCTCGGACGCTTTTGCCTGAGAGAGCACACCATTAGCACTGCAACGCGTGCAGGTATCACCCTCTTTCTGATCACTAATTTCAACATTCACACAATACGAGCAGCTGTTGCAGTACAAAATGTCGTCCTCGCCCGCCTCGGTCAGCACCATAAACTCGTACGAGAGCTTGTTGGTAAAGGCGCCGCCCGAAGCTTCGGTGGCTTTGGCCACCAACCCCAACCGCTCGTACACGCGCAAGTACGCCTCCTTGGCCTGCGCATAAAAACGGTCGAAGTCTTCTTGCGTCTCGTGGAAGGAGTACATGTCCTTCATAGTAAACTCGCGCCCGCGCATGATGCCCGACTTGGCGCGCAACTCGTCTCGGTACTTCTGCCCTATTTGATATATCACCACTGGCAGGTCTTTGTATGACAGCACATACTCTGCGGCAATGGGGGTTACTATCTCCTCTTCGCTTTGGCCGACGGTATATTCCTTTTCGGTGCGGCTCAAAATTTTAAACACCACGTCCACCCCGTCCCACGCGCCTGTTTGCTTCCACGGCTCGCTTGGGTGGAGTGTGGCCATGCGGATCTCTTGCCCGCCGATTTTATCCATCTCTTCGCGGACTATCTGCTCGATACGCTCGAGCACGCGCCTCCCCAGCGGCAAGTACGAATATACGCCCGCCATCTCTTTATGGATGTAGCCGCCGCGGATAAGCAGCTGCGCGTTTTTGGAAACCTCGTCCTTTGGGGCCTCTTTGCGGGTTTTGGTAAATAGTTTGGATTGCAACATATAGGCATTGTACGGGGAAAAAGCGCAGCAGGCAAAGGCTGTAAATAAAGGCTATTTTGGCGCCTGCATATCCACACCAAAACCATTGACACTAACCCCTATATATGCTACAATTAGGGGTAGAGAACACTTGTTCCTGTGCTGCGTTACACGCGGCAACAAACTATATAGAAAGGTGATAGACCATGTCCGACACAGCAATGTCCGCGGCACTGGTTGCCAGCGGAGTCTCCGCACCTCGCGCGCTACACAAGAATGGCAAGCGGCGTCAGCCACGATCGTCTGCACGCCGACTCAATGCCATGCATTGGGAAAACCCCGACGTCGGAAGCCTGGTTATCCAGGCTACCAACTTCGACATCGGCGCCGTCGCCGACGAATGGCCGTTCTCGTACGCCCCCATAGCAACGGGCACCAAAATGCCCGACGTCTTGGAGGTTGGATTTCAGGTCAATCTGAAATCCGGAGTGTATGTCTACACTCGACACAACACTGCCCCCTCGGGGCAGCAGCAGGTCAAGCCGCACGAAGACGGGAGCATTCCTTCTTTCTCCGTGAACGTGAAGTGGGATGTGGTGGACGGTCAGCGTCTCGCGTATACGCGAGAAAAAGACATGGACAACATCGACATCTTCTTCGTCCTGGAGGATGGAACATTCCTTAACCTCCAGATTGCGGTATTGTATCGAAACGGCGTCTTCTATCTGTCAGTGCAAGAGATGGGGGCGTACCCAGTGGTTCGCATCCCGCTCGACCTGCAGCACAACAAGAAGACGGTACGCATCGGCGACGGACGGTATGCGCTGGTGACGCTTCAGGAAGAACAGTCCTTTCCAAAGGCCGACTTCCTCAAGACCATGGGCCAGATGGGCGAGCAGCTCATCGAGTTCATCGCGCAGGACTGTGTCGACGATTCGGGGAAAAGTCTTATTCCCTACGTCGAAGCAATCCCCTGTATGGAGTGGCATCCTCCGGAAACTCCGTCGGTTACTCCGGTGGAGCGGCGTGACGGTTGGATGGGCGGGGTGGTGAAATTTTGCAACCCAATCGTATCCATCGCCGCAATCGTCTGTGCTGACACGATGGAGCGGTTGTGCAACCTTTCACTCATCCTCGACGAAGACGGCAAGTCGCTGTTGGAGCAGGGAAAGTTCCCTGTTCTACTGCCGCGCGAGCGAGTGCTGGTGCGGCTCCAAACCGCGACAGTGCGCGGCAAGACCACACAACAGATCGTCGCTGTGCGACGCATCACAGACTAAACTACCCGTGCACACGGGCAAACTGGGGCGAGAATTCTACACAGAATTCTCGCCCTTTCTCTTTTTTTATACTTCCTATACTTGGGGCCAAATGGTGCGCTACTATATACAGTAACGCATGGACAAAAACCCTTACCACCCTAGCGACTGGAAGCGCCTTATACCCGATGTCGATTCGGTGCTCGAGAAACTAGAAACATACAACACTATCGCAGTGGGCATTACCCCCTACACCCGCATCATCCCTGGTTTTTTCTTAAAAAACTTTTCTGTATACGCTATAAAAAACTCCAGTGATACAGACGTTCTTAAGCAACATATGCGCGTGCATATATTAGAAGACCATCAACCTGCCCTTGCCAAGCGTGTACACGGCACCGGGTACCTAATCGGCAGCGGTGCATTTAAAGCCTTCCTTGCTTCTCGTAAAACTCCACCAACACTTATGCTCAACACGGTCAGCGAAAAGACCGCAGAAGAGCTTACTCGCACGGGGACCCGGTGGATAGGTAACCACCCCAAAACCTTCGCCACTGTTGCACACAAGGGCTCATTTCGTGCATTGGTCAAAAAACTTGGACTCCCGTCTTTGCAGTCAGACATATATACCAAAGAAGCCTTCTTTTCTTCTATGTGGGGAGTGTTGTGGGACACGTACGATGGACCGTTTGTGGTGCAACGCGCCGACAAAGAAGTGGGTGGCAACGAGGGTACTTTTTTTATTCGTACTGAATCTGATTTGAGCGCGTGTATGGAGGTGCTGCACAAAGACACACAATTTGAAAGCGTATTACTCTCGCCCTTCGTTGAAGGCTACTCCACCTCGATGCTTGGCTGTGTCATGCCAAACGGCACACTCTCTGGCCCGCTGCAATTACAGCTTATAGACGTGCCCGAGGCGCGCAACGGCCTGCCTGCAAACGGTATCTTTTTTGGAAACGATATAGGTTTTCACCCATGGGACAGCACCATAGAATATCAGGCGCGCAAAGTGGTCGAAGCTGTAGGCGCACATCTTCAAACACAAGGGTACAAGGGTATTTTTGGTATCGATTTTCTATACGACAAGAATCGCTCCGCAATTTATCCCAACGAATGTAATCCACGCTTTACCGGCTCCCTCATGCTCCACTCTCTTATGTTGCTTCAAGAAAAAATTCCACCGCTGGAGCTGTTTCACCTTATGGCGCACACACAGACCCAATCCAGTTTTGATTTTGAGACAGTTAACCGTGCACTGAGAACACGCGTACCCTGCTCACACGTTGCTTTTTCTCCTCGTGGGATAACCACCATGGAACTTCCTCTGCTAACTGGTGTATACGAGTATCGTGCAGAAGTGCCTTCTTTGGAGTATAAGCGGCCAGGTATATCCCTTGCCGACCTACACAGCGACAAAGAGTTTTTGATAATAGACACCGTACCAGCGTTAGGAAGCCGTATCGAGCAAGCGGTGCCTCGGTTGTTTAAATTTATATTCCCCAGAAGTATCGCCACATCTTCATACGAGATAGATGCGGATTCTAGTTTTTTGATAGAGCGTTTTGCAAAAGTACTGCGAGACGCAGTACTCGAAAAGTAGGAAGCTACACAGGCAGCTCAAGAAGCTATCCCACCAACCGCGCGATGTCGTGGAAGGAGACGACCACCATAAGCCCAATAAGCAACGCAAAGCCAGCGATGGTCAGACGTAGTGAAAGTTTTTCCGAAATAGGGCGGCGGATAATTGCTTCAATAACGATGAAGAGTAGTCGCCCGCCGTCGAGCCCCGGGATAGGCAGCAGGTTAATAATCGCCAAGTTAACCGAGATAAGCGACATCAAAATAATAGTGGCCACAAGCCCGTCTTGCACCGCCGAGGCACCAATGCCCGCGATGCCAATAGGCCCCGCTACCCCGCCCCAGTTGGCTGTGCCGGTTACAATCGAATAGAAGAACCCTCCCAACCCCACCGCGGTACCCACCGTCATGTGGTACGCCAAGACCGCACCTTGCACCAGCGCCAGGTGCACCGGCAACTGCAGCTGACCCACGTCGTCGAGGCTCACCCCGAGTGCTTTTTGGCCAGCCACCAACCCTTCTGCTGGTTTAGCAAGAAATGTTTTCTCTTCTTCGCCGCGCATCACGGTAAGCAGCACGCTTTCTTCTTGGTGTGCGGCAATAAACGCACGCAACTCGTCGGACGTAGCACCCTCTTGTATTTGCGCTGTGCCTGTCTGCGCCGCCACGACCACATCCTGTGCCTGCAGCCCAGCCTTGGCTGCAGGCGAGTCAGGCAACACACCAAGAACAGTGGTGCGCGCATCCTCTACCTGCCCCACCACCGCACTCCCCGCCGCTGTGGGCAGCCCATGCATATAGCCCGCCGAAAGCGCGAGCCATGCAAACAAAATATTAAACACCACGCCGGCCACAATGACCGCAGCCTGCACTAGGCGAGGCTTGCGCACCAAGCTGCGCGGGTCGGTCTGTACCCCATCTTCCTTGGCGGACTCACCAAAGATTTTTACAAACCCGCCGAACGGAAGCGCGTTAAACGAGTACTCGGTTTCGCCACGTTTAAACGCAAACAAGCGGGGCGGGAAAAATATACCAAACTCGTCGACGCGGATACCAAAAAACTTGGCCACGCTAAAGTGCCCAAACTCGTGGACCAAAATAAGCACAACAAGGAGGACTATAAAAAGGAAGAGGCTCATGTATATGTATTAGTTAATTACTTATTTCTTTTTCTTTGCGTACCAACATATCGTCAAATGCTTTGTTTGCCGCATCGACGCGTTTTTGCATTTCGTCTTTGGAGCGGAATTTGTCGTCCTCGGGCATGGTGCCTTCGCGCTCCAACTTTTGGATGTCCGACCACACGTCGTCGCGCGCCACGCGCAGCGCTGTGCGAGACTCTTCTACCTTTTCTTTTGCCAACTTAAGCAGCCCGACCCGACGCTCGGAGGTCAACTCGGGGAAGGATACACGCACGCCTTTTTCATCTACACCGATAGAGAGCCCAAGGTTTGCCGTCGTGATTGCTTTCTCTATTTCTTTGGACACACTCGCATCCCACGGCGCCACACGCAGCGTGCGCGCATCCTCGACCGCAATGTTGGCCACCTGGTTGAGCGGCATGCGGGTGCCGTAGCTTTCTACCTGGATGCCGTCGAGTATAGCGGGGGTCGCACGCCCGGTGCGCACCCCGCCCAAGTCTTTGCCCAAACGCTCGGTTATTTCTGCAATGCGCTTTTCAAATGGTTTAAAATCGTATGCCATGGACCGATTATATCATGACGATAAATAAGATGTTTGGAGGGGGTTTTGAGCGCGTCGTCTGCCGACCCTGGACAGCGAAAACTTCAGCGATTTTTTAGCAGAAAAAATCGCGTACCCGGAAAACGCTTATTTATTGGAATGAACTACCTCATCTACACTCGGAACCGCTTTGCTGCAGGCGGGTAGATTTTGACCAGCGGGTCTTTTGTGGTGTCGTAGGCGCGTGCCGGGGCTAGGTAGCGCCCATAGTGGATGATGCGGTGCGTAATATGCCCCCACTCTTTTTTGGGTACCAACTGCATCAAGTCTTTTTCTATCCGCACCGCGTCTTTGTAGTCCGACAAGTCAAACCGCTGCACAAACCGTATCACATGCGTATCGACGGTAATGCCCGCTACGACCCCATGCGCCTCTTTAAGCACCACCGTGGCAGTTTTCCGCGCCACACCAGGGAGCGTGAGCATCTCTTGCATAGTGCGCGGCACCTCGCCCCCAAAACGCTCGTGTAGTATTTTTGCCGCACCCAAAATATTTTTGGTCTTTGCGCGATAAAACCCAGAAGCAAAAATATCTTTTTCAAACTCCTCTATCCCCTTCTTTGTACTGCCCGCACGCACATAGTTGGCAAGAGTTGTATATTTTTTAAAAAGTTTCTCAGTAATTTTGTTTACCCCTTTGTCGGTCGACTGGGCCGAAAGCTGCACCGCGACCACAAGCTCCCAAGGCGTACTGTAGCCGAGCTCTATCGAGGCAGTTGGGTAGAGTGTTTTAAGTACTCGGTCCAACCTCGCTAGCCTAGCTTTTCTTTCTGCTAATTGAGCCGGTTTCATATCCTGTACGAGGGTTGTTCTTAACTACATAGGCCGGGCCTATGTAGTTTATTTTATAGTCGGAAGTGTGGCAGCAAAGTGCTCGAGTATCATTTTGACCGATGGCGCACGATCTGCCAGATAGCGTCTAAAGTGCGCCACATCTGCCAGGCCCGCGCGCACAGGCGCAGTGGGCAAACGCTGGTGCTCTGCATACAGCACCGCTTCCAGGTCGTCTACAAACGCACGCACCTGCTCGCGTGCACCATCTTCTTTTTTTACAAACGCGGTTACCCACGCACTGCGCTTGGCGTATGGCCAACTCAAAAACTCTGCTGCCGCAGTATCAGCATGCGACTTTGCTATTTTCCCTGGATACTCCAAAAAGCGCGAGCGGAGCGTTGGCAACAAGCTGCCGTGCGGCACCAGCACTACAAACACCACACCCACTTGCGGCTCTTCAAACAACTTCAACAGCGCCTGCTGCGCTTCGCTGGTTATAGACACTATACCCAACACAAACAGCGCCCGCCCTGTCGCGCTACGCAGCGACGTTTGCGTCACCAAGGCACGCGACTCGTCTATCCCAAACTTCTCCCACAGCTCTACCTGCACCTCGGCAGTCCCCGCTCCCTCAAATCCAAATCGCGTCCGAGCGTCTGTCGCCAAAGCCCCAAGCAGTGCCGCCGGACCTTCATACACATATGCGTGGTGCGCCTGCATAGTTTTTATCTTTTTGCGATAACCGCTTTTTTGTATGTATCCAAATGCTCCAACGCAATACCCGTCCCGCGTGCCACACAAAACAGTGGGTCTTCTGCTACCGCAGCTTTAACGCCAGTGCGGCGCAGCACCAACTCGGGGAAATGGCGGAGCATCGAGGTACCGCCGGTCATGATGATGCCGCGGTCTATAATGTCGCTAGCCAGCTCGGGCGGCGTTTCTTGCAAGACGTCGCGTATCGCTTTGATTATCTCGCGCAGCTCTTTGCCCATGGCCTTAACTATGTCGTTTGTCTTGAGCTCGGCCGAGCGGGGCAAACCCGTAATAAAATCGCGGCCGCGCACGGTGGTCACCAACTCCTCTTCCACAGGCACCGCAGAGCCTACAGCAATTTTTACATTCTCTGCAGTTTTTTCTCCAATACCAAGGTTGTATGTTTTTTTAATATAGTCGGCTATTGCATGGTCGAGCTTGTCGCCGCCACATTTGACCGAGGTTGATGCAACAATGCCGCCCAAAGAAATCACCGCAACGTCTGCGGTACCGCCACCAATGTCTACCACCATGTTGCCTCGTGGCTCGTGTATAGGAATGCCGGCACCAATTGCCGCCAAGACTGACTCTTTGACCACGTATGCATTTTTTGCACCAGCGCGTATCGCAGCCTCCACCACCGCACGACGTTCGGTCGAGGTAACACCCGTGGGCACCGACACCATCACCTCCGGACGAAACAAACTAAACCGCCCCATCGCTTTGGATATAAAGTAGCGCAGCATCGCCTGGGTTACGCGATAGTCGGCGATGACTCCGTCTTTGAGCGGGCGGTAGGCAATAATCTCGCCCGGGGTGCGGCCTATCATCTCTTTTGCCTCGACCCCCACCGCCAAGATGCGCTTGTCGACTTCGGAAATGGCTACGACCGACGGCTCGTTAAGTACCACGCCCCGCCCCGGCACAAACACGAGCGTGTTTGCGGTGCCGAGGTCGATGCCAAGCTTGGGAGTAAAAAAAGCCATACAGAAGGCAATAATACCCGAGCTGCTCTACTAAAACAAATTATTTGGATTCTTCGCGCTGTATGTTGAGCCCCAGCGCCCGCAGCCGCTCTTCAATATGTTCGTAACCGCGGTCAATAAGGTATGCGTTGTCTATAGACGACGTGCCCTTGGCAACTGTTGCAGCAAGCAGGTAGGCAAGCCCGCCGCGCAAGTCGGGGCTCTCTAGATTTTTGCGTGTAAATTCTTTGGGGCCGCGGATAAACACGCGATGCGGATTCATCACCGCCATGTCTGCGCCCATCACCACCAGGTCGTCGACATAGCGGAAGCGACCATCAAATATTGTTTCTAAAATACTTCCCTCGCCTTGGCACTGGCTCATAAAGACTGCCATAGGCGCTTGAAGGTCGGTAGGAAATCCGGGGTACTCGTGCGTGCGCACCGACACCATTTTGTATGGCGTGCTACTGCTCTGCACGCGGATACTCGTCGGCGTCGTTTCTATAGACACCCCTGCTTGCCGCAGCAGTGCAATAGGCACTTCGAGCCACGATGGGTTGCAGTGGGTAATGTGCACGTCGCTCCCCGCAAGCGCAGCCAAAATCACAAAACTCCCCGCCTCTATACGGTCGGCAGGTACCACAAACGGCCGCCCCGCCGCATGCAGCAGGCCACCACCCATAATGCGCACCGTTGGAGTGCCCGCACCTTCTATATGCGCACCACAGTCATTTAGGTACTGTGCCAAGTAGCCAACCTCGGGCTCCATGGCTGCGTTTTGGAGCACCGTCTCCCCCTCTGCCAACACCGCAGCCATCATCAGCGTCTCGGTGCCTGTTACAGACACTAGCGGAAAGGTAATATGCGCCCCGCGGAGCTTGCCTCCCGAAGCAGTAATCCTAAAAAATCCGTCCTCTTCTTCGACTGCAGCACCCATGGCTTTAAAACCATTCAAGAAAAGATCTATCGAGCGCTCGCCCAGCACACATCCACCAGGAAACGGGAACTCCACCTTGCCGTAGCGTGCCAACACCGGCCCCGCAAGCACAATAGACGCGCGAAACTTTTCGGCAATATCTTTGCGCAACACCGTGTTGTCTTCCTTGAGCGCCTCCAACAACTCGCGCATGCGTTTTACATCTTCGATATCGGGCACGTTTTCCAAAGGCACCTCATCTTCAAACAGCACGCTCGCAGGCAAAATTTTAAGCACCGCGTTTTTTGCACCGCGCACCGCTATCTCGCCCTTAAGCGTACGTGCACCAGAGAGCCCCTCGACAACAAATCTTTCACGCATGGTAGTTTCTTTTTATATGGGTAGTAGGGGCTGTTTTTGATTGTAGCGCACTTTTGCCCTCGTGGTTTTTGGGGTTGACCTCCCACCAAAATTTCTTTGAAAACGAGCTGGCGTTGCCGCGTTTTGCCGCATCGTCGCAAATGCTTTTAAGGTAGTACAGGTCTTTGGTGGGCACACCCAAAAACACCCTACCCAACCGCCCCATAGACAGCGGCCCCAGCCCGTCGCGCGCTCTGGTCGCGTTTAGTTTGCTTAGAAAATATTCCATCAACTCCCCCCGCTCGGTGTCACGGCTTTTCTTTGGGGGTGCGCTTGCTTTGGGCATGTGCGAGCCTATATGGTCCATTGCACCCCAGTATAGCAAACAGTCAGGAGCTTTATTTTTTAGAAAAAAATGGTATTGTGTGTTGCATGAAGGACAGTGTCGTACAGATGGGGGCGTCGGTGTTGCGTGACATAGCAAAGCCGGTAGCCCAAAAAGAGTTTGGCACCAAAGAGCTGGCTGCCACAATCAAAAAGATGCAGAAGCTCGTCGCCACCGAAGAGTTCGGCGTGGCTATTGCCGCACCGCAAATTGGTGTATCCAAGCGGATTTTTATATTGGCAGATAAGGCCTTCGACGCGGGCCTCGCACCCGACAAAATTGCAGCCGCGCATAAAGTATTTATCAACCCCGAAATAATGCGCCTCTCGCGCAAAAAAGAAGAGATGGCCGAGGGGTGCCTGTCGGTGCGGGGCAAGTACGGCACCGTCATCCGCCACGAAAAAGCGAGCGTCCGCGCGTATACGCCAGAGGGCAAGGTATTTGTCTACCACGGCACCGGCCTTATCGCACAGATATTCCAACACGAGTATGACCACCTCGACGGCATATTGTATGTCGATAAAGCAGAAAAACTACGCAACGAAAAAACAAGCAGCCCATTAAAAAAAGAAGTCGTAGCGTAATATATGTCAGCAAAAAAACCTCTCTTTGTATTTTTTGGTACCCCCGACTTGTCGGTGTGTGTACTTGAGGCACTTGCCGCGCACGGCCAGCTGCCGGCACTTGTGGTTACCGCACCACCACAGCCAAAAGGGCGCGGACTCGTGTTGACCCCTACCCCTGTGGCCGCATGGGCAGCAGAGCGCGGTATAGACACACTCACTCCAAAAAAGTTGGACCAGGACTTTGTCGACATGCTCGCCAACAGTGACTGGGATGTGTTTGTGGTGGCTATGTATGCAAAACTCCTGCCCAAGCAAGTGCTGGACTTGCCGCGTCGCGGCACGCTCAACGTGCACCCCTCGCTCTTGCCCAAATTCCGTGGACCTTCGCCCGTGCTCTCTGCTATTTTGGCAGACGAGCGCACCACCGGCGTCACTATTATGCAACTCACCGAAAAAATGGACGCGGGGCCTATTGTCGCCCAGGCGCGCATCGAGGTAGACGAAGACACGGGCCAAGGTGGCTGGCCACCAAAAGGCAGCGAGTTTGAAATATTTTTGGCTACCGAAGGCGGCAACCTGTTGGCCGAGACACTCGGGCCGTGGGTTGCGGGAGATATACCCGCCGAGCCACAAGACGAAAGTGCCGCAACCTACACCAAGAAGTTTGCGCCCGAAGATGCACTCATAGACCCTGCGGGCGACCCACGCACACAGCTGCTTAAAATCCGCGCCTTCGACAAAAGCCCTCGTGCGCACTTTTTCCAAAACGGCAAACGGTTTATAGTCACCGACGCCACCGTCGAAGCGGGTGTGCTCAAGATACTCCGCGTCATCCCCGAAGGTAAAAAAGAGACCGACTACCAAAACGTTATCCACACCTAACCCCACGAAGGTCAGTCCTTCGCGAAGGACTGACCTTCGTAAAGAAAACTGGGGATAACTCTGCGACCGGGGGGCCTAGACGCTGCGGCGGAAGCCGCGGATATATTCCTTTACCCGCATCGCGCTGCGGCGGAAGACGTGTTGGCGCTTCTTTTTGGTTTGCGACAAGTCGCGGGCCAACTCGCCTGCCGCGATGTCTATCGCCTCGTGCAGTGCGTCTCCGTGTGCCTCGGCTCGGTGGACGTCGCTGCCCAACGCCAGGGTAAACTCTGCGCGATATTTTTTGCCCTCTTTGTTTGCCGCATGCTCCAGCTCGACGTCTGCATGCGCCGCGTCGGTGTGTACAAACTTGTCACTCGCGCTGAGTTTTTTTTCTACATAGGTGCGCAACTCGTCGGATATGTCTACGCCAGTGCCTTTGATGTTGTAGTTGAGTGCCATAGATTATATTTTTTTATTGAGACTGATAAGAAGTACTTGTGGCAAACTCTGCGCTGCCCGGAGTGGGCGACTTTTTTGTGGGCGCAACCAAAAGCACCACGAGCGCCAACACCTCTATAACTCCGATAATCCCCAAAACGATGTATGCGCGCCTGGTTCCTGGTTGCATACCCCTAGTCTACCACTCCACCTGCCGCAGGTGTGCTAGTGTAGCCATATGTATATAAAAGTCCGAGTCCAAACAGGGGCTAAAAAGGAGGTCTGCACCCCGCTTGGCGACAACACCTTTGCTATTGCGGTCAAAGAAAAGGCCAAGCAAAACTTGGCAAACAGGCGCGTGTTGGCGATTATTGCCGCAGAGTACCAAACGACGCCGCAAGCAGTGCACATAGTCAGCGGCCATCATTCGCCCAGCAAAATGCTCAAATTGCGCTCTTGAGACGCCCCAGGTTACTCGGTGGTCTTGCCGTCAAAATGCTCCTCGTCGGCCTGTGCCTGTGCTTTGGTTTGGTGGACCACTCCGTCTTTGTGGTGCGGCGGCATGTACAGCGTATAGAGCTTCATCTCGCCTGCCCCCGTGTTAGTGAGGTTGTGCGTAACGCCCGCCGGAACCACCACCACACTTCCGTCTGTAAGGTCGTGCGACACACCGTCTAAAATTGCCACACCGCTACCCTGCTCGACACGCAAAAATTGATCGACGTCGTGCACCTCTTGGCCAATGTCCTCGTTGGGCAACAGCGACATCAGCACCAGCTGACTGTTTTTGTCGGTGTATAAAACTTTTCTAAAATTAGCGTTCTCGAGCGCGAGCTTTTCTATGTTTGCTATGTATCCTTGCATACCGTTAGGGTAGCACGGGTTTAGTGCAATAAAAAAACGACCGCTTCAGTGAAGCGGTCGCGTGGGTAGGTCGTTAGGCATCCATCCCTGTCGCCCAATACCCGTGTCGGACGTCGAATGTACGCACCACGCATTGGATATACGCATCAGGCGTCATCTCGTGCGTAACCTGGAAGAAGGCGCTTGCCACCTCGTCCATATTGTCCGGCCCAAGCATGAAGTGGGCAGGCACATCCGCCTCGATGAGGATATTCTTCCCTGCCCCATAGGCAATTATGTCCAAGGGGAAAAGGATGATGATGTCGTTCTCGTCCCTGACGCGAAGCGCGGTGACAGAGCATGCCGCACGCAGCAGTTGGTTGAAGTAGGACTGATAGTCTACTTCTACCCACGGGTTTGGTAGCCAATACGCCCTGACGATGGGCTTTGCGGGTCTCTCTAACATTTGTAGTCTCCTTTTTGTTGTGTCTAATATGACTATAACACAAAATATAAAAATTACTAGCTCTTGCACCTTAAGTCCGAATTGCCCGCAAATGGGTGTGTATAAAAAAACCGCCCTCAGAAAACTCTGGGGGCGGTAGTGCTTAATGCAGCGTCTGTGCAGAAACAGTGATAGTCTGCGGGCCGTTTTTTGACACAGGCTGCAGCGTCTGCATAAACATGCTTTGAAAAAAGTGCGACAGGACGGTGCACGCGCTCAGAGCCTTTGCGGTGTCCACCAAGTTTACCTTTTTCTTTTGCGCCAAGAGGTCGAGCGTCGGCGTTGGTGCAGTTGCACCAGCTTCTGTTGCAAACGCATCAAACCGAGCAAGGAAGGGCCGAAGCTGTTGCAGCCTTTCCAGTGCTTTGATCATCAAGTCTGGAGGCGCTACACCTTGCACTACCAGACTCATGCACAAAAACAAATGACTCACCTCGAGCAAGTGTCTTTGCTCGCTGACATGGATGGTAGCCTGTGCTGGCTTGTTCATTACAAACTCCGATCCGCTATTTCCTTTGTATTGGGTCGGTGGCTTTTTGGCCGCTGCCGGTGCAGTTTTGCGCCGGCACGCGCACGCTGTAGTGCGCCTGCAGCCTTGCCTCACCATCTCTCGTAACTTTGCAGACCACCTTCAAGGCACCACAAATGTGGCAAGTTGCCCTGACTGTGCCGCCATCAACAACAAAAGTATTCATGTACTTACTCCTATATGTCTGTGGAAACGATACCACAAAATATAAAAATTACTAGCGCTGCTAGGGTTGAAATTTGTACAAAAGAAAGAGTCGCAGCGAAGCTGCGACTCAGTGTGGAAAGGCCGGGTTAGTTGAGCACCCTGTCTCCCCTGTTAGTGGTGTCGGACAGACAGTTTGCGGCATTGCGTGCCGCACGAGCAGCATACTCTTGCGCCGCCCTCCTTTCGATTGCGGCAAGTTCGGCGCGCGTTTCGGCACGCCACACCAAACGGATGCGCCGTTGGTAAAAGAAGCTTCCCGTATCCATACCACTTCTCCTGTAGGTTGGCGTCTTTGCATAGAAACACAAAGACCTAGCTAAAATTAAAATACCATTACCGCCCAGGTTTGTAAAGAATTTATGCACAGGTCTGACCTGCGCAACCAAAGTGCATATGTTGCTATAAAAAAAGGCCGGTCTTCGTACAGAAGACCGGCCAACGCCCCTAGTGACGTGTCGGTGTGTGGCGCAGATCGTAAAACCGATACAGCTCCGGCACAGGAAACGGCTCCGCCGAATCGAGCCACTTTTCTCCCTCGCCCTCCATCATCTCGCGAAGCACTTCCGCACCTCGCTCCAAGTCGCTCGTACTGAGCAGGAAGTTGACCTTGCAGCCGCCTCCCTCCCAGTCAAACTGAGAATGAAAGAGGACCCCAGACCGGGCGCCGACCATATGCGACGCCCAGTAAGTCTCGATGACGCCATCCAGATGACCCACCAGCGGCATACGGTCTCTGCTCTTGAGGTGCAGCTCGCACGCCGCCTTCTTGAGCGCGGCACACACCGCATCCGGCAGCATCCCCGGACCATCCGAAACAAGCAGACACGACCACGAATCATGGAGCACAGCGGCTCTCCCCTTGTCCAAACTCGGCATATAGTAACACGTTTTTAAAATTTGTCTGCTCTAGCCTTCGAGCTCTATAAACGAAGGGACTCTGCGTATAGGGAATAAAAAAAATACCCCAGACTTTGCTGTCTGGGGTGGGTGCGAGAGCCTACTGATTGTATATTGTCTCAAGCACCGCAAAGGGGTTTAGGCCTTCGAACTGCCAATTCAAGATGTCTTCGATGAGCATGGCCCCTGTATCTGTTTCTGCCCACCAACACATGAATTGATGTAGCGTCATGTGCATGTACGGCGCAAAGGCCTCCTGCACCGACTCGTGGTCGTCGGCAACTGGCGGATAGAGCTTGAGCACGTCGTGCACGGACGTATCAAGAAGTGCAATAACTTCAGCAAGCCGGTGGGCGACCAGGGAAACAGTGAGAGCGTTTGGCATTGGGGCATCCTTACAAGGTCTGTAGCGAGTTTGAAAATAACACTTTTTATAAAGAGTACAAGTCCTTGGAAGTTGTAACATTCCCGTTTCTACTATAGCTTGGAGGAGGAGCAAAGCGAGCCAAAAGCTCAGGTCCCAAAATCATGGCTCAGCGTGAGGACTTAAGCCATGTGCCGAAGCTTTGGACTTTTGTGCGCAAGCACAAACAGTGATATGTTCCTGATGGAGGTACTTATGTGTAGTGTTAGCTCTTTGGGGCTATAAGCTGCATATTTGCCTTGAGGCGGGGTTACAACCCCATAATGTCTCCGGACCAAAACGCACCTCAAGCGAGGCCTTTGGTATCGTGTTGAAACGCCTAGTTGGTGAGGTAACGGCTTACCAAGGGGATGTGCCAACTTCTTGCGATATGCTTTGTGCAACGAAGAAGCCACTCATGGGGCCAGTACGTCATCGAACGTACGGCCCCATTTGCTTTTCTTTAAAATAAAAACCTGCTGCAGAGTTACCTCGCAGCAGGTTTTGGTGTGTTAGGCACGCATCAATCCTCGAAAGCGACCGCCAATACGCCTGGCTTCAACGTAACTTTCGCCCGCGAAACGTACCACACGAATAGTCTCTCCGAAGGAGAAGCGCATTGCGTGCATCCACGCACCGACCGTAGCATCCTGAAGAGTGATACCTTCTCTCCTCAACGCATCAGCAGTTGGTGCGAGCGGCGTGTTTGCCAGCCATTCGCGCCTAAACGCATCAGCCCCCATGCGCCGGACATTGTTCATTGTGGGCAACATTCGTACGCCTAGGTTTTGATACGCGGTCGCGCATATGGCCAACTTTTCGTTGCGGGCCAGACGACTTGGATTTTGTGTGCGAGTCGCAGGTTGCCTAAAAGGTCCTCTGACGGCCCTTCCAAGTACCTTTTGGACAGGCCTACTGCTTTTATGCTTCACGGCTTTTCTCCCACAAAATGGAGCCTTCTGATGCCAGGATAGCATAATTCACTACTTTTTCATGAACATATTTAGAGTAAGGAGATGCAGAGCTTGGGGTTTGTATAAAAAAGAAAGCCGCTAGTTTCCTAGCGGCCAGTTGTAGACGTCTGACTTTATTTTACTTGATCCATAGCAGCCAGAGCTGCCGCCAGATCTTCTTGAGCAAGTGTAATTTCCGTTCGATAAGACACTCGCGCAACCCAGCCCCGAATAATTGCTGGGGGCGCCGTTTCAAGAAGTTCTCGAACCTCCCTACACTCAGATCGAGCCTGGCTTATACGTCGCTCGATGGCTCGCCGTTGGCTGTGTGGGTCGGACATTCGTCCCCGAGTCGTTAGCCCCTCTTGTGTAGACAAGGCTTCGATTTCTCCACGCAAGGAACGTACACTCACTTTCCCGTCGCGGACCCGCCGAGCAAGGGGGGCTTGTAGATCCTGCGGAAGGCGCGAAATCTCAATTGCCGCCGCAGGAGGGAGCACCTTCTTTCCCTTAGGCACTAGTTCGGGGTCGAGCATGTCCCTAACTTCGATAGTCAACCGACGAAGACCGTAGAGGTTTGTGGCATAGATTGGGTGGAAGCCAATAGAGTCAGCAATTTCTTGTATGGTCAGCTTCAACTGCTCGTGCATGTTGACGATCGAGTCGACGATCTCGAGTACTGTATGACCTTCGCGATTAAAGTTTGCAATCGCCGACACAAGATATTGCGCCGCCTCGTCATCGATATCAACAATCATTGCTCGGTATGTAGGAATGTTGGCCAGCACTATTGCCCGCCAACGACGCTCTCCATCCACCAACTCGAAGTCGTGTCCGCCTTCTCCACCTGGTACTACGCGCAAATATCCAGGCATCAGTTGCCCTATCTGGGTAATAGATGACTGGAGCTTCTGTAGACGGTCGGGGTTGAAGAATTTGCGAGGCTGGTTCGTCATGGGACGTATCCTATGAACAGGGACAACCTCATATCGAGCCGAAGCAATTGCTACACGGGCTTTTTCGAGCAAGGCCCGACCTTCTTCACGAGTCTGAACCCCCACAGAGGTCGGCAAGTCGCTAAGTAACTGGTCCATAGGATCCCTCCTTTTTGTGTACTCAAGCACTCCTAACGAAAACGCTATCCGCCCCCACTGTAATAGATATGAGCCTAAAACACAAAATAAGGGTTTGTATAAAAAAGCCGCCTTGCACAAGACGGGGCGGGACGGCTAGGTGCTATGATGGGCGTGTGGTGAAAAAATATACCGACGAAGAGTACGCAGCCCTGCTGCCCAAGAAACAGGTTGGGACGGCTGTGTTGTTTTTTAATTCCAAAAACGAGTTGCTTGTAGTCAAACCAGATTACAGGGAAGAGTGGCTTGTGCCAGGCGGTGCCGCCGACGAAGACGAATCACCACTCCACTGTGCCCTGCGCGAAACAGAGGAAGAAATTGGACTAAAGATGACCACACTACAACTGGTAGGAATATATTTTGCACATAAAAATGGAGTCTATACAGACTCTCTTAAATTTGTCTTTTATGGCGGAATACTAACCGAGGATCAAATTGCATCAATTAAACTAGATACAGAAGAACTGGAAGAATATACTTTTATGCCTCTAGAAAATGCCCTACCCCTGCTGTCCCCTAGTTTGCAAAAGTGCGTACCCAAAAGTGTGGAGGCTATAAAAACTAACGCGGTGGTGTATGTGGAATAAAAAACGAGCCCCCATCTTGCGACAGGGGCTTAGCCTTTAGGGCTCGCAGACAAGGTACCCGTCGCTTATACACACCACCCAGTCCATGTCTTGGAGGCGTGTACTAACAGGTCCCATATGAGGTTGTTTGCCTTTCGACCACCCAAAGACGCTCACACAGCTTCCGTCGTAAAACGGAACAAATATGGGGTCTTTAACATTTAGCCCCAACTTAAGAGCCTCAACAACTTCTCCTGGAGAAAGTAATATACATTCCAAACGCAATCGCGCCAGAAAAGTATTCCAAGGAAGATACTGAAGCTCAAAGAATTGAGGATAAATAACTCTGGTTTTATACCCAGAGCGGAGTCGGACGGACTCAAGTATACAAGGCACGGCCTCTTCCTTTCCCCATGGATCATCCATGTGGATGTCTCCTTATGTGTGTGTTCTGTAGCCATATGCATACTAACACAAGTATATGTTTTTGTAAAGTTTTTGCTCCGGCGCCAAGATAGGACTCGGCTCCGCATAAAAACTTTATCGTCATAAAGTTTTTTGCTAGCCGCGCCTCGCTCCCACGTCTGCTGACGCGGGGCCCGCTCCGGCGTTCGAGTCCTGGACGGAAGTGTCCCACACTTCCTCGCCTGGGGCTTGTAACGCAAAAATCGCCCAAAGGCGATTTGTTGCTAACCAAGCTCCGGCGCCAGGACTCGAACCTGGAACCAACTCCTTACACGTGAATCCCCCATTGCTGCGGGCGTGGACTATATCATCATCCCAACTTACAGGAAGTTGTCGGATGCGAGGCGCTTCGCGCTGCAAATCGCAGAGCTACTCCCTTGCGGGATAGTCTCTACACCTTCCCCAACATAACGTCGGGACTTGGCTCGGGATTGCCCCAAAGGGGTTTCCCCGAATTCACCTCGTTTTTCAATTCAGATTCCTCTGAAAGGCTGCCTTTAGACAGGGAGCTGCTCTACCATTGAGCTACACCGGAATATATCGAACATTCAATATTATACATGTGTTTTTATTAATAACAAACTTAACACCTTGTGTTATACTTTTTGTATGGATAAGGTTTGTAAAAAACATGGACAAACGAAACATTTCCTGCGACCAGACGGGGCTTTCCGCTGCGGTAAGTGCGCTTCGAGTTGGGTAATACGAAACCGCCAGAAAAAGAAAATAAAACTAGTAGAGCAGTTTGGAGGAAAATGTATTGTCTGTGGTTATAAAAAATATGCCGGTGCATTAGATTTTCACCATCTAAATCCAAAGGAAAAGAGTTTTGCTCTGAGTGTCAAAGGCCTTTCCTATTCTTGGGAAAGTATTTTAGAAGAGGCAAAAAAGTGCGTGCTGGTGTGTAAAAATTGCCACACCGAAATTGAAGCTGGTATGACTGTGCTACAGTAAAGTCAGAACGGGTTTGAGAATGTCGGCACCGTTAGTCCAGGTGCTCCCTGGGCTCTGTGCTCTATGATTCTCAAAGGGAGGCGTGGGTGGTGCGAAACACCCACGCATTCTCTCTTTCAAAACAGGTGACTTACTGCTTTTTTGTACTACTTTTTTAGCGCACCATTGCCTATAGACAAATATTTTTACTGTACTATCGTATAGCAAGAAGTAACCATAAAACGCCCTGGAGGGACGCATGCGTATACGTCGTCATTTAATTGAAGTGGATTTTACGTGCCCACACAAAGCGGCGGGCATGCCCGCCGTCCACACAGTCGAAGAGCGCGCCCGCGGCGCCGCACCACCCTACACCACTGTGCGCTTTCGCGACCTGCACGGCGAGGTGGTGGCATTTGCACGCCATACACACCAGCTGGGTAAAACTGCAGAGAAGTTGCGCAAGCAGCATGAGACTGCAAGAGGTTGGCACATGCGGGCCATTGAGTGGCAGCTCCGCCTAAGCATAGCGCGCGTACCTTCGCTCCACGACGTTGCACAATGTGCAGCACAGCAGCTGGAAGCAGCTATAGAAGCAAAGCAGAGTGTTGCTATCCAAACTGTCGACCTCAAGTGGCGCATAGTGCTGGGCGAAGAGTTGGACACCCTTGTGGCCACAGCGCAGCGGGCAACCTCTGCACATATTTTTGTCTACCCGCCACGTTCGTTATTGGCATACATGCCGCCTCTTTTACTGAACATAGGATAGCCAGCACCCCCACCTGCCAAGTGGGGGTGTTTTTTTATTTATCCCAGCAGGCTATACCCCGGCGGCGGCCACGCATGCAACACCAACGCGAGCGCGATATAGAAAAGAAGATGTATGAGGTAGCTGTAGATAAACCCGCCTCGCACCCGCAGCAACAAGTATGGGAATACTAGCCCCGACAAGATTGCCGCAAGCGTCATCACCGCGGCATGCGGCGTGGGTGCGCTGCTGAGCAAAAACAGCGCCACGTGTCCCCCGCCAAACAGCAGGCTGTAACTCCGCATCACACGCGAGAGCGAATGGAAGTGGTGCCACAAGCCCCACACCAACGCCGCAATGAGCACCTGTTGCATCAAAAGCTCGGCAGCTTTGGGCAAAAAGTACCAAGGTGTAGCAAGCAGCAGGTCGGTATAGGGCGCCAACACCGGCCCCTGTAGGGTGGGCAAAAAAGAAAACAAGCACACCAAGACCCATACCAACGCCGCAGACGCCAGGCACAGCCCGCCATACGCCCACAAAAGCGACGTGCGCGCAAAACGCGGGGCAAACAAATCCCAAAATACCCACACACTCGCCACAGCCCAAAACAAAAAGTACAGCGCCATGGTGATGGGCGATGCGTTGTAGCTGGCATCATAGCCAAACACCGGTGCAAACAAAAAATACCCGACGTTTGCCACCGCCCAAAGCGCCGTAACCTTGCCCAGAGTGGTATACAGCGGCGCCTCGTAGGAGTGTGTATGTGCAATAGTCCTCATATTTTAGCCGCCGGTCTGCCAACGCTCAATTATTTCGAACGGGTAGGCAAGGTTTACAATATTGAGCAGCAGCCCGTCGCGTATTTGGTATCCCACAAACAGCTCAAGCATCAACACCAGCGCCACACTCGCCCACAGCGGCAGCCGCCATGCCAACAAAAAGCCGCCCACCATAGCAAGCGTGTCGGAAAGCGAATTGAGTATGCTGTCGCCTACGTAGCCCTGGGCCAGTGCTTGGTTGCGGTAGTGCTCTATAACCATGGGCGTGTTTTCCAAAATCTCCCAAGCCACCTCGGCACCAAGCGCCACGACAAGCAGCCAGTGCCGCGGCACGCGAGGAAAGAACTTCCACAGCACTGCATAAAAAATGACTCCGTGGATGATGTGCGAAAAGGTATACCAGTCAGAGAGGTGTTGCGAGTTACCCACCGAAGCGACCACACCCTCCCACACCTTTACATACCCACACTCGCACAAGGCAGGCTGCCCCAACAAAAAAAGTATAAACGCCTGCACAGCCAGGAAGCCTCCCGTGGCAAGCAAGCTTATGCGCCAAGACATGGCCTTATAGTACCGCACCCTAGGTACCTTCGTTGTATACTAGTGGGCATTAGTACTAACACAATTCAGTATGATGAATATTCTGTTTAAAAAAGGCCCCGTAGCACTTACCAACGCAGGTCCGCTGGTGTTGCGTTTGGCGCTCGGTGCCATCTTTGTCTACCACGGCTATGACAAAGTGTTTCTTAAAGGTATCCCTACCATAACCGGGTTTATGGCAAGCTTGGGGCTGCCATTCCCCACGCTTATGGCATACCTGTTGTCGTACGGCGAGCTAGTGGGTGGTGTGCTGCTTATCCTTGGGCTCCTTACCTACTGGGTAAGTATTGTGGACATGGTTATAGCCACTGTCGCCTTTGTAACGGTGCACATGGCAAACGGCTTTAGCGTCGGCCAAGGCGGGTATGAGTTTATGATGCTTATCTTTGCTGCAGCGTTTGCATTGTTTGTAAGCGGTGCGGGCAAATATTCCCTCGACTGCGTATTGCGTAAAAACTAACCATCCGTACATCAAATAAAAAAAGACCCTTCACGGGGTCTTTTTTTGTTTTTGTACAAGGTGAGATATAAATAGAAGAAAGTTTGACTACTGTAAAGGTATATGGTACAAAGGTCTTGGAGAGAGAAACCCCTCCTCCGAACCCACCGTGCCGCGGCCCAGGCCGCAGCCAGGAAAGGAAGTACGATGTCCAAACAACCTGTAGATCGTTCCGTTATTGAACCGTTCCTCAAGGCCGTCGTCGGCCTGGTGCGGCAGGAGCACCCGGACCTGACGGCCAGACAGATGGCCACCTTGCTCATCTGCTACACGGAGAGTGAGTTACAGACCGTCCGCGGCCTGGCCGTGAAGTTGAATGTCTCGAAGCCGGCCGTAAGCCGGGCGCTCGACCGGCTGGCCGAATTCGACTTCATCCAGCGCAAGACCGACCCGACCGACAAGCGGAGTGTGCTGATGCAACGCACGCTCCGAGGCAACCAGTTCGTGAAAGGCCTGGAGCGCATCCTCAAGTCCAAAGCGTAACCGGCGAACGTCCCCCAAACCTACATAGGCTTGGGGGATACTTTTTTTACTTTAAAATAAAGAGCGTATACTTATGCGTATGGATAATGACATAAGCCGCGCGCGCACCGATGCATTAGTATTTTTAAAACGTCACAAAACAGCAGTACTTGCCACCTCGTCTTTGACCGGCGAGCCGCACGCGAGCATGGTCTTTTATGTCGCGGACAACAACTTCGGCGTCCACTTTATCACCCGCATAGACAGCCGAAAGTACGAAGCAATTAAAGCCAATCCGCATGTGGCCATAACCGTCGCTACCGCCGACATCCCCCAAACACTACAGATAGAAGGCATCGCCACAGACATCAGCCAAAACAATCAGATATCCAGCATGAAGCCCGAGCTGTTTGAGGTGTTGCAGTCCAACCACTGGTTTTATGCACCTATTACCAAACTCGACCCATCGTCCCCTGTCGAAATTCGCATCGAGCCTACGTGGATACGCTGGGCAGACTATGCCTTTGAGCAAGACGGCAACGAGCACGTCTTTAAAGAAATCCCTATCCTTGGATAGGTTGGTTTTTTGCTTAGGGAATTTTGATACTCCCCGCAGCTGCTTCGTCGTTTCTTTGTACAACACCAGGGGGCACTTCGGGTACAGCTTTTGGCCGGAGCGCCACGAGCGCAAAAGCAGCGGTGAGCACCGCGGCAATACCGCCCACCCCAAGCGCCCACCTGCCGCCTGCAAACTCGCCTACAAAACCTATGATCGGCCCACCTATCGGGGTCGAGCCCATCATAGCCATCCCCCACAGAGCCATCACACGCCCGCGCATGTGCGGCGCGCTTTCTAGCTGGAGCATGGTGTTGCCCAGCGAGGTTACGTTTATAGAAAAAAATCCGACCACCACCATACCCACCGCCGCAAGCAGCAGCGTAGGCATCAACGCCACAGCCAACAAGCTTGCACCAAAGAGTCCTATAAACACACTCAGGTGGTGCGGCGCCACGCTGTGCCTCCCCGCCGCAAACAAACCACCCACCACCGAGCCCGCCCCCATAGCCGCCAAAAGCAGCGCGTAGCTTTTTGCATCACCCCAAAAGACGTCGTGCGCCAAAAGCGCCAGACTGATTTGAAATTCGAATACAAACGTACCAATAACCGCCATCATCAAAAGCGTGTTGCGTATCAGCGGCACCGACCACACATACCGCAAACCCTCGAGCACTTGGCCGCGCTGTTTTTGCTTGGTGGGGGCGCCGTGGAGCGAGGCGCCCCGCATCCGCCACAGCGTGGCAAGCGCCACTAGGTAGGTAAAGGCATTAAACAAAAAACAAAACCCGATACCAATGCCCGCAATAAGCACGCCCGCGATAGACGGCCCCACCGCACGCGCCAAGTTGTTGACCGTGGCGTTTAGGCTTATGGCGTTTTTAAGATGCTCTTGCCCCACCAACTCTACGACGAACGTCTGCCGCGCCGGGTTATCGAAAAGGCGCACCACCCCAAAGAGGGTTGCAAAGATATAGAGCAAAGGTAGCGTTACCATACCGACCATAATCAGCACCGAAAACCCGAGCGTCAAAATAAAAAAAGCGGCTTGGGTAGCGTAGAGCACATGGCGTTTGTTGTACCTGTCTGCCACAAGCCCGCCCCACGGCCCGAGCAGCAGCATAGGCACAAACTGCAACGCCACCACCACCCCCAACTGCGTACCCGAACCAGTAACCACCAACACCAGCCAGCCCAGCGCCACTGTTTGCATCCAGGTACCAGAAAGCGACACGGCTTGCCCGATGCTGTACAGCCGATAGTTCCTTATGGCTAATGATGAAAAAGTTACGCGCCCAAAACGCCTGATGCGGTCCATGTTACTGCTCTTTGCTTACGCACAACGCCCAATAATATATGTACTGTACGCTACAGCGCGCTATATACCAAATATACACATCAACCCACAAGTCAGACTTGTGGGAGACTAACACAGTCTGACTGCGTTAGATTTGACAAAACGGTTTAAGTTTGATATAATTAAAGGAATGGCTGATATAAGCACCTACCAGTGTTCCAACCAAAAATGCAGTTTTGTGGTGCGCCTTGCAGGCGACTTCCCGCTGTGGCATGCAGACACCCCCAAAGAGCTGCGCACCCCAAAGGTGGCACCCCATGCCGCCAAGCACCTCGTGCGCATGCGCACCGAGACACTCTGCCGCGGCTGCCAAAAGGTAGTCGAGCTTGTGGACGCACCGTGCCCCCACTGCCAAGCCGCACTTGCGCCCACGGGGACAAACCACCCCTGCCCACGCTGCGCGGGCGTGTTTGTGCTCACCAAGCTTTCGGTACTCTAGCCGTGCTTCTTATCCACACACAGGCCTTGCGCACGCGTGATTGACAAAAAGGTTAGATATGCTATCCTAGGTTCATCAAGTCAGCGCTGTCTCTATGAGACAAGGATCGACTCTCCTCTGGCGGCAAACTGTTTGATATTTTATCCACCTCTCTTACAACCAACAAAATGGAAGAAGGAATTGTAGCCCGCGTCACTGACAAAGGCTTTGGTTTCATCAAGCGCGATGGTCAGGAAAAAGATCTCTTTTTTCACTCCAACGAGCTCGTGAACATCGCATTCAACGACATCCGCGAAGGTGACAAAGTGACTTTTGAAGTTGCAGACAGTCCAAAAGGACCAAACGCAATCAAGGTCAGCAAAATCTAAGCGTTTGTTTGATAAAAAAACACCCCCGGTAAAACGGAGGTGTTTTTTTATTTCTCAGGCTGGCACTTACTGCAACGACACCCTTTTGGCTTTATGTATTCGTCAAAAAACTCGGTGTCGTAGTCGTAGTTAAGCTCCTCGCCCTCTTTTATATTGCGCTTTGCTAAAATAAACACGCGCTCTTTGTGGATGTCTATCTCGCAGTTAGGGCGGCACGAGTGGTTTATATAGCGCGCCGTGTTGGAACGTGCGCCACCGTCTATGGTTTTGGTCTTGCTTACCTCAAACAAGTACTGACTGGTGATGGTCTCGTCCTCGCCCTTTTCGAGCGTACGGCCCACATACTCGATAACGCACGCGCCTTTGGGTATTGGCTCGCCCGCAAACAGCCCCAACCCCGCCTTTGAGCGCTTGACCTTAAGCACAAAACCGCGTGGCTCGAACTTTTTCCATTTCTTTTTTTGCATAGTATTCAATATGTCTGCCCTATCACAACACTACCGCACCCACTTTGAGGATGCGGTAGCCGTGATACGCAGAGCGGTTATTCTGTTTTTGCTTTGCCCAAGATCTTGAACATCTTTGTGCCGCACACGGTGCACACGCCTTGCATTGCCCGGCGACCACCCTTCATCTCTACCTCGTTTGGATCCTGCATGTCGCGCTTCTCTCGGCACTTAACACAATAGGCTACTTCTGCCATAGCAAAATTACTAATGAATAATACACACCAGTATACCCCACCCTGTGCCGCTTGCGTATACCAGTGTGGTCTAGCGCGTATACCACTCTCTGGTACGAACCAGCACATACACCCCACCAACCACCATCCCGGCAATAGCAGCACTGGCTGCAATATCAACCACATGATGGACATCTGCCAATACACGCGACACGCCGACACACAACGCAAGCGCCCATAGCAGCAGCCCAACAGGGCGGCTGTATACCAACACCACAGACGCCAAGGCGGTGGCCAACAAGGTATGGTCTGAGGGGAAGCCGTTGTCCGCCACATGCGCCACCAAAGGCGTGCTGTTTTCTACCACAAACGGTCGTGCGTTGTAATAGAGAAGCGACACGGTCTTTGCAACGCCATAGGCAAGCGGCAAGGCCAATGCCGCCAAAGCGAACAAGCGTCGCCGCACCACAGAGGGTGCATACAGTACATACAAAAGAAACACCAAGACCGAGAGCGCAATAAGATACTTGGCACCAAAAATAACCAGCATATCTGCAACGGGCATGCCTTATAGTGTACCGCATGTTTTCCCCAAGCACCCTTGGCAGGCAAAATTTCAGCGTATACTGGGTATACATGGAGCACCTCGCACACTACGAAAAAGAAGAACGACCGTGGGGCACTTTTGAGCGCTTTACCCAAAACGAAGCGACGACAGTCAAGATAATTACCGTGCACGAAGGCGAGGCACTTAGCCTGCAGACACACGCACACCGCGACGAATTTTGGCGCATACTCTCGGGCACGGGTACAGCAACACGAGGCACCGACACATTGCAGATGCAGGCAGGAGACACACTACACTGCCCGCGCGCCACACCGCACCGCATGGAGGGCGGCAAAGGCGGCATAGTGTTTTTAGAAATTGCATTCGGGGACTTTGACGAAGGAGATATCGTCCGGTTGGAAGACCGCTACAATAGAGCATGACGTTTGTGTACATAGGGTTTTTGGTATTTTTACTTATAGCTTTTGTAGCGCTGTACCTGCGCGGCCGCACCCGCGCCCCGCTTGCCCTAGCGCGCGTAGCACAAAACCCCATACTCGAGCCCATTGCCGAACATGCCTGGGAGTCTGAAGGGGTGTTTAACCCTGCTGCTATATATGAAGGCGGGCGAGTGCATTTGTTGTATCGTGCGCTCGGCTCGGACGGCATCTCGCGCATAGGCTATGCGTCCAGCAAAGACGGCCTACACTTTGACGAGCGGCTTCCCTACCCTATTTATTCGCCAACGCGCGACTTTGGCGTACCCACCAAACCAAAAGGCCCTCTTTCGTATGACACTGTGGTGTACCCGTCGGGCGGCGGGTGGGGCGGGTCGGAAGACCCGCGGACAGTGCGCATAGACGACCATGTGTACATGTCGTTTGTAGCGTTTGACGGGTGGGGGTTTGTACGGATGGCGTTGACCTCGATTTTGCACCGCAATTTGCTCGAAAAAAATTGGGACTGGAAGAAGCCCGCGTTCCTCTCGCCTCCGGGCGAAATACAAAAAAATTGGCTGCTCTTTCCTAAAAAAATAGGCGGTAAGTACGCCATACTCCACAGTATTTCGCCCGAGGTACGCATCGCCTACGTCGATACTTTAGAAGAATTTGACGGTACCAAGTTTATCGAAGGCTCGTACCGCAGTGGCGGCCGCCCCGAACACTGGGACAAGTCGGTACGCGGCGCCGGCGCCCCACCCATAGAGACCCCCGAAGGTTGGTTGCTCTTTTATCATGCTATGGACCCGGGCGACCCTAGCGTGGGCTACAAAGTGGGCGCGCTGCTGCTCGACCTCGACGACCCTAGTGTGGTGCGTTATCGCTCGAAGGCCCCCGTGCTTGAGCCCACACAGTGGTATGAAAACGACTGGAAGCCCGGCGTGGTGTATGTATCGGGCGCGGTGGTTGTGGGTGGTGACTTGTTGGTCTACTACGGAGGAGGAGACAAACGCATCGCCGCCGCAAAAACAAATCTTGCTGCTTTTGTGCGGGCACTTACCCGCGGCGAGCACGCAGTGCTGACGTAGCGCACCGACAAAACGCATACTCGAAAAAATAGTGGGGTATACTAAATACAAACATGTACGTTATACGACGCTCACCACACAACCCGCTTATCTCCCCCATCGCCGACAAGCAGTGGGAGTCTCGGGGCACCTTTAACCCAAGCCCTATCAAAAAAGGTAACATCACGCACCTGCTCTATCGCGCACTAAGCCGCCCCGACACACTGTTGGCGCCGTCGGGCATATCCACCATAGGCAAAGCGCTGTCGCTCGACGGCAAGCACTTTCAAAACCGACGACAATTTATTGTCCCAGAAGAGCCGTGGGAGAAATACGGCTGCGAAGACCCGCGCGTGACCTTTTTTGAGGGACAATACTTCATTTTTTATACTGCACTGGGTGGCATGCCTTTTGGCCCAGGGAATATTAAAGTTGCATGCGCCATATCCAAAGACCTAGAGACGATACAGTCCAAACACCTAGTAACACCCTTTAACGCCAAGGCTATGGCGCTCTTTCCTGACCGAATAAACGGCAAGATAACGGTGATTTTGACCGCACACACCGACCAACCGCCTGCGCGCATCGCCATAGCCCAGTGCGACCGTATAGAAGAGCTGTGGGATTTGTCGTTTTGGGAAAAATGGCACGCCGAGATGGATGAAAACGTCATCAACCCGCTGCGGTTCGAGAACGACCATGTCGAAGTAGGCTCGGCACCCATCAAAACAAAAGACGGCTGGCTGCTGTTTTATTCCTACATCCACAATTACTTTGGTGGCGGCGAACGCGTGTTTGGTGTAGAAGCCTTGCTGCTCGACTTGCAGGACCCACGGCAAATTATAGGACGCACCAAAGGCCCCATGCTGGTGCCCGAAGAAATTTACGAAAAGTACGGCATCGTACCCAACATCGTCTTCCCTACTGGAGCCTTGCTCGACAAAAACGGCTGTGTCGACGTGTACTATGGTGCTGCAGACACGGTGTGCGCTAAAGCATCGCTCCACCTACCCGACCTGTTGAGCGCTATGATACCCGAACGCCGCGTCGACTTGGCTATACGCGCAAAAGAAAACCCAATACTTAAACCCATAGAAAGCCACCCTTGGGAGCGGCGTGCCGTCTTTAACCCCGCAGTACTCGACCTGGGCGGCATCGTACACATCCTGTACCGCGCCATGGGAGACGACAACACCTCTGTTATTGGTTATGCGGCATCCAAGAACGGCGTAAAAATAACCGAGCGCCTACCGGAGCCTATATACGTCCCCAGGGAAGACTTTGAGCTTAAAAAAGGTTCTCCGGACGGCAACTCTGGCTGCGAAGACCCACGCATCACCGTACTAGACGACATGGTGTATATGACCTACACCGCCTACGACGGCGTACATGCAACGCGTGTTGCCCTAACCTCTATGTCTTGCGAAGACTTTTTGGCACGCCGGTGGGACAAGTGGAGCAAGCCTGTACTCACCACACCCGAAGACATTAACGACAAAGACACTGCACTGATGCCCGAGAAAATAGGCGGCCAGTACATGTTGCTACACCGCATCGACCCGCAACTGTGCGCAGACTTCCTTGATACGCTCGACTTTAAAAAGAGCCGCCTTACGCGCTGTATCGAGATAATGGGCCCGCGCCCCGGCATGTGGGATTCCAAAAAGATAGGTATTGCAGGGCCACCTATTAAAACAGACAAGGGCTGGCTGCTTATATACCACGGCGTGTCTAAAACCGGCACCTACCGCCTGGGAGCGGTACTGCTCGACCTTGCAAACCCTTCTATCGTACTGTCGCGCTCGGTGGATACCATTTTTGAACCTCTAGAGGAGTACGAGCGCATAGGCCTGGTGCATAACGCCGTTTTTTCTTGTGGTACGGTACTGCGCGACGACACACTCTATATATATTACGGTGGTGCAGATACGGTTATTGGCGTAGCCAAGGTATCACTCAAAAAATTGCTCAAAATCTTGCTACCGGATACACTGCAGTAACTACCTCCATGGCAATCCAACCAAAACTAATGGTATTTGACCTCGACGGCACCCTGGCCGAGAGCAAACAGCGGATGTCCGCACAAATGGGAGACCTGCTTTCTGAGCTATTGCAAAAAATGCCTGTGGCCATTATGTCTGGCGGCAGTTGGAAGCAGTTTGAAAAGCAGTTTTTACCTGCACTCCCCACCGAAGAGAATCTTGATCGTTTGTACATATTTCCCGACAATGCGGCACAGTGTTTTGTGCACAAAAACGGCGCATGGCATCCACAGTACGATAATGCATTTACTACTACGGAGCGGGACCATATCTTGCAAGCACTCGACGAAGCCTTAGCCGAAGTAGGCTTGGCCGACCCAGGCGCTAAAGTGTGGGGTAACCGTATAGAAGACCGCGGGGCAGAGATAACCTTTTCTGGTTTGGGACAAGATGCTCCACCAGAGGAAAAGCGCAATTGGGACCCCGACGGAAGCAAAAAACGCGCCTTGCGCGACGCGGTGGCTAAACGCCTACCGGAGTTTGCAGTGGGGGCAAACGGCTCTACATCTGTAGATATTACCCGCAAGGGCATCACCAAAGCCTACGGCATCAAGCGCCTCACCGAGATGACCCAGATATCGGCCGAGCAGATGCTGTACGTGGGCGACGCCCTGGACGAAGGCGGAAATGACGCGGTGGTTATCGAAACGGGCGTACCTACACACGCTGTTTTTGCCCCACGCGAAACAGAGGCCTTAATTGAAACCATCCTCCACTCCCACCACACAGCGCTGTAGCAATTTTTTGACTCAAGTGGGAGAAAACTCTCGTTTTTGCACAAAAACGAGCACATAATTTGAATTAATGTATCTGTTTTGTGATTTTTTTGCGCGCAAGAGTTGATTTTTTATAAAAAAGTTCTCGGATTTGCTATACACATGCAAAAAACACCCGGGACAGGGGTATAATGTACTTCCCACTACCAGTTTTACTCATTTAAGAAAACGCGCATGGCAATAACCCAAAAAATAAAGAAGCGGAACGGAGAAATAGTTGACTTTGTGCCGACCAATATCACCTTGGCAGTACAAAAGGCATTTGCCGCAACTTTGGGCGATGCGCATGAAGCAGATGCTGTGGACATCACACGGGTAGTGGTGGATTCGATAGACATGAAGTTTGGCACTACGGCCTTTATCCCTACTGTCGAAGACATCCAGGACTTGGTAGAAAACGCACTGATGGAACGCGGCTACTTTGGCGTTGCAAAATCGTACATCATCTACCGCTACGAGCACGACAAAATCCGCCAAGAGAAAAAACTCGAAGTGGCAGAAAAAATCACTGAAAACGCTCTTTTGATAACTAAACGCAACGGCTCTAGAGAAGCCTTTAGCGAGAGCAAGCTCACCCGCACACTGCTGCGCGCTGCAGAAGGGCTAGAGCGCGTCATTGACGTACCTTCAATTATTGGCCGCGTGCGCCAAGAAATGTACGACAGCATCAAAACAAAAGACATCCATGAGGTGCTTATTATGGTGGTGCGCTCTATGATCGAGCGCGACCCAGCGCACTCGAGTGTTGCAGCACGATTGTTGCTACAGTCGCTCTACCGCGACGTATTGGGCGAGATAGACTACACCAAATTGGAAGAGGCTCATAAAGAAGCTTTTGTCCGCACAATTAAACGCGGCGTCGAGATAGGCCAGTTTGACCCACAGATGCTCGAGTTTGACCTTGCTCGCCTTGCCGACACTTTAGTGGTCGAACGTGACCGCGACTTTAAATACTTGGGGCTCCAAACACTCCAAGCAAACTACCTCTCCAAAGAGCACGGCAGCCGCAAGCTTTTGGAGACTCCGCAGATATTCTGGATGCGCGTTGCTATGGGCTGTGCCTTGGCAGAAAAGACCCCTATGGAGCGCAACGCACAGGCGGTGGAGTTTTACGAGGTGATGTCTGCAATGTACTACACCCCAAGCTCCCCAACGCTCTATCACGCCGGGCTGATGAAGCCACAACTGTCTTCATGCTTCCTCAGCACCGTACCCGACGACTTGCATGCGATTTTTAAACAATACTCCGACGGTGCACAGCTGCTTAAGTACGCAGGCGGTCTTGGCACCGACTGGACCCCAGTGCGCGCAACCGGCTCGCTAGTTAAGACAACCGGCGTCGAGAGCCAGGGCGTTATCCCCTTCCTTAAAATCGCCAACGACGTAACCATATCCATTAACCGCTCGGGCCGTCGTCGTGGCGCAGCCGCTGTGTACTTGGAGTATTGGCACGCCGACATCGAGGACTTTATCGAGCTGCGCAAAAACACCGGCGACGAGCGCCGCCGCGCACACGACCTCAACACGGCTGCCTGGATACCTGACCTGTTTATGAAGCGCTTAGCCGAAAACGGCTACTGGACGCTCTTTAGCCCGTCCGACGTGCCCGACCTGCACGACCTCTTTGGCCGTAAGTTTGAAGAGGCCTACGTCCGCTACGAACAGTTGGCCGAAGAAGGTAAGATGCCGATGTTTAAAAAAATCCGCGCGGCAGACTTGTGGCGCAAGCACTTGACCATGCTCTTTGAAACAGGGCACCCATGGATCACCTGGAAAGACCCTAGCAACATCCGATCTCCGCAAGACCATGTGGGCGTGGTGCACTCGAGCAACCTCTGCACCGAAATTACTCTCAACACTTCTGCAAACGAGACAGCCGTGTGTAACCTCGGCAGCATCAACATGGCAAAGTTTGTGCAGGCAAGCGGCGCCTTTGACCGCGACTTGGTGGCCCGCATTGTGCCCGTTGCCATGCGCATGCTCGACAACGTTATCGACGTGAACTTCTACCCTACTGAAGACACGCGCCGCTCTAACATGCGCCACCGCCCAGTGGGACTGGGGCTCCGTGGGCTCCAAGACGCACTCTACAAAGCAAACATTACCTTTGACTCCGACGAGGCAGTGCGGTTTTCTGACGAAAGTATGGAGACAATTGCCTACCACACCATCCTGGCATCCGCATTGTTGGCAAAAGAGCGCGGCACGTACGAGACATACAAAGGCTCCAAGTGGGACCGTGGCATTTTGCCTCAAGACACACTGACCTTGCTCGAGCAAGAGCGCGGCGTGCGCATTGACGTGCCTCGGCACGAGACGCTCAACTGGCAGTTGGTGCGCGAGGCAGTGCGGCAATGGGGCATGCGCAACTCCAACACCATGGCAAACGCGCCAACCGCATCCACCGCAAACATCGCCGGCTGCTACCCTACTATTGAACCTATCTACAAAAACCTCTACGTGAAGTCCAACATGGCGGGCGACTTTATGATCGTCAACGAGTACCTGGTAGAGGACTTGAAAAAACTCGGCCTTTGGAGTATGGACATGCTCGAGAAAATTAAGTTCTACGACGGCAGCGTGCAGCAGATAGACGAGATACCGCCTGCACTACGCGCAAAATACAAAGAGGCGTTCGAGATAGACCCGCAGTGGCTCGTTAAAGCAGCCGCATACCGTGGCCGCTGGATAGACCAGTCACAATCATTAAACATCTTCTACAGCGGTACCTCTGGCAAAGCGCTCTCCGAGATTTACCAGTACGCATGGGCACTGGGGCTCAAGACCACCTACTACCTACGTTCGATGGGCGCATCCCGCGTCGAAAAAGCGACCGTTAACATGCAGAAATTTGGCGGCACATCCAAAACTGACGCGAGCGTAAGCAGCACCCCCGGCAGCGTACCGTCTACAATTATGGTTGAAGAGACAGTCACCGTAACTACCCTCAACACAGTGGCCACGCCGTCGCCCTTGATGATGAGTGCCACAGGGTATGTGTCTATGAGCACCGCACAAAAATCACAAACAGCAGAGGTGGTTGCACTCCAAGAGCCACGTCACGCAGAGGTTGCCTTTGACCTCCCCAAAAACAAGATAGAGGTGGTTGGCGAAGCGTGCGAGAGTTGCAGTGCGTAAAGTGCCCGTTCATTGATAACTTAAAAAACGAAAACTCCTTCTCGAAAGGTCGAAAAGGAGTCTCGCTCAGAAGAATTTGAGGTCTGAGCAGAGGAAGTAACGCTACAAATCTAACTAGTAATGGCGCAATATACCTCCAAAGACTACGTACGTAGCTTATTTTACTAGTTAGCGCTGTTGCTTCCTCTACCAAGCTCTCAAAGATCACCCAACGCTGGGTACTTAAAGTATACAAAATAGCTCCCAGTTTCAACCGAAAAGCTATCCACAGTACTCTAAAAAGAAACCGTCCTGGCCAATCAGAGCTCAACGTAAAGCTTTTTCTGTCTCTTGTACTTTTCGTATTTAGTTTTCGGATAATGACCATCCGAGGCTACAGACGTCAACAAAGGTAGAAATCGCGCCAATCCCCGGAGGAATTGACGCGACTGTTGTGAGAGCGGGAGCCAAAGCTACGGCTAGCACCCTCTCACGAAAGACTGTTGATCCAAGTCGCGATGGCGCGCGCCTCAGCAACATGCTGATGTGAAAAGCGCGAAAACGTTTCTTGGCCTGCCAGATACACCAGCATCATGTCCTTCAGTTGAGGTACATGATTATCTGACATACGCGCGCCCGTCTTTAGCATAAGACGGATCATGCTCGCAAACGCAGGCATTGCTGCCTCTCCCTGGTTGCCCATAGCTTCCAGAGCCTGATGTGCCGAGAGGATTTGCATATCTATAATCTCCTGGGGAACTTTCCCCCTAATTGTATCATATATATAAATATCTGTCAATCCCCTATACAGCCCACAAAAACAGAGGTTCTGTGCTGAAAAACCTTGTCCATTGCCCACCCCGTCGATACAATAAAGAGGTATTAAAAATAAACTTTTATTTGCTCACTCACTAGATTATGGGAATCATCAACGGCTCATCAACGACAGATCCAAACAAAATCCTCCCTATGAAGTACCCATGGGCGCGTACGCACTACAAAAAAGGCGTGGCCAACAACTGGGTGCCAGAAGAGGTGTCTATGCAGCAAGATGTCGAGCTGTGGAAGAAAGCTGGCGCACTGTCCGAAGATGAGCGTCGCATGATCTTGTGGAATCTTGGGTTTTTCTCGACAGCAGAGTCGCTGACCGCCAACAACTTGGTGTTGGCCATTTACCGCCACATCACCAACCCCGAGGCGCGGCAGTACATACTTCGCCAGTCGTACGAAGAGGCGGTGCACACCGACACCTTCATCTACTGCTGCGACACGCTGGGCCTCAACCCCGACGAGATCTACAACATGTACCAGACCATCCCCTCTATCAAAGAAAAGGATGACTTTGTTGTAGAGATGACAAAGTCGGTGTTTGACCCAAGCTTTACGACCGAAGGCACCGAGAATATCCAAAAATTTGTGCACGACCTGGTGGGCTACTACGTAATTATGGAGGGCATCTTCTTTTACGCGGGCTTTGCCATGATGTTGTCGATGTTGCGCAAAAACCGCATGGTGGGTATTGGCGAGCAATTCCAGTTTATCCTCCGCGACGAGTCGGTACACTTGGCCTTTGGCGCAGACCTTATAAACACTATTGTGCAAGAAAATCCGCAAATCTGGACTCCTGAATTTAAAAAGACCCTTGTCGAGAACATTGTCCGCGGTACCGAGCTAGAGAAAAAATATGCAGACGATGCGTTGCCACGAGGCATCTTGGGGCTGACCCCCGGCTCTGTAAAGCAGTATGTCGAGCACGTTGCCGACCGCCGCCTAGAGCGCATCGGGCTGGAGCGCCAGTACCACAAAGACAATCCCTTCCCTTGGATGTCGGAGATTATGGATGTGCCAAAAGAGAAAAACTTCTTCGAAACCCGCGTGACGGAATATAAGACTGGAGAACTCGACTGGTAAGAAAAAGACTCTTCTATAAAAAATTAAGGGCGACACCAGTTGGTGTCGCCCTTTTGGTCAATTGCCCAGAGCAAGTGGGTATTTCCGCACGAACTCTCTGCCCTTCTCACGGGCGACTTCGAGCTGGCGATGTGCCCGATTGTTATCCGCCGACTGCACAGATCTGTACGCAGCATTTTGCGTGTCGGCGATGTAGCTGGCCATCGCGCCCTGCAGTCCAACTTGCCTAGCATTCTCGAACATGGTGTCCACCATGTCGATCATTTCGACGCACTCACGCTGTTGGTTCAGCGTATATGCATCGCAGCCGCGACGCAGTTCTTGTACATATGTAGTGCTCATCACCGGCTCAACTGTGCCGTTTATGCGAATTGTCGACTCCCGCGCTTGCACGGAGAGAGTCAGAACAGCAGCAAAGATAAGCCCAAACAGAACACGAGCAAACATGTTGTCCCCCAATCAAAGAGCGTTTCAGTTCGGATTTAATTATACTCCAAAATACAGATTGTGTCAATAGCTATGCTCAGGGCTCTATTTAAGGCTCTTTCCGACCTCGTAGTCCCCTACCTTGGAAACCCGCGGGACAAAGTCTAAAAACGGAATAAGTTGATTAGTAAAAGAATCTGGGTGTATATTTAAGGCATGAGCGAGCAACTCTCAAAACTAGAGAAGAGTGTGGAGGATGTTCTTGAGATTGTCGTATCCATGAAAGACTACATGGAGAAAAATCTTGTAACAAAAGCCGAATTATCTGAAGAACTTAATTCTTTAGAAAAAAGAATAGATGTTCGTTTTGAAGAAGTAAACAGCAAAATCGATGGCTTGGGCCGTCGCATCGACAACGAGGTAGAAAATCGCGCACAAATAGAGACACGTGTGCGGAAAGTAGAGGAAGCAGTCTTTCCTGTATAAACACACAAGTCAGACTTGTGTGTTGTGGGTGTTTAAAATAGCAAAACCCCTACATCATCTGTGTGTAGGGGTTCCCGTTAGAGGCTATTCGGGTGAGCCTTGGAGGTTTTTAGACGACCACAGTCTTCTTTGTGATTATCTGCATGTCAATGAGGTGAGTAGGCTCTCCACTGTCTGCCTTCATTGCTTGGCAAATTTTACTTACGCACGCCTCGAAGGCGTGTAGTTGACTCTCCTTCAAGATCAGCTCCCTTGACTGAAGGTACTCCCCTGGCGTTTGCCAGAAAAAGACCAATTGACCGTTGCGCCACGGATTGTGTTCCATGGCTTTCGCCAATAAAGCTCGCGCAACACTTTCATTGCGGGCGTTATTGCCCCAACTCAAAATGGAAACAGTGACAACATATGAAGAATCAGATGTGGTGCTCACTGAGCAACCTCCTATATGGGAAAGAGCTTGATTACCCTTATCCTCTTTAATTATACTCCAAAATACGGAACGTGTCAATAGTTATGCTCGAGGCTCTATTTAAGGCTTTTGGAGACCTCGTAGTCCCCTACTTTGGTGCGCAAAATGTGTAGTGCCAGTGCGGGGACACCCAGGTCTTGGCCCATACCATGGGCAATAGAGCGCGCGTACGTGCCGCTCGAGCACGAGAGTTTGATGGTCGCGCAGGGGAACTCACGGTCGCCGTCTTTGCGCAAGTTGCGGTGCCACAGCCGCAAGATTTCTTCTTGGCGAAAGTCGCCAGTAATTTTTTCTATACTGGTTTCAATATACTGCAACAGCGTAGCTTCTTTTATTTTATACATACCCTCGAGGCTGATGTCGTACACGGTCACCGTCTTGCGCGGCAAGACCAACGCACCAAGCATCCCCGAGCGCGCCCACTCGAACAAAGACTTACCTTCTACTGTTTTGGATGAAAACGGCGGATACTCCTGAGACACTTGCCCGCGAAACTGGTTAAGCTCTCGCTCGACTACTTTTTTGTTTATCGACGCCGCATCACCCGTCTCCATCACCCGACCCAACAGGTCGTACGTATCGGTAGAAAATCCAAACAACACATCAAACACATACTCTTTGCTCATGTCTAAATATGCGTCGCGCATTTTGTTTGCCGAACCCACAAGCGTGATCATCACCCCCTCGGCCATAGGGTCGAGGCGACCTGCGTAGGAGAGCACCTCGTGCATATACTCGGGCTTTTGTGTGCGTAGGCGCTCTAGGCGCTCGCGCGGCGTCTCCCCCGCTTGTTTGTAGAGGTTAAGCACCTTGCCGCCCACGGTGCGCGGGGTGACCATAGGGTCTTTGGGAGTGTGACTGTTATCTCTATCCATTTCTGCTAGAATACAGAAGATGAGCAAAAAAGAGAAGCTTTCTGTCGAGTCATACAAAGGGGTGCGCGACTTCTACCCTGCCGACCAAGCATTTTTAAACTATCTTTTGGCGACATACCGCGCTGTGGCCGAGCGCATGGGGTACGTCGAGTACCACGCATCCGTGCTCGAACCAGCAGAACTATACAAATCAAAAGGCGCCGACAATGAAGAGTTGGTGAACGAACAGACCTACACCTTTGTCGACCGGGGTGGCCGCGAGGTTACGCTTCGCCCCGAGATGACGCCCACCGTAGCCCGCATGGTTTCGGCCAAGCGCCGCGAGCTGGGCTTCCCCTTGCGCCTGTTTTCTATACCCAACGTCTTTCGCTACGAGCGCCCACAGCGCGGCCGTCTGCGCGAGCACTGGCAGCTTAACGTCGACCTCTTTGGCTCGCCATCTTTGGCTGCAGACGCCGAGGTGATTGCGGTGGCGCACACGCTGATGAAAGAGTTCGGCGCAGAGGACAAAGATTTTGTCATCAAATTGGGTAGCCGTACGTTTTTAAACACGCTCATGGACACCTACGCTTTGGGCGACGAGGCGCGTATGCGCTTTTTGGGCCTACTCGACCGTCGGGCAAAAATGCCTGCAGAGGAGTTTGCTGCGGCACTAGGGGAAATGAATGTGCCTTTGGATGCACTGTCTGCAGACACCGCACCAGCAGATGTAGCCGAAGTGCTCGACCTACTTGCAACACTTGGTATCCAAAACGCCGTATTTGACCCAAGCATTGTCCGCGGATTTGCCTACTACAGCGGCATGGTGTTTGAGGTATTCGACACGCACCCCGAAAATAATCGCGCACTCTTTGGTGGCGGACGCTACGACAACCTTACCTCCCTCTTTGATGATGAACCAATAACGGGCGTTGGGTTTGGTATGGGCGATGTCACTATGCACGACTTTTTGTCGGTACGGGGCCTCTTGCCCGCCTACATCCCACCCACCAAGCTCTACGTAGCAGTGGCAGATAAAGAAATGGTGCCACATGCACTGAGCATAGCCGCAGACCTGCGCGCACAAGGTGTTGCCACGGCGGTCGATTTTGGCGACAAAAAGCTCTCCGACCAAATTAAGGCGGCCACCAAGCACAGCATCCCCTACTTGCTTGTAGTGGGCTCAAACGAAGTAACCTCCGGCACGTTTGTGGTGCGCGACCTCGCCTCCGGCACCGAAGAGTCGCTCAAGCGCGCAGAGCTCTCTGCATTTTTCCTTAACCTCTAACCTCTATGTCAGCAGCACCAAAAATGCGCCGTATTGTCTTTGATATTGAAACAACCGGACAGATGAACGGCGGCAGTATCGACTTTACTAACCAAGAGCTCACTATTGTCTGTATCTACGACTCCTACACAGGCGAATACTCGAGCTATCTTAAAGAAGAGCTGCCAAAGCTGTGGGGCATTTTGGAGCGTGCCGACATGTTGGTGGGCTACAACTCCGACCACTTCGACATTCCCATACTCAACAAATACTACCCCGGCGACCTAACCCAAATAAAAAGCCTCGACCTCCTTAAAGAGGTGCGCGCGGTGTTGGGCCGTCGGCTCAAGATGGATAACCTTGCCGCAGCAACGCTTGGTGTAGGCAAAATAGCCAGCGGCCTGGATGCTGTTAAATGGTGGCAAGAGGGCAATATAGAAAAACTGCGCGAGTACTGCCTCGACGACGTGCGGGTTACCAAAGAATTGTACGACTATGCCAAAAAGCACAAATCACTCAAATATAAAGACTTCGACGGCGTGCGCGAAATAAAGATAAACCCATCCAACTGGGAGACCGCAGAAGACTCCCCCGCCCTAAACCACACCCTGCCATTTTAATTCTTGCAAGGGTGTGGGCCATGTTATACTGACTTCCAAGCAGCTAATTAACCATCCAGAATATATGCAATCTTCATACGTACTCCCTATAACCATCGTGGTCGCAGGCGCACTAATAGCCGGTGCAGTGTTTTTTGTAGGCAAAAACAACACCCCAGGCAACACAGACGGCACTGCAAAGACAGACGTCCGTGCCTATGACCCATCACTCGACCATATTTTGGGTAATCCAAACGCCGCAGTTAAGGTGGTTGAGTACGCAGACCTAGAGTGCCCCTACTGCAAAACCTTCCACACCACCATGCACCAAATCATGGACCACTACGGCACCTCGGGCGACGTTGCATGGATATACCGCCACTTCCCCCTCGGACAGCTCCACTCTAAAGCACCGCAAGAAGCAGCCGCAGCAGAGTGTGCCGCAGACCAAGGAGGCGACGTCGCATTCTACAAATACATAGACAAAGTCTACGAAGTTACCCCAAGCAGCAATGGTCTCGATTTAGCTCAGCTCCCTGTCTTGGCCGGGCAAATTGGACTCGATGTTGAAGTCTTTACCCAGTGCCTCTCGAGCGGCAAGTTTGCTAAAAAGGTACAAAATAGCTATGACGAAGCCATAGCCGCAGGCGGCCAAGGCACCCCACACGTCATCATCATGGTAGGCAACGACTCGGTTACGCTCCAAGGCTCACAGCCATACGACTCTATGCGCGCAGCCATAGACGCAGTGCTCGGCCAAGTAACTACCCCTGCCCCAGCAGCTACTGCAACCACCACACAGTAACTTTTTACTCGTCTGGCCTAAAGTGCGCGTCGTATTCTTCGGGCGCTAGATTGATGCGATATATATCGAAGGAATTCTCCCCTTCAAACATATCCGATGGATTGGGCAAGAACACCTTCGTGTGCGCCAGCGCCACCGTGGCGTCGCGCACCAGACGGTTAAAGATAATAAATTCGCTACGGAAAGGGCGGAAGTCTATGATATGCCGCCGCATCTGTGGCGAGCCGTCTGCGTTGCGAGATATTTTGCACTCATGGACAATAAACCGACGTACCGGTTTGCCGTATGTCTTTTTGACCGTGTAGTAATTAAAAATAGCCTGCAAGACAAACAGCGACTTGTCCGCCCCGTAGGGGGTAAAGGCCGAGACAAACTTGTGGTCGACAATGTCTATACCCTTGGGGTCTACTTTTGACGCGACCACCAAGTCGGATACGGCTTTGATAGGCAGTGGCAAACCTTCTACCGACACCGTCGCCTTAACCTCTACCCCAAGCACTTTGTAGCGGGGCGGCTTTTCTAGATAAAACTGCACCGCCTGTGTGTACTCGCGCTCCATCTGCTCGCGCTTTTTCTTTTTGTCTGTCTTGGTTTTAGCCTTACCAAAATTAATCTCAAAGTCTGCAACGTCGCGCAAATACTCCAGCCCCAACTGCAGCGCACCTTCCTTACTAATGCCGCCGTAGTAGTGTTGGAGCGCTGTGTGCGCCGCCCGACCTACCACCGCTGCCGGGCCCGACGGCGTATCGTACACCAGCTCGACATAGCGCTTGTGCCAGGCAAGCGGGTTGCGCAAAAAGGCCAAAAGCGACGAGTGGCTCCAGTATTTAATCGGGAGCTCGGGTACTTTGCTTTTCTTGGCAGCCATACGCATTTAGTATACACAAACGCCACCCTTGTTTGGGTGGCGTTTGGCCGTGTACTCGCTATTAGTAGCTGCGGAGGCGTTTTGCTTTATCGTGGGTACGGATGCGCTCCAGGGCCTTGGCCTCGATTTGGCGAATGCGCTCGCGGGTCACGCCAAACTTCTTGCCCACCTCTTCGAGCGTGTGGTATATACCGTCTTCAAGCCCGTGGCGGAGTTTAAGGATTTCGCGCTCTTTGGGAGATAGCTCGTCCAAAATCTCGTGCAGCTGGTCGCCCAAAATGCGGCGCGACACTTCTTGGTCGGGAGAAAGGATTTTGTCGTCTTTGATAAAGTCGCCCAAAACAGACTTACCATCATCATCGTCGGAGCCAACCGGACTCTCGAGCGACACGGTGTCTTGGTCGATTTTTTCTATCTGGTAGATTTTGTCTACATCCACACCCATCTCAAGTGCAATTTCCTCGGCAAGTGGGTCGCGGCCCAGGTCTTGGCTCAAGCGACGCGACACCTGTTTGTATTTGGCTATGGTTTCTACCATGTGCACAGGGATGCGAATAGTGCGCGACTGGTCGGCCAAGGCGCGGGTAATAGCCTGGCGGATCCACCATGTAGCATAGGTCGAGAATTTAAATCCTTTGGTGAAGTCGAATTTGTCGACCGCCTTAAAGAGGCCAAGGTTGCCTTCTTGGATGAGGTCCAAAAGTGTGAGGTCTGGACTACGGCCTACATACTTCTTTGCAATAGAGACCACCAAACGGAGGTTTGCACGGGCAAGCAAGTTGCGTGCCTCTGCATCCCCTTCGACGATACGCTTGGCGAAGTCGCGCTCTTGCTGTGCGTTAAGCAGCGGGTACTTACCAATTTCGCGCAGGTACATCTGGATGGAGTCGTACGAGGAGTCCGAGCGAGAGTAGCCCTTTTCTACAGGGTCTTCGGTGATCTCGAGCATGCCGCCGCCTTCGAGCACGTCTATGTGCGCTGTGGAGAGCTTTTCGTACAGCTCTTCCAAAAAGACCACGTCGTCTTCTATATTAGGGAAAGCTTTAAGAATTTCGTCGTAGGTGATAAACCCTATTTCGCGGCCACGCGCCATCAGCTGCTCGGCCTTTTTGGTTTGCTCGTCGACTTTTTTAGAAACTTTTGCACTGGCCTTAGGAGCCACCTTCTTTACAGCCTTAGACGAGGCTACGACTTTACGGGGCTTAGGCGCCAACTTTGCACGACGTTTTGCAGCAACCTCGCGAAGTTGCCGTGCTTTTTTGACCACACTTGCACGCGCTGGAGCCGCCTTACGGACAGGGGCTTTTGCCTTCTTCTGCACCGCCTTTTTAGCAACCTTTTTCTTTTTCGCCATTTGCCACGCAGTATACCCCAAGAGTGGTAAAAAATAAAGGGTGGGTGTCTATAAGAATTTTTGCCGCAAGCGCTCTTTCGCCACCACACGCTCTATGTCGCCCAACAAATCGCTGGCGATTATTTCGGCCGACGAATGTTCGCCCACTTCCCGCTCAAAATCAAAACGTAGACGCTCGGCCTCGCCCGCAAGCATGGTCTGTATCTCCTCTAGCCGCTCTGCCCCCAACAATTCAAGCAAGCGCTCTCGCTCTGAAGACGTTGCGGCAAAATAAAAAAGTAGCATACCTGCCTTGCGCTCCAGCGGCGTTGCAGGCAGAGGCTCGGGCGCAGGCACCGCTACAGACACATCGCCTTGTGGCAACGTGGGGCGTTTAGCCACTTCGGCGTGCACCGCCGCCTCGGGCACACGCAGGCGCTCGGCCACAATGCGTATAAAGTGCGCCTGGTCTATTTTGCTCGAGAGGGCTGCAATAAGCGGCAGCAACTGCGCCTCGATAATTTTTTTGTATACGCGCTCGTCTCCTTGTCTGCCTTGCGGCACAGTGGTGCGGAGCGCATCAAGAAAAAACTCCACGGCGGTTTTGGACTGACGCACTGCAGCGCGCAGCGCCTCTGGGTCTGCCTTGGCAATATCTGCCGGATCTTGGCCTTCGGGGAAAGTAGGTATCTTTACATCAAACCCCGCAGCAAATGCCATAGCCGTGCTCTTGAGCCCCGAGCGCAGGCCCGCCGGGTCTGCATCAAGCGCCAGGACTAAACGCTTAGAAAGCCGCCCCAAGAGCGCTAGGTGGTCTGGGGTGAGTGCTGTACCCGAGAGTGCCGCAGTGTAGGGCAAGCCGCTTTGGTGTGCCAATACGAGATCAAATTGTCCCTCCACCAACAACATACAATCTGCTTTGCGGATGGCATTTTTTGCCTTGTCGAACCCATAGAGTATTTTGGATTTTTTAAAAAGCGCAGTCTCAGGGCTGTTTACATATTTTGCAGGCTCCCCTTCTTCTTTGGAGCCTTCTACTTTTTCAAAATAGCGACCAGAGAAAGCGACTACCCTCCCCAAAGGGTCGCTGATGGGAAACATGATCCGCCCGCGAAATCGGTCGTACACCTCTCCTTGCCGCTTTTCTGAGCGAGCCGCGAGCCCCGCGTCTACTATTTCATCTTTTGAAAACCCTAACGCGGTAAGGTGCTCAGACACGCTGTGCCAAGTCGCCGGCGCATATCCCAGTCGCCAGGTTTTTTTACTCTCTTCGTTTACTCCCCGCTTCGCTAGATATTCTTGTATATCGCTACGGGCAGCAAGTGTGTGTTCAAAAAAGACGGTTGCTGCCTCGCACACCTCGCGCAAGCGCTCTTCTTTGTCTTTGTCGCCTGCATCTTTTTGACCCTGGTATTGTTTGAGCACCACCCCTGCTCGCTCGGCCAACTGCTTAAGCGCAGTAGGAAAATCAATACTCTCCATTTTTTGTACAAAAGAAAAAACATCTCCACGCTCGCCACAACCAAAGCAGATGTACGTCCCCCGCTCGGGAGAGACGTGGAAAGACGGTGTTTTTTCTTTATGAAAGGGGCACCGTGCAGTAAAGGTGCGACCCGCCTTGTTCAGCTGCACATACTGCCCCACCACTTCTGTGATATTCAACTTGTCTTTTATCTCCTGCACCTGAGAGTCCATGTACCCTCATTCTAGCCGTTTTCGCCTGTCTTGCACACAAAACCCCCGAAGGTCTAACCTTCGGGGGTTTTGCTACAAACTATTTTGAAGTTTAGATAACTTCGGACTCTACTACCTCGGGTGCCGCAGCATATTTATTGACCAGGCGCTCTTTAGGAGAACCTTTGAAGCCAGTACCTGCTGGAATAAGACGACCGATGATAACGTTTTCTTTAAGACCTTCGAGGCGGTCTACACTACCGTACATTGCTGCTTTGATAAGCATACGAGTGGTGTTTTGGAAGGACGCTGCAGAGAGGAAGCTCTGACGAGAAAGCGAGACGTCCAAAATTCCCATCACCAATGGCTCGCTCTTTGCAGGCTCGCCACCATCTTGTACCGCTTTTTCGCTTGCATCGCGCAAGTCGCTTTCGCTGGTTACATCGCCGACAGAGTACTCGGTGCCACCTTGGTCGGTGACGCGCACGCGCGAGAACATCTGGCGCACAATGGTCTCCAAGTGTTTTGCCGAGATACTTGCACCCTGGAGTTCGTAGATTTTTACCACCTCCGAGATCAAGTACTCTTGTGTACGCTCTTTGCCCGCGTACTTAAAGAGGTCGGACAGGTCGGCTGAACCGTCGGTCAAGAGTTGCCCCTTGGTGATGCGCTCCCCAACTTTGACAAGCGGGATGCGGCGGAAGTTTACATCGTACTCAATAGTTTCTTTTTTGCCTTTACCACGGAATTCGAGGTCTGGAGTTATAACCAACACCTTTTCTTTGCCTTCGTCGCGGATCTCGAGCACCTCGCCCGAGACAGTTGCCACAATGGCAGGGTTGCGTGGCATGCGGCGCTCGAAGATTTCTTCAACACGTGGCAAACCTTGGGTGATGTCGCCACCTACAGAGGCTGCACCGCCGGCGTGGAAGGTACGCATAGTGAGCTGGGTTCCTGGCTCGCCGATCGCCTGTGCGGCCACAGTACCCACAGCCTCGCCGAGTGCCACTGGTTTGGTGGTACCGAGGTCTGCACCATAACAGCGGGCACAGATACCACGGCCTGCACGGCAGCCAATAGGAGAGCGTACATAGACAGACGCGACACCCATCTCTTCAATATGCTTGGCGTCTGCTCCCGTCACAAAGTGGCCTTTTTTGTAGATAACCTTACCTTCGGCTTCTACATCGCCTGCCAAGTAACGGCCAGTGATGTTTTGTGCCAAGAAGGTGCCGATACCCGACGCACTTTCGCGCTTAATAGTGAGGCCTTCTTTAGTGTCGCAATCATCGTGGGCAATAACCACGTCCTGCGCAACATCAAAGAGTCGGCGTGTCAGGTACCCTGCTTTTGCAGTGTTGAGCGCGGTGTCCGACAGACCTTTACGCGAACCGTGTGTAGTGATGAAGTACTCCAGCGGAGTCAAACCTTCTTTCATAGACTTGGTAATTGGGAACTCAATTGCCTCGCCCGTTGGAGATGCGATGAGGCCTTTCATACCGGCCATCTGCGTTACTTGCGCCACCGAACCGCGGGCGCCCGAGCGCAACATGTCAGACACCGAGCCGTTGTCCGGCAGGGTCGCTGGCATCAACTTCTCTACCTCAGACTTGGCAGCATGCCAGACTTCGATGTTCATACGGTAACGCTCTTCTTCCGACAACAAGCCGTCTTGCCAGTGTTTGACCACCTGTGCAGATTTTGCTTCTGCGGCTTCGACGATGTCGTTCTTCTCTTTTGGTACGCGGATGTCGTCGAGCGACCAAGTGATACCCGACTGGGTAACGTAGCGGAAGCCGAAGTTCTTGATACGGTCCAAGATCTCTGGGATTTTCTCTAGGCCGTAGCGTGCAATAAGGTCGTCTATCAACTTGGACAGCGCCTTCTTGTCGATACTTGCGTTAATGAATGGATAGTCACTTGGGAAGACTGTGTTGAAGAGCAGTCGGCCGACAGTAGTTTCGAAGATCTGACCACCAAAGGCGGCATACTTCTCTTTTTCTGACGGCATGACTTTTATCTTTGCTTGGAAGCCCACATGACCGTAGTCGTATGCAAGGATGGCGCTGTTTGGATTTGGGAATGCCATACCCTCGCCCTTTGCACCCACCACCTCTTTGGTCATCCAGTAGGTGCCGAGCAAGATGTCGAGCAACTTGGTCGCAACCACAGGTTCTGAGTTACCAGGTTTGAGGATGTTTTTGGTTGCGGACATAATCTCGCGTGCCTCGGTTTGAGCCTCGGGAGACAACGGCACGTGCACCGCCATTTGGTCGCCGTCGAAGTCTGCGTTAAACGCTGGACATACAAGCGGGTGGAGCTGGATAGCGTTACCCTCGATCAAGATAGGCTGGAAAGCTTGGATACCCAGACGGTGCAAGGTTGGTGCGCGGTTAAGCAACACGTACTTGTCGCGGATAACATCTTCGAGTATCGCCCACACCTCTGGTACTCCTTCGTCTATAAGACGACCAGCGCCACGAATGTTGTAGGCAAGCTCTTTTTCGAGCAATTTGCCGATAACGAATGGGCGGAAGAGTTCCAGCGCCATGTGTTTTGGCAAACCACATTGATTAAGGCGAAGTTCAGGACCCACCACGATAACCGAGCGGCCCGAGTAGTCGACGCGCTTACCAAGCAAGTTCTGACGGAAGAGACCGTGTTTGCCCTTCAAGTTATCAGAGAGCGATTTGAGCGGACGTGTGCGAGCCTGGGTCGTAGCCGAAAACGCTGCACCACCGTGGCGTATAGAGTTGTCGACAAGTGCGTCGATTGCCTCCTGCAAGATGCGCTTCTCGTTGCGCAAGATAACGTCTGGCGCGTGGATTTCTATCAGTTTTTTGAGACGGTTGTTGCGGTTTATCACGCGGCGGTAGAGGTCGTTTACATCCGAAGTTGCATGACGGCCGCCGTCGAGCGCAACCATAGGGCGTAGACCCGGTGGGATAACAGGAATGCGGGTTAGGAACATCCACTCTGGGCGAACGTTTGCCCGGATCATACCGCGCAAAATAGAGAGACGCTTGCCAAGTTTTTCGCGCTCAGCGGCACCTGCCTTCAAAAGTGCAGTCTCGGTATTTTCTGCCATCTCTTTGAGGTTGAGCTTTTTGCACAAGTCGTACATTGCCTCGGCGCCAATACCCGCCTCGAACATTGCACCGTACTTGATTACATAACGGTGGTATTTTGGCTCGTCAAGCACAGAGCCGACAAAGATAGACTCGATGTCGCGCTTTGCCTCGAGGAAGAGTTCTTTCATTTTGTCCTTAGACTTTTCGTCTTGAAGGTTTTTGAGTTTTTGTTTGTATTCGCTCTCAAGTTCGCCTACGATGCGCTCCTTTTCTGCTTTGTGCACCTGCGTCACTATGTAGCCTGCGAAGTAGACTACCTTTTCGAGGTCGCCACCGGAGATGCCAAGCACCATAGAGAGGCGCGACGGAATAGCGCGAAGGAACCATACGTGCGCTACCGGCACTGCCAAGTCGACATGGCCCATGCGCTCGCGACGCACAATTGCACGAGTGATTTCGACGCCACATTTTTCACAGACAATACCTTTGTAGCGGATGCCGCGGTATTTGCCACAGTAACATTCGTAGTCGCGCTCTGGCCCGAAGATCTTTTCGTCAAAGAGTGAGTTTTTCTCTGGGCGCTGGGTACGGTAGTTGATGGTTTCTGGCTTGGTAACCTCGCCGTGCGACCATTCAAGAATTTTTTCAGGAGACGCTGGGCGGATGCGGACAGCGTCAAAGTCAGACACCTCAGACCCAGGACCTTTGCGCACGCCCATAGGCTGGCCGCCGCGCATAAGCTCTACGTCGAGTGCCAAACCGCGAAGGGTGTGCAAGAGAACGTTAAACGACGCTGGTGCGTAGTGGTGGTTGATACGCTCGCCACGGACAATAGAGTCGAATGCAGCAGAGCGGCCCATGATGTCGTCGGACTTGATGGTGAGCATCTCGCGAAGGGTGTAGGCAGCACCATAGCCCAGGAGCGCCCACACTTCCATTTCTCCAAAACGCTGACCACCACCTTGCGCCTTACCACCAAGCGGCTGCTGGGTAATAAGCGAGTAGGGTCCAATAGAGCGCATGTGGATTTTATCTTCCACCATGTGGTGCAGCTTGAGGATGTACATGTAGCCAACGGAGATATCCTGCTCGAACTGCTCGCCGGTGCGGCCGTCGAAGAGCTTCATCTTGCCGTTTTCGTTGAAGCCTGCTTTTTTGAGCTCGCCGCGGATTTCTTCGTCAGTTGCTCCTGCAAATGGAGGACAAATTGCTTGGTAGTTGAGGCTGTTTGCCGCAAGCCCCAAGTGGAGCTCGAGGATTTGTCCTAGGTTCATACGGCTTGGCACACCAAGTGGGGTCAGAATCACGTCCACTGGGCGACCATCTTCCATGTATGGCATGTCTTCCTCGGGCAAGATGCGCGAGATAACACCTTTGTTACCGTGGCGGCCTGCAAGTTTGTCGCCCACAGACACAGTGCGGAGCTGTGCTATTTCGATATGAATGCGCTTGATGATACCGCTTTCGAGCTGGTGCCCTGCTTCGCGGGAAAATACCTTAACGCCAATGATGCGGCCACGCTTGCCGTTTTCCATCCGGAGAGACGAGTCTTTTACATCGCGCGCTTTGTCGCCAAAGATACTGCGGAGCAAACGTTCCTCTGGGGTAAGTTGTGTTTCGCCTTTTGGTGTGATTTTACCTACCAAGATGTCGCCTGGGCGGACTTCCGAGCCAGTGCGGATAACGCCGTCCTCGTCGAGGTTGCGGAGCTTTGCTTCCGACACGTTAGGGATGTCGTGAGTGGTCTCTTCTGGCCCAAGCTTGGTGTCACGGACGTTGCAGACAAACTCTTCGATATGGATAGAGGCGAATTTAGAATTTTTGACGAGACGCTCAGAGATGATGATTGCGTCTTCGTAGTTTGCACCCGACCAGCACATAAACGCCACGAGGGCGTTCTGGCCAAGCGCCAACTGACCTTGGTCTGAGGTAGAAGTATCGGCAAGCAAGTCGCCTTTTTTGACCTTGGTACCCACAGACACTGCTGGGCGGCCGTGCAGCGCGGTGAAGCCGTTGGTGCGTACGAAGTTAACAATTGGGTACTCTACTTCTTTACCCTTTTCGTTTTTGACCTTGATGCGCTTACCGTCTGCCTGAGTTACCACACCTGCCTCTTTGGCAATAATCAAACGGCCAGTGTCGCGCGCAGCGCGTTCTTCCATGCCGGTTGCCACAAGCGGAGCTTCAGGGATGATGCAGGGAGTAGCCTGCTTTTGCATGTTCGAACCCATGAGTGCGCGGTTTGCGTCGTCGTGCTCGAGGAATGGGATCATCGAGGTTGCGATAGAAAATGGCTGCGCTGGGTCAACGTCGATGTAGTTTACGTCTTTGCGGGCAACACGGGTTGGTGAGCCGTTGAGGCGCACCTCCACCATGTCCTCAACAATCTTGCCGTCGTCTGCAACTTTTGTTGCACCGTGTGCAATTATTTGTTTTTCTTCTTCGGCTGCGTTTAGGTACACTACCTCGCCTGTAACATGGCCGTTCGCCACCTTTACATACGGAGTTTCGATCATGCCGAACTCATTGAGCCGCGCAAAAGTCGAGAGACGCAAAATAAGGCCGATGTTGGGGCCTTCTGGGGTGTGGATTGGGCACAGACGTCCGTAGTGCGATGGGTGCACGTCGCGTACCTCAAAACCGGCACGCTCGCGGGTCAAACCTCCTGGACCCAAGGCCGAGAGTGTACGCAAGTGCTCGAGCTCGGTCAGCGCGTTTTCTTGCTGCATGAACTGCGAAAGCTGGTTGGTGGTGAAAAATTCTTTGATGCGTGCTTGCAGCGGGCGCGGGTTTACGAACTGCTGCGGCATAGTTGCATCCGTGTCGATAGTCGACATGCGGTCCTGGATATTGCGCTTCATGTGGGTCAAACCAACACGCAAGCGCTGCTGGAGCATCTCGCCCACATAGCGTACGCGGCGGGACCCAAGGTGGTCGATGTTGTCTTCCATCGCCTCTGGGTCATGCTCGAGCTTGAGCACATGGTCGAGCACGACCACCACGTCTGCGAGAGAGAGTGTTTTACGGGTAAGCTCTTTTTCGTCGAGCGACTTTTCGAATCGCTGGTTAAAGCGGTAGCGACCAACACGAGAAAGGTCGTAGCGGTCTTCGCTAAAGATAGAGTCTATATATTCGCGGGCGTTTGCGGCCGTTGCCAAGTCGCCATCGCGCAGGCGCTTGTGGATTTCGATGTATGCCTCCTCGACTGTTTTTGCAGGATCGTTTTCGAGCGCCTCTGCCATCCACTGCTTGCCGTACTCTGACTGCGCAAACAATGCCTGCAAGTCTTGGTTGCTGTGTGCACCAAGCACTCGGAGCAAGGAAGTTGCGGGGAACTTGCGCTTGCGGTCGATGCGCACCTGGAGCTGGCCGTCGGCATCTGCCTCTATTTCTATCCATGCGCCACGGGCAGGGATTATCTTTGCACCAAAGTGGCGCTTGCCCTTGACCTCGTCTGCGGTAAAAAATACGCCGTATGAGCGTGCGAGCTGTGGCACGATAACGCGCTCGACACCGTTTATCACAAAGGTGCCGTGCTCGGTCATCATAGGAAAATCAGCAAGAAAGATTTCTTGCTCTTTTTCTGTACCCTGGGCTTTGTTTTTGAGCTTCACAATCGCACGCAATGGGATGTCGAGCGACATCTTTTGCGCCTTTGCGTAGTGCTCGTCGAACTTTGGCTCGCCCAACTCTATCTTTGAAAACTCAAGATCAAACTTTTTGCCCGAATAGTCCTTGATGGGGGTGAACTCTTTAAAAATTTCGCGAACTCCTTCGGTGAGGAGCTGCTTGTATGAGTCTACTTGGGCAGCGACGAGGTTTGGGGTTTCTACGCGTGGGGTGCGGTAGCGGCTGAAAAACTTTTGTTCTCGCATAATGAGTTTTGGATGAAGGCCGTTAATAATAAGTTGCTTGTAATCGCACGTTACTAAAAAATCTCGGGAGCTGCTTTGCCATAAACCAACTATGGTCAAGAGAGCTATCCACAGAGCCAAAACGCGAAAAAAGCGAGCGCATATACGCTCCCCCGCTTGGCCTCTGCGCCTCGCTTTAGGTGATTATTGCTAACCACTATTCAATTGTGTCGAAACTTCAGCCCATAACTCATTCAATTTGAAGGTTTTAGCCTCCAAATGCCCCGCTTTGTTTCATTTACTATTGTACTCCCCTGGTTTGGGGTGTCAAGCGAATTTCCCCAGCCATGCCTAGTTTTAGAGTTCTGCACACCTTTTACTATATAAAACTGGACAAAAACTGACATTTACTGCATATTATTTTCATGGAAACAACCCGAGAAATCCCGTTTGTGCACATGAGCGGCTCTCCTAAAGAACGCGGAGTGGCTCATGGAACCGCAGTAGCATCACGTATTGCAGACAATATTGCATTTTATAAGAGACTTTTAAAATTAGATGAGGGTGTTCGTGTTGCTCAGTCAAACAAATTCGCCTCCATTGTAGAATCCTTCAACCCTGCCCTTAAAGAAGAGATGGACGGTATTGCAGAGGGCGCAAAAGTTGATCCGACAGATATTTACATGCTCAATGCTCGTACAGAGCTTTTGAGCATGAGCGGCGTTGTACAAAGCGAATGCGCAACCTTCTTTTTTGGCAAAAGCGGACTTTTGTTTGAAAACTGGGACTGGTCAGAGCCATCCAAAGACATGACCGTGCTGCTTTCTATCGAACTACAAAATGGCAACAAAATACTAACCTTTACGGAAGCCGGCATGGTGGGCAAGGTGGGGATGTCTTCCGCTGGTTTTGGGGTTGCGTTTAACTATCTCTACCCTACAGGTGTCTTGGACGGAGTACCCATCCACGCCCTACTTCGCACATTATTGGAAGCAGATTCTTTTAAAGATGCCGTAGAATTGCTTTCTAAAAGCCAGTACAAGGGCACGAGCGGCAATATCCTCCTTGCGAACGCAGAAGGCCAAGCCATTGATTTTGAACTTTCAGGATCAAGCATTAGCAGTATACCTATGACCGGCAACTCCATTGCGCACACTAATCACTACTTGGGCGGCACCGTTAATGACCCTGAGGCTGGTATGGGATTCCTCAACAACTCATACGACCGCTATGCCCGCGCAGAGACAATACTAAAAGAAACAACTCAGTACGGGGTTGCAGAAGCAAAAAAGATTTTGACTGACCGCGCCACAGGAAACGGCATGCTCTGCCGTGACTTTATCCCAGAAGAACCCGGCCACACTCCAACTGGGACTATTGCAAGCATGGTCATGGATCTCCCAAACAAAACGCTACACATCACACTCGACCCACAAGAAACTGGTTTGGAGTTTGTCACCTATACCCTATAGATTAGGAAACTCAATATCAAAAAAAGAGGCCCCACACAAACTGTGTGGGGCCTTTGTTACTCGAAGGAGTATCCTTCTCCTTCCTTCTCAGCTCTCTCAGCCGCAGAGTACAGGATGATATCTCCTGCTCCGTGATGTAGAGACTTGCTGAAGTTCTCGATCAAGTGCTTGAAGTGGTCTTTGTAGACGCTAAATGCTGCGCACGTTTCGAAGTCGGACGTGGTGCGTTTACCGCTCCACGCATAGATGGCTCGAACCGCGCCCAACAACATGAGTTTGTCGAGAACGCACCCGAACGTGCGAGCCATGAGGTGTTCCGTGACCGCCCCAGCTTCTTCTGTGGGGAGACCTGTGGCTCGATGGAACTCGAGAGACGATTGCTGGAAGGCAACTTCGCGATAGGTCCACGTACCCGTAGGCACGTAGATGCGCTTCCTGCCTGTAGTATTCCACACCGTTTCCGAACCGTTGGTGCAGTCCCCCACAACAAGCTTGAGTTCTTCTTCACGAACATGCGCGTCGATAGCTGCCTGCATGAGCGAGCACGTAAACAGCTCACGCATGAGGCCAAATCGGCGGTGAGTATTTCGCGTTGCCGCATACGTCCCCACAAACACCGACTGCCCTTTGCCCATACTGATTAAGAATCCAGCATGAGCGGCCACAATCTCGTTGGTACACGCCTCGATTGCAATAAACAGCCGGTAGCGAGTAAGCTTACCCAACAACACTGCGCCTTCGAGGTTCGTCCTGAAGCGAGACAGGGCTTCCACTTCATTGGCAGCGAGATGCTGACAAAAAAGATTATGCGCAACCTCGACTTCGTCCGGCGCAGCCATTCGCACCGTGAACACGGATCCATCGCGCGACAAATCGCACTCCGGCAACAATCCTTGGTCTCGAGCACTCTTAGAGGCTCGCTGCAGACCCATAATCGCCTCCCATACGGAAGACTGAGAGATCATGGATTCAGCCGCCAGGCGCCACGAGTCAAGCGGTTTTTTGTCTATGTGCATGTGCTTCCCCTCTAGACCCTTAGTAAGGGCATTTGATGGTAAACGTACTGGAAAAAACTATATAGTATATATAAAAATATGTCAAGTTTGCCTGTGTATAACCCTATTCTGGCTTACTTCGACTCCCCTCCTTCCACGCGTCCATCTGGGCATGATTGCCCGAAAGCAGCACCTTGGGCACCCGGTATTTTTTTCCTTTATGTTCAAAAATCTCTGGCCTTGTGTAGGTCTCGTGGCTAGCGACCCGCCCCTCTTCGAGCGACTCAAATTTGCCCAGCACGCCGGGGATTTGTCTGGCCGTTGTATCGATAATAGTAAGTGCCGGCAACTCGCCGCCAGTTAAAATGTAGGGACCAACAGACACTTCTTTTGCTTTGAGAATTTTCTTAACGCGCGCATCTATCCCCTCGTAGCGTCCGCACAAAATAACTACGTCTTTTTGTGTAGAAAGCTTTTTAGCATATGCATTGGTCAGCGGCACACCACCCGCCGCAGTAATAAGCACCGTGACTTTTTTATGTTTCTTGCGCAAAGCTTCCACGGCACGCACAAACGGCTCGGCCTGCAGCACCATGCCGGGCCCACCACCGTAGGGCCGCTCATCTGCCTTGCCCCACTTATTCATCACAAAGTCGCGCAGCTGGTAGCTTTTTATCGTTAATAATTTTTCCCTCGGCCGTGCCCGGCCTACGGGCGAGGCCTTTTGTGCACGACCCAAAATAGACGCACTCGCGTAGGCGTCTATCACTTCGGGGAATAATGTTACAACGTGGAAGTTCATAGAATATCTCGATATTTATCGAACGAAAGTTCGAAGTGTTTGTGTAGCGGCTCCTCAAAAGCCTCAAGCTCTGCCAAGGTCACCCACCGCACGCCATCACATTTGTGTGGCTCACCAATTTTTACCTGGCCCGGGTCAACATGGACTTTAAAGTCAAACATTATCCAGTGGGTTTGTACCCCTTCTTGCTCTCGCAAGATATCACGGTATCCAATAAATTCCACCGCAAGCGGCGTGGCACAATACTCTTCTTTAATTTCGCGACGCAAACCGTCTTCTACCTTCTCTCCAAACTTCAATCCGCCTCCGCCATTCTCCCAGGTTTCTTGTTCGTCCCGTGCGTTTTTTGACCGCTTAGAAATTACATACTTCCCCGCCCCATCGTGGCAGTAAAAACTCACTCCTGTTCGTATAATGCCGTCCATAGATATAAAAATCCGCACCATTACTATAGCGCGGATTTTTGTATTCGTGTCTTAAAGATTGTCGAGACTGCCCATCGCTTCGTCTATCGACTTCATCGTAGGAGATGCCGAGACTCCTTCTGCGTGGCTGCCGTCCCAACCGGTGTCGGCCGAGCTCTTGATGCCGCCTGCTGGTTCGTTTATTTTGAGGTTTACGCGAGCGTTATGCTTCATCCCCACTACGCGCAGCAGTGTACGGATTGCTTTGGCGGTGTTGCCCGAGCGGCCAATCACCTTACCCATATCTTCTGGACTCAAGTCCAGTGTAAGCAGCACGCCCATCTCGTCGACTGTGCGGTTAATCTTTACTTCTTCTGGATGCTCTACCAAACCTTTGACTACAAACTCCAAAAATTCTTGGTCTCTCTCTGCCATGTCAGTATATTTAGTTTACTAAAAGCCCTGAGTTTAGTTTAGGCAGCAGGTGCTTCTTGTGCAACTGAGTTATCCTCTGTTTGCGCAACCTCCTCTGCGGGAGTCTCTACTTGTGCGGCAGCCTCTGGTGCTGGTGCTTCTGGCTCTGCCACCACTTCTTTTGCGGCAACAGTCTTCTTTGGAAGTACGTTGATTTTTTTAGCGTCGATTATTTTTTGAGACACAAGGAGGTTGTGCACAGTGTCTGATGCTTGTGCGCCGTTTTTGAGCCAGTGGAGCACGCGGTCGCCCTTGATTTCTACACGGTCTGCACGAGGGTCGTACGAGCCAACCATCTCCAAATAGTTACCAGTTTTAGGCTTCTTTTTTGAGTCAACGACAACAACCCGGAAACTCGGGTCGTTCTTTCTGCCGCGACGCTGTAGGCGAATGTTTATCACGTAGCCCACTGTAGCAGCCTATGGTAAAAAGTCAACAACTACGCTATAGTGGGGCCTATTGTGGGCACAAAACACGTCTCTGGCATCCTCCAAGTAACTCGCAAAGCCGTAGGATATTTGGCATTCCCTATTGAGGCCGGAGTCAAGAAAACACTCGAAGATATCGAGGTAGGCCCCGAGCATTTAGGTGGTGCGCTCAATGGCGACACTGTGTCTGTCGAAGTAACCGGCACCTCGCCGCGCACCAAAGGCAAAGTCACAAAGGTAGAGAAGCGCGCAAAGACAGAATTTGTGGGCACACTCAAACACATCAATGACCAATGGGTGGTGTTGGCAAGTGATATTAAATTTTATCGCCCCATACACGTCGCGCATCCACCCAAAGATGCCGCAGCAGGTGCAAAGGTGCTTGTGGAGCTTTTGTCTTTTGATGGTACACGCGACCCAGAGGGCAAGGTAGTCGAGGTTATAGGCCTCGCCGGCGAACACCGCGCCGAGATGAACGCCATTGTACTTGAGCACGGATTTAAAACCGAGTTCCCACCAGAAGTCACTGCTGAGGCACAAAAAATCGAAAAAGAGCACGCAGCCATAATCGCAAGCGAGCTCCCCAACCGTGCCGACTTCCGCGACACCACCACCATGACCATCGACCCTTTGGATGCAAAGGACTTTGACGACGCGCTATCGCTGCGCAAACTCGAAAACGACGAGTGGGAGGTCGGGGTGCACATAGCGGACGCAACCTTTTTTGTCCGCCCGGGTACCGCACTCGACGACGAGGCCGTAAAGCGCGGCACGTCTGTATACTTGGTAGACGCAACCATACCCATGCTCCCGCTCGAGCTCTCGGGCAACGTGTGTAGTTTGCGCGAAGGAGAAGACCGCCTGGCCTTCTCTGCCGTGTTTCGTATCAACCAAAAGGGGCAGGTATTGGATCGCCGCTTTACCAAGTCGGTCATACGCTCAAACAAACGCTTTACCTACGAAGAGGCGCAGCAAATTTTGAATGATGCAGATGCCAACAAAAACCCTGACTCCCCTTTTACACAAGATTTGCTGACGCTGCGTGCTTTGTCCCGCATTTTGCGCAAAGAGCGCAACGAAGAGGGTGCTATAGACTTTGGCGACAATGAAGTGAAGTTTATCCTTGATGAAAAAGGCGTACCCACCGGCGTGGTACGCAAAGAGCGCATCGAGACTAACCAACTTATCGAAGAGTTTATGCTTTTGGCAAACCGCGAGGTGGCCGCCTACATATCCAAGCTGGCAGAAAATGTCCCCGAAAAAGGCTTGGTCTTTTTGTATCGCATCCACGACACCCCAAAGGAAGACCGCATAGAGGAGCTTGCCACCTTTGTGCACGCTATTGGGTATGAGTTTGGCCAGATGAAGTCTAACAAAGGCAAACACAAATATTCTGCCCGCGACATAGCGCACCTGCTTAAACAAATAGAGGGTAAACCCGAGGAGCATTTGATCCGCACCGCGACGCTCCGCACCATGGCCAAGGCTATATACTCGACCAAGAACATCGGCCACTTTGGTTTGGCTTTTGAGTATTACACACACTTTACCTCGCCTATACGCCGCTACCCCGACATGCTCGTGCACCGCATCCTCGAGAGCCACTTAAATGGCAAGCCTATGAGCCGCCGCGAGTTTACCAACCTCGAGAGCATGTGCATCACTGCCAGCGAACAAGAAGCAAAAGCAGTTTCTGCGGAGCGCGACTCTATTCGCTACAAACAGGTAGAGTATTTGAGCAGCAAAATTGGCCAAGAGTTTGACGTTGTCATTTCTGGAGTAACCGAGTGGGGCTTGTATGTAGAAGACCTCGTGAGCGCCTCGGAAGGCTTGGTGCGTGTGCGCACCATAGGCGACGACTTTTATAACTACAATCAAAAAGAGTATGCGTTAGTAGGCCAGCGGACAAAAAAAGCCTTCACCTTGGGTGACAAGGTGAAGGTAAAATTAGTTGCTACCGATTTGGCAGCGAGGACGGTGGATTTTGAATTAGTGAGGTAGTCAGCTCAGCTCCAGCAACTCAGGTAGCTGAGAGGGGTCGGATGGAAACTTGACCCCATTGGGAATAACCACAACCGAGCGAAGACCTTCAAGAAAGTCACTCGATGTGGGCGCCCGCCATGGCACATCCGGCATGGCATTGTCACGACGATACGCGACACCAAAGCAGCGACCTTCTGCTGTGGTTACCACGCCGTATCGGACACGATACGGCCCGACCTGAACTTCCTGACTGAGGATAGACTCAATAGACCTGCTTTCCGGCATAGTCACCCCCTACACATGTACACTTCCGCCCGATGCGGAATTCTTTTTATATAACTCCACAATAGACTATTTAGCAACCGCGGTAAAAAACAACCCGCACACAAGGTGCGGGTTTGGGGCAGAGTCAGGTTTGTTCAGGTTGATCGCCAGCAGACTCACCATGAGACTGTTCGGCATCGCTACTGGTAACGTGTGCCGACAGCGTACCCGACAGGTGCCGGTCGATGAGTGTCAAGCTGAAGCAGACGCCAATGCCGATGCCGACGATGAGCTGGACCACCACCGTATTCCAGACGCCTTGTCCGGACACGATGCCAGTGGACAAAAGCAGCCAGTAGACGAGGCCGAAGATGCACATCGGCACCAGTGCCCGCCAAATACGGCCGCCCAGCGCTTGCTTGGATTTGCGGAGGATGTACCCCCACGTTGCCAAGAACAACAGAAGCGTCGCCAGATAGAACAGCAGGAGCATCGGCAGCGATTGGTCATCCCCAGGCCCGGGAATGATGCCGGCATCCCACTGGTAGAGCGCCCAGCCCACCCAGCTGTATCCGCTGGAGTTGTAGGTCAGAAAGACCAGTAGAGTGATGGGGAGGATTCGGGCGCATACAATACGCCCGAACCAGAACCCTGAAAACAGTCCGGTGCGCGTACGGAGCACGGGCGCCGGGGCCAAAGGAGTTGCTGCTACCAAGGGATCTCTCCCCTTTCTTTTGAATTAAGTCGAAGACCGACCACCACAACTATTACATCACATCTATTTTTTTGTCAATACAACGCATATATAAAAAATACCGCGCAAGCAAACTTGCGCGGTAGAGTGGTCGAACGAAAGTGCTTTGTCGACGATTCGGCTTAGCGCCGGATCACATATCCTTGGTCCACGTCGCCAAGGTGTCAGCCAAGGTGCCCTTCCAGACCATCGCTTGCTTCCAGTAGCGAGCGAAGGAGCCTTCGGGCGGGACGAAGTCGGAGGCCGGATAGCTTTTGATCTTGGCGAGTTGCGTATTGGTGTTCGACGCTGACGCAACCAGCAAGATCGGGGTGCAGGCGCCGGAAAGCAGCTCCTTCTCGCCCACGTTCTGGTTGCCACACGGCACGAAGGCTGGGCCGACCCCGGGGATCTGCACGTTGAGCATCGCCGGCGTGCGTACCGGGATGATCCGCAGACCGTTGGTTTTGATGAACTTGAAGCGGTCGTTTTCCGGATTGGCGGCCTGCACCATCAGGACGACTTGTGCTTGCTGGTCGACGAGCATCTGAAGCGCGGCGTCCATGCTGTCGGCGGAGGTCAAGTAGTTGACGTTCTTCGCGGCGGCCAGACGAGGCTCAATCTTCTGGAGCTGCTCGAACGTCCTGCCGGGACCAGATGCGCGACTCGCGTTCACGAACTTGGCATGTTCGGCGTTGTTGAGCACACCACCCCAGGTTCCCCGGACCCGGTCGTACACGGCCTGGGTCACCACGACGAAGATGAACTCGTTGCCGATGCCCTCGGCGCGAAGGATCTGGAACTTGTCCTTGTACTTCTCTTCACCGGTCAGCATGCCGTAGACATTGCCTTGTGCGAGCATGAAGCTGCCTGGATGCGCCAGGACGTAGTCCATGTTCGCCGGCGTCCCAGCCGACGTTGCAATGGGCACATCGGCCCATGCTTTTGCAAGCGCAGCCTGGGCCGGCGGGCCGTAGTATTTGAAGTAGTCACCGGCTTTTCCGCCGGTCATCAGACAGTCGCCCGTGCACTCCTGCGCCGAGACAGGGCTCGTCGCAAGAGCGAGGAGCATGGCCACAGTGGCCAAAAAGCTGAGTCGCATCTTCATCGTTTTTCATTTCCTGTGTTTGTGGCTTCGGATACATCCGAAGGGACAGGTCATCAGACCTCCGATTTAAGGCTCGTGCAAAACCCTAAACAGGAGGTCCGATGTTTTTTGTATGAAAGAACAGCAACGCTAAATTAGCACGCATACTAAATACTGTCAATTTGACATATATAGTTTATACAGTACTGTATCACCGGAAAGATCAACAAAAAAACGGTGACACATGCCACTCCATCTAGAACCGCTCCCAGCACAGAGCTCTGGAGCCGAAGGGCTGAGGCAACTCGTTGCAGCATCCCAAGCGTGGCGGCCGGTGCTGTGGTTTTTGCACCCAAACCACATACTATATTTGGCATACGCGAAGCATGTGCTCAGTGACAAGCATCGAGCAGGCTTAGTGCCAGATTCTGACGCAACAATGGCAGTTGAATATTTTGACGCCATTGCCAAGATGGGATGGTCGCCACTATCTCCGGAAGGGATTTACCTTGCGACAGTGCACGCAAAACTAGCCTCGCTCGTAGGCGACATCCGCCGGCGTAAAGACGAACACATTGAAGGGCGACACAAGGCTCAAAAAGATTTTGAGCATACGGAGCACATACAGCACCAAGCAGCGCTCCGTACACAGCCTATCAAAGTGCTGGTCAAAACAGGGCGAGCAGCACTTGCACCTATCGCTATGGCACTGCTTGGTGTTGTGGTGGCACAAGGGGCACAACCCTTCGTGCCCGAAAAGGTAGCCGCGAGCACTAATGAATTAGTTATCACTCTCACCTTGAGTGTGCTGATGGTGCTATTCTTCAACCTTGCCTCATACTTTTGGGCAAAAACTCGAGAGGAACGGCACCGCCGAATCCTCCACGAAAAGCAGTCAGCAGTCAAAGAGCGATACAATAGGGCACGCAGGTTGATTAACGATGTCAACTGGAGGCCATTAGTAGCCGCGTATGAAGAGTACACTAGCATCCCCTACACTGACCCGATGTATTATCGGCCTACCTTCGATAACGACTTGACTGAAGGGTTTGCTGAGGCAGAGCGCACCCGCGAACATCAAACAGCCTTTGCTATTTTTGTTCTGCGACTACTAATTAAAACGTGTGCGCGCTGTCTACCAAAAAGACGCCGCACAAAATCCTCAGCAGCGTAGACGTTTATAACCACTCCGCCCAATCAACAAGGCGGAGTTTTTTATTTAGCAACCGCTACCGCTTCTTCAAACTTAACCGAGAGGAGTTTCGAAACTCCATCAGAGCCCATAGTGATGCCGTAGAGTATTCCTGCGCGAGACATAGTTTCGCGGTTGTGCGTGATTAAAATAAGCTGCGAGCGGCTCGCCAAGCTCGAGATCATATCGCCATAGCGGCGCGAGTTTGCCTCGTCGAGCGCTGCATCGGTTTCGTCCAATATCAAAAACGGTGGTGGGTTAACCTGCGACATAGCGAAAATAAGCGCAATCGAAGTAAGTGCACGCTCACCCCCCGAGAGCATGTGTAGGCCTTTGATGCGTTTGTGTGGCAGAGAAATTGCTATCTCTATACCCTCCTCTGTACGCTCTGTTTGTTCGCTCGCAACCTCGGGAGCTTCTGCATCATCATCTTCATCCAACACGCGAGCCACAGGCCGCACCTCTTTAACCACTGCGAGCTCTGCTGTGCCGCCCCCAAACATCAACTTAAAGAACGCATCAAATTGGGTATTTATTTTCTCGATACCGTCGGTAAAGCGCACCTCAAGTGTCTCGGTTAGTTCGTCAATTAACTGGTGGAGCGACGCGGCAGATGCCTCCAAATCCTCGAGCTCTCGCCTCAAAAACTGATCGCGCTCAACTGTTTCTTGATGCTCACGCAAGACTTCCGCCGCATTGCCAGCACCAATTTCTTCGAGCTTTATCTTCATCCGCTCCACCTTGCGGCGACGGTCTTCTTGCATGGCACGCGGCTCGTCCACCACGTCCGCGTCCGATACCGGCTCACCTTGGGCGTTTTTGAGCTCTACGTCTTCGTATGCAAGCGCTGCCCTACCAAGCAAGGCACCTGCCTCGGCCAACTCTGCCCGAAATTGCTCGTGCTCGCGGGCAAGCGTGTCTGTTGCTGCCTGCAATGCCGCGAGTGTCGTCTGAAGCTCGCTCCGGCGAGCCATCGCCGCAAAGAGCTCGCGTTCGCCTTCTCGATTTGCGTCTTTTTCGTTTTCTATCTTTTTACGCAACGCCTGGGTAGCCGCGGTAATACGTGTCTCTTCCTGACTCAAATTTGCCAGCTCGCCTTCGAGCCCCTGCTTTTTTGCCTGCAACTCTTCTGGAGAATGCGCCGCCTGTGCAGTCGCCTGCACCAGTTGGCCAAAAAAATCTTTTACTGCCACCACAAGCGTGGTCAGTTTTTCTTTTACCTGCGAGCCTTCAAGCGCAAGCGCCTCCTCTAGCCCCTGCTCGATAGTTTGTGCAAAGGTGCGCACTTGCTCGGTGGGCACCGAGCTTCGGGTCACCACCGTGATGCGTTCGTGCGCCAACAACTCGCCCTCTATGCGACCCAAGTCGCGGACAATACTGTCGCGCCGCGACGCCACCGCCCTTACCTCGGCTTCCAGTGCGACCAGCTCATTTGTGCCTGCATCATCTTTCTTTTGACTCAGCTCTTGGCGCAAATGAGCAATCCTCTGTGTCAGTGCATCATGCTCTTTTTTAGGGGTGGCGAGGTCTTCGCCCACCAAGCCTTCTTGTACCCGCAAGTACACGCTTTCGCGTTTTAAATATTCCAAATATTTTTCGGCCAAGTCGTCGCGCAGCTTTTGCGATTCTTCTATTTTTTTGACCTGCCCGCTTAAAAAACGCAGGTGCGGAGCCAGCTCGCGACGCAGCGCCTCTACCTCGCGCATGTTTTCGGCAGTTTTTTGCAGCTTGCGTTTTGCCTCAACTTTTTTATACAAAAAAGCGGTGAGCCCTAGCCCGTCCTCTATCATCTCGCGGCGCTCGCGCGCACTGGACGAGAGCACGCGGTCTGCCTCGCCCTGGGAGATTATATGGTGCCCAGAAGCACCAATATTTGCCTGAGCCAACAGTTCGGCAATATCGCGCAAGCGCACGGTACTGCCGTTAAGTAGGTACTCGTTGCTACCGTCGCGGTTGACCACGCGCTCTATCGCCACTTCATCAAAGTCCACTGCAAGCGCTCGTCGTCCGCCAACTGGCGGATTATCGAACACCAACTTGACCGATGCGCGGCCGGCGCGCGGTACTGCGGCCGAGCCATTCCAGATCATGTCTTCGCCGCGCCGGCCGCGCATCGACTTCATCGACTGCTCACCCAACACAAAGCGAAACGACTCGGCAATATTACTTTTACCCGAGCCGTTGGGACCCACAATAGACGTAACCGCCGAGGCAAATTCCAATTGAGTCTTTTTTGCAAAAGATTTAAATCCTGAGAGCTCTATCGACTTCAAGCGCATGAACCTAGTTTACCACCCCCGAGCCTCTAGTGCTGCGCGTGCTGCGGTTTGTTCGGCCTCTTGCTTGGACTTGCCCTCGCCTTGCGCCAAGAGTGCGTCTTTGGCATACACACCCACCGTAAAGTGCTTGTCGTGGTCGGGGCCGGTCTCTTTAAGCACCGTGTAGTGCGGAGTCGAACCTTCGGCTTCTTGCACCTTTTCTTGCAAGGTTGATTTAGGATCTTGCCACAAGCGCTTTTTAACTATCTCGTCGATTTTAGGGAAAAGATGCGCTTCAATAAACGTCCGCGATGCTTCGTAGCCTTGGTCGAGGTATATCGCCCCAATAAGCGCCTCGAATGCATTTGCCAAGAGCATCTGCCGTGCACGACCATTGTCTTTTGCCTCGCCACGACTCAATAGCAAGTAGTCGTTCATCCCCAGAGCTGATGCAACTTCGGAAAGCGTCACCGCATTCACCAGCGACGCACGAAAGGCGGTCAAATCGCCCTCGGGCTTGTCGGGATATTTTTCGTACAAAAAGTGGGTGGATACCAACTCGAGCACCGCATCACCCAAAAACTCAAGACGCTCGTTGTGCCCACCAACCTCGCCCCGGTGTTCGTTTAGGTATGAGCGGTGCGTAAACGCCTGACGCAACAAGGCAGCATCAACAAACGAGACTCCTATCTCTTTTTCAAATGTCTGGATATCTTTTGGCATACGTTATCGTTTGCTACTGCTAGTGTGTACTTTTGTAGCGGTTAATTTTTGAATCGCTTTAGTAATGATGGGGAGCATGTCTTCATAAAAATTGAGTTCGAGCACGTCGGCCAAACGGAACCACTGCGCGTCATCAAGCCCGCCTTTTTGCTCGAGCGTGATTTCTGTAAAGGGCGTTTCTGCAAGAAAGTACGTTACGTGTTTGCGTTTTTTACCCAAAGCAGGGTCGCTTGCAACATACTCGTTTTCTCCAATATTTTCAACTAGCGTAACATCCAGCCCCAACTCTTCTTTAAGGCCACGCACTGTCCCCTGCTCTACCGTCTCGCTTGCAGTTTCGGGAGCGTCGCCTATTTTGCCCTTAGACAGGGTCCAGTGGCCAAAAATATCGTGCACGAGGGCCAAGTAGATGTCGCCTTGATGCTTGGCAAAAACCACCGCCCCGCCCAAATGCTGTACGGGCAGCTGCTCATAGGGAACGTCTTTCTTTTTCTTAGAGATTTCGTCCTTACCTGGCTCGCCCAGCTCTTTGTACACAGCACCAAGGACGCCGTTTACAAACCGGCCGGAGTTTTCGCCACCAAAGCTTTTTGCCAACTCTATCGCCTCGTTTATGGCAACCTTGGCAGGCACTTTTTCTCTATCAGCAAACAACAGCTCATAGAGTCCAAGACGCAGGACGTTGCGGTCGATAAGGGCGATGCGGTCGAGCGGCCACTCAGGTGCCGCTTTTTCTATAATCAAATCCAAATCCAACCGACGCTCTACCACACCCCGCACCAATTCCGCCATAAACGGCAAATCCCCAGCAGATGGGGCAAATTCTTGTGCGTTGCGCTCGAGCAGCGCTTCAGTATCAACATTGGCGTAATTACGAAAATCCCACTCGAAGAGAGTTTGGAGTACCACCGATCTAGAGAGGTGTCGATTCGCCATATTGTAAAAAAACTTCTATTTTGTGACCCTACCTACAGAACGCAAACAAAGAAACCGTTTAACTATTTTTGAACTGCTTCTTTCTGTGCCTTCTCGTTCTTAACCTTTTTCGCTGCTTTTGCCTGTGCTTTAGCAGCAACGTCTACAATCACGCGTCCACGGTAGCGACCGCAGGCTGGGCAGGCGCGGTGTGACACACGCACGGCACCACACTCGCACTTTGCGAGCGTTTGGGCCTTTAGGGCATGGTGCGAACGGCGGTTAGCCGTGTGCGCCCTTGTGTGTCTCATGCGGACTACCATACTGGGGACTATACCAATATATACAAAAAAAGTAAATACGGCCTGTGTATTACCACAGGCCGCTGGCTCAAAGCCATCACATTATCATGCACCCTTAGAACGAGGCATATGCGAAATACAACCACCCTGCGCCCCCGGCACAAACCACCTGCATAGCGAAAACGGCGACTCCGTTACCGCAAACATATTGAGGGGCGTCTGATGCTGACACCCATCACAGAGCACTTCCGTTGCACTGGGAGCAGCGTTCTTCAGTAACGTACGTATTAGCGTTTCCATATCCCCTTGCGAGGGTGGAACATCCATAGAAATTTCCGTCAACGCAACCTCCGTGGTTTTTTGTATGCCAAAAAAACTTCGAGCAGCACCGCATTAAAGATGGCACTTCTCCGCACAACAATATATCACAAAAATGTCTTTCTGTGTAGAGCACAGTGCCCCTGTCGTGACAAGGCCGCGTAGTGCGCTTTCGTGCCATACCCTTTGTGCACCTCGAACCCATAGCGTGGGAACTTTTTTGCCAGCCGCACCATATGCCGGTCGCGTATCACCTTGGCGGCAATAGAGGCGAGCGAGATTATAGGCTCCGTCGCATCGCCTCGTATGATGGTTTTTTGCCTATACTCCTTTGGAGCCTTAAGTGAGCCGTCGAGCAGCACCCGCACATCTACAACACACACCTTTTGTGCACCAACCTTCGCAAGATGCTCGAGGCCGCGGGCAACCGCTTGGGAAATTGCCTTTGCGATGCCTACGTTGTCTATATGGGCCGCACTTTTAAACTGGACAGTGTAGGAAACTTCTCCCCTTTTTGCTGCGGCCTCGAGTAGCGCGAATAAGGCTTCGCGTTTTTTTGGGGAGAGTTTTTTGGAGTCTGCAACACCCGGGAACCTTTTTTTAATATTGTAGCCTTGGGGCACAGCTACCACACCCACCGCCACAGGCCCCGCCAAGGGCCCTCGACCAGCCTCGTCTATACCCACGCGCATCATCGCCCAAGCATAACAAAAAAAACGAGACAGCCTTGAGGCTGCCTCGAGATGCCCTAGTGGGCAGTGGCACCGAGCTTGTACCCTTCGCGCCGCACCAACACCACGGATGCTTCCCTGGGAATGAATGGATCTGCAGCGCATATTTTGTTGCGCAACCGAAAGACCAGGCAACATGCCGCCACAGGAGCCGCACCCGGCTCGCAGCAATGTGCTGCAATGTCCTCCCTTGTGCGCACCATGTCTGGCTCCTCCAGAAACAGATCCAGGAGGGCACACTCTGTCTGGGTCAGGCGGACTCTCTTTTTATCGGACTTGTCCGGTCTACTAGAGACGAGAGTCATGGCGATCATGTCGTACATCACGCCCGGAAATAGCTCCGAGGCCCGTGCATCACTTGTACGTGCGTCCATTTGAGAGAACCCTCCCTTGTTGCTCCTGTCGCGAGAATATCACAGGCGGCCCACGCGTGCCAGCACGCACACCAAGTTGTATACTGGCTATATGTCTGCCCCCTTTACCCATCTGCATGTACACTCTCATTACTCCCTTTTGCAAGCACTCCCCAAGCTGCCCGACCTGGTTGCCGCTGCCAAGGCACAAGGTTCTGAGGCACTAGCGCTGACAGATTTGGGTAACCTGTACGGCGCAATAGAATTTTATCAAGAGTGCAAAAAAGCTGGCATGAAGCCCATCTTGGGCGTCGATATGGCGCTCGCTGCCCCAGAAGACGCGTCGCAGCAGTCGGGCGGGCGCTTGGTCTTGTTGGCAGAAACACAGGCAGGATACCAAAACCTACTGAAGCTTATAACCGCTGCCAACCTTGCCGAGCACGAGGGAGAGGCCAAAGCTACGCGCGAGATGCTCGAGCAGCACAAGGACGGCGTCATTGCGCTGGTGCCAAAGCAATACAAAGAACAACTGGCAAAATATAAAAACATCTTTGGCGATGATCATTTTTATACCGACATGCCGATGCAAGAAGCCTACTACCTGGAACCTGGCGACCGCCGCGCCTGGGAGACCTTGCGCGCCATTGGCAACCACGGACCATCCGACACCGCACTAGAAGAAGACGAGGAGTTGCACCTGCACGCCGTCGCACACATGAGAGAGTTGTATAGCGAAGAGGCGCTCACCAAAACAAACAACATTGCGGAGCGTTGCAATGTAGAGCTGGTGTTGGGTAAGTTTATCTTCCCCGAATTTCCACTCCCGAAAGACAAGAGCGCCGACGACGTGTTGCGCGACTTGTGTTTTGCAGGTTTGAAAGTTCGCGGGCTCGAAAACAGCCCCGCGGCAATAGAGCGTCTTGAGTATGAGCTCGGCATAATTAAATTTAAAGGTTACGCGGCTTACTTTTTGGTGGTGGAGGACTTGATACGGTTTGCCAGCGAAAACGGCATCTACACAAACATCCGCGGCTCGGTTGCGGGATCCATGACCACGTATGTGTTGCAGATTACAAAAATCGACCCGTTGGAATATAAAATTCCTTTTGAAAGATTCTTGAACCCTGAGCGCCCAAGTGCCCCCGACATCGACATGGACTTTGCCGACGACAGGCGCGACGAGGTTATAGACTATGCACGCCGCAAGTACGGCGCCGCCCACGTGGCGCAGATAGGCACCTTTGGCACCATGCTTGCCCGCGGCGTGGTGCGCGATGTTGCCCGCGCGCTTGGCTACCCCTACGGCCTGGGCGACCACATTGCCAAAGAAATCCCCTTCGGCAGCCAAGGCTTCCCCATGACGCTCGACCGCGCACTGACAGAAAATCCCGAGCTGGCCAAACTCTACAAAGCCGAAGCGGATGTGCGCAACATCATAGACCTCGGTAAAAAAATAGAAGGCTGTGTACGCCACGTAGGCGTGCACGCAGCCGGCGTGGTTATTGCCCCCAAACCACTGGTGGAGTATGCGCCGCTACAACTCGACCCAAAGGGCGGCAAAATTATCACCCAGTACGACATGTACTCGGTGGGAGAAGACGGTGTAGGACTGACCAAGTTTGACTTCCTTGGTATCCGCAACCTGACCATTTTGGCCAGCGCAGTGTCCTTGGTAAACAAACTCCGCGGCACTTCGCTCGACATCGAAGCGATTCCTTTGGATGACCCAAAAACATTTGAGATGCTTACACGCGGCGACACCGAGGCGACCTTCCAGCTAAACGGTGCGGGGATGACGCGATTTCTTAAAGAACTAAAACCAACGTCGATACACGACATCAACGCCATGGTTGCGCTGTACCGCCCGGGCCCGATGCAATTTATCCCAAACTATATCGAGCGCAAACACAACCCGGCGCTCATCTCGTACCTCGACCCTGCGATGGAGCCTATACTCAAACAGACGCACGGCATTTTGGTGTACCAAGACGACCTCTTGATAATGGCGCACGAACTGGCCGGCTATAGCTGGGGCGAAGTCGACAAGTTTCGTAAAGCGGTGGGTAAAAAAATCCCCGAAGAGATGGCTAAACAAAAAGAGCACTTTATCGAAGGCTGTGTCGAACACTCCAAATGGCCGCGCGCCAAAGCAGAGCGTGTGTGGGCATGGATAGAACCCTTTGCGGCGTACGGATTTAACAAAGCGCACTCGGCAAGCTATGGCCGCGTTGCCTACCAAACTGCGTACATGAAGGCCAACTTCCCCGTCGAGTACATGACCGCCGTGTTGACCGCTGAGTCGGGAGACGTCGACACCATCTCTATTATGGTTGCCGAATGTAAGCGCCTTGGCATCCCTGTGCTGCCGCCCGACATCAACGAAAGTATGGGCGACTTTACCGTAGTGGGCGATGCCATACGCTTTGGCTTGCATTCGATAAAAAACTTTGGCTCGGGTGTAGGAGACTCGATAATTGCCGAGCGCAAAGCACAAGGAGCCTTTACCTCACTGTCCGACTTTTTGCGGCGCGTAACCGACCAAAACCTAAACAAAAAAGGCCTCGAGTCGCTTATTAAGTGCGGCGCGTTGGATAGCTTTGGCGAGCGCGGACACATGTTCCACAACATCGAACTTCTGTTGCAGTATCATCGCGACGCAGGACAAGACACATCCCAAGACTCGCTCTTTGCCGCGCTGGGAGGAGCCGTAGAGGAAGTACGCATGCAGCCCGCACCGGAAGCCCCTATGCAAGAGAAGCTCGCCTGGGAAAAGGAGTTGTTGGGACTGTACGTCTCGGGGCACCCGCTTGACCAATTTAGAGAAAAGCTTGCCACCCGCACTATGACCATAGAGCAGATGAAGCAGCGCTTGATGCCCGGGCAAACTCTGGTGGCTGCCGGCATGGTCGAAAACGTGCGTGTGATATTGACCCGTGGCGGCGACCAGATGGCGTTTATCAAATTGGCAGATTTTGACGGCTCCATCGAGGCAGTGGTATTTCCTAAAAACTACGCCGAGCATAAAGACATCATCCGTGCCGAAACCTGCATCGCTCTTAAAGGCAAACTCTCGAACCGAAACGGCGAGTTGTCGGTGATTGCCGACGCCGTCAAAGCGTTGTAATCTCTATCTTATATGGAAGACAGAGATCATCGCAAAATTGGACAAGAATTAGATTTATTTACTTTCTCCGACCTGGTGGGCCCTGGGTTACCTTTGTGGACCCCAAAAGGTACCGTACTTCGCCAAGAGCTCGACAAATTTGTGTGGGATCTGCGTTCCAAACATGGCTACGAACGAGTGACCATACCGCACATTACAAAAAAAGACTTGTATCAAATATCAGGACACTGGGATAAATTTTCTGACGAGCTTTTTCGTATCACCTCCCGCGAAGGAAAGGAGTATGCACTAAAGCCGATGAATTGTCCGCACCACACACAGCTGTTTAATCGACATCCTCACTCCTACAGGCAAATGCCACAGCGATACGCAGAAACTACCATGGTGTACCGAGACGAGCAGTCAGGAGAGCTTGGTGGACTCACCCGCGTACTCTCCATCACACAAGACGACAGTCACGTCTTTTGCCGCACCAGCCAAATCAAAGAAGAGTTCCTAAAGATATGGGACATAGTCGACAGCTTCTATCAACAATTTGGATTTACTCTCCGTGTACGACTTTCTTTCCGTGACCCTAACGAACCACAAAAATATCTTGGCACAAAAGAAATCTGGGACGCTGCAGAAAATGCAATGCGCGAAATAGCAACCGAGCGCGGCGCCAACTACTTTGAAGGCCCCGGCGAAGCCGCCCTGTACGGACCAAAGCTCGACTTTATGGCAGCAAACGCGGCCGGCCGTGAGTGGCAAGTCGCCACTATCCAACTCGACATGAACTTGCCAGAGCGTTTTGATTTAACGTGTGTAAACGAAGAAGGTGAAAAAGAGCGCATTGTGATGATTCATAGCGCCATCACGGGGTCACTGGAGCGTGCCGCCGCAGTACTTATCGAACACTATGCCGGAGCCTTTCCTACTTGGCTGTCCCCTGTGCAGGCAAAGGTTATCCCAATCGCCGACGCGCACCACGAGGCGGCATCTGCAGCGCTGCAAGCACTCAAAGACGCTGGCATCCGTGCCGAGATAGATTTGTCGAGCGAGACTTTGGGCAAGAAAATCCGCGAAGCAAAGACACACAAAGTCCCCTATTTGTTGATCATTGGCGACCAAGAGGTGGCCGACCACACCGCAACGCTCGAGGGTCGCGAGGGCAAAATTGGTGCACTCTCGGTAGCAGACATTGTCGAGAAGCTCTCCACCGAAATCAAAAACCGATCCTAAACTAACGCAGTCAGACTACGTTAGTTTAGCCACACACAAAAAAAGACGGACACCATGTCCGTCTTTTTTGTGCCACCTATGCGGCGATATTATTTGTCAGAGAGTTTGAGTTGCTGCGCTATAAAGTCGTCTACAGTGTCGGTGCGATACGCGTGCGTATGCGCCTCGCCGTGAGATACTGTGTCGTGCGCTAATGGCTCGACATGTGTTTGTTTAGAGTTCCCAAACAAACGGCGTACCAATGTGTTTTGTACACGCTTGACGATTATCAAGTACGCTGCAAGCAAGCCCCAAAGAATAAGGAAGCTCCAGTACAAGACGGTGCCGTATGGTCCAAGCTCCAAACCAGTGTATGGCACTGCAGAGAGCGACACATAAGGAGAAGCTGGCGCAACGTAGTTTTGTACCGTTACGTATGCCGAGCAGGTTGCCTCGCGGCCGTTGTGGTCGACAAAGCGTCCTGTGTACACGCCCGAGCGAGTTGGGATGGTGCGCATAGAGCCGTAGGCTGCTACACGACCCACACCTTCTATCCAGCCAGACGATGCAGCATTACTTGACCAAGAAAGTGTTACTTCCTGCCCATATGCAACAGTGTTTGGAGATACTGTTATCGTACAATCTGCGCGGTAATTATTTCGGTCGTTGTAGACTGTGCGCGTACGGTCTCGGTAGATAACCTGCGTCTGCGGAGCAGGGTTGTTGATGGTAATAACGTTGTTGTTTGTATTTGTATTGGTGTTCGTGTTTGTGTTGGTATTCGTATTCGTGTTTGTATTTGGGTTTGGATTATTTGGTGCAGGAGGTGTACATACACCGTCACCTGCGCGCACGAAGCGGTACTGTATTGGGTTGGTGTTTGTAGTCTTCTCCCACCACTGCCAAGTATTACCGTTTGGATCGTTGGCACCAGTACAATACGGTGTCCAGTTTGGTTGTACTGTAGGTACACATGCGTCGGTGTTTACATAGTGCTCTTTGTTTTGGAGCGTTGACCATGTGCCATTATTACCTGCAACACCAAAGATGTAGCCGCCTGCTGCCAAACTAAGCGTCACGCTACCTGAAGTGTTTGAGGTAGGAGAAATAAGGTTTTGCCCACCGCCGTATTGGCCCCCTGCCGCTTGTGCGACAGAAAGTTTTGCATTAGCAGTATTCCACGAAACGGTTACATAGCGTTTTGCAACACCCGGGACACACGCACCATTTTGTGCAGATATAGTACCCGACATTTGTGCTGGGATAACCGGAGGAGTACAGGTGCCGTCGCCCATACGGACAAAGCGGTACTGTATTGGGCTGGTGTTTGTGGTCTTCTCCCACCACTGCCAAGTCTTGCCGTTAGGGTCGTTTGCACCGGTGCAGTAGGTTGTCCAGTTTGGCTGTACAACTACCGGAGGAGTACAGGTGCCGTCGCCCATGCGGATAAAGCGGTACTGTATTGGGCTAGTGTTTGTAGTCTTCTCCCACCACTGCCAAGTCTTGCCGTTAGGATCGTTCGCACCAGTACAGTATGGGGTCCAGTTTAGCTGTACTACTGGAGCTGGAGCGTAGGCCACAGAAGAGCCGTCATCAAAACTGCCGAAGTCACTTGCAGGAGAGTCGGTAGAGGTACTGCCACCGCAGTCGCCACAACCACCGCCGTCGGCAGAGCCGCCGCCGTTGCCGTCGCTAGAGCCGCCATTGTCGCCACCAGCATCAGAGCCGTCGCCACTGGCACCGTCACTACCGTCTCCGCCGCTGCCGTCTTCTGCATATGCGTACGTAGCAAACAAAGAAGCATGGGTACCTTGTTCTGCACGAGTTACTGCGTTAAACGCAATAGCCACAAGCAGCACAATGCCCCACAAAATAGCTGTGTTTATGGTAATTTTCGTAAGCGAAAGTGATGTCATTTTCATACCTTTATAATATAACATTTATAATATTCCTGTCAAGAGACCTCGGTGGCCTCTTTTGAAAAGTCGATTACTCTCTATCGGCTCTTTAAAAGAGGTCGGAGAGGGCAACTAAGGTTGCCCAACTCCTACCCTGCTGTCTACGAAATGTACTTCTTCGCGTACGTGGCGCAGTCGCTATCGCAGTCCTGCGGGTTCGGCACGCATATGCCGTTCCGCACGACTACAAGGGCAATGTTGCCACAGACGTCCGGGACGAGTACATAGTACTCGACCCCGTTTAACTCCGTCCGGCACGACCACGCACCTGTTGGGTGTTTGGTTGTACCAGGCCAATCCCCCACCCGCACGTTCGGAATGAGCCGGTCTCTGCCCGACATCATCCCCGTGAGCTGCAGACCGGGCACCAACATGGTGCGCGTGCAGCCATTGTAAGTCTGCAGCATACCCAGCAGCCGCTCCAGTACTTCCTGGGGCAACATGTCCGCCATCAGGTCGAGGGCGAATGCTGCCGTACCAGTGTACGGTGCGACGTTTGGCTTGTTCCAGAGGACCTCAGCGCGAGCTCCAAAGGAAGCAAGTAGGCAGGTCAGGACCACAAGGGTCCCGCGGATGTACTTCATGACGACCCCCCTTCCTTGGGGACCACGAGGAAGAAAAGCACCCCGTTTGTCCCTTGGTTGACGATTTGCTGGATGCGGCCAGGCAGGCCACACACAGTATCCTTGCGTCCAGCGAATGACCCTTGGGTCAACGCCGGAAGGTGTAGAGGTTGTGGCAGACCCTTAACTCGCAGACACACAGACTGTTTGACCAGCAGGTGTGTCGGCACGTTGAGCCTTGCCCAGTGGGGTACCTTTGCGTACACCCAGCCGGGATAGTCTTCTGACTTCACCACCGGCGTTCTTGCCCGGCAGCGCGCCTTGGAGTCTGTCCAGGGCAACTCCTTTGGGAGACCGACGTCGCTGTGGAAGTACCACAATACGAAGCCTGGCCCATGGTAGGAGTTGACCGTACCTTGGTCGACGCCGCGCAAAAGCGCGTCGCCATACTGACCCGGGAGCGGCCCGTATTGCTGCATTGCAGCAAGCACAGACAAGTCGTCGTAGACCACCGGTGAGCGCAAAAACGTGAGCGCTCCGCCGGAGTCCTTGGCGGCCATGAGGCCGCCACCTTCCCAGCTACACCGTACTTGCGGGTAGACTGATTCGTCTGCTTGCGCGCAGGCTCCTTGGCTTATGACCAAGAGAGCCAGCATAAGCGCCAGTAGTGTGCGCATAGTTGCTCCTTGCCGCCTACGCGGACTGTTTCTGGTGGGTTTTGAGTCCTGTGTAACGAACTCTGTCTGAATTAATTATACCAAACTTTTGTATGTTTAGTCAAGAGCGACAACTTGACAAAAACGTGTTATTAAAATAGGCGTTTTTGGACCTGTTTTATACGCGGCGCAGTATTTGCGCCATCAAAAACTCGTCTGTATCCCCTGCTACCGTTTTTTGAGGCAACTCCACTTTTGTAGGTACCGCCGCAGCCTGCGCCGCCTTGGATGCGGCAATAGCGCTGCGTGCTGTGCCTCCAAACAACGCACTCCCCAGCAACGAAAGCGTTTTTGCATGCACACGTTTGACCGCCACCAAGTACGCTACCGTTAAAGACAGCATCACCAAGCTCGCCCAGTAAAAAACTGTTGCGTAGAGCCCTAAAGCCAAACCTGTGTGTAGTGGTTCCATGGTATTTTGGTATCGATTATTCGACCAATGTTGCGGTCACAACAAAGCGTTTTGTCTTGGTGGCAAACGAGTTGTTGCAGGTCACCAAAGTAAGGTGTTTACCGTTTTGCTGCAGCTCGATATGGTCTTCTGTGGCATCAGCCACGCGCACGCCCGTAACCGCATAGCGGTACTCTACCTCGCCCGAGTAGACGCTGATTATCTCGCCTGGCTGCAGGTTTTGTATGTTATTAAATGTTTTGTAGGCCAAGTTGCGCACCACTGGCAATGAACTAGAGTGGCCAAACAATAGCACCGTACCTTCTACCCCAAGCAACGCAGAGGTTGGGTAGCGTACCGCACCGGCAAGCAACTCTTGGTCGAGTACCGCAATGTCGGTGGAGTCTGGGTTTGCAATAGTCGCATCCACCCCCACACTTAGAGCAACGATGCGGGTCGGCGCCATAGGGCGCACAGGTGCAGCTTCTACCACTGGTGCGGAAGCTGGTACAGGAGTTTTGGAAATAGGCTCAGGCAGCGCATCTGCCCATGCCAAAAACCCAACCATCAGCAAAAAGAAACCGATAAATACAGCCGCAAATGCGCCTTGGTTGTCTGCTATTTCTCCTATAATGCCGCGAGGGTGTGTAGTCATAATTTTTTCTTCAAAATCGAGCGTTTTAGGTACTCTTTAATGTTACACTAAATCTGTACAAAAGTCAAGTATTGTTGCTTGACAAGGCATGTTCGATGACGTACGCTTGAGCCACTTATGAGCTCCGGACACACAGACGAACACGCACCCGAATCAACCCTTAAAGGCCTTATTTTGCGCGGCATAGCGGTTATCGCCCTGGTGGCAGTACTGCTGCTTGGCGCTTGGGGCATTATACAAATCGCCTTTTACTTGCCCGGGTTTATCACCAACTTACTCAGCGGCCGCAACCCCGCAGCAGTAGTAGAAGCGCCGCCCGCTACCCCATCGTCTCCAGCAGCTCCGGCACCCACCCCAACACCACAACCTTCGCCCACACCCGCGCCAGCACTTAAACCTGCTACCACCTACGTACCTGCAGCCCGCACCAGCAACCTCTACGGCTCACCCGACTTGGCCGTCTCCGTACTTTCGACACAGCTCATCGGTAGCCGCTACAGCGTGCAGTTTGTCGTCTCCAACGTGGGCACCAACAGCCTCTCTGCCGGATGGGTGCTTTTTGCCGAACTCCCTTTGTATCCCGCATATACGCACACCTCGCCACCGCAGCAAAAAATGTATCCCGGCGACAAAATCATCTACACCCTGGTGTTTGATGCACAAAACTATGGGTACGGTGCACCTAGCTACCAACCATGTACTACCTACCCATACTGCAACACCTCCCCATATCCGCAGTATCCTCAATACAACCGCACCGTCCGCATAGTGGTCGACCAATACGGCCAAGCTGACACAAACAAAGCAAACAACACTGCCACAGCGCAGATCTAGGCGAGGAGGTGAGAGAAGTGGGTTAGATGTCCAAGTTGGCGAGTTTAGCGTTGGACTGGATGAACGACTTACGAGACGAGACGTCTTCGCCCATCAAAATATCAAATACGCGGTCAGCATCTATAGCGTCCTCGATACGCACCTGCTTGAGCACGCGGCGCTCGGGGTTCATGGTAGTTTCCCACAGCTCCTCTGGGTTCATTTCTCCCAAACCTTTGTAGCGCTGGATAGACACCTTGTTGGCGTTTTTAGCTTTTTGTACCACCTCTTCTTCTGGAGATTCTTCACCCTCGGCAGCCTCTGCCTCGTCCAAAGTTTCGGTCGCCTCTTCTACTTCGTCGTTGCCGATGAATTTATTTTTTTCTTCATCAGAGTACACATACACAACCTCCTTCCCTCTTTTTATTTTATATAGCGGCGGCTGGGCGATGTAGACAAACCCACCTTCTACTACTGGGCGGAAGTGACGGAAAAAGAGCGTCAACAACAGCGTGCGGATGTGCGCACCGTCCACGTCGGCGTCGGTTGCGATAATTATTTTGTGATAGCGCAGTTTAGAAAGATCGAACACGTCACCAATAGCGGTGCCGAGCGCCAAAATAAGGTGCTTGATTTCTTGGCTCGCCAACATCTTGTCCAAGCGCGCACGCTCGACGTTCAAAATTTTACCGCGCAGTGGCAGTATGGCTTGTGTGCGGCGGTCACGACCCTGTTTGGCCGAGCCACCCGCCGAGTCTCCCTCTACAATAAATACTTCAGACTCACTTGCCTCTTTGCTTTGACAGTCAGAGAGTTTGCCCGGCAGACCAAAGCCTTCGAGAGCGCCTTTGCGGAGCACCGAGTCTTTAGCGGCTTTTGCAGCCTTGCGTGCTTTAAGCGCCAATATGGACTTGGACACTATTGCCCGCGCGTCGTCAGGGTTTTCTTCTAAAAATTCGTTAAACGCGTCGGCAAAGACGTTTTCTACCGCACCGCGCGCCTCGACACTGCCCAACTTACCTTTTGTCTGACCTTCGAACTGAATCTCACGGAGCTTGACCGACACAACGGCGGTCAAACCTTCGAGCACGTCTTCGCCGGTTAGGTTTTCTTCGCTTTCTTTAAGCGTGCCGCTCTTGCGGCCGTAGGCATTAAGCGTGCGGGTTAGTGCGGTGCGAAAGCCGGTGATGTGCGTACCTGCCTCGGCGTTGTAAATGTTGTTTGCAAAGGGGAAGATGCGCGAAGAGATATCGTCGACATATTGGAGCGCAATTTCTACCGCAACACTCTGTTCTTCTTTGCCGCCCTGGGGAATGTATTCCTTTTCAATATAGAAAATATTTTTGTGTATCGGTTTTTGTGGACGATTGTAAAACGAGACCAACGAACGCAAGCCCCCTTCGAAGTAAAAGGTTTGCGACGGACAGTCGACAAACAGGTCGCGGATGAACAGCCCCTCGCTTGGAAGTTTGGCAGTACTTTTGCGCGCGTCGATAATGGTGATGCGCAGCCCCTTTACCAAATACGCCTGCTCGCGGAGGTGCGAGACTATTCTGTCAAAGTCGTACTCTATGCCCGCAGTAAAGATCTCTGCATCTGCCGCAAAAGAAGTAGCGGTACCGTGCAACTTGGACGAGCCTATTTTTTTGACCGCAGCCTTTTTCTTGCCTTTAGCATACTCTTGGAAATATGCGCCACCCTCGCGGTGCACCTCGGCACGCAGGTAGGTAGAGAGTGCGTTTACAACAGACGCACCCACACCGTGCAGACCGCCCGAGACTTTGTACCCTTCGCCGCCAAATTTACCGCCGGCGTGCAGCGTGGTCATGATGGTCTCCAAGGCAGACACTTTGGTTTGTTTGTGGAGATCTACCGGAATACCGCGGCCGTTGTCGGCCACACGGATGATGCCGCCGGGCAGCAGAATAACCTCGATGTCGTCGGCAAAGCCGCCCATGGCCTCGTCGCGTGAGTTGTCGAAAATCTCCCACACCAAGTGGTGCAAGCCGTCAGGGCCGGTGGTGCCTATGTACATGCCGGGGCGGCGGCGCACAGCCTCGAGACCCTCCAAAACGGTAATGTCTTGGGCGCTATAGGATGGTTTTTTTTCTTTATCTGCCATTATGTATACAAAGATTGCCCCTTGGGCTGTGCCTATATTCTACCAAAGTATTGCCCTGCGCGAAAGGTATTTTTGCGCATAAAGTACTTGCAAGATGCAAAATTTATGTTACAATACAAGTGTTCATCATCGAAAGGAAGTTCTTTAATGGCCACCTCGCCTCGCCTCGAAGACACGGGCATCACCAAAATGGAGCGCGCCACAAATCGCGCTGCCAACACCGCCGCAAACGCACTGCGGCAGGCGCTGAAGAATCAAGCGCCCAGCGATCTCGCAGTGGCTCATCTCGCAGCGGCAATCATTCGCGCCGTATACGGTGACGAAGATCCTGCCATCCGGGCAGACTTCGAGGCGCCCGACCGGAGGTAAACCTCCACACCATCTCACCGCGACTTCCAAAAGAAGTCGCGGTATTTTTTTATCTAATTTCGAACCCTTTTGCAGCAAGAGCTGCATACACCTTTTCCATCACGCCACTTACCTCTTCGTCGGTGAGCGTTTTTTCGAACGACTGAAAGATAAGACGGAACGCGTAGGAAACTTTGTCTGCTTTCGCGAACGTATCAAATAAAGAGATCTTTACACACAAGTCCCCTGCCTCGTTTTTGATAAGCCCAGAAACTTCCTGCTCGCTGGCGCCGGAAGTCCAGAACGCCACATCCCGCACTATGTAGGGAAATTTGGAGAATGATTTGTATTGCTGGGTTTGTGAGAGAGGTAGTGGCGCCTCTGGCATAACATCCAACACAAGGGGTTTTTCTGTTGCTGGCCCCTTTTCTGTTACCGTACCAAGCAGCACCACCTCTTCTCCACCCTTCCATACCGCGCCAATTTCAAATAGCTTTACTTCTTTAAGTCCGAGCAAGTCTTTGTTGGGGATATTTTTCTTGAGCGCCTCCTGCAGCCCCGGCACAAGCGAACTGCGCAAATAGGGCTTGACCCCATCTACTTTGTTAAGCACCACTCGCTCGCCCTGGTCGGCAAAAACAGAGGTAAAAACTTCTGAATATCCCTCTGCCACCAGCGCTTCGCGCGCTGCCTCGGCTGCAGCAAAGTTTTTGTTTATTTCTACTTCTTTAGAAAATGGGGGTAACTCAAGCGGTGGTACACGATCGTATCCTTGAATACGCCCAACCTCTTCTATTAAATCTTCGGCAATCTGCAAATCTAGACGCTCAAAGGGCGGCGTAACTATCCATTCCCCAGTAGACGCACCCCCTGGATACGAAAATCCAAGTCTATTAAACGAGTCTGCAATTTCTCCCTCGCCAAAGGTATCGCCCAAGACTTGGACCACTTGTGCAGTAGTAACGCGCACCTGCCACGGCTGCTGCTTTTCTGGATACTCGTCGACAAAGCCCACAACCTCGCCACCGGCGATTTGTTGGATAAGCTCCACCACCGCCTGCATACCATAGCCCGCTAACTCGGGCGAGAGCACCTGTTCAAAACGTGCACTCGCGTCGGTGCGAAGTTTGAGCGCTTGTGCTGTTTTGCGCACCGACACACCGTCGAAGTTTGCGGACTCCAAAATTATGTCCTTTGTGTCGCTTGTTATACCCGCAGGCATACCACCCTTTACCCCGGCCACACCTATGGGCGCACCACTGTGCGCATCAGCAATAACCAACATAGAGTCCGTCAGTGCGTACTCTTTTTCGTCGAGCGCCATAAGTTTTTCTCCCGCTTGTGCAGCACGAACGGAAATAGTGTACGTGCCGTTCTTTTGCTCAAGCTTGGCCGCATCAAATGCGTGCAGCGGCTGGCCCAAGTTAAACATCACATAGTTGGTCGCATCCACCACGTTGTTTATAGAGCGCTGGCCAATTGCCTCGAGAGCCATTTTTAGCCACTCTGGCGACTCTTTTACTTCGACGCCTTGTATATACCCCGCAACATAACGCTTACACAAATTTGTGTTTTGTATAGAAACCGAGATAGCTTTAGTGATTGGCTCAAGTACTAACGTTTTGCTAAGTGGATCATTTTTGAGTGGGAGTTTGAGAATTGCAGACAACTCTTTTGCGATGCCGCGATGCGACAGAGCGTCGTGGCCACGGTTGGGAGTAACCTTAACATCAAGCACATCATCATCGCCCACTTTTTCTACTCCATCTATCTCAAACGCATGGAAGGTAAGCGCGTCGGAAAGCACCACCGCATCCGGTAGTGGTTGGTCAAAAAATGTCTGGAGCCAGCGGCGTGAAATATGCATATTAAAATTGATTTATGAAGCGCAGGTCCGCCGAGTGCATAAGCCGCACGTCGTCTATCGCCCAGCGAAGCATAGCCAAGCGGTCGAGCCCCATACCAAAGGCAAACCCGCGATATTTGTTTGGGTCAACACCCGCATTTTTCAAAACATTTGGGTGCACCATCCCCGCCCCCATCATCTCTATCCAACGGCCTTTCAGTTTTTCAGGCACACTTGCGCCCACTAGTCGCATATCCACTTCGACCGAAGGTTCAGTAAAAGGAAAGAAACTGGGACGAAAACGTATTTCTACTTCAGCACCTTTGAATAGCTCTGCAAAAAATCGCTCGAGCGTACCCTTGAGGTGCGCAAGTGTTACATCCTCTCCAACAGCAAGTCCTTCAATTTGAAAAAACTCAGCTTCATGGGTCATGTCGGTCGCTTCGTTACGAAACACCTTACCTGGAACAATCGCACGATATGGAGGCTGTATGTTTTTCTGGAGCTGATTTTGTATATAGTGAATTTGGACTGGAGAAGTGTGTGTACGCAGCACATTCCCCGGCTCGTCTTTGATGAAGAATGTGTCTTGCATGTCGCGCGCCGGATGGTCGTGAGGCACATTAAGTGCGTCGAAGTTGTACCACTCTGACTCCAACAGCGGACCATCGGCCAATGCAAAGCCCATGTTTGAAAATATTTGGTTCGCCTCGCGCATAAGCGAAGAGATGGGGTGCAGGTGCCCGCGCGGATTATCCATACGCTCTACTATAGCCGTTTTTGGGCCAAAATGGTATAGTTGGCAAATGGATTTGGGACTCTATGGCATATACCTATGCCTCTTTTTAGGCCTTTATTTTGAGGTTTTTTTGTTTATTTCTTTTTTTGAAAAAGTGCCCGAAAAGAAGACTGTGCGGCACCCAAAACGCTATCCAAGCGTGTCGATGATCGTACCCTGCTTTAACGAAGAAAAAACACTGGCAGGCACCGTTGAGTCGCTACTTGCGATGAACTACCCAAAAGATAAGCTCGAAGTGCTTATAGTGGACGACGGGTCAACCGACAATACACGCAACATCGGCGAAGCGTTGGCAAAAAAACACCCGCACATACAGTTTTTTAGTAAAGAAAACGGTGGCAAGTGGACAGCGCTTAACTTTGGTATCCCGCACTCAAAAGGTGAACTTATTGGCTGCTTGGATGCAGACTCTTTTGTAGCAAAAGACGCACTGCTTGAAGTAGTAAAGAAATTTGAAGACAGCCCCAAGGCTGATGCCATGGTCCCAGTGATGAAAGTGCTTGCCCCAAAAAACTTACTCGAGTTGATGCAATCTGCCGAGTACACTTTTGGTATTTTTGTTAAAAAAACATTCGACAATTTGGCAGCCATTTCGGTCTTGCCTGGACCGTTTTCTATCTATCGCAAAGAAGTGTTTAGTAAAATTGGGTTGTTTAAGCATGCACACAATACCGAAGACATGGAGATGGCTTTTCGCATGCATGCAAACCACCTGCATATAGAAAACGCACACACCGCAGTGGTGTACACCAAAGTGCCCGATACGCTGCGCAAACTGCTTAAACAACGCACACGGTGGTCGCAAGGGTTTTTGCAAAACTCGGGTGATTATTCCCACCTATACTTCAATCCAAAGTTTGGAGACTTTGGGGTGTTGGTGCTCCCTTTTGGTTTGGCTCTATTTTTAGGCGCACTCTACTCCAGTGGGTACCTGCTGTACCAGATACTCTCTACACTCGTAACAAAAAGCTATAACATTTGGACAAGCGGCGTCGTTGTGTGGCCGACCTTTAGCATTGAACACTTGTCATGGTTTTACCTCAACACCAGCATGCTTACTTTTTTGATTATATGCGTGGCCAGTATGACACTAGCGGCTATTTTGATAGGCCGTCGTGTTGCAGGGGCAGACTTTGGTATTGCCACACTCCTTTCTTACTTTATGCTCTACGGCTTTATAGCACCGCTATGGCTTGCACGCGCCGCGTGGGGCACATTGTGGTCTAGAGAGACCGTGTGGGACAGTTCGCATAAATAAGCATTAATGTAATTCAACAACATACACTATGGCGCTTCAAAAATATATTATTGTCTTTATCATCACAGTAGCGATATTTGCCACCGCCTTTTACCTGGCCACCCGCCTGGACGCACGCAGGCTTGCAGACATACGCGCCACACAAGAGAGCGTCTCTATAGACATTCTCTCCTCAGAAACACAGTTTGCCCTACTCGGGAACATGGACTGCCAAACCATCTCAGAAAACCCGATACTCTCGACCGAGCTTAACTCGCTCGCGGGCCGCCTCTCGGTTGCAGAAGAAAACCTAGGCACCACCAACCCCGAAGTAATCCGGCTTAAAAAGCAGTACTCCTTGTTGCAGATTAAAGACTACATTTTGATGCAGCAAGTCTCACAGAAGTGTAACCTCAAGCCAGTATTCGTGCTCTACTTCTACTCCAACGAGGGCAACTGTAGCGAGTGTGGCCGCGCGGGAGATGTGCTTACTTACCTGCGCACCCAGTACCCAGGACTCCGCGTATATTCGTTTGACTACAACTTAGACCTCTCGGCCTTGCGTACGCTTATATCGCTCAGAGGCCTCAACGGCCAACTTCCCGCTTTGGTTATAAACAACCGCCCGCCGGTGTATGGATTTAAAACATTCGAAGAAATCCAGACGCTTATACCCGAACTTAAAACCCTAAGCACCACAAGTGCTGCAACCTCCTCACGACAACGTTAACTCGCACAGACTTTCTATTGGAGCCGCCTCCCAGATTTGAACTGGGGACCTTCTCTTTACAAAAGAGTTGCTCTACCAACTGAGCTAAGGCGGCACAGAGAACTAACCTACTATACCCGGGTTGGGCAGTTTTTCAACCACACAGCAAACTATACTAGTCTACCGTAACCTTGGCGCTTACCGCGCGGCTTTTGAGGAGCTTGCGCTTATGTTCGGCAACCTCGCGCAAAAAGGCAGAAGCCTCGCCCATGCCTTTGCGCGACGAGGTCGTTTTGCGCAAAAGATCCAACACATGCTCTAGCGCATATTCCGCCCAGAGCACTCCCAAAGCAGCTGCCCTGTGCACAAACATGCTTGTAGCGCGCATAAGACGACGGAAGAACACGCGCGTAAGCGTGGGGAGGATACGCTCTACCCACACCAGCGCTGCGTGGAAAAAGCTCCCCACAGGCGCACGCGCCTTGCCGCCCACTACCCCACCCGTGTGCAACTCCCATTGCTTAAGCGACAAAAGCAGCACAATACCCATAATCGAAGTTAGTAGAGTTGTTATGAAGAAAGGGACCATATACAAGTTAAGTATCACGCATCAGCCCGCCTATGACAAGCGGGCGTGAGGTGTATTATTTGACTGAAAAACAGCTGAGTTTGCTTACCTCGATGCGCTCGCCAAACTTTTGCGTTGCCGCAGAAAGCAAGTCGTTGATTGTTTTACTGTCGTCTTTAATGTAGGACTGCTCCAAAAGTACAATTTCTTTGAGTCGCGCTTGCACTTTGCCGCCGAGTATCTGCTCTTGCAAGTTCTCTGGCTTGCCCACCACTTCTGGAGCAAACATCTCGCGAAGTCCGGCAAGCTCTGCCTCACCCAAGTCCTCTTTGCGCGTATATTGTGGGCGAGTTGCCGCCGCGTGCATCGCAATGTCATAGGCCAACTGCTTAAACTCTTCGTGCTTGGATACAAAGTCGGTCTCGCAAGCCAAGAGCACCATGGCGCCCACCTGGCCTGTCGTGTGCACGTAGGCACCAACCACGCCCGCACCAAGAGAACGGTCGCCTTTTTTCTGTGCTATTTCGGCGCTTCGGCGAGACAAAACAACCAAGGCTTTGTCCATGTCGCCACCCGCTTCTTCGAGTGCTTTTTTGCACTCCATAACAGAGACTCCTGTACGGTCACGAAGTTGTTTTACTGCATCTGCGCCTATTGCCATACGTGTATGATACGTGAACGAATAAAAATATAGTATACCTCAAAGAGACAGGACTTTACGCTGCGGGAACTGCTGTTGGCGCTGGCTCTGGTGCCGCACCTACATTACTTTCGTATGTTTTTGCAACCTCACCCAAAATGTAGGCGATGCTTTGCAGCGACGCGTCGTTTGCAGGAATGGGGTAGGTAACCAGTGTTTTGTTGCAGTCAGAGTTAAGCAACGCCACCACAGGGATGTTCAGCTGCCGCGCCTCTTCTACTGCGCCGTGCTCGAGCTTTGGGTCCACCACAAACAATGCGTCTGGGAGTTTTTGCATACCGCGCAAACCGCCAAACATGTGGTCAAGGTCGACTATCTCGCGGTCGATAAGCAAACGCTCGCGCTTGGTAAACTTTGCTAACTCGCCCTTTTCGCGCAAGTCAGAAAGCTCGGTCAAACGGTTTACGCGTTTTTTGATTTCAGAAAAGTTAGTCAGCGTGCCCCCTATCCAACGGGATGCAACGTAGGGCTGGTTTAGACGCTCGGCTGCGCGAGTAAGTGCTTCGCGCGCCTCGGCCTTGCCGCCTACAAAGAGGATTGTTTTGCGCGCCTGCGCAAGCGACTGTACAAAAGCAAGCGCCTGCTCGATGCATGCAGCAGTGCGCTCTAGGTCAAACAATTCGGTGCCTCCCTTGGCGCCAAAAATATAAGGCGCAACAGAAGGGTGCCGACGCGAAGGCGCGTAGGCAAAATGTGCTCCAACGGAGAAAAGTTTATCAATTAGTGTCTCGTTTTCTTGCATAGACAGACCAGGAGAGAGTACCATAGCGCGCCTTGGGATGCAACTCTTGGCCTAAGGGTGCCAAAGAGGCGGAATTACTCTGACTCCCCCTCACCCTCCACGCCCGCCTGGGCAGCGCCAAGAGCGTCCAGAAGCGGGTTAATGCTGCCGGCAAAAATCGCCGGTAAGTTGTGCCAGCTTTCTTTAATACGATGGTCAGTTACCCGGTCTTGGAGCACGTTGTAGGTGCGGATTTTCTCGGACCTATCCCCTGTGCCAATTTGCTCTTTACGGTCGTGTGATAGTTTTGCGCGTGCTTTTTCCTCTTCGTACGCCTCAAGTTTTGCAAGCAGCACGGCCAGAGCTTTTTCGCGGTTACCCAGCTGGTTGCGCTCGGACTGTGAGCGCGCTTCGAGCCCTGTTGGCTTGTGTACCAAGCGCACCGCAGTTTCGACCTTGTTGACGTTTTGGCCGCCGGCCCCACCCGAGCGAGAAAACTCCATCTCCACATCGGCCATATTTATCTCAATTTTGTGTTTTTTGCGTATAGGCAAAATAGCCACCGACGCGGTCGAAGTGTGCACCCGTCCAGACTTCTCTGTTGCGGGTATACGCTGTATGCGGTGCACCCCTGTCTCAAAGCGCAGGCGCTCATATACGCCCAAACCCCGCATCTCCAGCAACACTTCCTTGTAGCCACCTAGGTCTGTTTTAGACTCCGACAATACCCGCACTTGCCAGCCCTGCTGGGCTGCATAGGCACGGTACATCTGCGACAATTCCTCGGCAAACAACGCCGCCTCTTGCCCACCCACGCCCGCGCGCACCTCGAGCACTATCTCGTTGGGGAATTCTTCTTCTACCTTTTCTCTTTCGAGTATCTTTTCTATCTCGACAAGCAGCGCGGTTTTTTGCTCCTGTATACGCGCCAAATCCTCTTGTACCAAGTCGCCTAAATCGCCCGCAGACAGCTCGCGAACCTCTTGCTCTTCTGCAAGTAGCCGCTCAAGCTCCGCCGCAAAATATGCGGTCTTTGGATTTTCTTTATAGCGGGAGAGATCCGCTGCTTCGTTCATTTACTTTTTACCAGCTGCAGCCCGACGTGCTTTAAACTTCTCTACGCGACCAGCGGCATCAAGCATCTTCTCGTTCCCGGTGTAAAACGGATGGCAGTCACTGCAGATTTCGACCGCAAGCGCCTCTTTAGTAGAACCAACAGTAAAGACCCTGCCGCATACGCAGGTTACCTTTGCCTCTGGAAAATACGTTGGGTGCGTATCAGCTTTCATGCCAGCACTATACCACTGCTGGCACTGTGATGCAAACTACCCCTAAATATCCTTCAAAAAGTCGATATCCTGCTGGAATTTGTTTGCTTTGGCCACCACCGAGTCGCCATACGAGCCAATGGTGCTATTTGACGCACTACACGGACTACCCGAGAAGTACCGACACGCCGCGTTGCGCTCGGCAGTATACGTTTGGGCACCCGCGCCCAGGTCAGAAACATAAATTGCATTCGCCATCACGGCGTCACGCGCGATCCAAGGGTTTGCCTGGGGCACACCAAGTGAGGCTGCGATGCGCGGTGCAAACATTTGCCACGTCGAGGGGATAAACTGCGCCGGCCCCATCGCACCACCATACCCAAACGACTGCGGGCACGACACCGGAGTCGTCGACCAGTCCAGCCCCAGCGCTTTGGTGATAGTCTCAAACGGGACGGTGTCACGTGGAGACTTCATCACACCGGTAAACGGCGTACCCGTGTTTTTGCCTTTACCGTTGCCGGTTGTAAGGTCTGTCACCAAGCAGTTACCGACGTTTTTACCCAAGTCAGACTCCTGCGACAAAAACGCCAAAATGAGCGCTGCCCGGACACCGGTTTTGGCGGCTGCCTGCTGTGCATACGAGACCGCATCGCCGAATTGAATCCCCGCCGCATCGCGCAAAGGGAAAAGTCGCGCCCGTATAGCGGCCGCTTTTGCCTGCCTGTCGGCAAGCACCTGGCTGTAGGTTTTTTCTTGGTCCACCGTAACAGCTAGCAGCTCTTTCTTTTGTGTCTGACTGATCGCTATGGTGTTTTTCTTTACCTCTACGTCCTTTTTGACGTCCAGCTCTTGGTCTTTTTTTGCAGCCAAGGCGTCGCGCTCTTTCTGGGTTAACGCACGGGTAGATTTAATTTCTGCAAACTGTGCCTGGAGACTACGGTCTATGGCATCTATGGCAATAAGGTTAGAGAAAAACTCCGACAACGTTTCTGCAGAAAGCGCCAAAAACATCAACGAGCGCGTTTCGGTTTCGTTTTTTTCTCGCAAGAGTTTGGCGAGCGACTCGTGGCCGCGCACCAGACTGTTTTCGAGCGTGGAAATATGCGCTGTTTTTTGTTGTATCTCGTTAGAGATGGTATTGATGGTAACGTTGCGTTGTTTTATTTCTGTTTCTGCTTTTTTTATTTGTGCGTTAAGCAACGTCACATCCCCTTGCAAGGTGCCCTTTTTTGCCCGCGTTTCGTTAAGCACGCCTTGCCACTGGTCTATTTCTTGCTGAAGCCGATCTAACTCGGCCTGTAGCTTGGTTTTTTCTTCTTCGCTCAACACTTGCGCCTCTGCTACAGGCACCGGTACTGACCCCGTATACCAAAAAACCCCTATATATATAAGGGCAAATACGCCAACACCAAGTAGTTTTCCAGCCCGAGCCATACCAGTAGTATAGCAAAAAAATATCGCAGAGGCCCGAGGTTTTTAGATAAAAAGTGAGCTACTCAGCTGCAGCGTCCTCTGCAGGCTCCTCTTTTTTGCCACGCTCAACTGAAGTCTCTATTTGTGAGATATCCACAGGCGCGTCTTCTGTCTCTTCTTTTGCCTCAGATACCATGGCCACTACTTCTTCCGCATCGAGAGATATTTTTGCGGAGGCAGGGAGCTTAAGATCGCCCACAGTGATCTTGTCGTCGAGGTTCTTGAGCACCGACACGTCGATTACGATACTTTGTGGCAAGTCTTTTGGTTCGCACTCAATTTCCAACTCGTGCATCACCTTAACCAAGATGCCGCCGTAGTCTTTGACTGCAGGAGACACACCTTCAAATTCAAAAGGAACCGAGACGGTAACGGTCTGGCCTTTTTGGATAACATAAAAATCGGCATGGAGCGTCGCCCCAGACACGGGGTGCGTCACCACTTCGCTTACAAGCGCGTCTTTTGGAGTATCGAGCCCTACCAGGGTAATCACCGTAGACTCACCTGCCTCGCGGAATACTTTTTCAAAATTTTTGCGGTCCAAAGCAATAGAAACAGGCTCTTGTGCACGGCCATATATAACCGCTGGCAAGACCCCTTTGCGACGGAGTACCGCCGCTTTTACCTTTGTGTCGCGCTTTTCTACCGTCAATTCCATAGCCCTCGAAATATACAGTAACTACTACCGATTTGCAAATAGGGTCATTTTTTGGGCGACATAGGCCTGCATAGCCTCGACAGCAGGGGTCAGGAACTTGTAGGGGGTGGTTTCGCCACCAGAGAGAGCTTTTTGGAGCGAGTCGCGGTACAGTACGCGCAAATCGGTGTTTATGTGTATGAGCGTAATCCCCGCTTGTACCGCAGCCTTAAACTCCTCGTCCGCAGAACCCGAACCTCCGTGCAACACCAGCGGTACCGAGACAGCCTCTTTGAGAAGCGCGATGCGCTCGATGGACAACTTGGGCTGACCGGAGGTCACTATACCGTGTATGTTGCCCACAGCTGGAGCTACCAAGTCTATTCCTGTTTGGTCTACCAATGCACGCAGCTCTTCTGGTTTGGTCATCATAGCTTCTGTTATGGCCGCCCCCTCGGGCAAGGTATCCATGACCTTGGAAGACGTACCTATGTAGCCAAGCTCGCCTTCCACTAGAACGTCGCGGCCGCTTGCGCGAGCGTATTTTACAGAGGTGGTAAGTAGGTGCACATTTTCTTCGAAAGAAAGCTTGGCTCCGTCGACAACCACCGAGTCAACTCCATCTACTATTGCATGCTGCACCTTTTCGACACCGTAGGTGTGGTCGGCGTTTAAATACAAAGCTATGCCCTGTGCACGGTACGCGTCTATAAGCGCCCGCGCGTGCGTTATAGGAAAAAACTCACGTTCCCCCTCCGACAAACCCACACAAACCGGCAGGCCCGTGGCTTTGGAAGCCGCCGCGACCGCCTGCAGTTGGTTTGAATCAGAAATATTAAAGTGTCCTAGACCTTGTCCTGCTTTTTGATACGTAGCGAGTACTTCGCGCAATGTTGGCATACTTTTAGTATATACTATATCCCATGCAAACAGACTTTCTCGCCATAGGCGACATTGTGACCGAACCTTTTATACGCCTCAAGGATGCCCGTGTGCACTGCAATATAAACGACGAGAGCTGCGAGATTTGCATGCGCTGGGGCGACAAAATCCCCTACGACTATGATGTCCCCATGTATGCAGTAGGCAACGCATCAAACGCAGCCGTTGCTGCCGCACGACTGGGGCTCGGCGCCGCACTGCGCGCCTACATAGGCGACGACCTGCCGGGGAAGATGTGCCTCGATAAATTGACGGAAGAAAAGGTGGACACGTCTTTTATGGTGACTGAGGCCGGCAAACAAACAAACCACCACTATGTGCTGTGGTACGAAGCAGAGCGGACTATTTTGGTCAAACACGAGGCATTTACCTACACCGTGCCAGAAAGCGCCCCACCTGCGTGGGTGTATCTTTCGTCTTTGGCAGACAACTCGCTTCCCTACCATGTCGCTCTTGCGGCATGGCTCAAAGAACACCCAGACACCAAACTTGCCTTCCAACCAGGGACATTCCAGATGAAGTTGGGCAAAGATGCACTCAAAGACATCTATGCACACACCGAAGTATTTGTGTGCAACAAAGCAGAAGCCGAGCGTATTTTAGAAGTCGAACCTACCCTCGGCCATAGCTCGGCTACGGGCGAGGCAGACGATAAAAAGAAATTGCTCACCAGCCTACAAGCATTAGGTCCAAAAATAGTAGTCATAACCGACGACCGTAAAGGTGCGTATGCAGCAGACACAGCAGGACATTTTTACTATATCCCTATGTATCCCGACGTACGCGAGCCAAAAGAGCGCACAGGCGCAGGCGACGCCTTTGCGTCCACGGTCGTGGCCGCACTCGCACTTGGCAAACCACTTGAAGAAGCCCTACTTTGGGGTCCGATAAACTCTATGTCTGTGGTGCAGGAAGTCGGCGCACAACAAGGCCTACTTACGCGCGCACAGCTCGAACAGTATCTCACAGACGCTCCAGCAAACTACAAACTCGAGTCGCTATAAAAACAAACTACTGGTACTGTGTCATCGCGGTTAAAAACACTCCCGCAAGTGGATTTTGGTGCATGGCAGTCTGCCACATAATAAGTGCGGCTCCTAAACCGACAGAAAATAGCAGCGCGGTGCCCACAAAAAAATTAATATCTGACAGCAAGACTTCTTTAAAGAAAGGGTTACGCATATGCTTTATTATTTACGCCCATGTACTTTGCGTATCGCATCCGCAATGTCGGCCGGGCCCATTTTGTAATGTAAAACAAGTTCGGACATTTCTCCCGACTGGCCAAATTGGTCGTGCACACCCACAAATTCCATAGGCACGGGGAACTCTGCGGCCAAGACTTCTGCCACCGCACCACCCAACCCTCCTGCAACTTGATGCTCCTCTACAGTAACAGCAGCTCCTGCGTTTTTTGCTGCAGCCACAACAGCCTGCGTATCGAGCGGCTTAATGGTGTGTATATTGGTCACCGACACTGCTATTTCATGTTCCAACTGTTTTGCCGCAAGTAATGCATTGTGGAGCAAAGGCCCCGTCGCAAACACCGCCACCTGTGGATTCTCTCCGAGCCAAAGCAAGTTAGCCTTACCCCACGAAAAAGGCGACTCTGTAGTGGTCATGGTTGGAGTCTTCTCACGGCCAAAACGCATGTACACCGGCCCTTCATACTTTGCTGCTGCAAGTGTTGCTTTGTACGCTTCTTCTGCATCGCATGGGGATATAACTACCATGTTTGGCTGCACACGCATGAGTGCAATATCCTCGAGCGCTTGGTGCGTCGCGCCGTCTGGGCCCACAGAGATACCCGCGTGCATGCCCATAATTTTGACCGGCACATTGTTGAGCGAAATAGTAGTGCGAATTTGTTCGTTGTTGCGCCCCGGAGAAAAAGCGGCATAGGATGCGATAAAAGGTATCTTACCGTAGTTAGCCATGCCGGATGCCACGGCAGCTAAGTTTTGCTCTGCAACTCCAATCTCAATGTAGCGGTCCGGAAACTTTTCCTTAAATGCGAGCACACGGGTCGACTCTGCCAAGTCGGCGCACAACACCACTACGTTTTTGTTTTTCTCTCCCAATTCCAACAACGCGCGACCAAACCCGTCGCGTGTGGCCATACGCTCGCCGGCGGCAAATATATCATCGCGAATATGTGCGTGTGTAGTAAGCATGGGTTAACTTTGTATCCAGTATAAATTAGGACCTCCTGTTGCGCAGTTGGGTGGCGGGCCAAAAGCCTTCGCTGGCGCATTTTCTAAATTTACCCCAAGCGTAAAGTTCTGTCCGGCCTGCAACCAACAGTAGTGGTACGTGTGGCATACGCCCGAGGTATCTGCACTGCAGTCGACCCCGCCCGTGGTGTTGAGCGGATCGAGCGGCACCGTCGACAAAAACGGGGTCGAAAGTGTCTTCCAACAACTGTGCGTGGGTGGGTTCCAGTCACTCCATATCTCTGGCGCAGTCGAGCCACAGTAGGTCGAGCCCGGTTGCGGATATCTACCCACTTCATCGAAGTAGAGCGCGAACGATTGTCGCAAACTACTAAAGTCGGACACGCGTTCTGCATCGCGTGCCTTAGAGCGAGCTTTCTGTAGAGAAACAAGCACAATGGCCGCCAAGAGCGCCACAATAGCAATAACCACCAACAACTCTATCAACGTAAAGCCTTTTTTAATATTATTCATGTTCACTCACAATAGTGCCCTTTAGTGTACGGAGCTCTTGTAAAAAAACAGCGGCCTGTTTGTCGGCAGGCACTTTATCCGTCGGCCCTTTGCCTGGTGGGCTACCGTGCCAACGATAGTCGAACTCTATCTCCTTAATACCCTTACCCGGTATGGTGTGCGCGATAATAAGCGTCGGCTTTTCGACAATAGCCTTTGCCTCTTCGACTGCATCGACGACTGCGCGGATGTTGTGTCCATCCACTTCGAGCACGTGCCAATTAAACGCCTCGTATTTTGCACGCAGATTCTCCAAAGGCATAATATCCTCGGTCATTCCGTTTATTTGGATATTGTTGCGGTCAATCAACGCAGTCATGTTGGCAAGTTTGTTGTTGCCTGCAAACATCGCAGCCTCCCACACATTACCCGCGTCTTGCTCGCCGTCTGACATAAGGCAGTAGGTGCGGAAGGTTTTGCCGTCCATGCGCGCAGCGTATGCATACCCCGCTGCTTGGCTTAAGCCCGAACCAAGCGGACCCGACGTTGTCTCCATACCAAGCAGGCGCAGACGCTCGGGGTGTCCTTGTAAGCGGCTGCCAAACTTGCGCAGCGTCAGACATTCTTCAACCGGGAAGTACCCCGCGTGCGCCATTGCTGCATAGCGCACCGGCACAATGTGGCCGTTGGATAAAAACAAACGGTCGCGCTCTGCCCACACAGGGTTGTGCGGGTCGTGATGCAAAATATGAAAATAGAACGTGGCAAAAATATCGGCCATACCCAGCGGGCCCGCAGTGTGCCCACTACCAGCCGCAGTGAGCATCTCTATAATTGTTTCGCGAATTTTATTCGCAACGAGCGCTATCTCTTTTTCTTTTTGTTCAGAGAGCATCACCTTTAGTATACCCCTAACATCCAGCCGCCCAAGTACCTATGCCGTAATACACTGAGTTTGTAGCGCCCGCTGGGGCTGTACACTTACCAGCACTATCGGCAGCAGTACAGCGACTAGGCGGCCATTGAGTTGTTGGGAAGTTGTGCATATTCTCCACGGTGTTATATACCAAAATGCAATAACTGTTATTGTCCCCTCTGTACAAATATCCTGTGTTTGTGTCGGGGGATTTAGGATCTTGAGGAGGACCACTGCGGAAATAAGGCTGCAGTGCGGCGGCTAAGTTTGCAGCATTTGGATTTACTATTGGGTTAAGACCCCAGCTTGTCGAGATAAATCCTGTCCATGTGTTATTACTGTGCGGATAATGACCAACATCACTTGCATACAGCTCCAACGCAGTACGTATCTGCACTATAGCTTGAGCACGAGCAGCATCTCTGCTTTTTACCCTCGCACTTGTTAAAGACACCAACACAATACTGGCCAAAATACCAATAATAGCTATAACAACCAACAGCTCTATAAGGGTGAAACCTCGTGTGTATTTATGCATTTGTCTTAGAGTTTAATTCTAAATAAGCAGCTGCTGGGTCGTCTGTATTAAAAATCGCCGAGCCCACCACCAACCTGTTCGCCCCTGCTTGCGCAAGCGCCTGTGCGTTGGACAGCGAAACACCGCCATCTACTTGAATAAGCAATTCTGGATATTGCGCACGCAACGCTGCCACCAAAGCGAGTGCACGTTCATCAAACGGATGTCCTTGCGCACCCACCTCTGCAATGCCCATCACTTGTACAAAGTCATACAACCCTGCAAACGCTTCTATATCTCCCGGAGTGGCTGTGGGCAAAAGAGCCAAGCCCACCGACACCCCACCTCTGTATTCTTGCAGTGCCTGCAATGCGTCCGCTGCATGTGGAGACACTGCGTGCACCACCATACTCGCCGCACCCGCCTGCACAAAACGCGACGCCTCTATGTGAGGTTGCGCAACCATGAGGTCAAACTGGAAGTCGAAGTCCTCCCAAAACGGCAGCCCCTCATCTTGGGCAACCATTTTCTCAAACTCATCCCCGCCTACATACGGCCACGTTTTTGTTGGCGCAAACACACCGTCTACTACGTCTATTTGCACCACAGGTGCAATACTCTGCATTTGTGCTAAAGCTTGATGCAAATCTTCCAAGTTTTTTGGCAAAATTGCCGGAATAATTGTAGCGGCATTATTCATTGTGTGTACCCTTTGCCCCAGGAATTAGTAGGCACAACCTGCAACCACTCCACCGCCCGTTTTGTCGCTTACGCTCACCAAGCCACCGCCAGCAGTACCAGACAGCGGCCCATAGTTTGTCTCAAGCCGCGCACACACCATGTAGCGCTGCGTAGTGACGTTCCCTGTGCTACCTAACACCCCAGCTGTTGCCATTGCATAGTCGCAATTTGTGGTAAAAGTTGGCGTACAAGCAGTAGTAATGCCGGAAATATCTTTAAATGCCGCGAAACTCACAGGGGCAGTAAGTAGACTCAGCCGCACAAACCCCGGGGTTAAACTTTGAATGCCCGAATACCCTATATTCACCGCAGGATCAGCATTGAGTGCGATTAATTTTGAAATTTCTTTAAGGTCCGAAACACGACGCGCATCACGCCCTTTGGCCCGTGCACTGGTTAAAGACACCAACACAATGGACGCCAAAATACCGATAATAGCGATAACAACAAGTAGCTCAATAAGGGTAAAACCTTTTGGGCTGCGAACACGGGATATAAGCATATAGATACACCGTAGCTAAATTACTGAAGTGTCGCTACCTAAGTTATGCACAGGGTAACCACTACCAGCAAGCCGAGGTGTTGGTCACATATACAGCCGCTGTTTTAAGAGAGTTAGCGTCTGTACAGTATGCAGGCGTACAACCAGCACCACAACGCGACAAGGGGGCACCTTGTGGATACGTTGTTTGTTCCATTTTTATGTATGACATGAATTTATAATCTTGTTTGGAAGTTGCAACCCTGTAAATGTATCCTTGGGTACTGTCACCAGAAGGATCTATAGGGAGCACGGCCATGTACGGGGTAAGTCCTTCAATGTAGTCAGTATTACAATCACTAAAGTTGCTACCGTGTCCTTTCCAGGCATTCGTGGTGCCACCACACGACGTTGGGTATGTATCGTTTGAAGCATAGTACAGCTCTAGCGCCTTTTCCACAGACCGAAGATCAGACAGACGTCGAGCGTCGCGCGCTTTGGCACGAGCGCCATTGAGAGACACCAACACAATGGACGCCAAAATACCGATAATAGCGATAACAACAAGTAGCTCAATAAGGGTAAAACCTTTTGGGCTGCGAACACGGGATATGAGCATATAGATACACCGTAGCTAAATTACCAAAGTATCGCTACCCTAGTTATGAACATGTGCGTCGAGCTTGGCCGCTCGGCGCACATGGCGCTCGTCGCCAGCAAAGGGTGTGGCGAGCCACAGCTGCACAGCCTCTTGTGCTGCCTGTGGCGTTACAAACTTTGCACCAAGCGAAAGCATGTTTGCGTTGTTGTGCTGGCGCGACAAAGTAAGCACCTCTTCCGCAAAACCATAATAGACTGCCGCACGCACACCAACTACACGGTTTGCAGCAATAGCCTCGCCCTGGCCTGAGAGCCCCATAACAACACCAAAACTGCCGTTTGTTTGAGCCACTTTTTGTGCACAGGGCAAAACATAGTCAGGATAATCATCCTCTGGGTCGAGCGTGGTTGGACCACAGTCCTCTACCGTGTGCCCTTGCGCAGTCAAAAAATCTTTAAGTGTATTTTTTAACTCAAGCCCAGCATGGTCGGACGCAATGAATATATGATGCATAATGTTTTTTAAAATGGACACTCCGGCAGCGGCGCTGGCGGGTTGGTGGCACCGTTCCACCAATTTGTATTACGATTGACTCCAGTGACGCACCACCCGTTTGGACCGACTGCAATGTTGTCGTTTGGGTTTTCGAGCGACACTCGGATGCCGTATGTCATTTTGGTGCTACCGCGCACATACTGATAGTCCTGTCCCGTGCCTTTGTGTTTTGGATCCTGCGGAATCTCCACTAGGTAGTTGTTATTGTTGTAGGTAATGAGCGACTCGGCGAGCGTAGTTATAGAGGTGCCCGTATCGTCATTGGTAGACGCGGCAGGATACTCGCCATACGTTTGTTGATACACCTCGAGCGCTGCTTTGAGCGTCTTCACATCCTCTGCACGCCGGGCGTCGCGCGCCTTAGCACGCGCACTCGTGAGCGATACAAAAATAATGCTCGACAGCACACCTATAATGGCGACAACGGTCAAAAGCTCTATCAGGGTAAATCCCCTACCCGGAGTACGCAGAGCGCGCCCAAAAAATTTTATATTATGCAGCGACATTTTTTCCACTTGCTTGTACATGGCGCACCAGTGTGTGTGCGTAGCCCATCTCGTTATCATACCAAGCCAACACCTTTACCAAGTTGCCGCCGGTTACGCGGGTCATAGCAAGGTCTGCAATAGAGGCATACACACTGCCCACAATATCACTCGACACCAACTCTTCTTCTGTAGCGTCGAATATCCCCTGCCACCGTGGACTTTTTGCAGCCGCACGCAGCAACTCATTCACCTCCTCTGCAGTGGTGTCTCGTTTTGCAACAAAGGTTATATCCACCAACGAACCAGATATAGTGGGTACCCGTATGGCTATACCATCAAACTTGCCGTCCAGGTTTGTATACGCCTTGGTCACCGCAACGGCCGCACCTGTTGAGGACGGCGTGATGTTTTGTGCTGCAGCACGGCCACGACGCATGTCGCCCTTGGCCGGCGAGTCTACCAACGACTGAGTTGCCGTGTAGGAATGCACGGTGTTGAGCAGCGCTTTTTCTATACCCAACCCCTCGTCCAAAATAGCAATGAGTGGGCTTGCGGAGTTTGTGGTGCAGGAAGCATTAGAGCTTATGGTGCAGGTTTGGAGCTTGTCTTCGTTTAGACCCACAAGCACTGTTGCGCCGTTCACAGCCGCATCTTTGACTGGCGCGGTAATAACCACCCGCTTTGCACCTGCGGTTATGTGGGCTTGTGATTTTTCGTAACTATCAAAAACACCCGTAGACTCGACCACTACGTCTACCTGCATCGCCCCCCATGGCAGCCCCGTTGGCTCGCGCTCACTCAAAAATGCGACTTCTCGTCCGTCGAGCAGCAACTTACCGTCCTTTGCCGCCACTGTAAAAGGTGCTTGGCGGTATACGCTGTCGTATTTCAACAAATATACTAAGTTATCCAAACTCCCCAGGTCGTTTACCGCAACAATTTCAATATCTGGATTATTATATGCAGCCCGCACAAATGCCCGCCCAATACGCCCCAGCCCGTTTATCGCTACGCGTGTCTTCATATGCTTTTTATATTACCACCATTTTACCCACACCCTCTATCCCCCTCCCCAAACCAAAACTAACGCAGTCAGACTGCGTTAGTTTTGGTTACTCAAATTCAGCGCGTAACCAAGTGCCACCCAAAAGAACGTCTCGAGAGAAGTCTTTAAATTGTAAGGGATTTTTATATATCTCTCCCAGTAAATCTTTATCAACCACAGGAAACGACCGCACTTTGGCATACTCACCCAAGCTAGAGAATGGGTATTCTGCGGCCCATTGCCACGCCTTATCAAAATCCTTCATGGCTGTTCTCAAACCTCCTGGATAGAGTTCTAGTGTGTTTTTTACCATTATATACACTGCCGCATATCGCAAATATTCGTCTCCGGTAATAGTACGACTCCTGTACGCACCTTGGAACAAACTCCCTCTTTGTTTGTGTTTTTCATTATAATGATTGGTCATACTCTGACCTATTCTGCGCATAAACAAAGACACACCGCCTGTGCGTATTTCTTGCAACAACAAGTGCATATGATTTGACATAAGTGTATATCCCACCACACGCACTATTGGCACACGATCGGGCCACCAATCTGGACGATGAAACAAATTTTCCTGTCTGGTAAGTTGGTCCCAGTTTTCATCAAGGTATTCGTCGTTCATATAAAAAAGGAGTCTTAGAAATCGCCAATGTTCCGCAGCATCATTTACTATTGGCAACCCGCGCGCGCCGCGTTTGACTACATGAACATACGAGTCGAGTGTGAATGGTTGCACCCTCATGCCATTAGCCTATCACCCTCTACACAAACTAACGTAGTCTGACTGCGTTAGTTTTGGCTATTCTGAAGCTGGGGCTGAGCTTGTGGAGGAATCGGAGCTAGAGCCAGATGAGTCTCCTGAGCCTGAGGAAGAATCAGAAGATGAGCTGGTCGAAGAGTCCGAGCTATTTGATGAGTCAGCAGAGCTGCTTGAGTCTGAAGCACTTGCAGAAGAGTCCGCGCTCGAAGTATCGGATGTGCTGCCGGTGTCTGCAGTACTTGCTGTGGTCGAAGAGTCGGTTGAGGCGCTCGAGCTTGA
>CALQZS010000003.1 GCA_943349945.1 Candidatus Nomurabacteria bacterium
GGGGTAGAGGAGGAAGCAATGCGCGAGCAAATACTCCTTACAGCACAGAGGGTTTTCGACCTTTCCTAACCCTGTTGCATTCCTCAAATATTCTGGTAAAGTGTTGCCATGGTTACAAAATCGCATCCTGAAGAAGGATTAACCCAAGCGATTGACGAAGGCCGCGAGTCAAACGACCAGCGGATCTACGAAGTCGGCTTCCACATCGTGCCTACTATCCCAGAAGACGGGGTAGCAGCAGTTGTCGAGAAGATCCGCCAAGCGCTTGGGAGTGCTGAAATTATTAGTGAGCAGTTCCCACAAAAAGTAGCGCTTGCATACACGGTCGAACGTTCCAACGTCGGCAAACGCGAAAAGTACAACGACAGTTACTTTGGCTTTATCAAATTTGCGCTCGAGCGCGAGGCGGTGCCTGCACTTGAGGTGTCTCTTCGTGGGATGCGCGATATTTTGCGCTTCTTGCTTATCGAGACAGTACGCGAAGACATTACCCAGGCACCACGCCGTGCAGTGTTTGCGTCCGACCGTTTGGAGGGCGAGACAATCAAAAAGCCGGATGCAGAGCCAGAAAAGGCAGGTGCGGTGTCTGATGCAGACATCGACAAGTCGATAGACGCTTTGGTCGCATAAAGGGTATATACTAGTGGTATGAACAAAGTCATTCTTTTTGGTAACTTGACCCGCGACCCAGAGGTAAAGTCTTTGCCTTCGGGTGCACAAGTAGCGTCGTTTGGCATAGCGACAAACCGCCGTGTCAAAAAGGACGAGCGCTGGGAGGATGTGCCAGAATTCCACAACGTAGTGGTCTTTGGTCGCCAAGCAGAAACCTCGGCCCAGTACCTCAAAAAGGGTAGCCAAGCACTCATCGAAGGTCGCATCCAAACCCGCAGCTGGGACAACAAAGAGGGGGTCAAACAGTACCGCACCGAGATAGTTGCCGAGCGCGTACAGTTTGGCTCACGCGGCGGCGGTGCAAGTAGCGGCGGTGGGTATGCAGACCGAAACCCCGACGCTCCGGTCGGGGCCCCGACCAAGGCGTCGGGGGACGATGCAATAGACTACCCCGCAGAAGATATTAATCCAGACGATATTCCATTCTAATAAAATTATTTATGGCAAAAGACACCTACGTCGCACAGTTTCAGCGTATCGACTACAAAGATACCGAGATACTTAAAAAATTCTTGAACCCGCACGGCAAGATAATGCCTCGCCGCCGCACCGGCCTCTCTGCCCCAAACCAGCGTGCCCTTGCAGAGGCGGTCAAGCGTGCTCGCTTTATGGCGCTCTTGCCTTACATCGTTCGCTAAGCTTTGCGTATAACAAAAAAACTCCCCGAATTACTTCGGGGAGTTTTTTTGTTTGTGGTTTACTTTTTGTCTACCCGTTCTACGTATTCGCCCGTTTCGGTATTGATGCGCACCACATCGCCTTCGTTTATAAACAGTGGGGCGTTAATTGCGGCGCCCGTCTCGAGCACCACTTGCTTGGAGCCGCCTTGGGCTGTGTTGCCGCGCACTGCAGGAGGTGCTTCCTTAACCAGCAGCTCTACTTTAATGGGTACGCGAACGGCGATTATTTTTCCCTCGTCGTCGTTGTCGGGCTCGTCAAACACAAGTGCTTCTACTACTGCGTTTGGTTTTAAAAATCGCCCCGCATCTCCGACGGTTTCTTGAGATAGCGCAAAGCGGTCGGCAGGGTTTTTCTCGCTACAAAACCAGTACTCGCCTTTGTTGCTATATAAATACTTAACAGGTTTAAGCGACAAGTCGGCTTCCTCGGCCTTTTCTGACTGGTGGAAGGCCTGCTCGGTTACCTTGCCGGTAATAAGGTGGCGGAGCTTGGTCTGGTTTACCGGCTTGCGCATCTGTTTGCGGAAGACGTGTGCGTCCAAAACTTCGTATGGCTCGCCGTCCATTAAAATCACTTTCTTGGGTAGAATTTCATTATATTCAAGCATGCTGGCCATTGTACTCAAAAAAGGCCGCCCTGCAACTTGGGGGCAGGGAGCGGGGTTATAGAAAATAAGCCCTACATGCTATATGCTGTGTCCATGACCGAATATCTCTCTTTTGATGATGCGCCCGAGGCGGGCGTACAGTCCGCCATGGAGGACGAAGAGCTGCTGCTGGCCTCGGTGGCAGAGCCGTCGTTGTTTGCACAGCTGGTGCGCAAGTACGAAGCGCCTTTTTTGCGCAAAGCAGAGAGTATAGTCAAAGACCGCACCGAGGCCGAGGATATTGTGCAAGAAGCGTTTACAAAAATATATCTCAACGCAGGCAAGTTCCAAAAACAAGAGGGCGCGAGCTTTTCTTCTTGGGGGTATCGCATCCTTATCAACACGGCGCTGACGCACTATGCCAAGCGCAAAAAAGAAGGCGCGCAACGTGCCGATTTGGATGACGAGATATGGGCGCTCATACCCGACAAAAACTTGCGGCAGTTCGAGAAGAAAGAGTTTATGGACGAAGTTGCGTCGGTGTTGGCGCGGATGCCTGCGCCGTTTGCGCGGGCGCTCAATATGTTTTTTATCGAAGGTAAGTCGCAAGAAGAGATGGCCATGGCCGAGGGGGTGAGTGTGGGTGCGGTCAAGACGCGGGTGCACCGGGCAAAGAATGAGTTCCGCAGAATTTACGAAACCATTACCACAAAATTTTAGTTATACTAAGTGTTATGAGCAAAATAGAACAACAAGTGCTCGCAAGTGTCGCGGTCATCTACGCAGCGCGAAAGCTCACCAGCGCCTTTGCCTTTAAGGTGTACGGGCTGGTGGTGTCTGCGTTGGGTATTGCTGCGTTTGTATCGCTCTCCAATGTGATGGCAAATTTTGCCAGCGTTGCAGACGGCGGTCTGGCAAACATAGTTACCTTTGTCGTGTCGGCAGTGCTTGGTACCACGCTGGTAGTACAGCTAGCGTTGGCGTTGGCCGCGTTTGCGTCGGGGTCTTTGGTGGTAGATGTGGCGCGTTTGTTTACACAGTCGTCCAAGCGCTTTGCCTAGTCTTCCGAGTCTCCGCCGCTTACTTTGCCGGGGGAGTTAGTCTCGAGCGAGGTACGAATTTGCTTGAGCAGCTCGTTTGCTATTTTTGTATTGTCGCGCAGGTAGGTGCGGGATGCGTCGTAGCCTCGTCCCAGCTTTTCGTCCCCAAACGAGTACGACGATCCGCTCTTTTTTACTATCCCCAAACTCTCGCCCAGGGCCAATAGCTCGCCCTCGCGCGAGATGCCTTCGTTGTATAGCAAATCAAACTCCACTTTGCGGAAGGGGGCAGCGACTTTGTTTTTGACCACTTTGACGCGGTGGCGGCCGCCTACTACTTCTTCGCCTTTTTTAATTTGCGCTACGCGACGTATATCGAGCCGTACTGAGGTATAAAATTTTAATGCTTTGCCGCCGGGGGTTGTTTCTGGGTTACCAAACATCATCCCGATTTGCATGCGGATTTGGTTTATAAATATAACCACTGTCTTTGACTTGGAGGTAATAGCGGTTAGCTTGCGCAGCGCTTGCGACATAAGCCGCGCCTGTTTGCCCACGTGGCTTTGCCCCATGTCGCCCTCTATTTCGTCTTTTGGGGTAAGTGCAGCGACCGAGTCTATGACAATAATGTCGACTTTGCCCGAGCGCACCAACGACTCCACAATCTCGAGCGCTTGCTCGCCGGTATCTGGTTGCGAGACAAGTAGTTCGTCCAATTTGACGCCGATCTTTTTAGCATACTCGGGGTCGAGCGCGTGCTCGGCGTCTATAAAGGCACACACACCGCCTTTTTTCTGTGCTTCGGCAATAGCGTGGAGCGATAGGGTAGTCTTGCCCGACGACTCGGGGCCAAACACTTCTAAAATGCGCCCGCGTGGGTAGCCGCCGATGCCAAGCGCCCAGTCCAAGCCGATAGAGCCCGATGGTATAGCGTCGACGTTGACGCGGGGTGTGTCGCCCAACTTCATAATCGCCTCGTCTCCAAACTTTGTTTTTATCTCGCGAATAGCTGCGTCTATTGCTGCTGTGTCGCGCGTCCCCATAGTTTTGGGAGCAGCTTCTTTTTTATCTTTTTTTGTAAATGCCATATATAGAGAATCTAGTGAATAAAATAATGCCTACACGTGACAGTAGTTAAAGACCGTGAGCGACACCGACTGCTGGGCTCGTCGGCCAAAACGGTCGACCGCCGCAACAGTCAGTACAGTATACCCCGGTGGAGGCGACACCATAAACGCAAACGCGCCCGACTCGTCGGTAAAGGCCGGCTTGTCGTTTATGGTCAAAAACGAGACATTGTGGGCATAGCCTTGCACCACCACGGCGGTGCTAGAGGTGGCCGAGCCGTTTACGGGGGAGATAATGCTGATTTGCGGCCCAGCAATAAGCCTACGGGCCTCAAATACGCCGTATCCGGCTATAAGCAGAGCTGCGCACACAGCAACAATAAACAATGGCCGTGCGCGGGTTTTGGTATAGAGGTTACTCCGCATCACTTGGGGCTGCTTCTGCAGGGGCGCCGCCTCGCTCAAGGACTTCGCGTGGCTTGGCTCCGTCGCCAGGGCCGATAACACCGCGCTCCTCCAGCAAGTCTATAAGCCGGGCAGCACGCGCGTAGCCCACGCGCAGCTTGCGTTGTAGGTATGATGTAGACGCTTTGCCTGCCTCGACCACTGCAGCGCGCGCCGCCTCGTACATATCGTCGTCTACATCGTCGTCAAACCCACCGCCCTGCGAAGGGGAGTCGTTGAGCGAGATGCTGGTGACGCCTGGTGCAGGGGCGGCTATATCGACAGGCAACTCGGCGTCATTGTGCTTGGCGATAAAGTCGGTAACCTTTTTAACCTCTGCTTCGCCGATAAACGCACTCTGCAGACGCACTGGTTTGCCCATCTCGCCGCCTAGGTACAACATGTCGCCGGCGCCAAGCAGTTTTTCGGCTCCGCCTTGGTCGAGTATGGTGCGCGAGTCTATCTGGCTTGCCACCTGGAGCGCCAGGCGGGCAGGGATGTTGGCTTTTATGAGGCCGGTAATCACGTTGACGCTGGGTCGCTGGGTAGAGAGCATCAGGTGTATACCCACCGCGCGGCTCATCTGTGCAAGCCGGACTATCGCTGCTTCAAGTTCGCGAGGGAAGGTCTGCATAATGTCGGCCAACTCGTCGATGATAACCACGATATAGGGCATAGCTTCGGGCACCACGTCTCCTTCTTCGGGTTCGGACTTTTTGCGCAGTTTTTCAAGTGCTGGGGTGAGTACGTTTTGGTGGTACGACTCGATGTCGCGCACACGCTCGGTCTCGAGGATGTTGTACCGGCGTTCCATCTCTTTGCCTGCCCAGCGCAGCGCCATAATTGCCCGTTTAGGGTCGGTGATAACCGGAGTCAGCAGGTGCGGTATTTTGTTGTACAACGTAAGCTCCACGCGCTTAGGGTCGATCATCAAAAACCGCAGCTGTTGCGGCCCACAACGGTACAGCAGCGAGTTGATTATGGCGTGTATGGTTACAGACTTGCCCGAGCCAGTTGCGCCGGCGATAAGCATGTGCGGCATCTTGGCCACATTGCCAAAGTGCGACCCTCCGGCGATGTCGCGGCCCAGTGCCACCAAGAGGGGCTTGTGTGAGTCGGCAAACTCCTGCGCCTCGAGCAGTGTACCCAGGCCAACAGTCACTTTGGCCGAGTTTGGCACCTCTATACCCACCAGCGACTTGCCCGGTATAGGCGCCTCTATACGCACCGGGTGTGCCGCCAAGGCAAGTTCGAGGTTGGTTTGTAGACCGACTATTTTTTGTAGGCGCACGCCTTCGGCGGGTTTAATAGCATAGCGGGTAACCGACGGACCGATGGATATCTCATCCAGCTCTACCACGATGCCAAAGTTGGCCAAGGTGCGTTTGATTATGTTTGCGTTTGCTTTGATGTCGCCCACTCCTGGGCGGCCCTTGTCTCGCTCGAGCAAAGACAGCGGCGGTGGGGTGTACTGGCCTAGCAGACTCTTAAGTATTGCAGCCGAGTTTTGTGCGGGCAGGTCTCTTGTGGCGGGTGCTGGTGTGCGCGCTGGCGCCTCGGCCCTCTCATCCTCTTCGTAGTCCGACTCGGCAACCTCTTCTGCATCATCTTCTTCGTCTGTGTCGCTAGGGAGTCCGGCAAAAGCTGGCTCCAAGACATCTTCTGGGTTTTTGCTTGCGCGCCCCAAGAGTGCGCGTACTCCGTTTGCCACAGACCTGCCCGTCGCAGCAAAAGGTTCTGCAGAAATGCGGCCTTCAAGCAAAACCAACAAAGAGGTCAGCGACAGTCCGCCCAAAAGTAAAAGCGCTACGTATGTATCAAAAAAGTGCACCGCCGGGTTTGCTATCAAACCCCCTACAAAACCGCCCCGGGAGGCGACTATGTCGATAAAGCCCAAACCGCCGATGATGAATACCAAGCTTGCTGCAATTTTGAGCGGGCCAAACCCCACCGACTCTTGCTTGAGCGCCGAGCCCGCAAGCACAAAAAAGAGGATCGGTAGCAAAAAATATCCAACCCCAAGCAGGTAGGCAAATAGTCGGTATGCGTCCGAGCCCGCAATGCCTGCGGCGCCAAAAGCGGCAAGGGTCAAAAACACACCAAGTACAAACAACAGCACCACCACGACCGCCCGCTTAGTATCACTAGGGAGCTCGCGCGCGGGAGTGCGAGATGATTTTTGTTTGCCATTTCGGCGTGCCATATCTGCGTATTCTACCACGAGAGGGGATTTGTTTCGTACATTTTGCGTTTGGCTCGGGCGCCGAGTATACTTCTAGGACAAGTGTCCCAGAGCAGTCTTTAAGAAACTATAAAAGTCTTTAAAGACACTTCAGACATAAAGGACAAATACTATGTCGGACAACAAATCAAACTTCCACGAAACAGCAATTAAATCATCCCTTTTTAAAGGACGAGGGGATTGGTACTTTTGTTTCTTAAAGTCAGAACGCATTGCGCACGTGTTGACAGTGTTGGCGGAAAGTGTCCCAGAGAGTGGGCGAGGGGAGCTGCTGCAGCTGTCTCGGACAGCCGGGATTTTGCCCAAGACGGTGGCGCACTTTGCTGCTGGTTCGGTCGCGGCGCCTGCGGTACTCGCAGCCCTTTTTGCGCTGCTCTCTGCTTTGCGTTTGGCACAGACAAGCGGCGCAATTGGTAAAGAAAATGCGCAGATATTGTTACAAGAATGTGAAGCGTTGATAGAAAAGTTTTCTGCAAGTGTACGCCTCTCCCCTTTTGCATCAGCAGACGACTTTGCGGTGCCACATGTTGAGCAGCCGCCGCTTCGCCTCAGCATAGTGGGTCAAGAAGCAGCACAAGCAATAAAGGACAATAAAGGACACTCAAACATAAAGACAGCTGAAGGCCAAAAGGCACCCGCTACTTTCTCTAAGGGACACTCAGACCGTGCCGGGCGCATACTAGATTTCGTGCTTAAAAACAAAGGTGTTTCTATAAAGGACATTCGCCAACTGACAGACCCCGCCCTTAAAAACTGCAGCGAAAAGACAATCCAGCGCGAGCTGTCTGTCCTTGTAAATAAGGGTCTTATACAAAAAGCCGGCGAGCGCCGCTGGAGTGTCTACTTGCCCGCCTAGGGTGTCCACAAACCCTCGTGGCCGAGGCACCCCTTCCGCCCTTATAACTCCGTTGACCGTACCCCCTATTTCATGTAGATTTGATGTACGTGGGAGCACACAAAAGCGCACCGGTTACAGCCGGTATTTGTGCTGTTGTCCACAGGGTATTTTTGCAGTTGTGTACAAACGCACCATATACTGTGGTGTAGCGACTGAAAGTCGGTACACAGTAGTGCGTAGGCACACACAGCAAGGCCAGATACTCCCGGTCATTGACAACAGAATAGGCTCCAAACAAAAACCCTAGACGCAACGTGCGTTGTAAGTAGCCGATACTTGCCGCGTCACAGCCTAGGTACTACAGACATTCCTTGTACCACCCACGGCTGCATATCGACCGCACTCCACATCCCATCCTTGCTACCAACGCTTCGCCTGAGGCAATAGGTGCCTTCTCTCCTTCTTTAATAGGAGACAAGAGAAAAGGTTACACTATTCCCCCAAGCTGCAAGCCGGGTAGAACTGTTCGGTTCTTATTAATCGTCGATTACAAGTAATTATTAATTGTTCGAAATTAGATATATGAGTATTACTCACAGCTACACACGACTCGTTGCTGTTGCTGCTGGTGTTACTGTCGCTTTTGCACTCGTGCTTGCGACTTCAGCTCCAGTTCGCGCAGCAGCACTTACCTCAGCCCAGGTAAGCGCAATTGTTTCGTTGCTCCAATCTTTTGGTGCAGACGCAGCAACTATTGCAAATGTTCAGGCTTCTCTTACTGGCTCAGCTCCTACAACTCCATCAACCGGCGGTTCGATGGCATGTAATGCTTCTGTTTGGACTCGTGACCTCTCTGCTGGTTCAACCGGCGCAGATGTTATGGCCCTCCAGAAATTCTTGAACATGAGCGCTGCAACCCAGGTAGCGGCTACAGGTGCAGGTTCTCCAGGTATGGAGACTTCAACCTTTGGTCCTGCAACCCAGGCTGCGGTTATCAAGTTCCAGACTGCAAACGGCATCACCCCAGCAGCTGGCTATGTTGGCCCAATCACACGTACAGCTATCGCAGCTAAGTGTGGTACAACCCCAACAACTCCAGGTACACCTACAACCCCTACAACCCCAACAGGTCTTCAAGGTGGTGAAGGTTCTCTCGCAAGCTTCAACGAACTTGGCGATATCGAAACCGATATCGACGAGGGCGACGAGGATGTAAAAGTTCTCGGCGTTGAGATGGAGGCACAAGACTCTGACATCATGCTTGAGCGTGTTGACGTTGATGTTGTCTTGACTGGTACTGGTAGTACTCAGATCGAGAACTACTTCACTGAAGTATCACTTTGGCTCGGTAACAAGCGTCTTGCATCTATGGATGTAGATGAGGCTACCCGTAACTCAAGTGGCAACTACTCATTCCGCTTCACTGGCCTCAAGGGCATCATTGAAGAGGATGAGGAAGGTCAGCTCTACGTGACTGTTAACGCAGTCAACAATGTTGACTCAGGTGACGTAGCTAAGGCTATCGAGGTAGAAATCCCAGCAAACGGCATCCGCGCTGTTGACGCTGTAGGTATCTCGGAGACTTACGACTCTTCTGCATTCGACACCACAAGCATCAACGTTGTTGCTGCAACAGGTGGCGACCTCAACATCTCTGAAGGCGACACAAACCCTGATGGTCATGTTGTAACCGTAAGTGAGTCTACCGAGACAACAGAAGTTCTCGTACTTGCTTTCGACTTGGAGGCAGATGACCAAGACCTTATCATCGACGCAATCCCAGTTGGTCTTATGACTACTGAAGATGACGGTGTTGATGGTCCGGTTAAGCGCGTTATGCTTAAGAGAAACGGTACAGTTATCAGCACAAAGACTGTTCCGGCTTCAGCTGTTCTTGGTTACCAAGTACTCTTCGACAACTTGGACATCAATATGGACAATGGTGACGTTGATGAGTACGAAGTCTTTGTTGACCTCAACAAGACCAACTCTTCAGGCGCAACCTTCGCAACTGGCACAACTTTGTACGCAACAACCACTGGCAGCGATGCTAACTGGGACGTTGAGGATGCAAAAGGTGACAGTGTAACTCCAGATGGCTCTGTAAGTAACTCAGGCGAGACGCTTGTGTTCCAGACAGAAGGTATCTCAGTTAAACTCGTAAGTGTTGATCAAGACAAAACAACTCCTCTTGGAACAAACGTAACTGCAGAAGTTGGCGAGTTCAAGGTTGTTGTTGATATCACAGCCGTAGGTGGTGATATGTGGATCGACAAAGACGCAACTGCTGACGCAGATCGCGGTGGTTCAGGTTCGGCAGGTACTGGCTTCCAGTGGGCAACCACAACCCAGTCAACTACCGGCACAACTACTGTCGCTTCTGTTCTCACAGCGTCTGGCAGCACTGGTAGTGACTCGGCAACTGGCTACAAGATCAACGAGGGCTCTACTCGAACCTTCACTCTTACAGTCAGCTTGAGCGCAGACATCAACGGTGTTGTTGCAGTACAATTGACCGGTATCAACTACGACACCGACTCAACTGCATCTGACAGCACTACGTTCTACACTTCTAACCTGAGCGACTTCAAGACCGATCTCTTGACCTTGCTCTCGAGCTAGTCGTACGAACAGTTACTAGAAAGCTAGTCTTTCTCTAGATAACAAAACAAAAAACCACCCCGAAAGGGGTGGTTTTTTGTTTTCTACATAGCCCTATTTAACGTATACAATTACACCATTTTCTCGCCCCACCCTTTTTTGCTTTTTCCTGACTTATCCCCAACTTTCCTTACGAAGGTCAGTCCTTCGCCAAAGGACTGACCTTCGTAGGCCAAACTGTGGATAACTTTTTGGATGGGGTAGGGCGGTGTTGGGGCGTAGCGCAGGCGAACTTTCGTGTTTGTGTGCAAATGCGATACTATTAGTACATGTTTCGCACAGCTAAGTACTATTCCTTTGGTCTTGTCCTGTTTGGTGGAGTCTTTTTTGCTGCCCCTGCACAGGCCGCGGTTACCCAAAGCCAGGCAAATGCGATAGTGCTGCTGCTGATGTCGTTTGGTGCCGACGATGCAACAATAGCCAACGTATGGCGCTCTTTGGTGGGCGGTGGGCAAGTGCCTATGCAGCCAGGCGTGACGGGCAGCGTGTCGTTTGTGTCGGGTGCACGGCCCGACAATACGTCAGTCTTGGCGGGCAGTAGCAGTGTGCCCTTTACCACCCTTGTGTTGTCCAACAGCACCAACGCCCCAGCCACGGTGCACAGCATCACTGTCGAGCAGTCCGGCAAGGGTGCGGATTCAAATATAGAAAACGTGTTGCTGCTAGATGCAGCAGGCAACGCGGTGGGTGCGCCAAAAGAGCTTGCCAACAGCCAAGCAAACGTAGGGGACGGGTTTGTGCTTGCGCCAGGGCAAACACTGGCGCTCACCGTGGCTGCCAATATTGCAGAGCGTGCACGCGGCGGGCAGATACAGCTGGAGGTGGTGGCTGTCAACGCGTCTGTGCCTGTCTCGGGCAGCTTGCCCCTTGCCGGCTCTGTGCGCACAGTCAAGCGCTCCCGCTAAGTACCCTCCTTTTTTTGTACACTCCTTCGCGAAGGACTGACCTTCGTAAGGCAAACTGTGGATAAGTGGGGTGGGGTTTTTTGATAGGGGGTACTATTTTTATATGCGTCGAGATGCCACATTAGCATCCGGTGAGACGTACCACATATACAATCGCGGGGCGCATAAGCAAAAGATCTTTACCTGCGAACAAGACTATGTGCGGTTTTTGTTGCTCCTGCACACCACCAATACTGCCGGCCCTGTCGATATGCGGCAGCTGTTTATAAAGTATCAAGGCAAGCCGTTTATCGATATTTTTACCGACGAGGAGCCCGACAAGTCGCTGGTGGATGTGCTTGCCTTTTCCTTACTCTCGAATCACTTCCATTTGATTTTGCGACAAAAGGCCGACCACGGCATAAGTACCTTTTTGCGAAAACTGTTGACCGGGTACTCTATGTACTTCAATACCAAGTACGGACACAGTGGCGTTATATCGCAAGGCCCGTTTAAAAGCCGCCACATAGACGACCAGGCATATTTTCGCTACATTTTTTCCTACGTACATCTAAACCCGCTCGACCAAATTGAGCCTAGTTGGAAGACCGGGGCTTTTTCCCACAAGGACGCATCCATACAGTTTTTGCAGACGTACCCATATTCGAGTTTTTATGACTATTTTGTGGGCGAACGGCCAGAGCGGGCCATACTTGCCTACGAGCAGCGGCCAGATTTTTTAAAAACACAGAACGATTTGGAGGACTTTTTGGCTTGGCACACACCCGGACCTTCGACGAAGGACTGACCTTCGTAAAGCAAACTGTGGATAACTTTTTGGAGGGGTAGGGTGGTAGAGTGTGGGCATGAAGCCGCTTATGCGGGTGTGGCGTTGGGTACGGTGGCCAGTTGGCGTACTGGTGTTGGTGTATATAGCGTTGGTGTTGTATAGAATCCCCACTGTGGGAGAAAAAGAAAGAACTAAAGACGCGGTGGCGTACATCCACGCGCAAAAGATAACCTTGTCGGACGTTATAGGAAGCAACCTCCCTCCCCCACCCAACAAGCAAGAAAATGATGCGACGGTAGAAGGAGTAGACTCCAACAACAACGGCATCCGCGACGATGTTGAGTTGGTCATTTTTGAAAAGTACCCCGACTCCCCTCGCGTGCGCGCAGCGCAGCTGCAGTATGCGATGGCTTTGCAAATGGAGCTGACAAAAGTTTTTAATTCAGAGACATGGAAAGCGGCGGTTTGGAAAGAAGCTAGAGGATATTTTTGTCTAGATCTTGCGCTCAGTTTGGACGGATCGAATCATGAAGAAGATTTATTTCCTAGTTACCTGCGTGAGATTGATAATGCGGTGCTTAATACCATAAAGAGACAGAATCAAAGAGATGAAGTCTTTAAAAAACACTCAAAATCTAACGCTAACCCTTCTCAAGATTATTGTGATATAGATCTCAAATCCTTATCTAGTTAAATGAAACATTTAATTACGGCTTTCGTTTCTGTAATTATTATTTTTCCAAACATAGCAAATGCTGCGTGTATTGCGGATGGATATACCGTCGTTGTTGTTAACGGTATATTAAAAACAGAAACAGAGGCAAATGCCAATACTCTAGAATTACAAAGAAAATTTGGGAAATATTCAGATATAAAAAATGTAAAATTTAAAACTGGCTACAACCCGACGCACTTGGCGGGTGGGGGAGATTTGGTGCAGTCGGTGTTTCAATTATTTGGCTCATCTGTTTCGCAACACGATCTCAATACTATTTTGATGCAGATACATCCAGAGGTGGAGACTCGCAAACTATTGTTGGTGGGGCATTCGCAAGGTGCGTTTTATACCAATGCGATGCACGACTATTTGCTAGCACACGGTATGCCCAAAGAAGCGCTGCGCGTATACAACGTCGGCACCCCAGCCGCGTTTACCGCAGGCGACGGCACCTACCTTACCGCCAAGCAAGATTTGCTTGTGCAGTTGGTTGCGGACGCGGCGCGCAAGGCACGTGCCCCACTGCCCCTGCCGCCCAACGCCGACATAGACCCGCCACCCGAAAATTTTAAGAGCACTTTCCCTGGGCATTCGTTTGTGGGCGCCTACTTAGCAAGTGCGCCTGGCCGCGTGGTGTCCGACATCTCAAAAAGTCTGGAGCAGTTGGAGCCTCTCTATAGCTCAGACACGGGCGATTGCTTTACGCCGCCCGAGCAAACGCTCGCATACAAAGCAGGGCAGGTGGTGTTTGGGGTGGCAGACCCGGCGGCCGCTACCGTGCGTACGGGCACCGTGTTGGCATACCGCGGTGGGGTTGTGGTGGTGCGCACTGCGGGTGCGTGGGTTCGGGCGGGGTATGCAACGGTGCGTAGCGCGCTTGGGTTGCCCGCCACGGACGCGCCGCGCAGCGCCGACGATACTGTAAAAGATTTTACCGTGGTCAAGAGTTTGTATGGCTCGAGCCTAGAGTCGGACGATGCACGCGCATTGGTGGACCCCCGTGCAAACCAGGGTGCGGCGGTTGTTACCGCGCTACGCGGCAGTGTAGCGGGGGCACAGACACAGCGCACAGAGGTTGAAGCGGTCCCCATACGCTATGTGCAACGAGGTAGCGCCGAAGAAGAAGCAGAAGATCTGGTCGAGCCTGAAACGCCTGAGCCTTTGCTATTGCCGCCGGTGGCCACCACCACGCCGGGCCTGTTTACCGCGTCCACCACACCACCCTCTGTATATATAGTAGAGTGCGCGCATTCTCTCCGAAAAGATTTTTGTATGGTGCCCACCGACACAGTGCAGGTGGTGTGGGACGCGGTGCCCAACGCAGCACACTACCTTGTGTTGGGCGGCAAGGACGAGGTGGCAGCAACACAGAACACCGCGGCGGTGTCGCTTCGCGAGGCAAGCTCGACTGTGTTCGTGGTGGCCTATGATGTTGCGGGTATGGCCGCCACTTCTACAGAACAATCACTTTTCGTAGCAACACACCCGTTGGTGATTAGCGAAGTTGCGTGGGCGGGCACTGACGCATCACCAAACGACCAATGGATGGAATTGCAAAACCGCACGCCCTACTGGCTCGACCTGACGCATGTTGCATTAGTGGTGGGCAGCAGCTCGCTGCCGCTTACAGAGGTGGGGGATTTTTATACTACCTTTGCCGAAGTAATGGGCCGCAGTGTGGAGTTTGGGCCTCTGCACACTTTTGTACGGACAGACGGGGTGTTCCGCAATTCGCGGGTGTATGACAACACCAGCTACACACCAGTGGTGCCGTTTGGTCCATTGCCTGCAAGTGGTGCGCACTTGCAGTTGGTGTGGCGCACTGCGTCCAGTACATTTGTGTTGGATGAAACACCTCCTGTTGGTGCGTGCGGTGGATGGTGCGCGGGAGCGCTTGCGTCGACCACGAGGTACCGAGGCAGCGGCATCACCTTGCAAAGTAATTTGTCGATGGAGCGCAAAGACGCCGAGCGCCCCGGGGCAGATGCAGACAACTGGGTAAGCAACGATGGGTATTATTTGCACGACGGCTACCTCAAAGACCGCGCGGGCAAACCGGCGCTGGGTACTGCGTTTGCACAAAACAGCATACAAGCCCCCGGTGCTGGCTTTAGTTGCGCCGACCACCCGCGCATCGTGCGCCCTGGCGACCATGTGGTGAGTAACTTTTTTAATTGCATGTACTACAGCGGTTTTATGGACCCGAGTTTGTCTCGCGTGGTGCAGTTGTATGTAGGTATCGAAGGGGACTCCACCTTTTTGTATCATTTTGATTTGCGCGACTATATCCAAACAGGGAAGATTCGCACCGCTGCACACACACCTGTGGCCACAGGCACCCCCATGTTTTTGGCCATTATACCCAAAACGCTGCAGCAGCAGTTTGGGATATATTTTACACAAGGAATACAGGATGGGTTGCCGCCGCCCAGCGACTTGTACCGGACGGTTCCCTTTGTGTGGGGGCCGTAGTACCATGTGGGCATGCAGAGATATTTTACAAAAACGTTTGCCAAATTTGCCTTTGGTTTTTTGACCATCATCGCTATGGCCTTTGGGGTGATGGCTGTTGCGGCTCCGCGTATGACCGAGCCGGTTGACAATGTCGCACTCCCAAGATAATGTGCTAGGCATAGGGCCAAAGAAAGCGGGTCTCCCCAAGGGGAAGTAATTGTCCACTGTTTAATAACGGACAGCCTGTCGAGGTCGAACTCAAGCCCGAGTCCCGCAAGGGGCGAACCCTGTCGCGTTGCGAAAGTCGCGCGTAGGGAAGTATGGATTTCTAATCACTAGTGTCTAAGAAATCAGATGGCAATTACCAAAGAGAAAAAGGTAGAAATCGTAGATAAGATGAGCGGCATCGTGTCTGATGCAGCAACAATTGTGTTCGCCAAGTTTACCGGCTTGCCGGTTGTCGAGCAAAACGAAATGCGTAAAGCATTGCGTGCGCAGGACGTTGGCTACACAGTTGCTAAAAAGACTCTGGTGCGACGTGCGCTTGATGCACAAAAGTTCCAAGGAGAAGTGCCCGTGCTCGACGGCGAAATTGCGTTGGCGTACGGTAGCGACGAATTGGCACCCGCACGCGAGCTGGCAGTGTTTGTAAAAAAGTTTCCCGAGCACCTGGTGTTTGCTGGCGGCGTCTTTGCCGGCAAGTACGTTGATGCAAATGAGATAAAAGCAATTGCGGCTATCCCAGGGATGCAGACACTTCGTGCACAATTTGTACAACTTATTAACAGCCCCCGTCAGCGATTCGCAGTCGTCCTCGATAGAATCGCTGAAAATAAATAGCCGCTTTGTGGTTTTTCTTTGGCTATTTTTATCTTAACAATTAACTAAAATTACTATGGCGGATGAAACAGAAGTTTCGGTTGCGGCAGAGCCTGCAGCAGAAAGTAAGGTAGAGGTTCCGGCGAAGTTTAAAGACATCGTCAGTGCAGTAGAAAAAATGTCGGTGCTCGAGCTCCACGAGTTGGTTAAAACTCTCGAGGGTCACTGGGGCGTGTCTGCGGCTGCAGTTGCAGTAGCAGGCCCAGCCGCAGGTGGTGATGCAGCAGAAGAGAAGTCTTCGTTCAATGCACACTTGACCGACGCGGGTGCAGCAAAGGTACAGGTGATTAAGGCGGTTAAAGACGCACTTGCACTTGGCCTTAAAGAAGCAAAAGACTTGGTTGACGCAGTCCCAACTGTTTTGAAAGAAGGGATGAAGAAGGAAGATGCAGAGGCACTCAAAAAAGCAGTCGAAGCAGCAGGTGGAAAAGTTGAGCTTAAGTAAGCAACTTTACAACCTTATAAAAAAACACCCAGCACCTGCTGGGTGTTTTTTTGTTTGTATACCTCTAGCTTTTTCTATTTTTCTATGTCTTTGCGCGCGGCTCATATTTTGCATAGAATACCCAAGTACTACTGCTTACCGTATGACTGATGGATTACAGAAACTCTTTGGAACAGGCGGACGTGTAAAACTCCTACGTCTTTTTTTATTTAACCCACGACAGTCGTTTGGGATTGCAGACGTGGCAAAGCGCGCGCGTGTGTCTGACACAGAGGCGCGTCACGAGGTAGTGCTTTTTTCTCGTGTTGGGTTGGTGGTGCGCAGCTTGCGTCGGGGTGCGGTGCGCTACTCGCTTAACCCACAGTTTGTATACACCATCGCGCTGCAAAATTTATTGCTCAATGCGCCTGCGCGCGGTGCAGATATTGTAAAGCGCATCCGCGGCACAGGGGTGCTCAAGTTTGTCGTGTTGTCGGGGATTTTTATGGGGGACTGGGATGACCGGCTGGACTTGTTGGTGGTGGGCGACAAAGTAAAAGAGCGCGCACTCCGCGAGCGTATTCGCGGATTGGAAGCCGAGATAGGTAAGGAGGTGCGCTATGCGCTGCTTACCAGCGAAGATTTTTTGTACCGATTTAACATGAACGACAAGTTGGTGCGCGACGTGCTCGACTATCCGCACAAGGTGTTGCTCGACAAGCTCGATTTAGGCCGCAATAAATAGCCCGTTTTTTATCCACAGCGCCACAAAATAGGGGGTGTTGTCTACGATACAATAGAGGTGTCCGTCATTATTCGTTTACCGGATTTAGATACTATGATCGTTCAAGAATGGGGTATGGTGCTGCAGCAGTCGTTTTACGTACTGCTTGGAAGCGCAGTGAGTTTTCTTCCGAGTTTGGTGTTAGCAATTATTATCTTTATCGTTGGGTGGGTTATCGCCGTGTGGCTTGGTTGGGCAGTAGACGAGGCAACCAAAGCGCTCAAGGTTGACCACGCGCTACGCACTGCAGGATTTGAGCCTGTAGTAAATCGCGCTGGCTACAAACTAAACGCAGGTAGCTTTTTGGGTGCGTTGGTAAAATGGTTTGTCATTTTGGCATTCCTTATCGCTTCGCTCCAAGCGCTTAACTTGGGTCAGGTGACGTACTTCTTGCAACAGGTAGTGATTGGCTTTTTGCCAAACGTGATCATCGCGGTGATGATTATTTTGTTCGCTGCAGTTATTGCAGAGGTGGTGTACAACATCGTCGCTGGTGCAGCGCGCGCAGCGGGTATACATGCTGCGGGGTTTGCCGGCACTATCGCACGCTGGGCTATTTGGCTGTTTGCTGTTTTGGCAGCACTCGAGCAATTGCAAATCGCACAGGGTGTTTTGTCGACACTCTTTACCGGCATCGTGGTAGCCTTGGCGCTGGCCTTTGGGTTGGCGTTTGGTCTGGGCGGCCAAGATGCGGCAGCACGCTTTCTGGAGCGTACTCGCGAGGGTATGCAAAACAAGCGCTAAAAGCACTCAAACTCGACCTTAAAAAAACCGCCCCGAACACAAGCCGGGGCGGTTTTGCGCTATAGCCCCAGGGGCCCTCGGGCCCAGGGCAGAGAAGTTTGACACCCTGGCTACACTCCTATATACTCCTTTGTACAGATATGTTAACCACCCTAAAGCAACCCTAGAAGAGACGGTAGGCCTTTGTGGCTCGCCGCCGCTTCCAAAAGCGGCTTTTTTGTTGGAAAAAATCTGGAGAGTGCGAGCTTCTTTGAAAACACGAATTCCATCCCATTAAGAAATTTCCCACACGGGTCTTTTCAGCTTGATGGAGATGGGCAAGGTAAAAAATACTGTAGAAAAATATATAACAACAAATTATTGCGGTTCTTAAGTCTCCTTTTCTCTCTCACAAGAGAAAGGAAACAATAAGGGCGTATGGTGGATGCCTAGGCAGTGATTGGCGATGAAGGACGCGGCGTGGCGGCGATATGCTTCGGGGAGGTGCCAAGCAACCTTTGATCCGGAGATGTCCGAATGAGGCAACTCATTGAGAAGAAATTCTCTTTACTTTGAGCAATCAAAGAGCACACCCAGGGAAGTGAAACATCTCAGTACCTGGAGGAAAAGATACCAAGAGTATTTCGTTAGTAGCGGCGAGCGAAAACGAAGGAGCCCAAACCCAAGACACTAGATTCTGTCCCGCTGTAAAGCGAGATAGGATCTAGCCAATCTAGGGGGTTGTAGGACGATGATAGATTGCCTCGAGCAGTCACAAAGTTACAAATTGTTGTGTTAGCCGAAGCTGCTGGGAAGCAGCGCCCCAGAAGGTGAAAGCCCTGTAGGCGAAAACGAAACAACTTTGTTCATTGTTCCTGAGTAACTCAAGACACGAATGGCTTGAGCGAATCTGCCGGAACTAACCGGTAAGGCTACATACAATCATTGACCGATAGTGAACAAGTACCGTGAGGGAAAGGTGAAAAGAACCCCGAGAGGGGAGTGAAATAGATCTGAAACCATATGTCTACAACGAGTCGAAGAGGGCGCAAGTCCTCGACGGCGTGCCTATTGAAGAATGAGCCTGCGAGTTTATGTGTACTGCGTATGACTAAGCGCGAGAGCGTGGAGTCGAAGGGAAACCGAGTGTGAATAGCGCGTTAGTAGTACGCATAAGACCCGAAGCAATGTGAGCTACCCATGAGCAGGGTGAAGGTGCAAGAAATTGCACTGGAGGCCCGAACCCTTTTGCCGTTCAAAACATTGGGATGACTTGTGGGTTGGAGTGAAAAGCTAATCGAACATTGTAATAGCTGGTTCTCTCTGAAACAGCTTTTGGGCTGGCGTCGCATCAATTGACAGACGGGGGTAGAGCACTGGAAGGATTCAACAGGGAGCAATCTCGTGAATCCTATCAAACTCCGAATACCGTTTGTGCTATGCGGCAGTTAGTACGTGGGGGCTAAGCTCCACCGTACAAAAGGAGAAGAGTCCTAGATCTCCAGTTAAGGTCCCAAAATTCGTGCTCAGTGCATCACAAGGAGGTGAGATTTCACAGACAATGAGGATGTTGGCTTAGAAGCAGCCACCATTGAAAGAAAGCGTAATAGCTCACTCATCGAGAGATCTTGCGCCGAAGATAATCGGGGCTTAAGCACGATACCGAAACTGAGGGCTTGTCCTGACATTTATGTCGGGATGAGCGGTAAGAGAGCGTTCCATTTGCGATGAAGCTAAAGGGGTGACCCATAGTGGAGCGTATGGAAGTGAGAATGCAGGCACAAGTAACCGCAATGCGGGTTAAATCCCCGCACGTCGAAAGATCAAGGTTTCCTTGGCAATGGTGATCAACCAAGGGTTAGTCGGGCCTAAGCCTATGGCGAAAGCCGGAGGCGATGGACATAGGGTTAATATTCCCTAACCGGCGTACAGGTGATGGAGGGACGGAGGAAATAAACGATGGCGTCTTATTGGATTGACGTCTGTGCTTGTAAGATTGGTATGTTAGGCAAATCCGGCATACAGCTTTATTGCAACAATCGACGAGTGCAGGGCATTTTGGCTTCGGCTAAGAGATTATCGTGAAGAGCTTCCCAAGAAAAACTTCTAAACTTAACTGTACGTACGACCGTACCGCAAACCGACACAGGTGATCAGCTCGAGAAGAGCAAGACGAACGAGTGAGTGTTCTCCAAGGAACTCGGCAAAAAATCGGCCGTACCTTCGGAATAAGGCCTGCCCCATTAAGTTGGGGCCGCAGCGAAAGTTTCCCTGGCGACTGTTTACCAAAAACACAGCTCCCTGCGAACTCGTAAGAGGATGTATAGGGGGTGACACTTGACCAATGCCAGAAGGTCAAATACGGACGTTGCCCAGCACTTTGTACTCGAGGAGTGGCTTATGCGTATGTAGTATAAGTCCGTTCTTCGACTCAACTATATCTAGGGATATAGTTATCGAGTCCAAAGTGCTGGGTGGTGATTTGTATAAGCCCTGGTGAATGTCGGCGATAACTATAATCGTCCTAAGGTAGCGAAATTCCTTGTCTGGTAAGTTCAGACGCGCACGAATAGTGTAACGACTAGGGAACTGTCTCGGAGAACAGCTCGGTGAAAATACAGTACCGGTGAAGATGCCGGTTACCTGCAGATAGACGAAAAGACCCCAGAAGCTTTACTGTAGCTTGATATTGCGTCTACGATTGTATTGCGTAGCATAGATGGGAGAGGTTGAAGTTAGGATCTTGGTTCTAGCGGACTCGTCAGTGAAATACCATTCTATATAGTTGTATACGCTAACCGGCAGGATTAAACCCTGTCGAGACAGTATCTGGTAGGCAGTTTTAGTGGGGCGCTATCCTCCTAAAAAGTAACGGAGGAGTGTATTAAGGTCCTCTAGGCGCGAATGGAAACCGTGCCGATAGCGCAATGGCAAAAGAGGGCTTGACTGCAAGGCGTAAATGCCAAGCAGGTGCGAAAGCAGACCATAGTGAACCGACCATCCGTATTAGACGCGGTGGAAGATTATCTGATAAAAGCTACTCTGGGGATAACAGGCTAGTTCCGCCTAAGCGTCCATAGCGACGGCGGAGTTCGGCACCTCGATGTCGGCTCACCGTATCCCGGGGGTGAAGAAGCTCCCAAGGGTTTGGCTGTTCGCCAATTAAAACGGTACGCGAGCTGGGTTCAGACCGTTCAGGTTCTCATTCGATTGAATGGGGGATTGGACCGTCTGAACCCTCGAGAAATAAATTTTCGTTCATAAACTATTGTCATGAGAATAGACAATAATAAAAAAGACCCCGACGTAAAAAGTCGGGGAGCCGACCAAAGCGTCGGCTTAGAAACCAACCAATCACGGCGGTCATGTCTAGTGATAGATGTGAAGAAGCTAATTGATATCGGTGGAGCCCTATACTTAGGGTGATACCGAGGGAATGGATTCGACGTTGCTCACCACGAGCAAATAAGAATTTGGCCCGTAGAGACTAAATATTAGCCATCTCGCAAGAGATGAAGTTATAGTCCAATCCACTTAGTAATAAGTGAAAAGGTGCGTGAGACAGGTTGGTCTCCTATCTACTGCAGGCGTCGATTCTTGATGAGATTTGCTCCTAGTACGAGAGGACCGGAGTGAACTGACCACTGGTGTGTCTGCTGTCCTGCCAAGGGCACCGCAGAGTAGCTATGTCGGGATTGGATAAGCGCTGAAAGCATCTAAGCGCGAAGCCGGCTCAAAGATAAAGAATCACTTGAGATCCGTAAGAGATGATTACGTTGATAGGCTTTAGGTGCACGCACAGCAATGTGCTTAGCCGAGAAGTACTAATCGATCGAGTTTCCTCCTCTTGTGAGCGAGAGCCCTCTTTTGCTCTGTAAAAAGGACAGAGCGAGAGGGCGATAGACTTGAGAATCGCAATAATTTGTTGTTAAGCGCCATGCTGGCGCGAACATACAGTAAAAATTACCTTGAAAATAAATTTTAGAAGTTCTGTTCTGGTGGTTTGACGGCGGGGTCACACCTGATCTCTTTCCGAACTCAGAAGTTAAGCTCGCTAGTGGCGATGGTACTGTGCTTTACCGCACGGGAGAGTAGCTAACCGCCGGAACAGAGGGTCTAAAATTACTGCTATACTCACCCCATGAAGCTTTTACAGGCACATGGTTTTTTGAGTCGTCTTTTGCTAGCGCTTGCGACGGGTTATATTTGGTTTTTTTACTCAGAACGCGTCTTCTGGTCGTTTTGGCGAGTAGGGGAAGATACGCCTTTTTTCTTTCTGTTGGGTTGGCTTTTGTATAGTGTGGCTACGTATATCTGTCTCATTTTGATACAAGAGTTTCGTGTACGGAGTGTGTGGGCAATGTTTTTGGTCGGTGCTTTTTTTGGCTGGCTTATTGAAGGTGTGTTTGTGATGACCCTGTTTGGTGCAGAGGGTATACCGTTTCCGCTCACTGTTTCTTGGACAGGGCTCGCGTGGCACGCGCTTATTTCTGTGGTGCTCGGTTGGTATGTGTTGCAGCAAGCCCTGCTCCATTCACTTACGCGGACTGCGTGGGTGAGTGCGCTGCTCGGTTTGTTTTGGGGTGTGTGGTCTATTTTTTGGAGCCTCGACAACGTGGAGATGGTGTCTGTTGAAGCGTATGCGCTGCACGCATTTTTGATAACAGGTATATTCATTTGTATGCAGCGTGCATACGCGCGGCTGGGTGCGCAGTTTAGTGCGACACGGTTAGAAAAAATATTCCTCGGGTTGCTTGTCTTGGCTTGGTTTGGGTTTATAACCGTGCCCGCGTTTGGATTGCTCGCCATAGTCTTGCCGGTGCTTTTTGGGGTGTTGTACCTAGCGCTTCGAAAAAATAAAAAAACAGAAACTAGGCAGAACTTCCTTTCGGTTCTTGATACTCCTGTTTCCTACGGACGCTCGTTTGCGGTCTTGTTTATGCCGCTCATTGCTACGGGCATATATGCGCTTGCGCAGGGTTTGGGATTGGTATTGCCCACAAACTTCGTTATTTTAGGGGTCACTTTGCCCTCGGGATTTGTGTTGCTGGGCGTAAGTCTGTGGAAGGTGTTTAGGGCAAAGGGAATAGTTTGATGTTTTTTGCTATGATACAGTCATGGCATTAACTTGGCGCGATAGGCGCAAATATATGTACTTGTCGGTCGTGGGGGCGCTTGGCTTCCTCGCACTTATTTTTGTGTGGCAGACTTTTTTTCATACCACTCCCGCTTGTAGTGATGGCAAACAAAATGGTACCGAGCGTGGGGTCGACTGTGGGGGTTCTTGTGCGCTTATTTGTCAAAATGATTCACGTGCGCCTACGGTGCTTTGGGCACGCGCATTCCCCACAGCTACCAACACGTTTACTGCGGTCGCGTATTTGCAAAACAACATGGTCGGCGCTGGTGCTCGTCAGGTACAGTATTCCTTCCAACTCTTTGACCAAGAAAATAATTTGGTAACCGAGAAGACTGGTGTGGTCGATTTGCCTCCAAACCAAACTATCCCAATTGTGGAGACCAACATTAATGTGGGGAGTCGCAGTGTGGCGCGTACGCAGTTTACGTTTGCACGCAACCCCGTGTGGACCCGGATTGCAGAAGGTAGCATCGTGCCTATGCGGGTGAGCGGGTCGGTGTTGGCGCAAGATGGTACGCGCTTGACTGCCACGATACACAACGACTCTGTCGATGATGTGCGGGAGGTGAGTGTGGTTGCGGTGTTGTTTGATTCGAGCGGTGTGGCGCGTGCAGCCTCAAAGTCGCTTGTCCAAGGGCTGATGCATAAAACCTCACAGCAGCTTGTCTTTACCTGGGGGGCGGCACAGCCAAACATTACTCGAGCAGAAATAATCATTTTGCCATCTTTTAAATAACTGTGTGTAGGCGCCTGCCACAGAGTCTGCGCCGAACATACTACCTATGACCACTGTGAGCCAGGTGCATAAAAAGACAAACTCAGTCGACTGGCTGGCCTTCGGTGCCGCGGTGCTTTTGTGTGCGTTTGGGTTGCTCACTATGAACTCGTTCACTGGTCAGGACGGGCTTTTTGTCCGACAGTTGGTGTGGTTGGCTGTGGGGGTGGGGGTGTTTTTTGGGGCGAGTATGGTGGACTGGCGGTTTTTGCGCCGCAGCGGGGTGGCTGCAAGTATATATGGGTTGTTTATTATTCCGCTGCTTTTTTTGCTTGTATTGGGCAATACGGTGATGGGTGCAAAAAGCTGGCTCGACTTTGGCTTTGCCGCGCTGCAGCCTATCGAGTTTGTAAAATTGGCGCTCATTATTGCCCTAGCTAAATATTTTTCCAGGCGGCACATCGAAATACGTAACATACGGCACATGGTGGTCTCTGGTGGGTATGCGTTTTTAGTATTTTTGCTGGTGGCGCTGCAACCAGACTTCGGTGGCGCCATCATCATCTTTCTTATTTGGCTTGGTATGGTGCTTTTTTCTGGCATATCACGCAAGCATTTAGCGGTGGTGTTTTTGCTCGGTGCGGTTGCGTTCGCGGGTTTGTGGTTTTTTGGTTTTCGCGATTATCAAAAGACGCGCATCATTAGTTTTATCCACCCCATGGCCGACATACACGGCGCCGGGTACAACGCCTACCAGTCGACCATTGCTGTGGGGTCGGGTCAGTGGTTGGGCAAGGGGATAGGCTACGGGACGCAAAGCAAATTGCGGTTTTTGCCTGAGTACCAGACTGACTTTATTTTTGCAGCCTACGCAGAAGAGTGGGGGTTTGTTGGCGTCGGGATAGTGTTTGCGTTATTTGGTGTCTTATTTTGGCGCATAATCCACACCGCGGCGCGTGCAGCAAGCAACTTCGAGACGCTCTTTGCGCTGGGTGTCTTGTGCTACTTCGGCGCGCACTTTGTGCTGCATGTGGGCATTAATGTGGGGCTGTTGCCGGTGACGGGCACCACTATACCCTTTATGAGTTACGGTGGCTCGCACTTACTCGCCGAGTTTTTGGCGCTAGGCATCCTCTCTGGTATGCGTCGCTACGCGCATGCTGCACATCGCGACTCGCTGGATCGCGAGTTTAGTGGTGGTTACGACAGATAAATTTTCTTCGTTCTGTCGACCATGTGCTCGAGTGAAAATTCGCTCATATCTTTTGCATCTAAAATCTCGGGCACTCCGCCAACGCGGTTGGCTACGATGGGTAGCCCGGCTGCCTTGGCTTCGAGCAGTACGTACGGCAAACCTTCTTTAAGAGAGGGAAGTGCAAAAGTATCAAAGCCTTTAAGTACTGTGTGTGCGGGCATAAAGCCAAATAATTTGACCCTGTCTCCCAGTTGATATTTTGTAATCAGTGCTTCAAGAGGTGGACGTTCTTCGCCTTCGCCCACAATGGCGATGTGTAGCGCAGGATCGTTTTTTGCTTGCTCCACAAGGCTCGCTTGGTTTTTATTTTTGGTCAACTCTCCTACGGTGCCGGTGATGTGTGTGTTGGGAGGGAAGGCGTTGCGGATTTCGAGGCCCAGCCCGAGCGCGTCCGCTTTGATACCATTGTAGATGCGAGTGGTTTTGTGGCCCACAAAGGGCATTTTTTGAGCGAGCAAAAGATCGTGGTTAGAAACCACTATAACGTCATGTGCAAGTAGTGCGGTAATCCACGACATGAAGTAGATAAGACTACGCGATATAAAATTACGCTGTTCTAGAAATGGCCAACCATGTGCAGTAAAGACAATTTTAATCGGCCTCCTGCTTCGCCAGCTGGCGAAACGTGCTGCAAGAGCTCCAACCCCGCCCGCCTTGGATGAGTTCAAGTGCACGATATCCGGCTTTTCTTTGAGGAAAAAGCGCAGCAACTCAAAGAAGCTTTGTATGTCAGCTATGAAAGAAATATCGCGCTGCATAGCGTTGATGGAGAAAGTTTTGATGCTGTGTTCTTGTAGTTTTTCTGCCAGTAGCCCGCTTTGACCAAATGCGACAGAGACGTCAAATGCGTCTGTTGGAAGTGCTGTGGCCAGGTCAAAGACATAGCGCTGTGCGCCACCCCAATTGGCTTTGGTGATGACGAATGTAACTTTCTTTTTCATACTATTGTTGTATTATACACAAACGATATGACTTCAGCTTTTGCGCCCCGGACGCTCGTGCTTTTTTTGGGGGATCTCTTTTTCTTCCTCTTTTCTCTTTGGATGTCGCTTTTTCTCCGTGCGTTTGAAATACCTTCGCAAGAGTTGTTTATGAGTCACGTCATCCCGTTTTCTTTTTTGTTCGTGGTATGGATTGGGGTGTACTTTATTGCCGGTTTATACGAGAGTCGGTCTATCGTGTTGCAGCGGCGTGCACTGTCTGCGTCTTTGTTGGTGGCGCAGAGCGTCAACGTGGTCATTGCGGCGCTGTTCTTTTTCTTTATTCCGTTTTTTGGCATCACGCCAAAAGTGCTCTTGATAATCTACCTCGTAACCTCTTTCTTGTTGGTGTTGTTTTGGCGTGTGGCACTCTTTCCTTTTTTTGGTCTGCAAAAACCAGAGAACGCAGTCATTGTGGGCAGTAGTGTAGAGGTGCAAGAAATTGTTGCAGGGCTCTCGCATGCACACCGCGCGCCTGCCCGCGTTGCAGCAGTTATCGAGCCGGTGAGCATATCGCTCGCGTCGTTAGTAGGCGCGGCGATACAGCAGTACCGACCACGGTTCGTTATAGCCGATTTGAATGATACAAGGGTCTCGGCCGCCTTCCCCGAGCTTTATAACTTCCTCAAGCAGGGGATACGTTTCCTCGACTCGGCCGAGCTGTATGAGGATGTCTTTGGTCGGGCGCCACTGTCTTTGGTGGACGAACGTTGGATAGCACGCAATATTTCTCGCTCGGCGCACCTATTCTATGACCCGCTCAAGCGGGCAATAGACATCACTTGCGCTGTGTTTATCGGGGTGCCGTCTTTGTTGCTGTATCCTTTTGTGATGTTTGCTATTTGGCTCGAAGACAGGGGAGCTCCTTTTGTGGCGCTCGACCGCGTGGGGCAAGGAGGCGAAGTTTTTCGTATGTATAAATTCCGTACCATGTCGGGCAACGACCAGGGTAACTATGGTCCAAGCGGGGTGAGTCAGTTGCGTATAACAAACGTGGGTGCCTATTTGCGCGCGTGGCGACTCGACGAGTTTCCACAACTTTGGAACATTATACGAGGCGACTTGTCTTTTATAGGGCCCCGCCCTGAGACTCCAGCGCTCGTTGCAACATACGAAAAAGAAATACCCTTCTACGGCGTGCGCCATTTGATACAGCCAGGACTCTCTGGTTCGGCACAGCTGTATTACCATAGAGACCCGCACCATGCGGCGGACGTAGCGGCCACAAAAATGAAATTGTCATACGATCTTTTTTACTTGAAGCATCGCTCACTGACGCTCGACCTGTCTATCTTTCTTAAAACTATCCGTCGTATCCTTATCAAAAGTAACGCCTAGAGTATGGAAAAACCCACAATAGTAATAACTGGCGGTGCAGGATTTTTAGGCTCGCATCTGTGCCCGGCACTTGTGCAGGCGGGCTACGGTGTGCACGTGGTGGATACTTTGGTGGCAGGTAAACGCGAACACGTGCCAGAGGGTGCGGTGCTGCACGAGATTGATATCCGCGATACTGAGGCACTGAGCGCACTGTTCCAAACACTAAAGTCGATTACGGGACTCTTCCATTTGGCGGCGCTTCCGCGGGTGCAATATTCGATAGACTACCCAAAAGAGTCAAACGACGTCAATATTTCTGGGACGCTGAGCGTATTGTCTGCAGCAAGGGACGCGCAGGTGGGGCGTGTGGTGTACTCTGCTTCGAGCTCGGCATACGGGGACCAGACGGAGTTGCCGCTACACGAAGAGATGTTACCAAAACCTAAAAGCCCGTATGCACTCCAAAAATATACAGCCGAGCATTACTGCCGAGTTTTTACCGAAGTGTACAGTTTGCCTACGGTGAGTCTGCGCTACTTTAATTTGTATGGCCCCAACTCGGACCCAAACGGCCCCTATGCACAGGCGATTATTAAATTTTTGTATCAGCGTAAAGAGGGGAAGCCTATTACCATAACTGGAGATGGCGAACAAACCAGGGACTGTGTGCATGTGCGCGATGTGGTGCGTGCAAACATCTTGGCTTTGGAGAGTCCAAAAGTGGGGGGTGGAGAGGTGATTAATATTGGCTCTGGCGCGCATGTGTCTATAAACGACATAGCGCGCATGATTGGTGGTGAGTCTGTGCATATAGAACCTCGTATAGAGACGCGACACACTCGTGCGGATATTACTCGCGCAAAAGAGCTGCTTGGGTGGGAGCCCACCGTGCCGCTTGCAGAGGGTATACAAGAGCTTAAAACACTACTCAATATTTCTTAGTATTTTGTGATTATCAACGGCACTACACTTGCAAAAGATATTAAAAACCAACTCCGCAGCGAGTTGGCTATATGGCCGCACCCACCCACTTTGGGGTTTGTGCGCTCGGGCGACGACTTGGTGGCAAAAAAGTTTGTAGGGATGAAGGCCAAAACTGCTGCTGAGTTGGGTATACCGATTGTAGAATTTGCGTTGCCGAAAGATGCAGATACGGAGGCGGCGATTGCAGCAGTTAGGGAAGTGGCAGTAAAAACAGATGGCGTGATTGTGCAGATGCCGCTTGGGCCTGCAATAGATGCTGTAAAAGTGCTCGAGTCGCTTCCTATAGAAAAAGATGTGGACGCTATGGGCGCGCGCTCGGGCACGTTGGTTCTTACTCCGGTGGTGGGCGCCATTGCGCACATTCTGGATGTATACAAAGGTCAGTCCTTTGTACAAGGCAAAAAGGTTGTGGTGGTGGGGCAGGGCAAGTTGGTAGGCGCGCCTGCGGCAGCATGGTTTAAAACCCAGGGCGCCGAAGTTTCTATATTGGCTCGTGGTGATGATTTGGGGCTACTTACATTTGCGGACATTGTTGTGTTGGGTGCGGGGGTGCCAGGTATGGTTACTCCAGAGATGCTTAAACCCGGAGTGGTGTTGCTTGATGCGGGCACGTCGGAGGCGGGCGGGACGCTCAAAGGTGATGCCGACCCAAGCTGTGCTGACGTTGCCTCTTTGTATACTCCCGTGCCGGGCGGTATTGGCCCCGTAGCCGTGGCGATGATTTTTAAAAATTTACTTGCGTTAGTAGGAAAAAAATAACCCCAGCTTATGCAGCTGGGGTGATGTTGTCGCGAGGCACAAAAAGCCCAGCAAACTCCTTGAACGGAAGATGATAGTTGAACCCTGGTGCAAAGTTTTGCACCCGGTGTGTACTATCGTCGAACCGATACAGTCCTTGGAAGTCGATAAACACCACCATTGCGTATCGCGCGTTGGTACTGTGTTCGACTGGTAGTACGCGATGCCACAGAGCCTTCATTGCTCCATTCGAGTAGTGCTGTAGTTCCATGCTTGGAAAGATGATGGTTCTCTCGGCGCTTACTGGCCAGGGAAGCCATTGTTTGTCGAAGCTATAGTATTCGCCACCTCCTTCTGTTTCGGCTAAGTGGAAGGTAAATCCACCACGATCGGCATGAGGATGCGCAAGCACGGCAGACCCTTTTGGGTAGTGTAGATACCGGAACGTCCAGTGTGGCTGGCTTTCCATAACCAACTTCGTAAACCCTACAAGTCCATACGCCTCCTCGACGCTTGCTGCAAACGCACGCACGGTCGGTGCGGTTGCTTCCAAAAGCGTGTCAACTGCGCGAATAAATGCCGTTGCGCGCGGGTCACAAACTTTGGCTGCCTTGGGTAGAAGTTGGGGAAAGTTGGCTCGCAGTGCGTGGAACAATTCCTTTCTGTCTGCTACAGGGCCTTTGTCATTGCGGCACATAAACCCGAAGTCATGCACACGGTCGCCGCCTGAAAGTAGGCGTTTTTGTTCCAGCGGAAGCGTGCAAAAAAGTTGCCACGATTCCAGTGCTGTTTGGACTGCGGTACGCAGGCCCTGCGGGTACTCGAAAGAAACGAATCCCGCGGTACGCAAAGTGGTAACATCCACGACACGTTCCTTTCAAACTACTAGAGGTACATCCACTGACTAGTATGGACCATCCTCTCGCAAGAGTCTTGTGGAGAAGGGAATAGATGCTTTTTTTGAAACATAAAGTGTAGATGTCAACTACTTTCTGTAGCACCCTTCTTCTGGTATCCTTTGACCCATGTTTGCAATACGCTATACCGCAGTGCTGGTGTTACTCGTGGCCGCTTTGGTCGGTGTTTTTGTATGGAAGACTAATACACAGGACAGCTATTTTGCCTTTAAGTTGGGACTCGACCTCTCGGGCGGTACGCATTTGGTCTATAACGCCGACACCACCAAGGTGCCCGAGGCACAAATTGCCGAGTCTATGTCGGCACTTCAGGCGGTTATTGAGCGCCGCGTGAACGCCTTTGGTGTGGGAGAGCCGGTGGTCCAAACACAGCAGTCGGGCGCGTTGGGCAACGGTTCGTACCGTCTGATAGTCGAGCTGCCGGGCATAACCGACGTCGACGAGGCTGTTGCGATGATTGGCCAGACCCCTTTGTTGGAGTTTAAGCTGGTTAAGCCAGGCGAGCCGCAAGCGCTGCCAAACGGCGCTATCAACCCAGCTGCGTTTGAAGACACGGGACTTACTGGCAAATATCTCTCAAGCGCAGCGTTGCAATTTGGTAATGGTACGGGCGTGGCAACAGCGCCCACGGTGCTTATTAACTTTAATCCAGAAGGTGCAACGATGTTTGCCGATATTACAGGCAAAAACGTAGGCCGCGAGCTTGCGATATTCCTCGACGGTAACTTACTGTCTGCTCCTGTTATCCAAGACCGCATCACGGGCGGCAGCGCAGTGGTGTCGGGCAACTTTAACGCAGAGAGCGCCAAGCAGCTGGCAACTAACCTAAACCTTGGCGCCTTGCCCGTGCCTATTGCACTTGCGTCGACTCAAACCATTGGCGCAACTCTGGGTGATGAGGCAACACGCGCCGGTGTATTTGCGGGGGTGCTCGGTTTTGCGCTACTCTCGATTTTTATGATTGTATGGTACCGCCTACCAGGACTTGTGGCGGTGGTGTCGCTCTTTATTTACTGCCTGCTGATGTTGGCGTTGTTTAAACTTATTCCAGTCGTGTTGACTGCGGCTGGTATTGCGGGCTTCATACTCTCTGTGGGCTTGGCGGTGGATGCAAACGTGCTTATCGCCGAGCGCATTAAAGAAGAGTTGGCAGACGGCAAAAAAACAAACGAAGCTATCCGCGAAGGGTTTGCCCGCGCGTGGCTTGCTATCCGCGATTCAAACATTGCGCACATTATTGCTGCTGTTATTTTGTTTTGGTTTGGTACTGCGCTCATTAAAGGATTTGCGCTGGTGTTTGGGCTTGGGGTGATTATCTCGATGCTCTCGGCTATTAGTATTTCGCGCACCTTTTTGTTGGCGCTGGGTGTCTCTGCGGAGAGGGGTCTGGGGCGTTTTATGATGCTCAGCGGCTGGCATAAATAACATATGAATATCTCTAAAAATCTAAAATACTTTTTTATCCTGCCGGCTATACTTTCGGTATTGTCGATATTTGCGCTTGTGTCCTTTGGGCTCAAGCCCGGTATCGACCTCTCGGGTGGGTCTCTGCTCCAGGTGTCGTACCCAGAGGGTCGTCCACCAGTCGAGCAAGTGCGCGCATTGGTAGAAAAGCTCCAGTTTGGCGAAATTCGCGTACAGCCCACAGGCGAAGCGGGGTATATATTGCGCCAGCGAGATTTGAGTGTAGTAGAAAAAAACCAGCTTGAGGCAGTGCTTGGTGGCTTGGGGCCTATTCATGAAGACCAATTTACTTCTGTGGGGCCGGTGTTGGGTGAGGAGTTGATGCGCAAAGCGTGGATCGCTATTGTGCTGGTGGTGCTGTCGACCATACTATTTATTGCGTTTGCCTTTCGCCGTACCGGCGACCCAGAGAAAGAAAAAGAGGGAATCGCGTCGTGGAAGTATGGCGTGGTTGCGGTGCTTACGTTGCTGCATGACATCTTAATTCCTGCCGGACTCTTTGCGTTTTTGGGCTTTGTAAGTGGGGCCGAGGTGGACGCGTTGTTTATTGTGGCGCTCCTAACTATTTTGGGTATCTCTATTAACGACACCATTGTTGTTTTTGACCGTATCCGCGAAAATTTGCGCCTAAACAAGGAAAGTCACAAGCACGAAGCGTTTGAGTCGGTAGTGGGCCGCAGTATCAGCCAGACACTTGCGCGCTCAATTAGTACATCGCTCACTGTGGTTATTGTTCTTTTGGCGCTGTACTTTGTGGGCCCAATTGCAACCAAAGACTTCGCACTTACCCTTATTGTGGGCATGATTGCGGGTACCTATTCATCTATATTCCTCGCGAGCCCTATGCTTGTGGTGTGGGAGCGGTGGAGTGCGCACAAGAAAAACTAATAACATGATTATTGGCATCACGGGGACAAACGGTGCAGGAAAGGGGACCATTGTCGACTACTTGGCCAATACTAAAGGATTTGCGCACTACTCGGTGCGAGAGTTTTTGATTAAAGAAATAGAGGCGCGCGGACTCCCCGTAGAGCGCCCTACTATGCGCCAAGTGGCTAACGAATTGCGCAAAGAACACGGGCCAGCCTACGTGGTGGAGCAGCTGCTTGCCCGGGCGCAAACAGAAACCGAGAATGTGGTGGTCGAGTCCATCCGCACAGTGGGCGAGGCCGAACTGTTGAAGTCCAAAGGTGCACTGCTTTGGGCGGTGAATGCTGACCGAAAGGTACGCTATGAGCGCGTGCTCAAACGCTGGTCTGAGACCGACAAGGTAGACTTTGAAACATTTTGTATATACGAGGATCGGGAGATGCAATCGCAGGAGCCGTGGGACATGAACGTCTTTGCGGTTATGAAAATGGCTGACCATGTATTTGCCAACAACGGCACACAAAACGACCTATTTGCCCAGGTCGAAGAAGCGCTCAAAAAAGCCTTAAAGTAGGCCTTTTTACGGGCGGGGGGTTACCCCCACAGCAGCCTTGACTCTTGGCTGAATATGACTATACTGCTCTTACTGCCTTAGAGGGCGTTTTTTATTGGCCAAATTGGTCAGAAAGCGAGCCTTTGGGCCGGACTTTGACAACTGCATAAAAACTCCCCTCTCAACAAGACGGAGGGGAGAAGCATCAAACATCAAATTGAAACCCCAACGAAAGTTGGGTTGATCACATCAGTCCATGCATCACACTGGTGCGTGGGCAAGCAAGAAACCAAAAAAGTCCTACTCGATTTTCCACCGAGTAGGCAACAAGAGTTAGTATGCTCAACCGCAAGGTTGGGACGCCTTTCTCTTGTTCCGTTCATCTAAGTAGTAGAGTTGTGTAAAAGCAATTCTATATTCAGAGTTTGATCCTAGCTCAGGATGAATGCTGGCGGCGTGGATAAGGCATGCAAGTCGAACGGTCCGCAAGGACAGTGGCAGACGAGGTAGTAATACGCAGGTACGCACCGAGAAGTCGGGCATAGCTATCCGAAAGGGTAGGTAATTCCCGATAGTCCCTCCGGGGTAAAGGAGTAATCCGCTTTTTGAGCGGCCTGCGCGGTATCAGGTAGTTGGTAGGGTAATGGCCTACCAAGCCTATGACACCTAGGGGAGCTGAGAGGCTGACCCCCACCGATAGCACTGAGACACGGGCTATACACCTACGGGTGGCTGCAGTCGAGAATCTTCCACAATGGACGAAAGTCTGATGGAGCGACGCCGCGTGGTTGATGAAGTCCTTCGGGACGTAAAAACCTTTTATGAGGGAGGAAGTAATTGACGTTACCTCATGAATAAGGGGCTCCTAACTCTGTGCCAGCAGGAGCGGTAATACAGAGGCCCCAAGCATTATCCGGAATCACTGGGCGTAAAGGGTGTGTAGGCGGTCATATTAGTCGATTGTGAAAGATCTCGGGCTTAACCCGGGAGACGCAATCGAAACGGTACGACTTTGAGGGTGTGAGAGGTAAAGGGAACTCATAGTGTAGGGGTGAAATCCGTTGATATTATGGGGAACACCAAATGCGAAGGCACTTTACTGGCACACTCCTGACGCTGAGACACGAAAGCGTGGGAATCGAACGGGATTAGATACCCCGGTAGTCCACGCCCTAAACGATCATCACTAGCTTTAGGGAGTATCGACCCTCTCTGAGGCGAAGCTAACGCGTTAAGTGATGCGCCTGGGTAGTACGATCGCAAGATTAAAACTCAAAGGAATAGACGGGGACTTGCACAAGCGGTGGATCATGCGGCTCAATTCGATGGCAAACGAAGAACCTCACCAGGGTTTGAAACCCAACTGTAAGCCTTAGGAAACTTTGGCCCTCGCAAGACTGTTGGGCAGGTGATGCATGGTCGTCGTCAGTTCGTGGCTTGAGTTGTTCCCTTCAGTGGGGTAACGAACGCAACCCTCGTTGCCTGTTTTATTATGTCAGGCGAGACTGCCCCCTCACGGGGGAGGAAGGTGAGGATGACGCCAGATCAGCATGTCCCTCTGATACCCTGGGCTGCACGCATGATACAATGCACATGACAACGGGTCGCGACGGGGTAACCCTGAGCTAATCCTTATAAACATGTGCCCAGTTCGGATTGAGGTCTGCAACTCGACCTCATGAAGCCGGAATCGCTAGTAATCGCGGGTCAGCTATACCGCGGTGAATACGTTCTCAAGTCTTGTACTCACCGCCCGTCAAGTCAAGGGAGCCGGGAGTACCCGAAGCCCGCCTCACGGCGGTCCACGGTAAGCTCGGTGACAGGGACTAAGTCGTAACAAGGCACGGCTAGCGGAAGCTGGTCGTGGAATAATTCACATTGACTGTGGTTCTGCCCCTCGTACGAGGACAGAACTGAAGTGGCGATCTCTCGTGTCCGCCAACTGGCGGAATCGCGAGTTGGGATGATAATACTGATCCTAAACTGTATTCGTTTTTCCTCCATACGCGTCAGGAGGTAGATGTCTCGCTTAATGCTTTGAGTACAAGGCAAGCCGCGAGAAACAACGGAACAAGAGAAAGGTGTTTCTATAAAATCACAATCGATGTTTGATGCAAATGGTATCGTGACACAAAAGCCTCCCCATGCGGGAGGTTTTTGTGTATAAGATATGTTGTTTGTGTGTGATGAAGGAAGTACGATTAAGATCAATGAAGCAAGTAATGCATAAATCAAGACACTTAATTTTACTAGGAGTTTTTGCAGCGAGTTTTCTTTCTTTAATAATTTTTGCATATCCACAAGATACAGTGCGCAGCGCAAGCACCGTTACACTTAATCCAGGAGACAGTATCCAAGCGGCGGTTAATGCAAACCCCGCAGGCACCATTTTTGTACTTAATGCGGGCGAGTACCGTATGCAGTCGGTAGTGCCAAAACAGGGCAACGTATTTTCTGGTATGCCGGGTGCGGTACTCAACGGCTCTCGCGTGCTGACGGGGTGGACCGCAAGTGGCTCTGCATGGAAGGTTGGCGGCCAAACACAGCAAGGCACCGTCAATGGTACTGAATGGTGCTTGAGCGGCTACCCACGCTGTGCATATCCAGAAGACTTGTTTATCGACGACAAGCCGATGCTCCATGTAGGCAGCCTTTCTGCCGTGGGTCCGGGTAAGTGGTTTTTTGATTATGGCGCAGACACTATCTATATTGGCGACAACCCATCAGGACACAAGGTCGAGGTAAGTGTTACTCCTCGCGCATTTGGCGGCGGGGGCTCTAGTGTAACTGACGTGGTTATTAAGGGACTTACGATAGAAAAATACGCAGCACAACTACAACTTGGTGCGATCGACTCAGAAACAGGTGGTGCGCGCTGGACTATCGAAGGCAACATCATCCGTTTGAACCACGGATACGGTATCAATGCCGGCCCTGCAACCAAAATTATCAAAAACAAAATCCTTGATAACGGACAAGCGGGCTACGGCGGTGGCGGTACTGGATTTTTGTTCGATAGCAACGAAATTGCAAGAAACGGCTGGTACGCTGGTGTAAACCCAGGATGGGAAGGAGGTGCGGGAAAAATCACCGACGCAACAAGCGGCACCGTCTCTAACAACTGTGTCTACGAGAACCGCGGTCCTGGTATCTGGCAAGACGAGAATGCAGACAATATCCTTGTAGAAAATAACGTCGTCTGGGGCAACACCTCTGCCGGCATCATGTTGGAGATAAGTACCGGCGGTATTGTGCGCAACAACACCGTGTTTGATAACGGTACCGACACTGGCGGCAACGGTTGGTTGTGGTCTCCACAGATATTGCTCTCGAGTGTGTATGACATGGAGGTCTACAACAACACAGTAGATACCAACGCAAACTACGGTAACGGCATCACTATAGTGTCGCAAGACCGTGGTTCGGCAAACGGCACTTCGTACAGTACTGCAACCGGCAACATTATCCGAAACAACAAAATCACACTCCGTGCAAACACCGCAGACTTGAGCAAGATTGGTATGGATGCAGAAAACGTCCCACCATCAAATGCAAACACACTTGCCAACAACACCTACCACGTAGTAAACATCAACAACAAACACTGGTGGTGGCCAAACTCTAGCGACACAACCTACACTCTTGCAGGCATGAAAGCTATTGGCCAAGAGTCGGGGAGTACTATCGACACGTCGATGCCTGCAAAACCAGTTAAAAGCTGCGCATTCTTGGGCACCACTACTCCTCCGCCTCCTCCAACTCCAGCACCGACTATCTCGCTTGGCGTAAATCCAACCTCGGTTGCATATAACGGCAGCGCAACCTTGTCTTGGAATACTACAAACGCAACTGCGTGTACTGCCTCGGGTAACTGGACTGGTGCTAAGGCTCTATCTGGCTCTCAAGCGGTTTCGGGTATTACAGAAAATAAAGTATACATGCTCACCTGTACGGGTGCGGGCGGCTCGGCAGAGCAATTTGTACCACTGACTGTAAACCAACCAGCGCCAAGTACCAAATTTATTTCGGGCGCGCAGGTACAGACAAACACAGGAGTAAATGTACGTAATCCTGCAAACGGAACACTGCTTGGTACACAAAGCACAGGTGCGATAGGTACAGTAATTGGAGGCCCTGTGTGGACTGGTGGGTACTTCTGGTGGAATGTTGACTATGCGTCAGGCGTGGATGGATGGAGTGCTGAAGAGTACCTGAATGCATATACGCCGCCAACACCAACCTCAGCACCAACAGTCTCACTTACTGCCAACCCAACAACGGTTACCTCTGGTGGAAGCACAGTGTTGACCTGGTCTTCTACAAATGCATCTAGTTGTACAGCGTCCGGCTCATGGACTGGCGCTAAAGCAACTGCAGGCTCAGCAACGCAAACTAACATCACCACTGCAAAAACGTACACCATTGCATGTACGGGTGCGGGTGGGACAGCAAACGCGAGCGCTTCTGTTGCGGTCTCTGCAACACCTCCGTCACCTCCGGACGAGGAAGAAGAAGAGCCAGACCCAACCCCCCAAAGTACGAAGCTTAAGGTGGGCGAGCAAGCAGAAGTAACAGAGAGAGTGCGTGTGCGCAGCACAGCGGGCACCTCGGGCGTGCGTCTTGGATACCAACCAACAGGTGCTACTGGCACCGTGGTAGACGGCCCAGTCAGCGCGAACGGCTATGTCTGGTGGAAACTAGACTACACTAATGCTCCGGATGGATGGAGTATCGAAGACGATCTCATTCCTTATAGCGCACCAAATCCTGACCCAGAGCCCGAACCAGAGCCAGGTTCAGGGTCGCTCCCAAGCCCCGTTGGTTATTGGAAGTTCGATGAGAGAGTTGGTGCCCTTGTGAGTGACTCCTCTGGTAATGAAAACGATGGTGGTTTGAATCAATACGCATCCTTTACGATTGGTAAGTTCGGCAACGCACTGCTCGTAGACGGCGAGCCTGATGGCGCATCGCTCTCGAGTGCGTCTGATCTAGACTCCTTGTCCTTTACGATGAGTATGTGGGTCAAGGTGAATGGCTGGAACGGGAGTGATAACTATGTAAACCTTATAGCCGGACGCGAAAGATATGACAGGACTGGCTTCCGCTTCGGCTTTATGGACGAAGAATACAAGCCAACCTTCTGGACTGAAGAGTCGGGTGGTGACATCGAATTTAGTGCGCCACAGGAGCTTGAATTCGGTCAGTTCTATCACTTGGCAGTTACGTATAATGATACAACTAACATCGCAAGCATATACATCAACGGTTCACTTGCGGCAACACAAGAGGGTTCGTACTTGCCGCCGGCTGGGCGCACATTGGGCCTCGGTTCTGCTGTGGGTGGGGCAGCGTCCTTTGATGGAGTTGTTGATGATGTGCGCTACTTCGACCAGTCATTGTCTGCTGGTCAAATACAGGAGCTCTATACTACCGTGGTGTCGCAAGATGAACGCACGTCCTTGATGGCATCAGTCTTGCAAGCTTTGGTAGGCTTCCCTAAAGCAGTGATAGACAGTGTACATAACCTACTGCCGTTCTAGGTCAGTAAAAAAACACAACAAAACCCCGCCTGCAGGCGGGGTTTTGTGTATGTGTGTCCCACTGGGCAGGGGACTATTTTTCTGCTACTATGGCGCTCATGCGGGGCCATATCTGCACTTCGTTTGATATCCCCGCTCGTTCGTGCCAAATGAAAACAAGCTTTCATTTGTAACCCTCACTCGCGGGCATAGCTCAGTTGGTAGAGCATTCGACTGATACTCGAAAGGTCCTTGGTTCGACCCCAAGTGCCCGCACAAGACACAAACGTCCCGCCTGCGCGGGACTTTGTGCTTGTGCGGGAGGCGCAGCAATGTTTTGCACTTGCAAAACCGCGAGCGACCTAATCTTCTTAGCGGCATTCCGCTGTAGAAAATGGAAGTACTCGCGTGGTGTCGGGGTCGCGAGCGACTTTGCTGACGAGCAAAGTCGACTTGTGTACGCACAAAAGATATACTTTTCATATGGCCCAAGAAATACCAGAACAGTTGTTTGTGGGGCAAGTGGCCCAAAAAGCCTTGATTGAAAAGGACGGCAAAGTACTAATATCACTTGATACGAATGTAGAGAATTGGGATTTGCCTGGTGGGCGCATCCATACAGGAGAGAATCCAAAAGAAGCGCTTGCGCGAGAAGTAAAAGAAGAGATCGGTGTTGATATTGTTGTTGGTGACCCTTTTTATACCGACTTTGCGGGGCTCAATCGATTTTTGGTTGTGTATCATGCGACGCTTGTAAATCCTGACGCATCATTTACATTAGCACCGGATGAAATTAAAGAAGTGCGGTGGATTAGTAAGGATGAACTCGAATCTTTTTCTTTTTGGCCAGCATACAAACGAACACTTGAGTTTTTCTTCAAAATAAGCGACAAATAGACAGCTCTCCATGCCGGAGTGGTGAAATTGGTAGACACGCTACGTTCAGGTCGTAGTACTCGCAAGGGTATGGAGGTTCAAGTCCTCTCTCCGGCACAAAATAAGAGCATCCGTACATCTCCTTTGCGTCCACAAGCAGTGTGGTGTGTTCTGTTGTGCAGATAGGTAGGGGTGGCGTATAGTACAAAAGGAAACGTCACGAGGAGTGGTGACATGTCGCGAAAAAGTGATTCACAGGAAGTTATGCTCTCGCAGCTGCCCGAATCATTTCGACCCAGTATCGAGTCTATTTTAGAACATGTATCACATGGTGTGGGTATTTTTGTAGATTTAAGTAAAATAAATGCTTGCTTAGAGGCAGATATTGCTTGTGTGATACGCGGATTGCAATCTGCTGGTTTTATTGTCTTGAGACACTATCTCCAATATGGAGACGAGCCGTCTCGGCTTGTTGGGTTGCATATAGTGTTAAAATAGTGCTACAGCAATTGCCACTTTTCAAGAGTGGCAATTCTTTTTTTATGTAACTATATACCGGTATGATTGGTATGTGTGACTCTGGATCCGGCGGGCTGACAGTGTTGTCTGCGTTGCTCAAAAGAAAGCCCCTGTGTGACACAGTGTATTTTGGAGATGGTAAAAATGCACCCTACGGCGCACTCAGTGCAGCACAGCTGCACGCACTAGCTGAGCGTGCCACGAGTACACTTACTGTTCGTGGTGCAGACGAACTTGTCTTTGCGTGCAACAGTCTCTCTGCAGCTGCGAGGGCAGGTGCAACAGGCAACGTGCGTTATATAGAGATGAGTCTTCCTGGTATAGCTGCTTTGGCTACGAAGCCTCAGAGTTGGCGCGGGTTATATATAGCGACACCGGCCACTGTTGCTGCTCGACTCCTTGACCCCGTGCAAGTAGTTTCGCTCGACTTTTTGCCCGTGCCGGGCTTGGCGGAAGCAATAGAGTTTGGCACGTATGATACGGCTGAGACTATTGTTGGCGAGGCTTTTGCAAGCCGCCGGGGCAAGCAGTATGACGGGCTTGTGTTGGGTTGCACACATTACCCGCTGATGTGGACGCGTATAGAAGCTCTTGCACGAGAGTCTTTTGGCAACATTGAGGTGCTCGACCCTGCAGAGGCGGTTGCCGATGAGGTCGTCAAGCAGTTTGTCACAGATGGCCAAGGACGGTTGCAGTTCTTTTTATCAAAAGATCTGCCGCATTTTCGCAGCCGAGTTGAGGAGCTTTTTCCGCGTAATCAGTATAGTATTGAGTACATATGAGCAAGGCAGAGGCGTATTTTTCTGGTAAAAAAATAACCCTTATGGGACTGGGGCTTTTGGGGCGCGGCGTAGGGGATGCCCGCTTTTTGGCCCAATGCGACGCTGAGCTTTTGGTGACTGACTTGAAGTCAAAAGAGCAATTGGCAGAGTCGCTCGAGCAGCTTAAAGAATTTCCCAATATTACGTATCGCTTGGGCGAGCATGTGCTCGAGGATTTTCAAAACCGCGACTTAATCTTGAAGGCAGCAGGTGTGCCGCGTAACTCGTCCTACATTGCCGAGGCCAAAAAAAATCATATCCCCGTGCGCATGAGTGCCGACTTATTTGTAGAAATCTCTGAGCTACCCACAGTGGCCATTACCGGTACGCGTGGTAAGTCCACCGTGACCCACATGATCGCGCACATTTTAAAGACTGCGGGCAAGGATGTGCTGCTGGGCGGTAATGTGCGTGGAGTATCGACGCTTGCGTTGTTGCCTCAAGTCACACCGCGCTCTATTGCGGTGCTCGAGCTGGACTCGTGGCAGCTGCAGGGGTTTGGCGATGCGGGCATGGCGCCGCAGGTGGGGGTGTTTACTACCTTTTACCCTGACCATATGAATTACTATGGCGGCAGTATGGAGCAGTACTTCGCCGACAAGGCGAATATTTTTCTGCATCAAACAGAAAGTGACACCTTTGTGTTAGGCGAGCAGGTTGCGCCGTTTGTAAAAGAATTTGGCTATCAAAATAAAATAAAAGCACATACTGAGGTCGTGGGTGCAAAAAACTTGCCAAAAAACACCACACTTCAAATTCCCGGCGAGCATAATCGCTACAATGCCGCGCTGGCGCAAGCGGCTGCCGCGGCGTTTGGTATTGAAGAGGAAATAATCAAAACAGCGCTAGAGTCTTTTGAAGGAGTGGAGGGGCGTCTGCAATTTATGAAAGAAGTACGAGGAGTAAAAATTTACAACGACAACAACGCTACTACCCCCGACGCTACCATTGCGGCGCTCCGCGCATTTGGAGATAGTAATCCGCCAGCTGGCAGGGTTGTACTCATTATGGGCGGCTCAGATAAGGGCTTGAATATGCAGCCTTTGCTAGAAGAAATCCCCAAGCACTGCAAGCAAGTGTTTATGCTCGATGGTGCGGGGACAGAGCGGATTAAAGACCACGTCATGCATGGTTTGATATATCAAACCATGCATGACGTGGTTACTGCGGCATTTGCGGCATGTGTGCCGGGCGATATCCTGCTGTTCTCTCCAGCCTTCGCCTCGTTTGGCATGTTTAAAAACGAGTACGATAGGAATGACCAGTTTGTAGCGGCGGTGGCGAGTTTGGCATAGACTACTTGTATGAAGGGTAAAAAAATACACATGGTAGGCATCGGCGGCATAGGTATGTCTGCTTTGGCGCAACTCTATGCCCACGAGGGGGCAATAGTTACGGGGTCTGACCGCAGCGAGCAGCCCACCACGCAAATGCTCGAGAAAAAAGGCATCCCTGTGTTTATTGGAAGTCACGCCACGAACGTGTCTACTGATGCCGAGCTGCTTGTTTATAGCGATGCGATTGTGGAAGGTTCAGAAGGGTACGTCGAGCGGCAACGCGCACAAGAGCTCGGCATCAAAGAAATGTCTTATTTTGAGGCGCTGGGAAAGGTGGCGGACGGTAAAAAAACAATTGCGGTTGCAGGTACTAATGGTAAGACCACAACCACCGCTATGTTGGCTAAAATTTTAATAGACGCTGGCCTCGACCCGACAGTTGTCGTGGGTAGTATTGTGAGCGAGTGGGGGAGTAACTTTAGGGCAGGCAAGAGCAACCTGTTTGTTGTGGAGGCGTGTGAGTATAAAAATCACTTTCTAAAATTTAGTCCCGCTGTGTTGGTTATTACAAACATTGAGTTTGAACATACAGACTTTTTTACATCCCTTGCAGATGTAGAAGCAGCGTTTGCCCAAGCTCGCGCACAAGCCGGGGTGGTGGTCGAGCACGCGCAATATGCAAAGGAATCGGTGCCCGACTTGTTGGTGCCAGGAGAGTTCAACCGGGACAATGCGCGTGCTGCAAAAGCAGCGGCTAAGGTGGTGGCGCCCGAGCTTACTGATGCGGGCGTAGATGCGTCGTTGGCGATGTTTCGTGGTACGTGGCGTCGGTTCGAATACAAGGGTCAAACCCTGGGCGGCGCTGATTTGTATGACGACTATGCACATCATCCAACAGCAATACACAAAACAATTACTGCAGCGCGAGAGAAATTCCCCGGCAAGCAGGTGATAGTGTTTTTCCACCCGCATCTCTATAGCCGCACGCGCGACTTGTTTGATGAGTTTGCTACGGCCCTTGCTACCGCAGACCAAACGTACGTGTTGCCTGTGTTTGCTGCGCGCGAGCCCCACGACGCGGCGGTCTCTAACGTGGCACTTGCGGGGGCGATACAAAAAAAGGGCGGCAAGGCAGAAGCGGTGGGGGGTTTGGAAGAGACAACAGAAAAAATAAAATCTTTTGGCGCAGGAGCCTTGGTGTTTACTATGGGCGCGGGGGATGTATACAAGGCAGGGGAGCAGGCCCTTGCAAAATAATATGACAAACAAAACTCCTAAACAAACTCAAGGCAAGCTCTCCGTCGTGGCAACCTCTATCGGCAACTTGGAAGACATGACGCTGCGCGCGCTCCGTGTGCTCAAAGAGGCAGCGGTCATAGCGTGCGAAGATACGCGTACCTCAAAAAAATTACTTTCGCATTACGACATCCATACACCGCTAACCTCTTTCCATACACACAGCGGCGAAAAAGGCTTTGCAAAAATTCTCTCTCTTCTGGAGGACGGCAAGCATGTGGCGTTGGTGTGTGACGCGGGAACACCGGGGGTGTCTGACCCAGGGCTCGAGTTGGTGTCGGTGGTGCGCGAGCATTTTCCAGACCTGGTCGTCGAGGCAATACCAGGGGCCTCGGCGCTGACGGCGGCGCTCTCTATTGCGGGGCTCCGTGCTGCGTCTTTTACTTTTTATGGATTTTTACCACTCAAAAAAGGCCGCGAGACTTTATTTAAAGAAATCGCTAAAAACGAGCGGGCGAGTATTTTTTATGAATCTCCGCATCGCATACTCAAAACACTGGAGTCGCTCAAAAAAGTATTGCCCGAGGATAGGCGAGTGGGGTTGTTTCGTGAGTTGACCAAAATGCACGAAGAGGTGTTGGTCGGCTCTGCGGCGCACCTGGTGGACACTTTGGTGGCCGACCAAAACCACCAACGCGGAGAATTTGTGGTGGTTGTGGAGGGAGTGTAGCGACCGAAACCCCGTTAAATCCTGCAATGCAGCCGGCCTTCGGCCGATTTAACAGGGTGACTCTTTGTATGGTACACTCGAGTCATGTCAAAAGAGATGGGGGTTATTATTTTTGGCCTTTTGGTAGTGCTGATACCTCACTTGGGTATTCCCGGGTCGTGGCAGACGGTGCTTTTGAGTATTGCAGGTGTGGTGGTTGCGACGCTTGGCTTTTTGCTGCGTGGCGAGGTACTGTCGCACACCAGAGAAAGTGGATTTGCAAAACCAGGCCACTCGTTTGTAGAAAGCGCTGGCCACACTACTCGCCATGACCAGCAAGAAATTGTCTAGCCGTATCCTCCCACTTGTCGGCGTTTTGTGTGGTGCGGGAATAGTCGCTTTGGTATTGTATTTTGTATTGCCCGCCCTGACCTCTGTTTCGTATACTGAGGTGCTTGTGGCCGCCCCGGCTCCTTCTGTGCCAGAGGAGGCTGTGCACACATACCCAACATCTGCACATGTGCAGCCACCCAAGGCAGTCAAAGGGATTTATATGTCGCAGTGCGTGGTGGGGACGCCCTCGTTCCGTGACTCGCTAGTGGAATTTATAGACAAAAGCGATCTGAACACGGTCATCATCGACATCAAAGACTACACGGGCAAAATCGCTTTCCCTACGGACAACCCATTGTTGGCGGACTCTGTGTCGGATGCGTGTGGGGCGCGAGACATGAAGGCGTTTATTGAAACACTCCATCAAAAAAACATTTATGTAATTGGTCGCATTACGGTGTTTCAAAGCCCGTACTATACACAAAAGCACCCAGAGCAAGCGGTGCAGAAAAAAGGCGGTGGGGTGTGGAAGGACTACAAAGGGCTAGCCTTTGTGGACGTGGGCGCCAAAGACTATTGGGACTACGTAGTTGAGCTAGGCAAAGAGTCGTATGCACTGGGGTTTGATGAACTCAACTTTGACTATGTGCGTTTTCCTTCAGATGGGCCCATGTCGCAGGCGGTGTACTCGTTTGATGACGGCAAGCCAAAAGCGCAAGTGTTGGAAGAATTTTTTAAGTACCTAACCGACGAGCTTCGGCCCACGGGGGCGGTGTTGTCTGCCGATTTGTTTGGCATGGCGGCAACCAACTATGACGACTTAGGCATTGGCCAAGTGCTTGAGCGTGCGCTCCCATATTTTGACTATATATACCCTATGGTGTATCCGTCGCACTACCCAGCCGGCTACAATGGCTACAAAGATGTTAATGCAAACGCATATGCAATTGTAAAATTTGCTATGGATACTGCGGTAGAGCGTGCACAATCCACGACAACTACAGTGCCAGGGTTGGCATTTACGCCAATCGCATCCACCTCGCCGCAACTGTACGCAAAGCCTGTATACTCGGCAGACAAGATCCGCCCTTGGCTGCAAAGTTTTGACTATCCTGTTACCTACACTCCAGCCATGGTGCTCGAGCAAATTAAAGCCACAAATGATGCAGGGCTCGAGTCGTGGGTGTTTTGGGATGCGGGCAACAAGTACGCAGCGCTTCGTCGTGCTTTGGCCGAGTAAACTACAGAGTGCTAATGATATACTGAAAGCATGCAAGAGGATCCAAACAAAATAACCTACTTTGCGGCAACAAATTCTCGCGGCAAAGAGACACCGTTTGGTATCAAACGCAAAGACCGCGCGCGCCATATGTATGTCATAGGCAAAACCGGCATGGGTAAGTCTACCTTGCTCGAAAACATGGCCATACAAGACATCCGCAACGGCGAGGGTATGGCGTTTATCGACCCGCACGGCTCTACCGCCGACCGCATTATGGAGTATGTGCCCGAGCACCGCATCAAAGATGTGCTCTACTTTGCGCCGTTTGATATGGACTACCCCGTGGCCTTTAACGTGATGGAGGATGTGGGGTACGACAAGCGGCACTTGGTGGTGTCGGGGCTGCTTTCGGCCTTTCGGAAAATTTGGGTCGACGCGTGGAGTGCTCGTATGGAGTACATCCTGTCCAACGTGTTGCTTGCATTGCTTGAATATGATGGCTCGACCTTGTTGGACGTTAACCGGATGTTGGTTAACAAAGCGTTCCGCAAAAAAGTGGTCGAAAACATCAAAGACCCAACCGTACGCGCGTTTTGGGTAGAGGAGTTTGCCAACTACACAGACCGCTACACCCAAGACGCAACGCCCGCTATACAAAACAAAGTGGGGCAATTTACGAGCAACCCACTTATTCGCAATATTGTGGGGCAGCCAAAATCGTCATTCGACATTCGGCAGATGATGGACGACAAAAAAATCCTTATCATCAACCTCTCGAAGGGGCGCGTGGGCGAGGTAAACGCGACGCTGTTGGGCTCGATGCTTGTGACTAAAATATATTTGGCGGCGATGTCGCGCGCCGACGTGCCGGCACAAACACTAGCCACGCTCCCAAACTTTTATTTTTATGTAGATGAGTTCCAAAACTTTGCGAACGAAAGCTTCTCGGATATTTTGTCCGAAGCCCGCAAATACAAACTCAATTTGATTATTGCGCACCAATACATAGAGCAGATGGAAGAAGAGGTGCGCGACGCAGTGTTTGGTAACGTGGGTACGACGGTGGCGTTTCGGGTCGGGCCATTTGACGCCGAGGTGTTGGAGACTATTTTTGAGCCGCAGTTTACGCAGACAGACTTGGTGAACCTGGGGTTTGCCCAGATTTACCTCACGCTCATGATAGATGGGGTTGGGTCGCCGCCTTTCTCGGCTACGACGCTGCCACCATTTGACTTGCCGCCCGAGCGGTTTGTAGAACAGACGCTGGCGCATTCGCGTGGTGCGTTTGCACAAATGCGCACACGCGTCGAGGCAGACTTGGCCGCGTGGAACGAGTCAGAAGCAGAAAAGCCAAAAGCACCTGCCGCCCCACGCGCGCCGCAAGCACCAAGTACGCCGCGCCCCCGTACAGAGTCTCGGGCGCCGCTGCTTGGCGAGTATGTGCGTAGAGAACCAGTGCAAGAAAAGAAGGAAGTTGTCCACCCAATGCCTGCAGAGACTCGACATGCCCAGGCGGCTGCTGTGGGGGCGCATATTGCCAAAGAACACAGTGTGGCCACGAGTAAGGCTATGGGTGATGTTCCACCGCCTCGCCCACATACGCCCAAACCACAAGAGCCAAAGCGCCCTCCTTTGGAAGGGGCTACCAGCTTGCGTGAGGCGCTAGCAAAGGCGGGGACAGTATTGCCACAAGCAACAGCGCCAGCACCAGCGCCTGCTCGCCCACATACAAACCCGCCGCCAGCAAACAAAACACTCGACCTTAAGCACACGCTTGAGCGGATAGTAAGTGCGCCGCCAAAAGCTGCCCCAGAAATGCCGCAACATATAGAGCAGCACAAACCAAAACCCGCAGAGCTGCCCGAGCAAGTGTTGCGTGACATGCTCGCAGTAGACGAGGTGAGTGATGAAAAAGAGTAGTATCTTTCTCTTTATAGTTTTATATATGGCTAGTGTCGGTGTGCCTGCTGCGTGGGCAAGCATGACCATAACCGAGGTGATGTATAACCCCGCGGGGAGCGACACTGGGCGCGAGTGGGTAGAGCTGTACAACAGCGGCAGCGAAGCGATAGAAATTGAGGCCGGACAAAAGGGCTGGCGCATACACGACGGAGCAAACCATGTTTTTACAGACGCTGTGGTGGTGCCGCCCGGAGGGTTTGTGTTGGTTGCGAGCAACCTTGCGACGTTTAGAGCGCAGTATGGAAATACCGCGTCTGTGGTGAAATCGGCGTTGAGCCTAAACAACACCAGCGGCACACTTTCTTTGGTGGACGCAGATGGAAAAATGGTAGACACGGTTTCGTATACAAAAAGCCTCGGTGCCTTTGAAGATGGTATGTCGCTGCACAGGGTGGGTACTACGTTTGCCCTCGGCGTACCCAATCCGGGAAGTGCACCCATGCCTGGTGTCCCAAAGCAGGCACCTGTGGCAGCCGCCAAGCCAGTACAAAAAGTAGAAACAAAACAGACCGCTACACAGCAGCCTGCTCAAGTAGCCAGCAAGCAAGACTTACTGGCTACAGTAGCGACAACTAACACCAAAGAGTCAGCTTCTTCTACGGCTCCGCCCCAGCAAAGTTTTTTGTGGCACTATCTTTTAGCGCTCGCTGCCTTGATAGTGCTTGGGGTGGTAAGTGTCTGGTATGTGCGTGCCGAAGCAGGAGTAAAGCAGCCTGAAACTAGAGACCTTTCAGATGAGTTTGATATAGAATAAAGACTTAATGACGCTACAAAACAAAACTATAGTAGTCACCGGCGGTGCCGGATTTATCGGCTCGCGCTTGTGCGCGCGCTTAGCCGCATTGGGGAATACCGTCATATCACTCGACAATTATTTTACGGGTCTGCGCACCAACCATGTGCCCGGGGTCGACTACCGCGAAGGGCACACAAAGCATATCGCCAAACACATCACCGAGCCGGTCGACTTGGTATATCACTTGGGCGAATATTCGCGGGTCGAAATTAGCTTTCGCGAACCTCAGTTGGTGCTCGAGTATAACGCAGAAGGTACGGCAGGAGTGCTCGAGTTTTGTCGCAAGCAAAATGTAAAAATAGTCTACGCAGGGTCGTCGACCAAATTTGCAGATGGGGGCCTGGGGCGCGACCAAAGCCCCTATGCGTGGACAAAGGCGACCAACACAGAATTGGTGTGCAACTATGGCGCGTGGTACGGGCTGCCGTACGCCATAACCTATTTTTATAATGTGTATGGGCCGGGCGAGCGCGCGGGCTCGTACGGTACGGTGATTGAGATTTTTCGGCAGCAGTATGCGCAGGGAAAACCGCTGGGTGTGGTGTCTCCGGGGACACAAAAACGCAACTTTACCCACGTCGACGATATTGTCGACGGACTGTTGCTTGTGGGAGAAAAGGGAGAAGGAGATGAGTTTGGGTTGGGCGCCCGGGAAGCATATTCGGTTATAGAAGTTGCAGAGATGTTTGGCAGTACTGTGGAGATGTTGCCCGAGCGGCAAGGAAATCGCATGAGTGCTATGCTGGACGATGCAAAGTCGCGCATGCTTGGCTGGGAGCCGACGCGCCGCTTGCCCGAGTATATCGAGACACTAAAGATATGAAAAAGGTACTTATTTTCTCTCTTGCATACTACCCGCATGTGGGTGGGGCAGAGGTGGCGGTTAAAGAAATCACTGACCGCCTCACAGATATTGAATTTCATATGGTGACCATGCGTTTTGCTGCAGCGGACGCACCACAGGAGCGGGTGGGGAATGTGCTGGTACATAGGATTGGGCAGGGAAGCAGCAAGGTGCATAAATTTTTATTCCAATTCCACGCGGCGTGGGTGGCGCACAAGCTGCACAAAAAAGAGAAGTTTGATGCAACGTGGGCGGTGATGGCGCACGGTGCGGGCGTGCCTGCGGCGCTTTTTAAAATATGGCACAAAGATGTGCCATACATTCTGAATCTCCAAGAGGGCGACCCAATTGCACATATCGAAAAGACAATGTTGCCGCTGTGGCCACTATTTGTACGGGCGTTTACGTTGGCAGACGTGGTGCAGCCGCTCTCGACCTACCTGGGCGCATGGGCGCGCACGCGCGGATACAAAGGGCCGATAGAAATTATTCCAAACGGAGTAGACGTGAGGCAGTTTGTGGGTGAGCCTGTGCCGCACCAGGGGGTCGTGCTTATAACCACATCGCGCTTGGTGCACAAAAATGCGATGGATGATGTTATTGCGGCGCTGCCTATGTTGCCGCACGTAGAGTTCCAAATTTTGGGGACGGGGTCAGAAGAAGATCGCTTAAAAGCCCTAGCCAAAAAATTGGGTGTAACAGAGCGAGTAAAATTTGTGGGGTATGTAGACCATGCGCAGCTGCCCGAATATCTACATAAAGCAGATATTTTTATCCGGCCGTCGCGGAGCGAAGGCTTTGGCGCTTCGTTTGTGGAGGCTATGGCGGCGGGACTACCAGTTATTGCTACACAAGAAGGGGGGCTCGCAGACTTTTTGTTTGATGCAAAAAAGAATCCAGATAAAGCGCCAACTGGTTTTGCGGTGGACAAAAACTCGCCTGCACAAATTGCCGAGGCGGTTAAAACTATTTTGGCTCAGCCACAGCAAGCGGGGGAGGTGGTAAAAAACGCCCAAGCAATGGTGCAGGAAAAGTACGACTGGGACACAGTCGCGCGCCATATGCGCGAGCGGGTATTTAGCAAACTTTTTGCATAAGAGAATCTAATTAATCGAAAGTTATACAGCTATTGACAAAAATATCCAAACAGTGTATAATTAAACAAAGGTTCTTTTACATCAACTTGCATTTGCCACAGCAGAAAGCGGCTCACCCCCGGGCATCTCTCTGCTGTGGCAAATGCAAGTTGAGTTCTGGATTTTTCGTTCTTTTGGCCCGGCTTTGAAAAAAGCCGGGCCATTATTTTTGGAAAAAGTCTTCTGTGATGGGGTGGTAACTTCTCGCCCTTAGGGCAGGTTTGATATAGAGTTACTGTATGAAGATTCTCATCGCCACAGGCATATATCCGCCCCAGGTAGGCGGGCCAGCATACTATACAAAAGGGCTGGAGCGGGCTCTTGGCGAGGCCGGGCACGAGACAAAAGTGGTGACTTACGGGGCGCTGATGCGCCTATCTGCGGGCCTGCGCCACGCCGCTTTTTTTGTGCGCCTTTTGCCAAAGCTTGTGTGGGCAGACAGGGTCATCGCGCTCGACACCTTTAGTGTGGCGTGGCCGCTTGCGCTTGCGACAAGGTTCGTACGCGTGCCCTTTGTGCTGCGCACGGGGGGAGACTTTGTATGGGAGGAATACTTGGAGCGCACAGGCGAGGATATACTCCTTAAAGATTTTTATACTGCGCCGCGAGCGTACACCACAAAAGAAAAATTGATACTACGCGCAACGCGGTACGTATTGCGCCACGCGGATAAAATTATTTTTAGCACTGCGCTACAGCGGGATATTTGGATTGCTGCATACAAAATCCCCGAAAGCAAAACACGTATTATAGAAAACGCGATTGACGCGCCACTTCCAGGTAGTTCGCCCACACAAAAAAACTTTTTGTGGTATGTGCGTCCGACTGCGTTTAAAAACAGCGCTCGGCTACACGCAGTCTTTGCAAAAGCAAAAGAGCAGTACCCGGATATTATTTTAGAGGAAGGGCAGTTGCCCAAACAGCAGTTGCTCGAGAAAATGGCGAGTTGTTATGCGGTGCTGCTCCCATCCCTTACCGAGATAAGCCCTAACTATATACTGGACGCTTTGCGCTTTAAGAAGCCGTTTATCATGGACAAATACTCTGGTTTGGCAGAGAAGTTGGGGCCGTATGGTATGTTGGTCGACCCCCTCGACGCGGATGATATTGCAAAGGGTGTTGCAGAGTTGGCGAGCGAGGAAGGGTACGCGCGTGCGGTGGCTCGTGCGGCAGCGTTTAGTGAGGTGCGCACGTACAAAGAGGTTGCACAAGATTTTATAAAAATTCTATAGAAATGCTTCGCACGAGATTATGAAAGTTTTGATGATAAGTGGAGATGTGCGGATGTTGGAGCCGGGGAGCGACGCGGCCAAACGTTTAGCGTTGCAAAAAAGCGCTGTTGACCAGCTGGATGTTTTTGTGTGGCCTGGGGTGCATAGTGCTTTGGGTGTGCTGCGCGCTGCACGAGGGTGTGATGTGGTTACGACTCAAGACCCTTTTTGGCGCGGGTTGCTTGGGTTTGTGGCGGCGCGGACAAGCGGCGCAAGACTCAATGTACAAGTGCATGCAGACTTGGCGGGACAGCCACTTTGGCGTGCATGGTTGGCACAGTTTGTGCTCAAACAAGCAGATAGTGTGCGTGTCGTGTCAGAGCGCGTAAGGCGAGCACTGCCGCCCACAAAGGCACAGGTGTCGGTATTGCCGATATATATAGACCTGGCCCCTTTTGGCAATATAGTGCGGCGCCCTCATCCGCAATTTGCCAAAACCATACTTTGGATAGGGCGCTTCGAGGCAGAGAAAGATCCACTACAAGCGCTCGTGATTTTGGACAGTGTGCGCAGAGCGGGAGTTGATGCAGGGCTTTGTATGCTCGGGGAGGGTAGTTTGGAAGAGACGCTTCGCGCCCAGGCTCGCCGGGCAGAGTTGCCTGTGGAGTTTCCTGGATGGCAGCACCCGAGCGATTTTTTGGCTATGGCGGATGTGGTGTTGTCCACATCCAAACACG
>CALQZS010000004.1 GCA_943349945.1 Candidatus Nomurabacteria bacterium
GTGCCGCCCCGCGCCACACTCACCCGCACCGTCCCGCCCATGTAGGTGTTTTCTTGCACATCAACAATCACGAGTCCAAACTTTTTGAAATACTGCTGGAGCGGCCGCAGGGCAAAGTACGACGTGTGTTCGAGGTATATAGTGTCAAACGCCAACAGCTGCACCAGGTGCAGCAAGTACGGCACCTCAAACACAAACGTGCCATCGTCGCGCAAAGCGCCGAGGGTCGTCTGCATAAACGAGTCGAGGTCGCCGATGTGGTTAAACGCGTTGGTGGAGGTTATCACCTTTGCTTTGCCTGCCTGCGCTACCTCTGCCGCAGCGCGCTCGCCCCAAAAGTCATTTACTGTCGGTATATTGTTTTGGAGCGCCGCCTCGGCAATGTTGTGTGCAGGCTCCACACCTAGCACAGCAGCACCCGCGTTTGTACGAAAAGCCTCAAGTAGTGTGCCAACCGAGCTGCCAATGTCTACAACAAGGTCGCCACTTTGCAGCCCGATTCTTTTGGTAATATCGGTAGCCATCTCAGCAAAATGTTCGACTGATACTTTTGAGTTACCCGAGTCGTAGCTGTAGTCGTTTTCTTGATAGCGCTTCTGCGGCGGCACGATGTACGACGACATAGCGTGCCCGCAGTTTTTGCACAAAAGCATCTGCAGCGGGTAGCGCACCTCCGGGTCCATGAGCTGCTCTTTTTTTAGAAACGTGTCGGCCAACGGGTGGAAGCCAAGGTCGAGAGCCAACACAAGGTCGCTCGATTGGCAAAGCGCGCAGATAGAGACAGGCATACACAGTACTATACCTCGCACAGCCGCACCTGAAAAATTTGTAATTTGCTTAAAAGTATGCCATAATTAATATTAGAAAATACAGTCACAGGAGAGAACAGTGCGCTTCCCATTTGTTGCTGCCAACCCAATGCAAGAGCCCTTCATCTGGATGGAGGGTGGTAGAGATTTTAGGAAAGACTGGCCGAAGGCACCGTTCCTCGATGAAGAACAGTACGGCCTCTGTATGGCAGCTTTCCCGCGAGTTTGCTCCGACATCATAGCCGTCCACCCACAACGTGAAGGTTTCTATCTCGCCCGACGCATCCATCATTCGGCAATGGGCCGGTGGTGCTTTGGTGGCGGCCAGCGTCGCGGACAAACACCAAGAGATGCGGCCGCAGCAAATCTCAGGCGCGAGACCGGTATCGAAGTGCCCCCAGAGAAATTTACCTTCTTGTTTGCGACCGAGATGTACTGGAAACATCGCAACCCACAGCCGCAAAACTTGGGCGAGCAGTGCCGGGTACTGACCTATTGCTTCGTCCCAACCAACCAGGAGGTCGCGAACATCAAGCTCGACCCAAACGAGTATGACCCCGAGCACGGGGTGCAACTCTATACAAAGCGGGGCATATACAACATCCTCGAACCTACAGGCGAATTACTCCGCATGTATTGGCACGCCGCGTTCGGCTAACCAACCTCAGCCCCTCCCACACAGGAGGGGCTACTTTTTTGTTATAGTAGAGAGCATGAAAACTATTGTGGTAACCGGGGCACAGGGCGGCATAGGAGAGGCAGTTGTCCGCACCCTGCACGAACAAGGACACAAGGTTATACCGCTTGGGAGAAGTGATGCCGACCTTGCCAACTTTGCCGATATACAAAAACTGCAAGAAAAAATTATGAGCGAAGTCGACCATGTCGACTGGCTCGTGTGTGCACATGGCTACATCGATCCAAGCACAGTGTTGGAAGAGCAAAAACCCGAAAGTATTGCAGCAACGTTTCTTATAAACAGCGTGTCCATTGTGTACTTGGCGCAACAGTTTTTGCGGCACATCCCCCAAGGCGGCGGCATTATCGCCCTGTCTTCGTCGGCGGGCATCCAAGCAAACGGACGGACTGCCGCGTACTCGGCATCCAAAGCCGCAGTCAACAGCTTTATGCAAGCGCTGGCCCGCAACCGCCCAGAGCAAAAATTCTTTGCCCTGTGCCCCGGCCCCACAAACACACAGATGCGCGAGCGCATTGCGGGCGACGCAGCACAGATGCAAAGCCCTGAGGTAATTGCACAAGCAGTAGCCGACTTAGTAGATCAAAAAACAGAAAACAAGAGTGGTGATATCATTTTGGTCAAAGATGGCCAAACGAGTACAGTCGCCTCTCTATAAAAACTACTTTTTTGCCGGTGGTCGTGGGTGCTTCAGATACCACTCAATTGTTTTTTTGAGGCCTAGGTCGAGCGGCACCTTCGCCTCCCAGCCGGTGTCGCGCTTTATTTTAGACACGTCCGCCAAGCGGCGCTTCACGCTCCCCTCGGGCGAAGTATGTACATCAAGTGTCGCTGGCCGCCAACCCATTGCGGTAAATATTTTCTCTATCAAATCTTGTATTTTGGTCTCTTCGGTCGTGCCGATGTGGTACGTGCCGCCGTCGGTCTTCTCGGACTCCATGACCGCCTGTATTGCCTCGACAGCGTCGTCTATATAGCAAAACGAACGAGTATCGTCTGCACCAAAAATAGGAAACGGCTCGACGCGGGCTGCAATACGCTCGACCACCTCGGGTATCACATGCCCCCACCCAGCGCGCGGCCCATAAAAGTTGTGTGGGCGCACAATAGACATGCGAAAGTTGTACGCCTTTGCGTAGTGGATAAAAAACAACTCGCCAATTAGCTTTTGCGCACTGTACGATGAGCGCGGATTGTATGGGTCACCAATAACCAACGGAACGTCTTCGGGCGTTGGGAGCGGCAGCTGGTTAAACGACTTCAGCGCGTCGCCATATGCCTCGTTGGAAGAAGTAAAAAGAATTTTTGCCCCCGGCACGCCGTTTTTGGTACGAAACCACTCAAGCCCATGGAGTATCGTCGACACCCCGATGCGCAACACCTCGTGCGGCATATCATAGAAAAGCTGCGTGCCGTTGATGCCGACCAAATGATACACATGGTCGAATCCTCCACCCAACTCGTCCCACGACGATTCCTTTGTTAAATCGCGCTCCAGTGTCCACACATTAGGGAGCGCTTTGAGCGCAGCAAAATCTGCGTCGTCTTGGCTGCGAAAAAAGTTGTCGACAATGTAGACATTGTACCCTTGCCCGGCCAGGCGCTTTGCCAAGTGGTAGCCCACAAATCCGGCACCTCCAGTTATGAGAACGTTTTTCATACTCATCACTACAGCACCGTTGGCTTGTAGCGTTTATTGATTTCTACAATACCCTCAAAGAGCGACAACACATCCCCTTCTCCGGTTATTTTTTTGGCATATTTTGCAAAGGCGGATGAGTCCTTAGGCAAGCATGCGCCGCCAAAGCCGCGGAAGTTCTCGTTGCAGTCGAGGTATACGTCGTGGATGTTGCGGTGTTTTACTATCGCGTTTTTGACCTTGTTATAGTCGGCTCCTGCAGCCTTACACACATCGTAAAACTGGTTGGCAAAGACGATACGCAGCGCGTTAAATACATTAGAGAAATATTTTGCAAACTCTGCCTCAAGTGGCGACACCACCGCGTGCTGCTTGGGCAGCGGGCCATGAGCCTCTTTAAGCAGCTCGGCATCAGCGTCGTTGTATACCCCGGCAATGAGCACGTCGTGGTTTTCGACAAAGTCTATATACATCGCACGTTCGCGCAAAAACTCTGGGCAAAATGCAAACCGGAGGCTCGTGTGCTTTTTTTGCAGGCGGTCCGTCGTGCCCGGCTCAACGGTGGACTTAATCACCACCAAGCCCCGGTAGTGGTTTTGTGCCAACTCGTCTGCAACACGCTCGACAATAGACACGTCGCAGGTGCCGTCTGCTGCTTGCGGCGTGGGCACACATACAAACACCACGTCCGATGGCAGCACGTGAGCAAGTGCCGTCTCGGGCATTTTTGTATCAAACACCATAACCTCGTGCCCAATGCGCGTGAGCCCGTGCCGCACCGCACTGCCTACGTTCCCCACCCCCACAATGCCTATCTTCATAAGTGAGCTGATACTACAACAGAGCGTCTCCCCTGTGCAAGCGCCTAAGGTTTTACGAAATGGAACTCTATTTCTTCGAACCCGCCGACCCAAAAACACCACAAACGCGAGCAGGCAAATGGACTTGCATTCCCCAGCCACGACAAGAACGTATTGACGCCTCGCAAGAAAAAGAGTGTTACTTTGCCAAAACCCAACTCAGGCAGATAGCGGAACGTTATGTGGTTTATCCAGTTAAGTCGCATAGACGCAAGCTCATACTCAACCCCATAAAATTGATTGGGGAAACGTTTTGTAAAATAGTACGGAAATGACACATCAAAACCATGCGAGTGCTCGGTATGGGTAAATCCTCGGCTAAAGTGCGGCACAGCGATGTAGAGTTTGCCTCCTGGTTTTAAAATACGATGCAATTCTTCCATGGCGCGAAACGGTCGGTCCAGATGTTCGAGCAAATGCACCAACTCAATTTCATCGGCCGAATTGTCGGCAAAAGGATACGGAAAAATATTCAAATCATGCACCACATCAGGATGCACCGACGAACGGATGTCCACATTTATAAATCCCGGCTTGTTAGTGCCGCTACTCCCGAAATTAATTTTTAGAGATGTCTGTTCACTCATTGGTTGTATAGATTTGTGTAGTATACACAACAAACGCGTCCGACGTGTACGCCTCTTTGAGCCCTGCTATTTTTGCGTACTGCGAACGCTCGCTTACCCGTGCCGCAAGCATAGTCACACCAAGCTCGCGCAACACATCGTCGAGTGGTCGGTCAAAAAATACTGCGTACTGTTGACTCAGTGCTTCAAGATCTTCATCAGAAATTGGATCAGGCTGTCCAGAAATCTCTCGCCCATACATGCCGTACAGGCGCATGTTCACCCATTCGCGCTCCAACATAAATACCCGCAGCGCTTGCTCGGGCAATACGCCGCGCAGCCTATAGTCCAAAAAGACACTGTTTGTATAGAAACTAAACGGATTGAGGTAATAAATCGCATACACATTATTGGGCGCATTGTGGTGCGTGTACATAGGTATGTACAAAGAGAGCGTCGTGTCCGCCCACACCATCTGCGGTTCTTTTTGCGTGTTTAAATATTCAAGCACCGGCGCATACGCTTGCGAGGTGTGTGCAAGCGGGTAGCTACCAACATATGAGTTAATCTGCCACAGCGCCGCATTATAAAAAAACCCAGCACACACCAACACAGCCGCGGCGATGCTTAACCGTACATACCCCCACCTCCACAATAGGGCGCTCGCAAACCCCAAATAGATGCCGAACATAATGGCCGCAAGCGGCTTGGTGATGTACCAGTGTATGTGGCCAGGAAACAGGTACACGCCCGTCAGGACATTTTGCTCTATAACAATAAACAGCGCCGCAAACATAAGGAGCAAAAACGTGCGCGCCTTGCCATGCTCTTTTGGCCACAACAACAGTACCAACAGGGTCAGCAGTATGAGCCAGCGCGGCAACACAGACGCAAAGTTAGTAGCGACGCCTGTGCGCATAGCAAATTCTGCATAACCTACACTTGCGTGCAGGTGCAGGTAGTTAACCGCAAAGGGTATGGTACACAAAAGCGCCACCGCGCCCGTCAAAAAAGCTGGCAACGCAAGCGCGCGATCCTTCCACAAAAACCACACAAACGATACCAACAGCAAGCTCCCCAAAAAGACAAAAACGTACGGCGATATATACAGTGCGCTACCCGCAAGCACCCCGGCGCCAACCACCTCCCACCATAGTGGCTTTCTGCCGCTGTGGAACCCGCGATACAAAAGGAGCAGTGTGCCAAACAAGTTGACGCTACTGACCTGGGGGTTTATAGGCCGCGCAAAAATCAAAAACATGCTGTCTATAGTGGTCCCCCGCAGCCCCGCCACCCACGACTGCATACTGCTGACCAAGTTGTAGCCTAAAATGGGCGCCATACCGGCAAACAGCGCTGCTGTTTTGTTGCCAAGCATCGAGTACACCCATGCATATATAAGTAGGACTAATACTGCCGGAAAAAGGAATTTTGCAAACACGTTTGCCTCTGGCGCACTCACTCCAAGCGTCTTGCCCAACACATACACCACCCACTCGCCCAAGCCCGCAGGGCCGTAGGGCTGCTCTTTGTTTGGCATAAACGTGTTCCCCACACTTGGATATCCGTCATACGCCTCTTGTGTACGCGCTACGTAGTGCTCTTCGGCGTCAGAGCCTATCATCTCGACGCCTTTGTATACGGGGTCAAAACGAAAGGCGACAAACGGCGCCATGGTCAGCAACCCAACCATCACTGCAATACCCACAGCCACCCAGTGTCTGTGCAACAGCTGCACCAAGCTATTTTTACCCAGCGACGAAGAGCCGTATATGTAGTACTTACTAAAGAAAAAAGTAATCAGCGCCGTTATAAGTGTCGCTGTCGCAATAGACAACAAGTAGTACACACCCCAGTTGGTGGTGAGCGCGTACACCAACCCTGCATTTATCACAAAGGCTGTACTATACAAAACCAAAAAGAGTGCGTACCTTGCCGAGATACGGCTTTGTGGCGCCCCAAAGGTAAAAAACATATTCGCAAAAAATACAAACGTCCAACTACACAGCACGCCGACTAAAAAAGAGTGGAAGTACCAAAGGTGCGCTACTTCGGTCAAGAGGTACGTAACCACCATATTGACGCACAGCGCCAACCCCCCTACAAGTGCAAATCGTGCAAATTGCTCGAGCCTCTTCATACTATCCAGCGATAGTACCACAAGTGCAGCACGAGCAGCGACCACAGCTTTTTGCGGTGATTATATAGGCCAGCCACATGCTCTTGTATTAACCTGTCCACCACCTCGGGCCGACAGATGCCCGCTTTGACCACCCGCTCATGGGACAGTGTTTCTTCCAGCAGCGGGCGCCATTCTTCTCTAAACCACTGCCCCACCGGCAGCCCAAACCCATGCTTGCCCCGCCACACCACATCTTTGGGCAGCCTGTCTTCCATCAATTTACGCAATATGTATTTGCCCGACCCTTTGTATGTAAACTCCCGCGGCATCCGAAGGGCCAACTCTACAACCTCTGTGTCCAAAAACGGCGCACGCACCTCCAACGCCACCTGCATACTCGTCCTATCTACCTTGGCTAAAATAATGTCCTGCATGTAGATACGCAAATAAAAGTACACTGTTTGCATATGCACATCCGCGCCAGGCAGCTCTGCCAAGTATTCATCGATACGCGCATACGGGTTCTGCGGCAAAGAGGCTTGGTAGCCAGGCGTCAATAATTCTCTGCGCTCTGCTTCATTAAAGCTCTCGAGCCACGCCTGGTGCGTGTAGGGCGCCGGTACTCCAACCCCGCGCAAAAACTGCTTTGCTTTAAAGTCTAGACTAAAGTAGTGATGCGACACCGGCAGCGCACGCACCAGCGGCTCCACTAGGCGCCGCCGCACAAACGTAGGCAACTTCTTGTACCAAGAGAGCCACTGCTCTGCAATAAATGTAGGGTAGCCCAAAAACAATTCGTCCCCGCCGTCGCCACCAAGCGCCACGGTTACATGCTCGCGGGCAAACTGCGCAAGCAAATAGTTGGGCAACAGCGCAGGGTCCGCAATAGGCTCGTCGAGTTTGTCTACCACAGCGTGCAGCGCTTCGCGCACCTGCTCTGGCGTAACAATGCGCTCGTGGTGCACGGTGCCCAGGTGCTTGGCCACTTTTTGTGCATAAGACGACTCATCATACGAGCGCTCCTTAAACCCAAGAGAGAAAGTGTGCACCGGCTGTGTGCTTGCCTGCTGCGCATAGTAGGTAATAAGCGAACTATCAAGCCCGCCGCTCAAAAATACCCCTACCGGTACGTCGGCGACCATTTGCGACGACACGCTGTGCATTAGCGCCTTATCCAGTTTGCTAAGTGTTTCGGCAAACACCGCACTTGTGTCCACCTGCGGCGGATGCCAGTAGGTTTGTTTGGTGAGCACCCCTTTTGTATACACAGCGTACATAGCTGGCTCGAGTTTTTGTACACCAGAAAATACACTCACAGGTGTCAGCGCGGCGTCGTGCGTTAGGTACGACACCACTCCTTTATGGTCGACTACTCGAGGCACAGCGGGGTGTACAAAAAGCGCCTTTGGCTCGGATGCAAAAACTAGTGTCCCCTTTGCTTCACTAAAATAGAGAGGCTTTTCGCCCATACGGTCGCGTACCAAAAACAGCGACTCTTTCTTTGTGTCGTAGAGTCCAAAAGCGTACATACCCTTGAGTTGCTCAAAAGATGCTTCGCCAAACGCCTCGTACATCTGCACAATCACTTCGGTGTCGCTTTGTGTACTAAAAATTTTTCCCTTCGCCTCCAGCTCCTGCCGCAGCTCTTTGTAGTTGTATATCTCGCCATTAAAAACAATGCTCACCGAGCCGTCCTTGCTGTGCATCGGCTGATGCCCGCCAGGCGAGAGGTCCACCACCGCAAGGCGCGCATGCGCCAGGCCTACCCCCGCCTCTTGCCACACGCCGCGGTCGTCGGGGCCCCGGTGCGCAAGCGTCTCTATCATCCCCAAAAGTGTTTTGGAGTCTCCTTCTCCTACAAAGCCAGCTATACCGCACATACGCTCAGCATACTATCGAGTTACTCTCCGCGCACTGTCTGGCGCACGGTGTAGGGGCGCTTTTGCTGTGACTCATAGTAGGTACGCATCAAAATTTCAGCAATCACCCCAAACAACACCAACTGGACACCCACCAACAAAAGCAGTGTTGCCAACACAGGCAGGGGCGTCTGCACCATATGGATACCAAAAAACCGCAACACCAGCGCCGCAGACCCCGCAACAAACCCGAGCACCAAACTAACAAACCCCCACGCACCAAAAAAGTGCATGGGGCGGTTCATGTACCTATGGATAAACACCACTACCACCAAGTCGAGCAACACACGGAATATCCGCCCAAGCCCATAGTTACTTTTGCCAAACTTGCGCGGCGTATACCGCACCGGTATCTCCACAATGCGTCCCCCTTGCCACACCGCGTAGGCGGCGATAAAGCGGTGCATGTCGCCATAGAGCCGGACACCTTTTATCATATCGGCACGATATGCCTTAAAGGTGCAGCCGTAGTCGTGCAAGTGTACGCCAGAGAGTTTGGATATGATCCAGTTTGCCGCAAGCGACGGGATTTTGCGGGTGATAAAACTCCCCTGCCAGCGGTCTTGCCGCCAACCAGAAACAACGTCATACCCTTCTGCTAATTTGTCTACAAAGCGCACAATTTCCGTAGGGTCGTTTTCGAGGTCGGAGTCGAGCGTTACGATTACATCCCCCTCTGCCGCCTCGATGCCCGCAGCAAGCGCCGCCGTCTGGCCAAAGTTGCGACGCAGCTCTATAGCCACCACGGGCGCACCGTTTTTGGAAAGCTCGAGTATCTTTTGGAACGAGCCGTCGCGCGAGCCGTCGTCAACCAAAATCACCTCGTAAGGCACACGAAGAAGAGATAGACCGCGCTTGAGACGTTCAAAAAGTTCGGGCAAGGCTTTTGCCTCGTTGTATACAGGCATCACAACCGAGACGAGTTTTGGAGGCGGCATTACGCCGTGTTTGTACCACAAACCACACCCCCACACAAGAGTATAGTAGTATATGCACTATGCTTATCACCAAAATCCAAGGAGGCCTGGGCAACCAGATGTTCCAGTATGCGTTTGGGCGGATGCTCGCACTGCGCAACCACACCGACCTCAAGCTCGACATCACCTTGTTTCGGAATTACGAATTCCATCTCTACACGATGGACCACCTCAACATCCAGACACAGGTCGCCACCGACAAAGAGATAAATCATTTTCGTTGGTATCGCCCACGCAACACGCGCCTGGGGCGACGCATACTTAACCCGCTTTTTGCAGACTCAAAAAAATACGTGGTCGAGCCGGCATTTACCTTTGTACCCGCGATGATGGATGTACAGGCGCCGTGCATGGTCGACGGATACTGGCAAAGCGAGAAATATTTTTTAGAAATAGAAGACATCATCCGCAAAGAGTTTACCTTGCGCGAGCCTTTGGGCGCATACGCACAAGACGTGGCCAGCCGCATACTCGCTGCACCCAATGCTGTTATGTTGCACGTGCGTCGCGGCGACTTTGCCCACCACGAGCACATGAAAAAAGTACACGGCACAGTCTCGCCGCAGTATTACCAAGCGGCTATGGATATCATTAAAGAAAAAGTGCCGGAGCCCACGTACTTTGTATTTTCTGACGAACCAGAGTGGGCGCGCGAAAATATCAAAACAGGTTACCCCACCGAGTTTATCGGCCAAGGGCCCGACAAAAACTTCGAAGACTTGGAATTGATGCGTCTGTGCAAACACCACATACTCGCCAACAGCACCTTCGGTTGGTGGGGCTCGTGGCTCTCCGATCACTACAAAACGGGCATCACCATCGCCCCCAAAAACTGGAACATCAAACTCGACACCCGCGACCTGCTGCCCGAGCACTGGACTGTATTGGCGCTCTAGGACGCTGAAACAACTGCGACAGTTGGCGAGTTACAAGATAGAATACGACAATGTGTGGCATACTCGCGACAACAGGCGGCAGCAGCGGCACAGAGGCCGCACTTTTGGCGCTGGGCAAGCGCGGCCCCGACGACCATGGGGTCATGCGCTTTGAGGGCGCCACCTTGGCCCAGACTCGCCTGGCAATTGTGGACCTCTCGCCCGGCGGCCACCAACCGATGCGCGACAACGCGCACGACGTCGCTATTACCTTCAACGGCGAGATATACAACTACAAAGAGTTGCGGCAAGAACTTGAGGCAAAGGGGCACCTCTTTTCTTCCCAGTCTGACACCGAGGTTATTTTAAAGGCGTATGCAGAATACGGCGAAGAGTGCCCCAAACACCTCGATGGCATGTTTGCATTTGCACTGTGGGACAATACAAAAAAGCAGCTATTTTTGGCTCGCGACCGATTTGGTAAAAAACCGCTCTACTATGCCTACACCAAAGATGGGGCACTGGTTGCCGCGTCGGAGATAAAAGCGCTCCGCGCCATGGGGGTGCGACCCGTACTCGACCCCGCAGGGCTCGACCTCTACTTAACGCTTATGTACCTGCCGCCGTGGCGCAGTGTATATAAAAATATTTTTACCATCCTACCGGCGCATTGTGCCACCTTTAAGGACGGCACACTTTCCACCGCCCGCTATTGGGCACTAGAAAAAAAGCCACTTACACTTTCGTACACAGAGGCAAAAGAGGAGCTGCGACGTCTTCTTACAAACGCGGTGCAAAAACGCATGATAGCCGACGTGGAAATTGGCTCGCTGCTTTCGGGCGGCGTCGACTCGACACTCGTTACCGCCTACGCGCAAAAGTGCATGGACCGTCCTATTAAAACTTTTGCCCTAGGGTATGGCGACTACATAAACGAACTCCCATTTGCAGAAGCAGCATCGAAGAAAATAGACACCGACCACCACACACTCCAAGCCACGAGCGACATAGTGGAAGAACTCGAAAAAGTTATCGAATACTTCGACGAGCCACACGGCGACTCTGCAGACTTTCCTCAGCACATGGTCTCGGAGCTTGCAGCAAGCAAAGTAAAGGTGGCGCTTGCCGGCGACGGCGGGGACGAGCTATTTTTGGGCTATGGTAATTACTTTGCCTATTGGAACCGTCCTAAATTGGTACGTCTCAAAAACGCCCTTTTTTCTAACCCGTACCGCGAGCATATAAAAAGTATTACTGTCTTCCCTGCCCGGCTGCGGCGCAAATTGCTTAAAGATGCACCGGTAGGCAAAGAAGCCGCGGACTCGCTGGTGCCACCTATGCCAAACGGACTCGACAAAATAAACATGTTCGACATCACCACCTACCTACCGGGGCAGCTGCTCGCCAAGGTAGACCAAACCAGCATGATGCACGGGCTGGAAATTCGCTGCCCCCTACTCGACCACCACCTTGCAGAGTTTGCCTACAACTTGCCCACCGAGTATAAAACCGACCGCACTACGGGCAAGCTCATCCTTAAAGACCTGTTGCGCGAAATAATGCCGAATGATTTTGTCGACCGCAAAAAACAAGGGTTTGGTGCGCCAGTGCGCAAATGGTTTGCCGAGCCGCATATGCGCGCGTATGTAGAAAAACAGTTTGCACCCGGTGCCCCTATTTTTGGCGTTGTACACGAAAGTGCCGCCCGCGCACACATCACAAAAACACTCGCGGGCACAGCCCCAAAGAGCTACTATCAACTGTGGGTGCTGTTGTGCCTGGCTGTGTGGATGCAAAAACACAAAGATGACTATGACCTATAGAGAAATACTGCGGCGTATACAATTCCGCCTGCAGGGCCGCGTGGTGCACCTGCGACCTAAAAATACCCCCAAGGGGCGTGTTCTTATTTCCTATACCACACTTCCCTTTTTGGATACGCGCGAGCGCACACTCAACGCGCACTCCAACCGTTGGGAATGCAAGCAGATGGCGCAAGAATTCCTCGACCGCGGCTACGCAGTAGATGTAATTGATTTTGACAACACTCGCTTTGTGCCAAAGCATGCGTATGATTTTTGCATAGATCCTCATGAAAACTTGGAGCGGCTCGACCCATTTTTAAATGCAGCATGTATTAGGGTTTATCATGCAACGAATGCACATTGGCTTGCACTCAATTCAGCAGAGTACTCTCGATTAAAAGATCTCCAACAAAGACGCGGAGTAACACTTCTACCTCAACGATCCATTAAACCTGGGCACGGTGTAGATTTTGCAAATATTATTTCAACCGTATGTGGCACATACGCAAACGAAACATACACCTATACTGGAAAGCAGATGTTTCAAATCCCCGTATCATCTACACACACATTTGATGCACCTGCCGATAAAAACTTTGATCAGGCTCGCAATCAATTTATTTGGTTTGGAGGTGCAGGCGCTGTACATAAAGGCCTCGACTTAGTGCTCGAAGCTTTTGCTGCTATGCCACAATATCGCCTGTTGGTGTGTGGCAAGTTTGGCGAGCCGGACTTCCAAGCTGCATATCATACAGAATTGTACGAGACTCCAAACATAAAAAGCGTGGGCTACATAGACCCACAAAGTGACGAGTTTGAAAAAATCCGTAAAGAATCTCTTGGCATTGTCTACCCGTCTTCGTCGGAGGGGTGCGCCACAAGTGTTGTGGTGGCTATGCACGCAGGGTTCATCCCCATTGTGAGCCCAGAGACAGGGGTCGAGACAAAAGAATTTGGCATTACACTTTCTCAAAACACAGTCGAAGAAATCCAAAAGCAAGTGCGCTTGCTCGCCGCAGAGCCCAGAGAGCGTCTGCAAGAAAGGGCTAAGGCAGCGCAACACTACGCTTCCACACACCACACTCGGGCACAATTTGCCGAAAAATATCGCACCTTTGTCGACACATTAGAAACAGAGCGTCAAAAATAACTATGAACGAACCTCTTATATCAGTCGTGATACCGGTCTTTAACGAAGAGGCGCGCATCGCGCGCGCCTTGCGGTCGATACAAGACCAGACATACAAAAATTTAGAGATTATTGTAGTGGACGACGGTTCGACAGACGCAACACGCACAGTCGTAGAAAAGATTGCGCAAGAAGATGCTCGCGTCTCGCTCTACAAAAACCCAAACCTTGTGCCGCGCACCAACTGGCGCGGGTACGATATCAACGCGGGCTATGCCGCACGCAACTACGGGTTTCAAATCGCCAAGGGCGAGTGGCTCACCACACAAGACGCCGACGACGCATCACTACTTAATAGAATCGAAACACAGTTTGAACTCGCCAAAAAATACAGCGCCACTTGCGTTACAGTGCAGTGGCAAGAGCTTACAGAAGCCAGCCTGCAC
>CALQZS010000005.1 GCA_943349945.1 Candidatus Nomurabacteria bacterium
AACACTTGCAGTGTCGAGCGGATAAATTTTACCCGACGAGGTTGCAAAAATACCATCACTACCGCCACCGCCAATGGTCTGGTCCACCCCCCATGACGGCAAACCTGCTTGCACCTTGAGGACTTGCCCAGACGCACCCACTGGCAACCGCGTAAGCGTGCTGTTTGAGTCTGCGTATAAAATGTCACCAGTCACAAACGACGATAAGCCTGTGCCTCCTCGTGTTGCTCCAAGCACTCCAGTTGTATCTGCCAAAGAGACACCAAGAGATGACGTTGCAGCGCGGGTCCAAGCGGTGCCACTCCACTGCAGTAAATCACCAAAAGCAGTGCCACCTATATGTGGAATGGTAGAAGATCCTGAAATATAGTCACCAACTCGCGCATCAGTGTAGTAGAGATTAGATCCTTCGCTTAAGTTGGTAGTACTAAAAGAAGCGAGTGTTACCGCAAGAGAACCACCCGAATTAGTGAGCCCCGTACCCAGCAGCGACGTAAAGTACTGCGAACCAACACCAAGGAGTCCTGCACTGAAAGTTGTAGAAGTTGCATTCGCAAGAAGCGTGTTTGCAAGCAACGTTGTAGAAGAAAGCCGTGCGTCAGTAGAAAAAACCAAAGCTCCCGACCCTGTTTCGTCAGTAATAAGGTCTGCCAGCTCGAAGGACGAGTCTATAGATGTACTCGAAATTTTATTGTTAAAGATAGTCCAGTCAGCGGAGGTGAGGTATCCATTGGTTGATGAGTTTGCTTGAGAGATAGAGAGTGTAGAGCCGGAGAACGATAGTGGTCCAGAGACAGTTGCGGTTAAGAGTGAACCAGTGCCATTGCCAACAAGGAGGCCTGTGAGCGTGGTGGAGCCGGTGCCACCACGAGCAACACTCAGCGTGCCTGTCGTGTCGGAAAGTGCCACACCAAGTGACGATGTACCAATTTGAGTCCAAGCATTACCACCCACACCTATCAAAAGTTGGCTTTGTGTAACGCTGGTAATACCGGTGCCACCATAGGTTGAACCAATCGCACTACCGTTCCAAATACCCGATGTCACCGTCCCTAACTGAGAGTTACCGCTTACAGTTACATTGCTTGGGAATATATAGCTCCCTGAACCAAAGGTGCCACCCTGCGTACTTATGACCCCTGTCGTATTGTCGTACGCAATTACATCGGTACCTGATATAGATTGTCGTGCCCTCGTTGTGGTGAAGTATTGGTTAGTAGACCCTTCGTCCAACACATCAGTAGTGGTTGCAAACCATGCTGTAAGTGACAATTTACTATCAAGCGCTGTTTGCAAATCAGTTTGATCTGACAGGTTGCCTCCAATGTTTCCCCAAACAGGAGTAATCCCAAGAGATGAAGTTGCAAAAAAGTCATACCCTCCTAAACCATTTCCTACAAGCAAACTACCAAAGGCAGGCGCAGAAGAAGTGCCAGTACCCCCGTATGCAACCGAGAGCGTCGAAGATGATGTCACCAAACCATTGTTTGCCTGGAGCAAGCCTGTGAGCGAGCCAATGGAGAAATTACTTGTAAACAAATTTGTTGATGAAGCTGTGGTAGAGAAAAATGAAGTCGTTGTAGCCGCAGTACCTTGCGCATAGGCAAACCCCAAAAGCCCCGTACTGCTATCGAATGTCAAATTGGAAGAACCTCCCAATGTTCCGCCATTGTTAAATTGGATTTGCCCATTGCTACCACCAACAGTGGTAGCACCAACACACGCACCATTAACACTAAAACAGCCACTTGCAATGTCTATGCCGCCTCCAAATGTCGATGTTGCACCAGAAGACACTGCAAATGTATTAACTGAAAGCCCACCAGAAAAGGTTGAGGTGCCACTTGAGGTGTTGTTGAGCGCGCCCGTGAGTGTGCCTCCCGAGAGTGCCAAGTAGTTAGACGCAGTAATATCATCAGGAACATCTGCGTCAGTGATTTCTGTGATGCCGCCACCGTCGTTTGAGCGTGCAATAACATCAAAAATACGCTCAATTGATTTATCAAAAAAATCTTTTGTGACCAACGACCCGTCTTGTGCCGCACCGGCAATAGTGTACGACGAATTGTTGTAGGTATTGTTGTTGTTTGTAATGTGGTTAGTGTTGTTTGTCGTGTAGTTGTTTGTGGTGTTGTGTATGGTTGTTTGTGCAACCGCAGGAGTACTGCTTGGCTCTGCTGGCACGTTGCCTGGCTGCTGTGGAGCAGCAGTATACGTAGGTGCCGCTGGCTCAAACAAAAACGCAACGAGCCGGGCAAAAAACGACGGACGCTCTGTCTCGCCACCAAAGGTTATCGCTGTTGGATGCACACCAAAAAATGGCGACTCCAACTGCGCAAGCGCTGCCGCCTGCTCGGCTGGGGTTTGACCAAACATTGCAGTACGGACATGCTGCCCGACAATACCTGTGCCAGAAAAACTATCCGCAGCAAACAAGACACTTGCAAACAGCAGCACCACACCAAAAGAAAAAGCGGCGCCTCTAAACAGTGGGGTTTCTTGCGGCGCAGGCGTTTGCACACGCACTGGTTGCAGCACACGAGCAGGCAACTCTTCCGCCACATCAACACTTTGATACTCTGCGATTTCGCTGCGGCGCAAGTCACTAAGCTCTTGTGCACGCAACGCGCGCAGCCAATCACGCTCAGTCTCAAACTGTGCGAGCGACTCAGCACTGACAAACCATGCGCTCTTTACGCGAACACCATCGAGTTTTCCTTCTCGGCACAATTTGCCGATGTAGTCTGGCGCACAGCCAAGCATGCGTGCCGCGTGTTTGGTAGAAAGCATATTGCGTCGCAGCGTATTTTCTTCATGACGAAGTAGTGAGAGCTCTTGTGCACGCGCAACCTTGGCGGTTTTTCTTGATTTTTCAAACGCGGCGATAGAGCCCTCTTCCACCAACCAGGCACCGTCAACGCGCGCACAGTCCAGTTTGCCGTCGCGGCAAAGCTTGCCCACATAGTCTGGGGCGCACGCCAATTTTTGCGCAGCAATGCGAGCAGGAAGAAAAGATTTTCCGCTCGGAGAATATTTTTTTTGCGCAAATGACATAATGCCGATAACTCTTTTGTTTATACAGATAGTTCGGGTGTACTAGATATATTGTACGAGAGTTTTTTTTAATCATTGCAATACAAGAAAAAAACTGTGGATAGAAAAAACTTTTTATCTATATCCGTCTCCCAAAATATCCCTCTACACAGGGCTCAAAAACACCCCCGCGTACTCTGGTGCCAGCAAAAGGGACGAACAGGCATTGAAAACGATTGACTCGGAAAATTATTTATTTTGTTTTATGCAAAAAACACAAAACTGGACCAAACGAGAAAAGACTAAAAATAAAGTCGAAATATGTACTCGGAGCCGATATCTCGGCTAAAAGAGTTTTATAGTCTTGGTATTGCCTTATATATGCTCTCTTGAGGCTCCTCCACCTTGAGACAGACTTTGCCGAGCAAAAATGCCACTCCAGGCCTTTTGGAGTGGCATTTGACAATATGTAAAAATTGACCCCGAGTGTTGCTACTTAAATGAAAATCCAACAATTGCTGGTTTGCCCTGCTCTACAACTACAGTGGCGAGCAATTTTGTCGAAGCAAAAAATACTGACCCGAATGTAATACCCCCCACAATAAGAACCAGGAGCAAGACTGCCACGGGACGCACCGACTTTGTGTGTGGCGCATACACCACCTTGCGGGCCTGTGGAACATGTGTGTGCTGTGGCTCAAGCGGCGCCGTGTAGGTTGTTTTTTGTATGGTTGGGAATAGCGGCTCGTCATCTGCAATGTAGCGGAGTGTGTTTGTTTTAAGAGTGGGTTGTGCAGGAGCAGGTTCGTCCCACGCAACTTTTTTAATAGGCACCGAGTAGCTGTGTGGCAAAGCTGCGCGAGGCTCTTCTTTTTTTATCTGTGCCACAGGTGCTACTGCCGGAGTATACACGGGCGCAGTCTGCGTAGACTCACTCGCCAAATATTCTGCAAGCGACTCTGCCTCGACATACCATGCGCGGCCAACTTTAGTCCCCAATACTTTGCCGGCTCGTATCAGCTGCCCAATGTAGTCGGCATGGTACTTGTGCTCTTTTGCCGCACGCTTTGACGAGAGATACCGCTTGCCCGATATTTCTAGTTCATCCATGCAAAGAATTATACACACAAACAAAAAATCTCGCCAAGCGGTTGTGCCCTGGCGAGATCCTCTGCCGACAAAAACACCCTACTGGAGAGTTCGTGTAAACTCCTCACGCAAGACGGTTGGGTTTGCCGAGCCTTTAGACTCCTTCATCCCTTGGCCTACCAAAAATTGGAGTGCTGCTTCTTTGCCGGCTTTGTAGTCTGCCACCACAGACGGGTGCGTTGCCACTACCCTTTCGATAATTGCAGCGAGTGCCGATGTATCGCTTTGCTGCACGAGCCCTTCGGCTGTGGCAATGTCGTGCGGCGCACGTACATCAACAAACATGTGCGCTAGTGTCTCTTTGCCGCCACGAGAAGACAAGTCCCCCTTTGCAATAAGCTGTATCAATTGTTGCATTCGTTTTGCATTATCTGGCTCTATGAGCCACACATCTGCCAGTGTGCCCTTGGCGCGAGCACCAGCCACATCAGTGCCGATGTAGTTTGCAGCCAATAACACTTCTGCCTGTGCGAGATCGCGGACTGTTGCATCAAAAAAAGCACCGAGCACTTGGTCGCGTACAAACATGTCGGCGTCATCAGCCTTGAGCCCCGCTGCTATATAGCGAGCTCGGCGCTCCCACGGCAACTCAGGCAACAACTCGCCCAAGCGAGCGCTTGAAAACTCTTGCATCTCGGAGATTTTGAGCTTGGGCAAGTCCGGGTCTGGAAAGTAGCGGTAGTCGTGGCTCGACTCTTTTTTGCGTTGTGAAAATGTTACCTGTTTTGCCTCATCCCACCCGCGAGTCTCTTGAGTGATCTGCCCACCGCTCTCCAGTAGAGCAGATTGTCTCTCTATCTCAAAAGCAATAGCGCGCTCAACGCTGCGGAAGGAGTTCAGGTTTTTAACCTCGACTTTAGTGCCCAGCATATCGTCTTTACTAACCGATATATTTGCTTCGACACGCATCTCGCCCTTCTCCATGTTTGCATCCCCTGCTCCAAGATATCGAAGGAGGAGCTGGAGTTCTCGGGCAAACGAGCCCGCAGTTTCAGCATCATGAATAACAGGTTCGGTGACCAGTTCCATAAGTGGCACACCGGCGCGATTGTAATCAACAAGACTCACATCCCCCTCGCCGGTGTGTTGCGAACGAGCAGTATCTTCTTCTAGGTGGATGCGGGTTATTTCTACCCCGCGCAAACTCCCCCCTTGCACGAGTGGGTATGCAAATTGGCTCAACTGGTAACCCTTGGGAATATCCGGATAAAAATAGCTTTTGCGGTCAAACTCGGAGTAGTCGGCTAATTTTGCACCAAGAGCCTGACCGACCAACAATACCTTTGCCACCGCTTCCCTGTTTATAACCGGGAGAGTGCCTGGATGCGCCATACACACAGGGCACACGTGCGTGTTTGGAGTGCGCTCATCTGGAGCGTTTTGGCACGCACAGAACATCTTGGTCTGTGTCTTGAGTTCGGCATGGATTTCCAGCCCTATAGTTGGTCGATATGCTGCCATAGACTATATATTACCTCAGAGCGGCAATAATAGTATCACCAAGCGCCTTGAGAGAGCCCTCGTCCAAAATGGACACTGTAGTGGCTGTAACCCTCTCTTTTGTAAACAAATCTAAAATCTCCTTTATTTCTTTAGTATCTCGGGTATCCGATTTTGTTAAAACAACCATTTCTGGCTTTTTGGCGAGCACACCACCCTCAAACTGCTCTATTTCTGCCCGCACTTTGCGGTAGCGCTCCACCGGAGAGTCAGCATCTTCGCCTTGATCTGGCTCGAGCGAGACGCAGTGCACCAGCAGCTTGGTGCGGGCAATATGACGCAAAAACTTAAAGCCAAGCCCTTTCCCCTCTGACGCTCCTTCTATAAGCCCTGGAATATCGGCCAACACATATCCATATAAAGCACCTAGGTTTGGGTCGAGTGTGGTAAACGCGTACGCACCCACCTTTGCATCGGCACCGGTCAGAGCGTTAAGCAGCGATGTTTTGCCAGCGTTGGGGAGCCCAATGAGCCCTGCATCAGCTATAAGCCGGAGCTCTATATACAAATCTGCAGACTCTCCCATCACCCCTTTGGTACTCTCGGTTGGCGAGCGGTTGACCGATGATTTAAACACCGCATTCCCCGCACCTCCGCGACCCCCTTTGAGTACCATGTAGGTCTCATCTTCTGCAGTAAGCTCGTAGACCTCGCCAGTGACACTATTGCGCACCACCGAGCCCACAGGCAAATCGATGGTGAGGTCCTCTCCCCCGCGACCATCCTTGTTGCGGTTGCCGCCGGCGTCGCCATTTTGTGCCTCAAACTTTTTCTCGCCACGATACCGTGCAAGCAGGTTTAAGTCGCGTACGCCGCGTATATAGACGCTGCCGCCGTTTCCACCGTTGCCGCCCGAAGGGCCTGCGTACTCTTGACCTTTGAGGTGCAACCAGCGCACCACGCCGTCGCCGCCATTGCCCGCCCTAGCCGAGAGAATAAGTTCATCAACAAGAGCCATATCTATAGTGCTGCGTCCAGCGCCCACGACACAATCAGCAGTATGACCGAGCCACCAAGTGCTGGGATAAATCCGGCCACACTAAACCCTGGCACCAGCCATGCCAGCAGCCAAAACAAGAGTGCGTTAAGTACAAAAGAAAAGAGTCCGAATGTCAGCAGGTTAATAGGCAACGTCAAAAGCCCGAGCACCGGGCGCACGGTCAAACTTATGACACCCCAACACAGCGCCACAACGAGCGCCGTATAGAAGCTTGCAATAGTAATACCTGGGACAAACTCTGCTATAAGTAGTAGCGCCCCTGCGATACCGAGTATATGGATGAGTATTTTTATCATACGCGTAAGAAGCCCTATCCTAGTCTATTAAAAGTAGTTAAGCAATTGGTCGTACCCGAGCACCTCAAATAAACCGTACCCGAAAGACACTAGCAAAGCGAGCTTGCCAAACAACATCAACAGTCCAAGCAGCACCAATAGTATGCCGCCCACGAAGGAAAGCGTCTGCATGGCACGACCCCAACGGGCAAACACATCACCGGCGCGACTAAGCAAAAGCGCCGTCGCAAAAAACGGCACCCCTAGCCCCAAAGAAAACACGCCGAGAAGTAGTGCACCTTGCCACGCCGTGGCAGAGGTGCTTGCAAACAACAGCACCGTGCCCAAAATGGGGCCGATGCATGGGCTCCAGCCCAAGGCAAACAAGGCGCCAATAAGGAGTGAACTCTCCCACCGACCCACTGTCACAAAGCGTGGGACTTTTGCATGACGCTCACTCGAGAGGCCCGGCACACGCACCCACCCAAGCATCGTGAGGCCAAATAAAATAATAACGGCACCCGCCACCTGGCCCAGCACCTGCCGCCACGGCCCGAGCACTGCACCAATTGCCGCAGCAAATACACCAAGCAATATAAATACGAGAGAAAATCCGAGGATAAACGCAGCTGCATTTATGAGCACTCGTCGTCTAGATTCGCGGGTGCCAGCCTTGCCCAGCTCGCGTTGCGGCACACCAGCAATAAATGCCAAATACCCTGGCACTAGTGGCAAGGTGCAAGGAGCCAAAAACATCAGCACGCCTGCCAAAAACACGGCCGGGGCTATAAGCAAAGGATCAAGCGGGGTCATACGTATATATTGTACCGCACTATTGTGTATAAAAAGAAAGAGGAGACCTGTTACAGTCTCCTCAAGATACCCACACAGAGCGACTGCGGGCTTAGATAAGTACAGTATTCACTAGGCGCTCCTCCAGGCGCTTGCGTAGCAGCATGTACAGCAACGGATTGCGCGCTGCCAATATATTCACGGCAGCTAGTGCTGCATTTGTCGGCGAAAGCACCGTCATCACTGGTACATCACGAGGCATCCTGAGCGACGACCACACGTCACTCGAGAACTCACCAACAACGGCAGGCACCGTAATGACAGGAGTAGTCGATGCAGCAGACAACATCGGCCCGGCGGCGTTACTCAGGCCGACGAGCGCAATGACCACCGAATCCGGCACTTGCTGCAATGCACGCGTAAGCATACCCACTGCTCGCACAGGTTCTTTATGAGCAGAACATGTGATCACCTGGGTAAAGGTCGCTGCAGAGAGATTTGGGAAGACCTTGTACCCAGCAAGCGCGTCCATAATCGGAGCTAAATTGTCTGACTCCGAACCCCGCCACAAAATAATCCTCTGTTGTGGTAAGCCGAACCGGTTTGTCATTTCCGCCACTTGTTTGTACTTTCCGAACACCTTGTCAAGTTCGCCACGATCTCGATATATCTGTTTATCGAGATGGGTGCCATCACCGTCGAGGACACGCCAGGAGTCGTTATCAATGACATCTGCCAGGAGGAGGTTCTTCCTATCATCGAGACCAAACTCGACCTTAAAGTCGACGAGCCGTCGACCCAGCAGCTGCCAGGCTTTCTCGAGTACAAGGAAAGCTTGCGTGGCAATGTGCGCCATTTTTTCCAATTGCTGCGATTCGCCAAGCGTCGTGAAGATTTCCTGTGTATCCAAAACCAAGAAGGGTTCTTGTCCGTGGATTGGTTTCACTGGATTGAAGAGCACACCTTTCAATACACTCTCAAACACAAGCAGTGGGTCGTCGCAGGGCAGTTCATACTGCTTCCACCGCCGCCCACTTGTCTTGAGAAAGAACTCCACGACAAGTTTGGGGAATATGTGCCCTTTCGGGATATGCGGATTGCGCTTGCAGTATGAGCCATGGGCCTCTCGCCGCACCACTACCTCGTAGGGAAACATGCGGCACCATGGTGCCACGAAGGAGTCCGGACTGTCCTGCTCGGCAAATGCAACAGGAATATCACAGGCTTGGAGCAGTCTGAAGACGTTGCACGTCGTTTGGTTTGCCAACATCCCCTTGCCAGGCAAAGTGTCGCGCCGGGCACCGTCGTCAGCGGTGATGTCGTCAGACGATACCAGAGCGACCAAAGTATCCTCATTACCCAAAATTGGCCACACGGTCTTGGTTTTCCCTTGGGCGTGCGCTTTTGGCGCACGCCGATATTTGGCAGCCAGATCGAGGCTAACTTGTGCACACATATCTATACCCTTTCTTGGGATAGCGGGTGAATGTAACGCTGATGCTATAAGGCGGAACAAGTCCACCATTAGACTACCTGGATAGGGCAATAAAATAAAGCCCTTACGCTCCTACTCTTTTTCTATGTTCGTCGGTGTTTTTAAGCCCGCAGTTTTTCCATTTTTTACCAGAACCGCACGGGCAGGGGTCGTTGCGGCCAATTTCACCCTGGGCAAGGGGTGTTGCATCAGAGGCGCCCACAAGTGTCGGCTGTGTGCCAGCACCTGCCAACCCTTCGACTGTATTTCCAGGCGCAGCTTCAGCAACGGCAGCACCCACCGCACGCTCTGCGGCCTCTTTGGTTAATCCCTCGAGCATCTCAAACACGCGTGATGCAAACAACATCTCCAAATCTTTGTACATCCGCATCCCCTCTTTGCGATACTCGGTCAAAGGGTCGCGTTGGCCATATGCACGGAGGTTAACGCTCCCACGCAAATATTCCATAGACTCCAAGTGCTCCACCCATAACAGGTCGAGCGTCTGGAGCATGACACCACGCAGAGCAGCCGCGAGCGCCTCTTTGCCAAATGCCGCCTCTTTTTGCGCAAGCAACTGCTTTGGCTCCTCAAAGTCGCCAGCAAGCTCCACTAATACCAAAAAGACTTCTTCAAGCGACCCGATCAGCACTTTACGGCGGCGCTCGTACACGGCGCGGCGTTGGCGGTCGAGTACATTATCAAACTCCAGCACGTGCTTGCGCGAGTCAAAGTTAAAGCCCTCTATTTTTGTCTGTGCACTCTCTAGCGCCCGGCTCACCAGTGAGTTTTGTATAGGCTCGTCCTCGGGTATCCCAAAGCGACCCATCAAGCCTTTAATAGAGTCCGGCGCAAACACGCGCATAAGAGAGTCTTCAAGTGATACAAAAAACTGCGTCTCGCCTGGGTCGCCTTGGCGCCCGGCACGGCCGCGCAGCTGGTTGTCGATGCGGCGCGCCTCGTGCCGCTCGGTACCGAGCACAAACAAGCCACCGAGCGTCTTTACCTCTTCATAATGCTCGGGTGTGGCAGCTGCACCACCTAGTTTAATGTCAACGCCGCGACCCGCCATGTTGGTAGCCACGGTTACGTTGCCTTTTTTACCTGCATCCGCCACTATCTCGCCCTCACGCTCGTGGTTTTTTGCGTTCAAGATTTCGTGCGGCACGCCTTCGCGCTTTAGGTATGCAGACAGCAACTCGTTTTTTTCGATAGAAACGGTGCCCACCAAAATAGGTTGTCCCTTAGCGTTTATCTCTTTGATACGGCGGGCCAGTGCTGCAAATTTCCCTGTCTCTGTTTGGAATATCTGGTCATGATGGTCTAGACGCACCACAGGCTTATTGGTAGGTATCTCTACTGTCTCAAGCCCGTAGACTTTGTAAAATTCCTCGGCGCTCGTTTTGGCGGTGCCCGTCATACCCGCCAATTTGTCGTACAGACGGAAATAATTTTGATAGGTAATGGACGCAAATGTGCGCGACTCTTTTTGCACCGACACCCCCTCTTTTGCCTCTATTGCTTGGTGCAAGCCTTCAGACCAGCGTCGCCCTGGCTGCATCCGGCCCGTGGACTCGTCGATAATAATCACCTCGTTGTCTTTTACCACATACTCTTTGTCTTTATGGAACAAAGCTTTGGCGCGCACCGCAGTCTCGAGGTGGTGCACCAGTTTGATACCACGCTCGGTGTATATATTTTCTACCCCGAGCAATTTCTCCGCACGCTCGATACCCGCGTCGGTAAGTTGTATGGCTTTCAGCTTTTCATCTACGGTGTAGTCTGCTTCTTGCGTCAGCTGCTGTGCAATACCTGCAAAGCGATGGTACAAGTCTTCTGACTCGGCAGCAGGAGCCGAAATAATGAGCGGCGTGCGCGCTTCGTCTATCAAAATTGAGTCTATTTCGTCGACCACAGCAAAATAGTGCCCGCGCTGGCGCAAATCGCCTGAGCGGTATGAGATATTGTCGCGCAAATAATCAAATCCAAACTCGCTGTTGGTACCGTACGTAACATCTGCTTCGTAACTTTGTGCACGCGTACATGGGCGCAAAAATTCGTGGAACACGCGGAAGCTCCCCTCTTGGTCGCGTATTGCATCGTTTTCGGCGTGGGTTTTGTCGTACAGGTATGACGCATTGTGGTTAATAACCCCCACAGACATGCCAAGTGCCACGTACACCTGCCCCATCCACACACCATCGCGGCGGGCTAGATAGTCGTTGACGGTGACCACGTGCACCCCTTTGCCCATGAGTGCGTTTAGGTAGGTAGGTAGCGTTGCCACAAGCGTCTTACCTTCGCCGGTCTTCATCTCGGCAATGCTTTTGTTGTGCAACACGATGCCGCCTATAAGCTGCACATCGAATGGGCGCAAGCCCAGCGTGCGCCGTGCACTTTCGCGCACGGCAGCAAACGCCTCGGGCAGCAATTGGTCCAAAGTCTCGCCCCCTGCAAGCCGGTTGCGGAACTCTTGCGTCTTTCCCTGCAGCGCTTCGTCTGACAGCGCCTCGTACTCGGGCTCAAGCTGGTTTATAGCAGCCACCACCGTGGCACTTTGCCGTACCAGCTTTGCGGAAGGGTCTCCAAAGAGATTCTGAAGCGAAAACATCACAAAATAGTAGCATATTTTGGCCTTTTTTACCCCACCCCAAGGGAGCCTGCGCACAAACAAAAATCCTCCCCCAAAGGGAAGGATTTTTGTTTCGAGAGGATACCGTACCCAGTTCAAAATAACTGAGTGCGGGAGCGCCTTAACGGTGCTTCTTCTTTGCTGCTTTTTTCTTTTTTGCTGCCATTGTAGTAGCGACTCGCGTCGCAAATTTGGGCTTAACATCGATCGACCTTGTTCACTGTGCGCCCTAGGACGACGCAATGAACACATCTCGATGCTCTACACATAAGTATCAAGCACAGTGTGCATTGATACAATGAAAAAAAAATTATAACTGTGGATATCTTTTTAAAAA
>CALQZS010000006.1 GCA_943349945.1 Candidatus Nomurabacteria bacterium
AAATCGCCAAGGGCGAGTGGCTCACCACACAAGACGCCGACGACGCATCACTACTTAATAGAATCGAAACACAGTTTGAACTCGCCAAAAAATACAGCGCCACTTGCGTTACAGTGCAGTGGCAAGAGCTTACAGAAGCCAGCCTGCACAAACAGTTGGATGTCGAGCAGATTTTTAAGGACAAAGGCGAGGACTTTGTGGTGATACGGCCAGAGACTATTACCAAATTGGCAGACGCGGTGCGCGGGCCGCTGATGCTAGAGCCGCTCCACCAGTGGATACCCTTCTCGATAAAATGGTTTCCGTACACTCGCAAGCTTTTTTATCGCAAAATGGACTCCTACCCAGGGTCGGACAATGCTATGTTTTTTCATAAAAAAGTACGTGACGACGGCATACTTATGCGCAGCCGTAATAAGCGTACATGGGGCGTGCCGTCTGGCCGCGGCTCGGGGCGAGACTTCGCCTTCCACATTGCACACAAATACAAAAATAGCTGGTCGTTTAAGCTACCTATGTATTTGTGGGATGTAAAATCCCAAAATCCAGGGTATAGTGGTTTTGATATTTATTTGCGATAATTGCCCCCTATGACCGAAAAAGACCCACATTTTAAAATTACCGTAAAGGCTGAGCGAGAAGTGGCCTACGATTCCCCCGACCACACAATGCCTTGGGGGACGCGCCGCGACAACAGCCATAACCTGCGTTTCAACAAAAAGGTCCAGTTTTTGTTTCGGCCTGGACGTGACCAGGTTTTCTCTGTACTCGATTTAGGCTGCTCAGGCGGCGGCTTTGTACGCGACTGCTTAAACGACGGCTGGCTTGGTGTCGGCCTCGAAGGAAGCGACATTTCAAAGAAGTTTCGACGAGCAGAATGGGCAACCATACCTGATTTTTTGTTTACCTGTGACATTACAAAAAACTTCGACGTATTGGCAGAAACTGGAGACAAAACTCAGTTAGTACAGTTTGACCTCGTCACGTCGTGGGAAGTAATGGAGCATATTGCCGAAACGGATCTACCTAAACTTGCTGAAAATGTAAAAAAACACCTTAAACCTTCAGGCTTGTGGATTATGAGCGTCTCCCCTAATGAAGAGGTTATTGATGGCGTACATTTGCATCAAACGGTGAAACCGAAAGAGTGGTGGGTACAAACTTTTGCAAAACTTGGCCTCATCCACAAAGAAGAGTATGTACGTTACTTCAACACTCAATTTGTGCGCGGCCCCAAGTATGATGGCCCTGGAAGTTTTCATCTTGCATTAAGCCTCAATCCAGCCCTTGCACCACAAATACCAAAAAGCAGATTAGGCACTAGCGTATATGACGCATGGCTCGGGTCTCGATATCAAAAACTTCTCAAACGTTGGGTAGTTGGCGAGTAATCTTGGATGAAATTTTCAATCATCACCCCTGCATACAACATGGAGCGCTGGATCAGCGAGACCATAGAAAGCGTGCTGTCACAGAAGGGTGATTTTGAGATTGAATACATTCTTCAAGACGGAGGGTCAACCGACAAAACAGTCGAAGTCTTTAAAGACTACAAGGCTCGTCTCGAGCAGAATCAAATACCCCTTTTGTGTAAAAAAATCACCATGATAGTCGCGCCCGAAAAAGACGAGGGCCCTTTTGATGCAATAAACAAAGGCTTCGCTAAAGCAACTGGGGACTTCTACACATGGGCCGATGCCGACAACACCTACGCACAGGGTGCGCTTGCCGGCCTCGCGGCAGTACTTACTGCGTTTCCTGACATACAGTGGCTCCGTGGGTACTCGTCCACCATGGACGAGGCTGGCCACAGACTTCGACTCAAACAATCTGCAGTCTATCGTCAAGACTGGCTCCAAGACGGCATATACGGCATGGAGGCCTACTTTGTCCAGGCAGACACCGTCTTTTTTAGTGCAGCGCTGTGGAACAAAGTTGGGCCCATCCCAAGCGAGTACAAGCGGGCTGGCGACCATTGGTTGTGGATGCAGATGGCAAAATACGCACCCCTGTGGTGCGTCAATTTGCAGACAACCAACTATCGCAAAAGGCAAGGCCAACTCAGCATGGAGTCACGTGCCACACAAGAACGGTGGCTTGCGCGGCCCAAACGATCGCTCAAGGCATGGGGTGCGCGCCTTTTCTTTTCGCCACAGTCACGCATGGCACCCCGCGGCGAGAAGTTTTTCCTGTGGCTGTACCCATTGTTGTTTATGCGCGGCAAACACCGCACGCAATATATCGATTTTGAGAATGGTGTACCTGTCAAAAAATGGGCAAAGACGTTTATTATCGGCGACAACCCATCTTATGCCGACATACCCGAAACTTTATACCAGCCGCACTAGTTGCAAATAGTGTGAAATTTTCCATAGTAACGCCGGTATATAACTTACAAGATTTTATTTCAGAGACAATAGAAAGCGTCCTCTCTCAACAAGGAGACTTTGAAATCGAGTACATCGTCGTAGACGATGGGTCACAAGACTCCAGCGCCCACATCGCACAAACGTATGCACAAAAAGTGCTGGGCGGCTCGTACCCCACTGCTTGTACTAAAATCTCTATGCGAGTCATCCAGCAAGAAAACACTGGCATGTACGAGGCTATCAATCGCGGGTTTGCGCAGTGTAGTGGCGACATATATGCATGGATAAACGCAGACGACCTCTACCAGCCGGGGGCCTTTGCTGCTATGGCGCGCGTATTTACACACTACCCAGATATACAGTGGCTCAAAGGCATCTGCAGCTCTATAGATACCTCAGGTATGCTTTTGGAGCCCGGAGCCTGTTACACATACAAACAGCATTGGCTCGCCCTTGGCATCTATGGGCAAGAATCATATTTTGTACAACAAGACAGTGTTTTTTGGCGCGCAGCATTGTGGCGCAAGGTCGCGCCAATGCCCAAACACTATCGGAGCGCTGCGGACTACTGGCTATGGATCCAGATGGCCAGACATGCGCCACTATGGTCAGTCAATGTTCCTATAAGTTTTTTTCGAAAGCGCGAAGGACAAATTAGTAAAGGTGTCGCAAAATACAAAAAAGAGCAGTGGGAGACTCGGCCTCGGCGCTCACTCACCGCATGGGGTGCAAGAATATTTTTTACTCCAGAGTCGAGACTCGGCAAACCTTTTGAAAAGTTCTTTTTGTGGGCGTACCCACTGCTATTTGGCCGACAGGTATACATCGAGATGGTGGGTGGCGCTCCCGTCAAAAAAGTAGCACAATCATACATATGCTAATGCGCATCAAAAAACTGCTTCGCAGCCGAGGGTACGACATTGTTCGCTACCACTCTTTTTTTGACTCCACCCTTAAGCCACTAGGGATACAGACGGTCTTGGACATAGGCGCCAACACAGGCGAATATTCCAAAGAGATGCGCGCCCTGCTCCCCCACGCACACATATACGCCTTCGAACCTTTGCATGACTGCTTTGCCCGCCTCAGTGCCGCCCTGCCAGGCGACGAGCGTTTTCATGCGCTTAATGTGGCGCTAGGCGACACTAACGAAGAGTCGGTTATTCAGCGCAGCTCCTTCCACCCAAGCTCGTCTTTGCTGCCCATGTCCGACCTACACAAAACACTCTACCCAAAAAGTAAGGACGCTACCGAAGAAACAATTCAGGTGATGCGCCTCGACGACGCAGTACAAGACATATCATTCGAGACGCCTCTTTTTATCAAAATGGACGTGCAAGGGTTTGAAGACAAGGTCATCAAAGGCGGGCCCGACACCATATCTCGAGCATCTGTACTTCAAATTGAGACGTCGTTTGTGCCCCTGTACGAAGGTCAGCCACTTTTTGACGACATCTACCAACTGGTGCGCAGCATGGGCTTTGTCTACAGAGGCGAAGTAGCGCGCCACTACAACAAGCAAGACCAGCTCATATACCAAGACTCAATTTTTATCAAAGCCTAGCTATTTTTTTTGCCGCGATAGACTCAAAAAAAGCAGCAAGCTTTTTAGAACACTCCATCATGTCCAAATGCTCCAACGCATAGGCACGGGCTGCTGCACCCATAGTTTGGCGCTTTGCCGGGTCGGCAAGTAGTGTGGCGATCGCCTGCTGCATAGCAGCAGCATCGTGTTGTGGCACCAATATGCCGTTTACGCCATCTTCTATGTAGCCTTCTGTCGTGTGTGTGCGAGACACCACCACAGCCTTCCCCATAGACAGAGCCTCATACAAGGTCGAGCAGCCCATAGCGTCGTTGACGCCCGTTGAAGTATCGAGCGGTATCACCACCACACTTGCTCGTGCATACAAGCCGACCATGTCTTTTGGTTCAAAAAACTCTACTTGCACAGAGTCCGGCGGATTAAATGCTTGTGTCCTGCGCGAGCTACCTGCAACAATAATTTTTGCGTCCAACCCTGCTATGGCAGTAAAAAATGACTCCCAGTCTCGGTCTGGGTCGACACCCACAGCTATCACTAGTTTTTCTTCAGGAATATTTTTTGGCGCAAAAAATGTAGTGTCCACGCCAAAAGGGATGTACGCAATCTTCTGCGCCAAATGGGGGAAGCGTCTCCGCAGCTCCTCGGTCTCCCATTTGCCTACCGTTACAATCCCGCCCGCACGCGCCACCATGTAGTGGAACACTTTTTGCCGCAGCGTTTCTCCCCCACCCAACATACCTGTGATGCTAAAGTCGTGCATCACCCACAGTGTTTTTTTCCTAAACCAGTGCGGCACAAGCGTAAACACAAGCTGGCTCGTAAACGCCCCCGCAGTAAACACAACGTCGTAGGTAAAAAATTTAAAAAAGAATGGCAGGTGCGCGCCATAAAACCCCAACACGCGGGTACGCAAAAACTTGCTCGTCTTGGTTGAAAACCATTGCTCGAGCTCCACATGCTCGGCCGCAACGCCAAGCCGCTGCAGCGGTATCATGCCCCACGTACCGCCGCCGGGGTCGTCCCCTTTGCGCACCTTCTCCACAAGCGGCCCACGTATGCCGCTAAACAGGTATAGAACCTTCATCCCACCATTCTCTCTGTTTGGGCCTGTTTTTGCAAACAAAACCTATATTGCAGAATTAGAGATAAAGACCGATAATGGCCTCAACACAGCGCCCTCTATGACTCAAAAAGAGTACCCAAAAATAACCATTGTTGCGACCTGCTTCAATCGAGAAAAGTATATAGCCCAAACCATCGAGTCTGTACTCTCTCAAAACTATCCCAACCTAGAGTTCATTGTCATAGACGACCACTCCACCGACCATAGCTGGGACATAATCCAAAGCTACAAAGACAAACTCGCCTACATAGAGCAGTTGCCGCCCAACAACCACACATCCCCCGGGCCCGTTATAAACCACGCACTCTCCAAGTCGACCGGGGACATAATGACCACCCTCAACGACAAAAACCTTTTGCTGCCCGGGAGTCTGTTTGCGGTGGCCGAGGTGTTTACCACTTTTCCTGATATGGAGTGGATAACAGGTATTGGGCTCATCGCCAACCACAGCGGCATCATGACCAACGTGATGCCCATACGCAAAGACTTCCACGAGCACCTTATCCACGTGCCGTGGAATATCCAGCACGAGTCCACCTTTTGGGGGCGTGCGCTGTGGGAGCGCGCCGGGGCCCATGTCAACGAAGCACTGTGGGCGCTCGACTACGACCTATGGTGTCGCTTTTTTATGGCAGGAGCAAAACTCTATCACCTCAACACCATTTTAGGCGCCTACCGCAAGCTCCCCACCGCACACGGCAGCAGTAAAGCAAGCGAGTACTACGCGCACGCAGCAGGAGCACGCGCCATGTTGCGTGCGCACACATCCCGCAAGGAGCTTTTGTATGCAGAATTGTATAAATGGCTGCGGTACGCCAAGCCGCTTTTGCGCAACATCCCCGACCGCGTGTATGCGCACCTACCCGTGCTCAACCATTTTGCACAAGATGCAATCACCTTCCGCGACGTCAACGCACCACCCCCAAACCTGGTGCGCTACAAACGAAACCCCTTCCGCACCATATACCCCTGGTAAGCCATATGAAAGAAATTTTTAAAACATACACCCCTGCCCCGCTTTTGCGTGCGTACGGCGACGCAAAGAGAGCGCTGCAGAAATATACCCACCCCACACCCAAAGACGAAGTAGTTTCGTTTAACCTGCAGAGCGTGTACCGCGGGCATTTTAAAGTTACCTACCGCGGCATCCCCTGCCTACGCTACCCCTTTGACTACGTTATGTACCAAATGATAGTGAGCGAAATCCAGCCCGACCTAATCATCGAGATAGGCACCAACTACGGAGGCACGGCGCTCTACTTCGCAGACCTTATGGACGCAGTGGGACATGGGGCCATACACAGTATCGACGTCGAAGACCGCGTACGCGCCGAAGTAGCAGCACACCCCCGCATCACACTTTTTAAAAATGGCTGGGAGGGGTACGATCTTGCCCATGCTGCAGGATACAAAAAAATACTCGTGCTCGACGACGCGTCGCATATGTACGAAGACGTGCTCGGGGCGCTACAAAAATTTGCACCCCTGGTGTCTGTTGGTTCGTACTTTATAGTCGAAGACGGGATAATAAACGAAGTAGGTGGCGAGGCACAATACCACGGCGGCCCACTCAAAGCCATTCGAGAATTTTTACCCACCCACACAGAATTTACAGTAGACCGCACGTACTGCGACATGTTTGGCACCAACGCCACAGCCAATATCAACGGCTACTTAAAACGCATTCACTAAACTCTCTCTCCGTACACCACCGCGTTTGGGTTTGACCCATCCACAGACGGCGGTATGCACCAGCGCGCCATATATCCCAACGCTTCCAACTTTTCCTTCCCCCAAGTACCTAGGTGGTGCGTCTCCATAATGATGCGGTCGACACGGGCAAAGAGCGCCGGGTCAGCCAACTCCAAAGCATCGTGCTCTGCACCCTCTATGTCTATTTTCGCCAAGTGTATATGCGCGTCGGCAAGGACATCACCCAAGGCACGCGCCACCACGGTGGTTGTGCCCTCTTTAGAAATACGGTGTGCGTACGGGTGACTGCTTGCATCAAAAGATATATGCCCCGATACCCCAGCCACCGCTTCTTGATGTAGCTCGGCAAAAGGTGCGTTTTTTTGGAGCAGTACAAAGTTTTGTGCTTCTGGTTCGTAGGCCACAATGCGCGCACTAGGGCACGCTTTCTTTGCCGCAATACTAAACGTGCCAATATTTGCCCCCAGGTCATATATCACTGCATCCGGTGGCAAACCCTTAAGCGCCTCACCGTACTCGTCTTGGTGTAACACGCCTTCCACGGTAGTTAAGTCGCCCGAAAAAACACTCCGCACCCATACCTCGTACCCATTGCGCAGCACCAACTTTGTCTGATGATTAAATAGACGATTAAAGGGGAATACGACTTTGTACCAATTGCGGAACATGCGTCGGCGCTGCAAAAAATGCTGCCATTTGCTGAGGTTTTGTTTTGGAGGCACGCTAGCCATTTGCCAAGCAGTATACCATCTCTACACAAAATATTGCATACTACCCCCATGCCCCACCTCTTTATAGGCTTACCCGTCTACAACGGCGAGCGGTTTTTGCGCGAGGCAATAGACTCCCTTTTAGCCCAGTCCCACAAAAACCTGACCCTCTATATTTCCGACGATGCCTCGACCGACAAGACGCAAAACATCTGCACACAGTACGCAGCTCGCGACTCACGCGTAATCTACTATCGCCAGCCGCACAACCTTGGCATGTTCCCCAATTTTAAGTTTGTACTAGATGCCGCCGTGGGCGACTACTTTATGTGGGCAGCGCAAGATGACGTACGAGACCCAAACTACGTAGCCACCTGTATAGAAGCGCTCGAGAAACATAAAACTCTGGGGCTCGCCACCACTGCAGCGGCACTCATAGACACCTTTGGCAGAGTGCTCGCCATAGAAACAGAGATGGTGCGACTCTCTGGCGCACCAGGGGTACTGCAGACAGCCCGGTATATTATGCAGTTTGAAGGTTTGGGCAAATGCAACCTCATGTACGGAGTGTTCCGGACCTCTGCAGCCCATGCGGTATGGCGCGCCTACCCACAACGCAAAGTCTGGGGGCAAGATTATTTATTTTCTCTCGCGCTTATAAGCCGCTTTGCGGTACACATAGACCAAGCACCGTTATTTAAAAAACGCCTCGGCGGGTATTCCAGCCCGCAACTTTTGCTCGGCAGTGCAGCGCCCGTACAAATGCTCACCCAAGCACAGCGGCGAAACACCTTCCCCTTTAAACGATTCGCCCCCTATTTTGCAGGGCACATGGAGGCACTGCGTGGCACGCCGTACCAACCACTTGTGTTACTGCTCTTACTCCGCCTACCCCGTTCGCTCTATGTATATCTAGCAGAGCGCAATTATAAAAAGTTTATCAGGCGGTTACTGACTCGATAAACGCGAGGGTCTTTTGTGCGTGCGCCTCCCAGGTGTGCTCGCGCGACAACGCTAGCGCCGCACGTGCACGAACCTGTGCCTCCCCTATATTCGCAAGAGCTTCTTGCACCGCGCGTGACAAAGACTCACCGCTGCCTGGTTGTGCAAAAAAAGCCGTAGTGTCCGAAAGCACCTCTTTAAGCGACGGCAAGTCCGACGCGACAATAGGCGTCCCCGACGCCATATATTCAAATAGCTTGAGCGGTGAGGTAAAATGTACAGACTCCTCTGTCGCACTTGTATTTGGCAACACCAACACATCCGCTGCTGCCAAGTATTTGGGTACCAGTTCTTTTGGTTTGTGGCCCAAAAATTGTATCCCGGGCACCCCCTTAGTCTCGTGCTGCATACGCGCCACATCATCCCCTGTCCCCCCAATGCAGACAAACAAAAGCTCCGGAGACTGCTGCAGTATACGCGCGCACTCCAACAAAGTATCGACCCCTTTCCAGCGATACAGGTGGCCGCTGTAGAGGATGATTTTTTTATCTGTTGGCAATGATAATTCTTTGCGAAGCACTTCCTTCTGTGCCCCAGCGTAGGGGTTTGTATCCGATGCATTGTATACCGCCACAGTTGGCAGCCCCGTAGCCGCCTGCACCACGCCAGCCGTACCTTGCGAGTTGGCCACTACCCCCCGAGCCTTTGCCAAGAGCCATGCAGCCAGCCAGCTTTTGCGCGGCCACATGTGTGCATTAAACACACACTTGTATCCGCGCTTGCTCAAATACCACACAGCCTCTGCATCGCGCGTATACACTATTTCGCCACCTGATAACTGTCGACGCAGTGCGCGCAAAAAGGTATACGCTTGGGCAAAAAAAGCCAAGCGCCCAAACAGCGGCACAAAGTGCATCAAGTCTTTGCACGGCACATACTCGATAGAAAAATTTTGCGTAAGCCCATAAAAAGTAAAAGCGTCTTGCGTAATGTGGTTGTGGCGCTTGGGGACATACAACACCACCTCGTGCCCTGCGTTTGCCCACTGTGTACACACACGCATAATTTGGTAGCCGTGCGCCTTTTCGGTTGGGAGCCGGATATGTGCTACGTACGCTATTTTCATTTTGTAAAAACAAAAAACCGATGTCCTGGATCGTCGGCATATTTTTTGTAGGTCACCAATTGCAGCCCGGCATGCTGAGCCGTGGCAATAAACCTGGAAACTGGGTATCCTTTTTTGCCCAACTCCCAATAATGCTCGCCGTTGAACACATGAGTTTTCCAGAAAAACGGTACTTGCATGAGCAAGTCAATTTTAGGCAAAAGCGGCAATTTAAACGAGAGCGAAAACACATACCCCGGGTGCGGTATGGAGATAACCACATGCCTGCGGGCAACCCGCGCAAGTTCGGCAAGCGCTTGTGGCACATCAGCAAAATCTATATGCTCGAGGATTTCTGCAGCCAGCACCGCATCAAACGATTGGTCGCCCAAAGGAATGTTCGTTACCGAGCCCACCACATCAGGCTGCAAGTCTTCTGCGATATCGAGCGTTGTTACAGACACTCCTTCGGCACGCAATTCTCGGGCCACCACCCCCTGCCCCACCCCCACCTCAAGCAAGGCTCCGGGAGAAATAGTGCGCACCAACTCCAGCTGGTGGTAGTATGAATTCCATCGCTCGCTCGAGCGATAGGCTAGGCCGCTATAGTGCGATTTGTCGACTTGGGTAGCGTAGGTCATGCAAGTTCTTTAAGTATTTTTGGAATAAGCGTCGAGAGAGAATGCTCCGCAACCACTTTGTTGCGGAGCGTCGCCAAAATAGCTGGCTGGTCGCCGCGACCAAAAAAGTGCAGTAGCGCTTGTGCAATATGCTCTGGGTTGGGGCTCGCCACATAGAGCCCCCACGGCGCCAGCAGATCTTCAAAATGCGCATTGGTGCTAAACAGCGCCACCCCTGCAGCCAACGCTTCGAGCCCTGCTTTGTCCATATTACCCGTTGTACCAAAATTAAACAGCACGTCCTGGGCATGCAACACGTCAGGCAACATGTGGTGCGGCACCGCACCAAGCATCTGTACCTGCCCTTGGTAGGGGCGCTTAGCAATTTCTTCGCCAAGCCGCGCGGCGTAGACTTCTTCTGCCTCTGTTACCGGCTCGCCCACAATAGTAAAAGAAAACTTTTGTCCGCGTTCGTACAACACATCAAGCACCGCCACCATCTCGAGCAAGCGCTTACTTTCTGCCACGCGACCCACAGTAACAATGCGCAACCCCGCGTTTTCTACATGCATGGCTGGTGCAAAAAGGTTGGTGTCGATGCCGTGCCCCAACACTTTTAATTTGGGAGTCGCTATGCCGAAACTATTTTCCGAAACAGTGAAGACTCGGTCGACAAACCGTAGCGCATGGCGGAGCTTCCAGGTCACGCTTTTGTGTGCGTACCACAGCCCCACCTTTTTGCCCCACCGACGCCACCAATAGCCGCCAAGCAGAATGTATTCGGGGTTCATGTGCACAAAGACAGCGTCATAGTCGCTTGAGCGGATATAGCGCAAAAACCGCCACACACGCACCAAGCGGCCACTGCCCTGCTCTTTACCCAGCGACAGCACACGCACATTCCCCGGCAGTGAATGCTCGCCCTCGCGCAAACAGACGACCGTAACCTGCTCGCAGTGCTTTGCAAATTCTGTTATCCACGTATGAAAAAATCCCAAATTTGAGTCCCTGCTGTCGACCGCTTGCGTGCAAATAAGGAGCTTCATTTGCTTTATTGTAGCGTCTTTTTCCACTCCTGTGCCCACACCTCTGCACTAGGCAACGACAATTTAAGCACGCCAACTCCCCCGCCCCGCAACACTTCCAGTACAGCCTCTTTTAGCTGGTTTTGGGGCACCACAATAGCCCCAGCCTCTTTTGCTACCCCCACATCCAGCGAGACTACGGGTACTCCGGCAGTTAAAGCCTCGATAATACTCGCCCCATAACTTTCGTGTTTGGATGTGGACAACACCACATCTGCCATAGCCAAAAAGTCGCCCGGCTGCCGTATGAAAGTCCCAATGATATATAGTTTTTTGGTGCATTTTCAGTAAGTCCAAAACCTCCTGAAATGTCAGCCATAATGTCGTTTTTTATTAAATATGTCAAACCGCAGTCAAATCTATGG
>CALQZS010000007.1 GCA_943349945.1 Candidatus Nomurabacteria bacterium
ACCAGCAGTATGTATCACAACGTCGGGTGGATACACGGCAAAAAGTGCGTCTATAGCATTGCCGTCTCGTATATCCGCAGAGTGATGGATATACTGCTCGCCCAACTCCTGTTTGAGTCGGTCATTATTGCCGCTGGTGCTGGCCTCATCACCAAAAAAGTATTTACGCAGATCGTTGTCTATACCGACAATACGATACCCCTTGGCAGCAAAAAAACGCGCTGCTTCCGAGCCTATAAGCCCTGCCGAGCCGGTAATGATTGCTGTTTTCATTGGTCACAGACTATAACATAAGAGAGGGTGAGAAGGAAACAAAAAATTGACACTCTATATATAAAGTTGTATTGTGCTTTTGGCACGTTCGCCAAAAATAAAGGAGATCACACGTGATCGATCCCTCAGAAGTCGCTATCCAGTACCTAGTACGAATGCTCGCCCATTTCCCCGCCACGGCCGTCGTGGCCGCGCTTAACCAGCGCGGTAAAGCCGCTCTTGCAGCGGAGCTGGTACAGGAGGACGGGCTCGTTGGGCCCGACCTCTACACCTTCCTTGCCTGGGTTGGGCAAGGGGCTCCGTCGGTGGATTCGTTCCTGATGCGCATGCACGAGGGCCGTTTCCAGATCGGCCTGGGCATCCGCCGCACAGGGCCAGAAGACTCTGTCGGCAAATATACCCTCATCGGAGGCGGGCCCAAGCGTCGCCCGCGACTCAAAGCCATTGTCGACCACTACAGGGTCGACTTGGGCATCGACGTACACATCCCGACGGCGTGGAAAGACTTCCCCATCCCGGGAGAGTATGCGCCAGAAGGGACACCGGGGTTCGAAGGCGTCGACAATGGCAAATGGTCGTATGCACTGACCTACGGCGCCGTCATGTTGGACCCAGACCAACCCATCAATGCAGGGGTTGGCCCCGGCGGTGCCGAGCTCTCCAAGCTGGTATGGTTCAACGAACCGCCCCGCGATGACGAGTGCGCCTACAACATGGGCCCGCTCATCCGCAAGTGCTGGAAGAGGTGCCACTGGCTGTTCGACCAAGGGTTGATGCGCTTTGACGGGGATGGTCGGATCCGCATCGACTGAAGTACCTATCTCGCCCCACATCACAAGACGCGCAGCATTGCTGTGCGTCTTTTTTATTCCCAAACCAGTTATACTTATTGTGCACATGCTTTCCCGTTTAAAACAGCAGATTTTTCGCCTCTCTCGCTGGAGCGAGCGGTATACAAAAACCAACACGCTCTATGTGGTGGCCAGCAGCTTGTGGCTCAATATTGGCAGGATTATAGGCATAGGGTCTGGCCTGCTTTTAACCACCGCCTTTGCCAACCTCCTTACCCCCGAGACCTTTGGTGCATACAAATATATCCTTGCGGTCGCGGGGCTCGTTGCCGCATTTGGTCTCAACGGTATGGGTAGTGCACTCAGTCGAGCAATTGCACAAAAAAAATATCACGTCATCCCCAGCGTCGTGCGCACCACCATGCTCTGGGCGCTGCCCGCTAGCATCGTAAGCGCAAGTATCGCCGCCTACTACTTTACACAAGGCAATACACTGCTGGGGTGGGGCTTTTTAGGTATTGCGATTTTTAACGTATTTTCTTCTGGCTACGGCCTCTCCAAAAGTATTTTGGTCGCAACTGGCGACTTTAAAGCAAATATGGTCATCACCATACCGCGGACACTCTTTCCTGTATTTGCAGTACTTGGCACACTGTTGCTCACCCAACACATCGTGTGGATCATTGGCGTGTACTTTCTTTCCAACATGGTGGCCAGTTGGGCAATGTATCAATTTGCGCTTTGGAAGCTGCGGGTAAAAGAATCTGCACAAGACGTGGCAGACACGGTGCTATATGGTACACACCTAAGCGCCCTTGGTTTTTTTGTTGCGGTCAGTAGCCAAATCGACCAACTACTCCTCTTTCATTTTGCAGGTGGTGCAACGCTTGCCATATACGCACTTGCCCTGGCCCCTGTACAAGAGGCCCGCGGCGCACTCGACAACTTTGTTACCATCCTCTTTGCACGCATCGCTGGCAAAAGCACCGAGGATGCACGACGCTCCACCTCGCTACGTGCACGGCAGATGTTTCTTATCTCGCTTGCGGCAACACTGGCCTACATTGCCTGCATCCCATTCCTATTTTACGTACTCTTTCCGCAATACACCGCGTCTATTTTGGTGACCCAGGTACTTGCGCTCACACTCCTCTTCCAACCCCGCGGTATTTTGGACGCATACCTCCTTGCCCATGGAGAAATAAAAAAACGCTATGTATGGATACTCTCTAGCCAAGTAATAAAACTCACACTCAACGTGTCCCTCATTCCATTCTTTGGGCTTTGGGGCGTGGTTGCAGCAGCCATTACTTCAGAAGCAATAACTGCGCTCGTTATTTATTTTGTATACCGCACGACGCGACCTCAGGCTGCGCGAGTATAGAGCTCGTGCAGAGGCACCTCGAGCCGAAAGGTGTCTTTTTCAAAATCCTCTCCTCCGCGGAGCCCGTCGACAAAGGTGATAAACACTGTGTCTTCGAGGGCAACGAATTCATGCGCTTCGCCTGGCTCCCACACTGCCAAGTCGCCAGGATTAAGCGGGGTTTTAGTCACCGCACTTTCCCCGACCACTTGCCCGTACGCCTCCATAGAGCCGCTGACAATAAAATCATGCTGGCGTGACACTTTGTGGTAGTGGTTGCCGCGGATGCCGCCCTTTTTAGTAAAAATAATAGTGCAGTGCTGCTTTGGGTCGTTTACAAAAATGTCGGTAATGGTGCCGCGTGCGTCCTCAAAATTAATCTCTTTGTGTGTAAGTTTCATAATGTGGCTATTGTTCCATATGCGGGGTAATAAATGCAAGCTTTGGATACTTGGGTCCTAGTTTGCCTTTTAAAAAATCGCCGATATTCCACGGCAAAATAAGCGCGTGCGTTACTGCGTCGGTAATAGCCTCGTCCGGCAAAATAGGAATATGCGAACCCGGGGTATACTTGCCCACCTTGCGCGGAGACGCGTCGGTTATAAAGTCGAGCAGTGTCGTGTCTATGCCGCAGTAGTTGAGCAAGGTGTTGCCCTTGGTCGCGGCACCAATACCAATCACCACGCCACCGCCCTTTTTTGCATCCAGCAACTCTTGCAAGAGACCAAATTTAAACTGCTGTACCTTGCGCATCATTGTAGTGTACGTCTCCTCGTCAAACAGCTTTGCCGCCTCTTCTTTAGCGAGGCACGCTGCAACTGCCGGCGACTCCGTGCCGCCCCGCGTCACACTTACCCGCACCGTCCCGCCCATGTAGGTGTTTTCTTGCACGTCAACAATCACCAATCCAAACTTTTTGAAATACTGCTGGAGCGGCCGCAGGGCAAAGTACGACGTGTGTTCGAGGTATATAGTGTCAAATGCCAACAGCTCTACCAAATGCAGCAAGTACGGCACTTCAAACACAAATGTGCCGTCGTCGCGCAAAGCGCCGAGGGTCGTCTGCATAAACGAGTCTAAGTCGCCGATATGATTAAACGCGTTGGTGGAGGTTATTACTTTTGCCTTGCCTGCCTGCACCACCTCTGCCGCAGCGCGCTCGCCCCAAAAGTCATTTACTGTCGGTACATTGTTTTGGAGTGCCACCTCTGCGATGTTGTAGGCAGGCTCCACACCTAGTACCGCAGCACCCGCATTTGTGCGAAAAGCCTCCAGTAGTGTGCCAACCGAGCTGCCAATGTCTACCACAAGGTCGCCACTTTGCAGCCCCACTCTCTTGGAAATATCGGCAGCCATCTCGCCAAAATGCTCGACCGATACTTTTGAGTTACCCGAGTCGTAGCTGTAGTCGTTTTCTTGATAGCGTTTCTGCGGCGGCACAATGTACGAAGACATGGCGTGCCCGCAGTTTTTGCACAAAAGCATCTGCAGCGGGTAGCGCACCTCTGGGTCCATGAGCTGCTCTTTTTTTAAAAACGTGTCGGCCAATGGGTGGAAGCCAAGGTCGAGCGCCAACACAAGGTCGCCGGATTGGCAAAGTGCGCAAATAGAGACGGGCATACACAGTACTATACCTCGCACAGCCGCACCTGAAAAATTTGTAATTTCCTTAAAAGTATGCTATAATTAATAAAGAGTAATTCTGCTCTGTTTCTTGCAAATAAAAGAAGGGATTGGCACATGTCACGTCGAAGATTTGTCCCCACCAAACCAATGGACGCCGAGCCTATCATTTGGATGGAGGGTGGCACGGACTTCAGAAAGGATTGGCCAAAACCGCCATTCCTCGCCGACGAACAATACGCCGCTTGTATGGAAGCCTTCCCACGGGTTTGCTCCGACATTATCGCGGTCAGTCCAAGAAATCGCGGCTTCTACCTCGCCAAACGCATCCACCACTCGGCCATGGGCCCGTGGGGCTTCGGCGGCGGCCAGCGTCGAGGACAAACGCCAAGAGATGCAGCGGCGGCAAACCTCAAGCGCGAGACAGGCATCGAGGTTGCGTCGAAGGACTTCACCTTTCTATTTGCCACCGAGATGTACTGGCGGCGGCGTCATCCCGAGCCGCAAGAGCTCGGCGAGCAGTGCCGGGTGTTGACGTACTGCTTCATACCCACAGACGAAGAGCTCGCCAACATAACGCTCGACCCAAACGAATACGACGTGGGACATGGCGTGCGTCTATACACCAAGAGCAGCATCAGCCACATCTCCGAAAGCACTGGCGAGCTGCTCCTCATGTACTGGAATGCTGCCTTCGGCTAGTACCATCAGCCCCTCCCACACAGGAGGGGCTGCTTTTTGATATAGTAGACAGTATGAAAACTATTCTGGTAACCGGTGCACAGGGTGGTATAGGAGAGGCAATTGTCCGCACACTACGCGAGGGGGGCCACAAAGTTATACCGCTGGGGCGAAGTGATGCCGACCTTGCAAATTTTGCCGACATACAAAAACTGCAAGAAAAAATTATGAGTGAAGTCGATCATGTTGACTGGCTCGTGTGTGCACATGGCTACATAGACCCAAGCACAGTGCTGGAAGAGCAAAAGCCCGAGAGCATTGCGGCGACGTTTCTTATAAACAGCGTGTCCATTGTGTACTTGGCGCAGCAATTTTTGAAACACATCCCCAAAGACGGCGGCATCATCGCACTGTCTTCGTCGGCGGGCATCCAAGCAAACGGGCGCACGGCTGCATACTCGGCATCCAAAGCTGCAGTAAACAGCTTTATGCAGGCACTTGCCCGCAACCGCCCAGAGCAGCAATTTTTTGCTCTGTGCCCCGGCCCCACCAACACACAGATGCGCGAGCGCATTGCAGGCGATGCGGCACAGATGCAAAGCCCTGACGTGGTAGCTGCAGCAGTGGTAGCGCTAGTTGAAGAAAAAACCGAAAACAAAAGCGGCGATATTATTTTGGTTAAAGACGGCCAAACAAGCACAGTCGCCTCTTTGTAAAAACTACTTTTTTGCGGCGGGTTTTGGATGCATCAAATACCACTCGATTGTCTTTGTAAGACCTTCTTCAAGATTCGTTTTTGCCTCCCATCCGGTGTCGCGTTTTATTTTAGACACGTCCGCCAAGCGGCGCTTCACGCTCCCCTCTGGCGAATTTTTAATGTCGAGTGTCGCTGGCCGCCAATGTGTGGCTGTAAATATTTTCTCTATCAAATCTTGTATTTTAGTCTCTTCAGTTGTGCCAATGTGGTACGTGCCACCATCAGTCTTCTCGGACTCCATCACTGCTTGTATTGCCTCGACAGCATCGTCTATATAACAAAACGAACGCGTGTCATCTGCGCCAAAAATAGGAAACGGCTCGACACGGGCAGCAATACGCTCGACCACCTCGGGTATCACATGCCCCCACCCAGCACGCGGACCATAGAAGTTGTGCGGGCGCACAATAGACATGCGAAAGTTGTACGCCTTTGCGTAGTGGATAAAAAACAACTCGCCGATTAACTTTTGCGCACTGTACGACGAGCGCGGGTTGTATGGGTCGCCAATAACCAGCGGCACATCCTCGGGCGTTGGGAGCGGCAGTTGATTAAACGACTTGAGCGCATCGCCGTATGCCTCGTTGGAAGAAGTAAAAAGAATTTTTGCACCAGGGACGCCGTTTTTGGTACGAAACCACTCAAGCCCGTGTAGTATGGTCGACACCCCAATGCGCAACACCTCGTGCGGCATATCATAAAAAAGCTGCGTGCCGTTGATGCCGACCAAATGATACACATGGTCAAATCCTCCACCCAACTCATCCCACGACGATTCTTTTGTTAAATCGCGCTCCATGGTCCACACATTGGGGAGCGATTTTAGTGCTGCAAAATCTGCATCGTCCTGACTACGAAAAAAGTTGTCGACAATGTATACGTTGTACCCTTGCCCAGCCAGCCGCTTGGCCAAGTGGTAGCCCACAAACCCCGCACCGCCAGTTATGAGAACATTTTTCATAGTTGCTACTACAGCACAGTCGGCTTGTAGCGCTTATTTATCTCAACAATCCCCTCAAAGAGCGACAATGCGTCACCTTCTCCAGTTATTTTTTTGGCATACTTTGCAAACGCTGATGAGTCTTTGGGCAGGCAGGCGCCACCAAAGCCGCGGAAGTTCTCGTTGCAGTCGAGGTACACGTCGTGGATATTGCGATGTTTTACTATTGCATTTTTGACTTTGTTGTAGTCCGCCCCTGCCGCTTTACACACATCGTAAAACTGGTTGGCAAAGACAATGCGCAGCGCGTTAAATACGTTAGAGAAATATTTTGCAAACTCGGCTTCAAGTGGCGACACGACCGCGTGCTGCTTGGGCAAGGGGCCATGCGCCTCTTTAAGCAGCTCGGCATCAGTATCGTTGTATACCCCGGCAATAAGCACGTCGTGGTTTTCGACAAAGTCTATGTACATCGCGCGCTCGCGCAAAAACTCGGGGCAAAATGCAAACCGAAGACTGGTGTGCTTTTTTTGCAGGCGGTCTGTGGTACCCGGCTCCACGGTGGACTTAATCACCACCAAGCCGCGGTAGTGGTTTTGCGCCAACTCATCCGCCACACGCTCCACAATAGATACATCGCAGGTGCCATCTGCCGCTTGCGGCGTCGGCACACACACAAACACCATATCCGACGGCAGCACGTGTGCAAGCGCTGTCTCGGGCATCTTTACATCAAATATCGACACTTCATGCCCAATGCGTGTGAGCCCGTGCCGCACGGCGCTACCTACGTTCCCTACCCCCACAATACCAATCTTCATAATGTGCTGATACTACAAAGAGACCGCGCTCTGTGCAAGCGCCTAGGGTTTGACGAAGTGGAACTCTATTTCTTCAAACCCGCCGACCCAAAAACACCATAAACGTGAGCAGGCAAAAGGACTCGCATTCCCCAACCACGACAAAAATGCATTAACACCGCGCAAGAAAAATAGCGTCACGGAGCCAAACCCAAGCTCGGGCAAATACCG
>CALQZS010000008.1 GCA_943349945.1 Candidatus Nomurabacteria bacterium
TGTATTTTCTGACGAGCCAGAGTGGGCACGCGAAAATATCAAAACCGGATTCCCCACCGAATATATCGGCCAAGGGCCCGACAAAAATTTTGAGGACTTGGAGTTGATGCGGCTGTGCAAGCACCACATCCTAGCCAACAGCACTTTTGGCTGGTGGGGCTCGTGGCTCTCCGACCATTACCGCACAGGGATAACCATTGCCCCCAAACACTGGAACATTAAACTCGACACCCGCGACTTGCTGCCCGAGCATTGGACAGTGCTAGAGATGTAGCCCATTGAAACAACTGCGACAGTTGGCGAGTTACAAGATAGAATACGGCAATGTGTGGCATACTCGCGACAACTGGGGATAGCAGCGGCACAGAAGCCGCGCTTTTAGCCCTGGGCAAGCGCGGCCCCGACGACCATGGGGTCATGCGCTTTGACGGTGCCACCTTGGCCCAGACTCGGCTGGCCATTGTAGACCTCTCGCCCGGCGGGCACCAACCAATGCGCGACAATGCGCAGGACATCGCTATTACCTTTAACGGCGAGATATACAACTACAAAGAGCTACGCCAAGAACTGGAGGCAAAGGGACACCGCTTTTCGTCCCGGTCTGACACCGAGGTAATTTTGAAAGCGTATGTAGAATATGGCGAAGAGTGCCCAAAATACCTCGACGGGATGTTTGCGTTTGCACTTTGGGACAACACAAAAAAGCAGTTGTTTTTGGCTCGCGACCGGTTTGGCAAAAAACCGCTCTACTATGCCTACACCAAAGATGGCGCGCTTGTTGCCGCATCCGAGATAAAAGCGCTCCGCGCTATGGGGGTGCGGCCAGTGCTCGACCCCGCAGGACTCGACCTCTACTTAACGCTTATGTACCTGCCGCCATGGCGCAGTGTATACAAAAATATTTTTACCATCCTGCCGGCGCACTGTGCCACCTTTAAAGACGGTGCACTTTCCACCGCCCGATATTGGGCCCTAGAAAAAAAGCCGCTTGCGCTTTCGTACGCAGAGGCAAAAGAAGAACTACGGCGGCTCCTGACCGCCGCAGTACAAAAGCGCATGATAGCCGACGTGGAGATTGGCTCGCTGCTTTCGGGCGGCGTCGACTCCACCTTGGTGACAGCCTATGCACAAAAGTGCATGGACCGGCCTATTAAAACTTTTGCGCTGGGGTACGGCGACTATATAAACGAGCTCCCCTTTGCAGAAGCAGCGTCAAAAAAAATAGGCACCGACCACCATACACTCCAAGCAACGAGCGACATCATAGAAGAACTTGAAAAGGTTATCGAATATTTTGACGAGCCGCACGGCGACTCTGCGGACTTTCCCCAACACATGGTCTCGGAGCTTGCAGCAAGCAAAGTAAAAGTGGCGCTTGCCGGCGACGGCGGCGACGAGCTGTTTTTGGGCTACGGCAACTACTTTGCCTATTGGAACCGCCCCAAATTGGTGCGGCTCAAAAACGCCCTTTTTTCTAACCCATACCGCGAGCATATAAAAAGCATTACCGTATTCCCTGCCCGGCTGCGACGCACACTACTTAAAGACAACTCGCATGTTGGCAAAGAAGCTGCGGACTCGCTGGTGCCGCCTATGCCAAACGGGCTCGACAAAATAAACATGTTCGACATTACCACGTACCTGCCGGGGCAGCTGCTTGCCAAGGTAGACCAAACCAGCATGATGCATGGGCTGGAAATTCGCTGCCCTCTGCTCGACCACCACCTTGCCGAGTTTGCCTACAATTTGCCTACCGAGTATAAAACCGACCGCACCACAGGCAAGCTCATCCTCAAAGACTTGTTGCGCGAAATAATGCCAAGCGAGTTTGTCGACCGCAAAAAACAAGGGTTTGGCGCGCCGGTGCGCCGGTGGTTTGCCGAGCCGCACATGCGCGCGTATGTAGAAAAACAGTTTGCACCCGGTGCCCCTATTTTTGGCGTGGTGCACGAAAGCGCCGCCCGCGCACACATTACAAAAACACTCGCGGGCAACAACCCAAAGAGCTACTATCAACTGTGGGTGCTGTTGTGCCTGGCTGTGTGGATGCAAAAACACAAAGATGACTATGACCTATAAAGAAATACTGCGGCGTATACAATTTCGCCTACAGGGCCGCGTGGTGCATCTGCGGCCCAAAACCACTCCAAAAGGGCGGGTGCTTATTTCCTATACCACACTCCCTTTTTTGGACACGCGCGAGCGCACGCTAAACGCGCACTCCAACCGTTGGGAGTGCAAACAAATGGCGCAAGAATTCCTAGACCGCGGGTACGCGGTGGATGTGATTGATTTTGACAACACGCGCTTTGTGCCAAAATATTCTTATGATTTTTGTATAGACAATCGTTTTAATCTGGCTCGCCTTGCCCCACTCCTTAATTCCGACTGCAAAAAAATCTACCATGCAACCAATGCACACTGGCTGCATCTAAACCAAGCAGAATATGCACGGCTGCATGACGTACAGAAACGTCGCGGAGTCACACTTATGCCGAGGCGCTCTATTGCACCTTGTTTGGGTGTTGAGTCTGCAGACATAATTTCAAGCGTGTGTGGCAAAGACGCAAACCAGTCGTATGATTTTGCACACAAAAACATACACCTTCTTCCACTCTCGACCACACATCAATTTGAAAGTCCTCGGGATAAAAACTTTGACCAGGCTCGCAATCAATTTATATGGTTTGGCGGAGCGGGTGCGGTGCACAAAGGTCTCGACCTAGTACTCGAAGCCTTTGCCGCTATGCCACAATTTCGCCTGTTAGTGTGTGGCAAATTTGGCGAGCCAGACTTCCAAGCCGCATATCATACAGAATTGTATGAGACACCAAATATAAAAAGTATGGGCTACATAGACCCACAAAGTGCCAAGTTTGAAAAAATCCGCAATGAATCTCTTGGCATTGTCTATCCGTCTTCGTCGGAGGGGTGCGCCACCAGTGTTGTGGTGGCAATGCACGCAGGGCTCATCCCTGTTGTGAGCCGCGAGACAGGGGTCGAGACAAAAGAGTTTGGTATTACCCTTTCCCAAAACACAGTCGAAGAAATACAGAAGCAGGTACGTTTACTTGCCACAGAGCCTGTGGAGCGCCTGCAAGAAAGGGCTACAGCAACGCAACACTACGCCTCTACACATCACACCCGTGCACAATTTGCCGAAGCATATCGCGCATTTGTTGATGTGGTAGAAAAAGAACACCAGACACAGGTATGAACCAACCTCTTATATCAGTCGTGATACCGGTCTTTAATGAAGAGGCACGCATCGCGCGTGCACTGCAGTCGATACAAGACCAGACATACAAAAATTTAGAGATTATTATAGTGGACGACGGTTCGACAGACGCAACACGCACAGTCGTAGAAAAGATTGCGCAAGAAGATGCTCGCGTCTCGCTCTACAAAAACCCAAACCTTGTGCCGCGCACCAACTGGCGTGGGTACGATATCAACGCAGGCTATGCCGCACGCAACTATGGGTTTGAAATCGCCAAGGGCGAGTGGCTCACCACACAAGACGCCGACGACGCATCACTACTTAATAGAATCGAAACACAGTTTGAACTCGCCAAAAAATACAGCGCCACTTGCGTTACAGTGCAGTGGCAAGAGCTTACAGAAGCCAGCCTGCAC